>NZ_JBFUPM010000012.1:0-237878 GCF_041355255.1 Paraburkholderia sp. RCC_158 | reverse complement strand
CGCTTCACTTCGTTCGCTGTGGTCAACTCACGATGGGACTTGCACCCACAAGATTGCGCCCATGCTGGGCGCACAAAGAAAAGCCCCTTGCGTCGCGAGACGCAAGGGGCTTTCTCAATGAGGCAAGGCCAAGCGATCAGACCAAAAAATCAGGCGATGCGCTCTTCATTCGACGGATCGAACAACACCGCTTTCGACGTATCGAACAGCAGCGTCGTATTCGTCAGCGGCTGCGGATTCGACGCCGGGTGCACGCGGCTCACCACGCGCTTGCCGTTGACCTGCGCGAACACCAAAGTGTCCGGCCCGGTCGGCTCGATCACGTCGACCTTCACTTCGATCTGTTGCAGCTTCGCATGATCGCCATGCGCGCCGCGAGCATCGGTAATGCGCTCGGGACGCAAGCCGAGAATCACTTCGCGGCCCACGTGCGACTTCACCTTCGCCGAGTCGAACGGCAGATTCAGCGCCGTGCGCGCAATGCCCGTATCGAGTTCGAGACCCACGCCCGCGCCCTGCTCGACGAGCTTGCCCTGGATGAAGTTCATCGGCGGCGCGCCGATGAAGCCGGCCACGAACAGGTTCGACGGCGAGTCGTAAATCTCCTGCGGCGCGCCGAACTGCTGGACGATGCCGTCTTTCATCACGGCGATGCGGTCGCCGAGCGTCATCGCTTCGATCTGATCGTGCGTCACGTAGACGATCGTCGTGCCGAGGCGTTGATGCAGCAGCTTGATTTCCGAGCGCATCTCGATACGCAGCTTGGCGTCGAGGTTCGACAGCGGTTCGTCGAACAGGAACATCACCGGGTCGCGCGCCAATGCGCGGCCCATTGCCACGCGCTGACGCTGGCCGCCGGACAGTTGACCCGGTTTGCGATCCAGCAGATGCGTGATCTGCAGCGTGTTCGACACGCGGTCGACAATCTGCGTCTGTTCCTGCTTCGGCACCTTGCGGATATTCAGGCCGAACGAAATGTTCTCGCGCACCGTCATCGACGGATACAGCGCGTACGACTGGAACACCATCGCAATATCGCGATCTTTCGGCGACAGGTTGTTCACCGTCTTGCCGTCGATCTGGATCTCGCCCTTGGTCACCGTTTCGAGGCCGGCGATCATATTGAGTAGCGTCGACTTACCGCAGCCCGAGCCGCCGACCAGAATCAGGAACTGACCGTCTTCGATGTCGATGTTGACACCCTTCAGAACCGGCACCCCGTTCGGGTAGGTCTTGTACACGTCACGGATGGAAAGGCTTGCCATGCTGTGAATCCTCTAGTCTCTGGTACTGCTTGAAAACGTCTTGTTTATGCGCCGGGACACGCCGCCGCGCTCGGATGGTTTGCGAGGCGTTAGCCCTTCACCGCGCCGGCCGTCAGCCCGCGCACGAAATAGCGTCCGGCGATGATGTAGACGAGCAAGGTCGGCAATGCGGCGATGATCGCGCCGGCCATGTCGACGTTGTATTCCTTCACGCCCGTCGACGTATTCACGAGGTTGTTCAGCGCCACCGTGATCGGCATCGAATCGACGCCGGAGAACACGATACCGAACAGGAAGTCATTCCAGATCTGCGTGAATTGCCAGATGAGGCAGACCATGAAAATCGGCAGCGACACGGGCAGCAGAATCTTCGTGAAGATCGTGAAGAAACCCGCGCCGTCGATACGCGCCGCCTTCACGAGTTCAGCCGGAATGCTCACGTAGAAGTTGCGGAAGAACATCGTCGTGAACGCGATACCGTAGATCACGTGCACCACCACCAGGCCGGTCGTGGTGTTCGACAGGCCGAGAAAGCCTTCGAAGCGCGCCATCGGCAGCAGGATCGCCTGGAACGGAATGAAGCAGCCGACCAGCAGCATCGTGAAGATCGGATCGGCGCCGCGAAAACGCCAGTGCGTGAGCACATAACCGTTGAACGCGCCGATGATCGACGAGATCAGCACCGCCGGAATTACCATCCGCACCGAGTTCATGAAGAACGGCTGCATGCCGTCGCAACGCACACCCGTACACGCGCCGCTCCATGCCTTGATCCACGGATCGACGGTCCAGTGCGTAGGCGGCGTCAGCAGATTGCCGGTGCGCAACTGGTCGATGTCCTTGAACGACGTGGACAGCATCACGTACAGCGGAAACAGGAAGTACAGGGCAAACAGGACCAAGGCCGCGTAAATGACGGCACGGCTGATCGTCATCTTAGGCTGCATTGCGGGTGCTCCTCGATTCCAGATACATGAGCGGCACGAGCACGGCCACGACGGTTGCGAGCATCATCATCGACGATGCCGCGCCGACGCCGAGTTGCCCGCGATTGAACGAAAACGTGTACATGAAGATAGCCGGCAGCGACGACGACGTGCCCGGACCACCCGCCGTCAACGCGACGACGAGGTCGAAGGTCTTGATCGTGATGTGGCAAAGAATCAGCAGCACCGAGAAGAACACCGGACGCATGCTCGGAATCACGATCTTGCGATAGATGGTGGGCAGATTCGCGCCGTCCATCTGCGCGGCCTTGAAGATTTCGCCGTCCACGCCGCGCAGGCCCGCAAGAAAGAGCGCCATCACGAAGCCGGTGGATTGCCATACCGCCGCGATCACTACGCAGAAAATCGCCTTGTCCGGGTCGCCCAGCCAGCTAAACGAAAAGCTCGTCCAGCCCCAGTCGTGGAAAACTTTTTCGAGGCCGATGCTCGGCGTCATGATCCATTGCCACGCCGTGCCGGTCACGATAAACGACAGCGCCATCGGATACAGAAACACCGCGCGCAATGCGCCTTCGTTGCGGATCTGCTGATCGAGCAGGATCGCGAGAAAGAGACCCAGGCCGATGCAAATGCCGATGAACGGAATGCCGAACCAGCCGAGGTTCGCAGCCGAGGTCCAGAACACGTCGTTATCGAACAGTTCGCGATAACGGTCCAGACCGACGAAATCATAACGAGGCATCAGTCGCGAATTGGACAGCGACAGATAGCCGGTGATGGCGATAAAGCCATAGACGAAGATCAGGCTGATCACGACGCTGGGTGCGAGCACCAGCTTCGGAATCCAGCGATCGGCAAGGGCCGCCATGGGCGACGTGCGGCGGGCGACGCTAGCCGTTTTCCCGTTTCCGCTGATAGAAGCAGTCACTACTCGACTCCTGCTGAAACTGTCAGGTGAAGCCGCGTGCATGCGAGGCGCAGTGCAAACAGCGCACACCGCATTGCGCGAATTCACGCGATCAACGGCGCGAAGGGCGCGCCCGCTTAATACATTCGACGGACGCGCCCTTCGCTACTTCACTTACTTGGTCTTCGCTGCCTTCGCGAGCGCGGTCACTGCGCTCTTCGAATCCTGCTGCGAGTTCATGAACTTCGTGACGACGTCGGAGATCGCGCCGGCTGCCGCATCCGGCTGAGCCATGCCGTGAGCGAGCGACGGCACATAGCCGCCCGACTTGATCGCCGTTTGTTCATCCGCGTACGACTTCTTCGCGCAGTCGTCGAACTTCGCCATCGAGACGCCCAGACGAACCGGAATCGAGCCCTTGTTCAGGCTGAACTGCTCCTGGAACTCCGGCGTCATGATCGTCTTCGCGAGCGCGAGCTGACCCGGCGTTGCCGCCTTCTGGCCTTTCTGCTGGAAGAACACGAACGAGTCGACGTTGAACGTGTACGACTTTTCGGTGCCCGGCACGGCGGCGCAAACGTAGTCCGCGCCCGACTTCTTGCCGGCGTTGGCGAATTCGCCCTTCGCCCAGTCGCCCATGAACTGCATGCCGGCCTTGCCGTTGATGACCATCGCCGTTGCCAGGTTCCAGTCACGGCCCGTGCGGCCCGCGTCGAAGTAACCCTGGATCTTGCGGACCGTGTCGAACACGCCGACCATCTTGTCCGAAGTCAGCGTCTTTTCGTCGAGGTCGACCAGCGCCTTCTTGTAGAAGTCCGCGCCTTGCGACAGCACGACGTCTTCCCACAGCGTCAGGTCTTGCCACGGCTGGCCGCCCATCGCGATCGGCTGGATGCCCGCGGCCTTCATCTTGTCGGCCACCGCGAAGAATTCAGGCCACGTGGTCGGCACCTTGCCGCCTGCCTTGTCGAGCGCAGCCTTGTTGATGTACAGCCAGTTCACGCGATGCACCGAGAACGGCGCCGCGACATAGTGGCCGTCCGCGTGCATGATCTTGTCGATTTCCGGCGGCAGGTTCTTCTTCCAGTCGCCCGCGACGGAGTCGATCGGCACCAGCACGCCTTGCGAAGCCCAGTCCTGAATCAGCGGGCCCTTGATCTGCGCGGCGCTCGGTGCATTGCCCGAGATCACCTGCGTCTTCAGTGCCGTCATGGCAGCCGCGCCCGCGCCACCCGCAACCGCAAAGTCCTTCCACGTGTAACCCTGCTTCGTCATGTCGTCCTTGAGGACGCCGACGGCTTTCGATTCGCCGCCCGAAGTCCACCAGTGCAACACTTCGACCGACTCGGCAGCCTGCACGGCCGAGACGCCACACATCAGACCCGCGGCGCACAGAGCGCCCATGATCGCGCGAAATTTCATTGCTTATCTCCTCCAGACACCTGAACAAAAAACAAATGGCCCCTGATGTCGCCAGGGTGCTGTGGTTGGTTCAAACAGGCAAAACACTGGGCGATCGAGCACGGTCGGGCGCATGCGTTAAGGCATGTGCCGGCGGACCGATGTCCGGCCGCTGGAAGCTCAAGAGATGAGTGATTCGGGATGCAACTGACTGTCTCCTCTTTTGATTTTTGCCCGCCCGCGTCGCGCGGCAGACTCGAGGCTGGCCCATGCCGGCAATGCAATGTCCGTTTGCAATGTCCGTTAACATGCAGGGGACGTTGGCCGATTCGCGAAACGTGCAACTGACATGCAGCGCACGCTTTTTTCATCGAATTAGCGCTACCTCTTGATTTGGATTGTAGTTAAACTACAATTCAGTGTCAAAAAATATTTTATCGGACTACGGTCGCCTGTTCGCGAGGAGCGAGCGGTTGGCGCGGCGGCCCCAGGACATCGACGGAGACTCATGCAAACCGATTCAAGTTTCACCTTCGTTCTCTTCGGCGGAACCGGCGATCTGTCGATGCGCAAGATTCTCCCCGCACTGTTTGAAGCACACCGTGCGGGCGGCATGCTGGCCGACAGCGGCAAGATCGTCGCGGTCGCGCGCCACGCAGCGGATCGAGGCGAATATCTTCAGTGGGTCAACGAGCACGTCAAGCCGCATGTATCGAAGAACGGTGTCGACGAAACGGCATGGGCGAGTTTTCTCGAACGCATCGAGTTCGTGAAGATCGACCTGGGCAATCCCGAAGACTTCACGTTGCTGCGCGATGCGGTGAAGGACTTGCCCGGCATCCGCGTGTTTTACCTGGCCACCGGTCCGTCGCTGTTCGTGCCGATCTGCCGCGCGCTCGCGTCGGTGGGGCTGAACGAAAACGCGCGCATCGTGCTCGAAAAGCCGCTCGGCTACGACCTGAAGTCGTCGAATGCAATCAACGACGCGGTCGGCGAAATCTTCGCGGAAGAACAGATCTACCGTATCGACCACTACCTCGGCAAAGAGCCCGTGCAGAACCTGCTCGCGCTGCGCTTTGGCAATGCTTTGTTCGAGCCGCTGTGGCGTCGCGAATGGGTCGAAAGCATCCAGATCACGATCGCGGAAGAACTCGGTGTCGAAGCGCGCGGCGATTTCTACGACAATACCGGCGCGCTGCGCGACATGGTGCAGAACCATTTGCTGCAACTGCTTTCGATCGTCGCGATGGAGCCGCCGCATTCGATGGATTCCGACTCGGTGCGCGACGAAAAGCTGCGCGTGCTGCGCGCGCTCAAGCCCATCAATCAGCTCGACATCGGCAAGGTTGCGGTGCGCGGCCAGTATCATTCGGGCGTGATCCGCGGCAACGCCGTGCCCGCCTACGCGACCGAACCCGGCGTGAAGCAGAACAGCACGACCGAAACCTTTGTCGCGCTGAAGGTGGAGATAGAAAACTGGCGCTGGGCGGGCGTGCCGTTTTTCCTGCGCACCGGCAAACGGCTTGCCGATCGCGTCGCGGAAATCGTCGTGAATTTCCGCTCGGTGCCGCATTCGGCATTGGGCGCATCGGCATTGCGCGCGAGCGCGAATCGTCTGGTGATCCGCTTGCAGCCGAACGAGACCATCCGTCTTTACTGTCTCGCGAAGCAGCCGGGCGAAGGCATGAACCTCGCCAGCGTTCACCTCGATCTCGCGTTCGACCAGTTCTTCCGCGAAGGGCAGATGGAAGCGTATCAACGTCTTCTGCTCGACGTGATCAACGGGCGTCTCGCCCTCTTCGTGCGGCGCGACGAACAGGAAGCCGCGTGGCGCTGGGTCGAACCGATTCTGAACGAATGGAAGGCTTCGAACAAACCGCCGAAGCCGTATGCGTCGGGCACATGGGGTCCTGCCGCGGCGAGCGCGATGCTCGCGCAGCACGGCACCTGCTGGCTCGAAGAAGAGAATTGATTCGCGGCGGCTGGTCGCCGCGCTAACAAAAAAGCAGCACGGAGGAGAAGTGATCGAGCTTCACGCTTTCGACGATCAACGCGCGCAATCCGACGCGTTGGCGAAGGCAGTCGGCGACGCGCTACATGCATCGCTGGCCGCCCAGGCGGCAACGTCGGACGCCGGTATTGCCGGCGCGTCCACGGCCGGTACGTCCACCACGACATCTGCGGCCCGCCCGGCGCTGCTCGCCGTTTCGGGCGGCAGCAGTCCGCGCCCGTTCCTGCAGACGTTATCCACGCAAAGTTTCGACTGGGCGCGCATCGCCGTGACCCTCGTCGACGACCGCTGGGTGCCCGAGACGGACAGCGCGAGCAACGCGCAGCTCGCGCACGCGACGCTGCTGCAAAGCGCCGCGCAGAACGCGACCTTCTGGCCGCTCGCCGACACATCGCAGGACCTGCATTCGCACGTCGCCGCGCTGAACGCCGACGCGCGTTTTGCCAATGCGCCCGACGTCGCGATTCTCGGCATGGGCGAAGACGGCCACACTGCGTCGATCTTCGCCGACGCGCCCGAGTGGGATCACGCGATCACCACGCGCGAGCGCTTCGTCGCCGTGCATCCCGGCAGCGCGCCGCATGCGCGCGTGAGCTGGTCGCTTTCCGCGCTGAAGGAAGTGAAGCACCTGTTTTTGCTGATCGCAGGACCGCGCAAGATGGACGTGCTGAACGCCGCCGCCTCTTCGCTACAAAAAAATGCCATCTCGCAGTTGGCGAACGACAAGGGAGTGAGACTCGATGTCTACTGGTGTGCAAACTAAGGCTGCTCCGGGCGCGGGCCAGCACGCCGATGGACCGAGGCTTCTCGCCGACATCGGCGGCACGAACGCGCGCTTCGCGCTCGAAACCGGGCCGGGCGAAATCGGCTCGGTGCAGGTCTATCCGTGCGCGGAGTATCCCGGTGTTGCCGAGGTCATCAAGAAGTATCTGAAGGACATGAAGATCGGCCGCGTGAATCATGCGGCCATTGCAATTGCGAACCCGGTCGACGGCGATCAGGTCAGCATGACGAATCACGACTGGACCTTCTCGATCGAAGCCACGCGCCGCGCGCTCGGCTTCGACACGCTGCTGGTCGTGAACGACTTCACCGCGCTGGCGATGGCCTTGCCGGGCCTCACCGACGCGCAGCGCGTGCAGGTCGGCGGCGGCACGCGCCGCCCGAATAGCGTGATCGGCCTGCTCGGTCCGGGCACCGGCATGGGCGTGTCCGGCCTGATTCCCGCCGACGACCGCTGGATCGCGCTCGGCAGCGAAGGCGGCCACGCGACCTTCGCGCCCGCCGACGAGCGCGAGGACATCGTGCTGCACTACGCGCGCAAGAAGTGGTCGCACGTGTCGTTCGAGCGCGTGGCCGCGGGCCCCGGCATGGAAGTGATTTATCGTGCGCTCGCGGGCCGCGACAAGAAGCGCGTGGCGGCCAACGTCGACACGCGCGAGATCGTCAAGCGCGCGCTCGAAGGCGAGCCGCTCGCCGCCGAATCCGCCGATGTGTTCTGCGGGATTCTCGGCACCTTCGCGGGCAATATCGCGGTGACGCTGGGCGCGCTCGGCGGCATTTACATCGGCGGCGGCGTGGTGCCGCGGCTCGGCGATTTCTTCGCGCGCTCGTCGTTTCGCAAGCGCTTCGAGGCGAAGGGCCGCTTCGAGGCGTACTTGCAGAACGTGCCGACGTATGTGATCACCGCCGAATATCCGGCCTTTCTCGGCGTGTCCGCGATTCTCGCCGAACAGTTGTCGAATCGCGCGGGCGGCAGTTCGTCGGCGGTATTCGAGCGGATTCGCCAGATGCGCGACGCGTTGACGCCGGCCGAGCGCCGCGTCGCCGATCTCGCGTTGAACCACCCGCGTTCGATCATCAACGATCCGATCGTCGACATCGCGCGCAAGGCCGACGTGAGTCAGCCGACCGTGATCCGCTTCTGCCGTTCGCTCGGCTGCCAGGGGCTGTCGGATTTCAAGCTGAAGCTCGCCACCGGCTTGACCGGCACGATTCCGGTCAGCCATAGCCAGGTGCATCTCGGCGATACCGCGACTGACTTCGGCGCGAAGGTGCTCGACAACACGGTGTCGGCGATTCTGCAATTGCGCGAGCATCTGAACTTCGAGCAGGTGGAACGCGCAATCGATCTGTTGAACGGCGCGCGTCGTATCGAGTTCTATGGCCTCGGCAATTCGAACATCGTCGCGCAGGACGCGCACTACAAGTTCTTCCGCTTCGGCATTCCGACCATTGCTTACGGCGATCTGTACATGCAGGCGGCTTCCGCTGCGTTGCTCGGCAAGGGTGACGTGATCGTCGCGGTGTCGAAGTCGGGCCGCGCGCCCGAGTTGCTGCGCGTGCTCGATGTCGCGATGCAGGCCGGCGCGAAAGTGATCGCGATCACGTCGAGCAACACGCCGTTGGCCAAGCGCGCTACCGTCGCGCTCGAAACCGATCACATCGAGATTCGCGAGTCGCAGCTTTCGATGATCTCGCGCATCCTGCATCTGGTGATGATCGATATTCTCGCGGTCGGCGTGGCGATTCGTCGCGCGGTGCCGAGCGCGGACGTTGCGGAAACGGTGGCGAAAGCGCGTCAAGGCGCGGACGACGACGCAACCGCCGTACTCGACTGGCTCAGTCACGGCGCGGCTTCATCGGCGCGCGATTGACGTTTGCAGATTGAGGCTTGCATGAAGGCCACGCTACGGCGTGGCCTTCATGCTTTCTGCTGAAGCATTGCCCGTGCGAGCCTGCGCTTCAATCGCGCGGCTCGCACAACAAGCGATAATAGAAACTCCATCGCTCATGGCACAGCACACCGATGATCATCCGTCCGCATCTCCATTGGTTCCGCATGCTGCTTGCGTGGCGCGGCTCGGTGCTTCCGCAGTTGCTTCCCCGGCTCTTCCTCATTTTCGCGATCTCGATTGTTGCGGTCGCGGCGCACGATCATCTGCTGCCCATCTCGCTGAACCTCAACACGACTGCGCCGTTCTCGCTCGTCGGCATCGCTCTCGCGGTGTTTCTCGGCTTTCGCAACAACGCCAGTTATGACCGCTGGTGGGAAGCGCGCAAGCTCTGGGGTCAACTGCTGAACGACGCGCGTTCGCTCATTCGTCAGGCGCTGACCTTGCGAACGACGCCGTTGCCCAAAGAAGACGCGGCCGAATTTTGCGCGGCATTGGGCGCGTTGCCGCATGCGCTGCGGCATCAGCTTCGCAAAAGCGATCCGCGCGAAGACCTCGCCGCGCGCCTGCCGCCTGCGCTGTTCGAACGCGTGATGGCGTCGCGCTACCAACCGGCGACATTGATGCTGGTTCTCGGCGAATGGGTGCAGCGCCAGGCGCAAAAAGGCTCAATCGATCCGATGGCCGTACTCGCGTTCGACCGGAATCTGAATGGCTTGTCGGATGTGATCGGCGGATGCGAGCGCATTGCCTCCACGCCGCTGCCGTTTGCCTACTCGGTGATGATTCACCGCACGGTCTACTTCTTCTGCGCGTCGCTGCCGTTCGGACTCGTCGACAGCATCGGCATTTTTACGCCGGTGTTCGCGGTGTTCGTCGCGTACACGTTCATGGCGCACGAAGCGATCGCGTCGCAAATCGAAGAGCCGTTCGGCACCGACGACAACGACCTCGCGCTGCACACCATGTCGCTCACCATTGAAGACGCACTGCGCGATCTGCGCGGCGAACCCGCGGTCGCGCTGCCCGATCTGCAAGCCGACAGCTACGCGTTGACCTGAAGCTCTCGTCTCGATGAGGCGGCTTCTGCGCGCGCAGAAGCCTAGTCGTTGCCGACCGTTTCCGACAAGCGCTTGAGCGTCGCCACACGCGCACCGATGATGTCGATGCGGCCCCGCTCGTCGACCAAAGGCGTGCTTGCGTTCAGATAAGCGGTCCACGCCTTTTGCGCGCGCGTCAGCGTGGAACGCGAACGCGCCGGCATTTTCGCTTGCAGACGACGGTAGTAGCGGTTCATGTCGAACATCGCGTGTTCGCAGCGCGCGTCGGCGGCACAGGCGCGCACACGGCCGCTCCGCGAACGACCGGCCTTAGGTTGCCCACCTGAGCTCGCATCTGCCGTTGCGCTGCGCAGCACGAGCGCGCGGTCGCGCACCGGCTGCAATTGCATATCGGCGGCGGCAAGCACATACATCGTGCCGCGCGTGGTGGCGAACACCGCCGCGAGCAGTTGCGTGTCGGCATCGCGCCAGGCCTGCCAGCTCGCCTGACTCTTCTGCCACTGCTTGCGGCGCGTCTGCGGCGACTCGCCCTGCAACTGCTGCCATGCGTTATCCAGCGCGCTCTTCCAGCCGATGCGCGCCGTCTCCATGCACTGCACCTGCCCGGCCGTCGACGACATGTCGCTGCGCGCAAGACAGGTGCGCATGGCCGCGTCGATCGGATCGGCGGCGGCGACTTCGGCGCGCGCCGCGAGCGGCGCGGCGCCAAGCAGCAGCGCACAGATGACAGCCCGCGCGAGCAACGTCGATCGCATCGTCAGACGCGCACGCAATCGACGAAATATTCGATGCGCCCGTTGATCATTTCGCCGACCAGTCCGTGGATGTCCGTGTGGAAACCCGGGAAACGCTCGTTGAATTCGCGCGCGAAGCGCAGATAGTTGACGATGGTCTTATTGAAGCGCTCGCCCGGAATCAGCAGCGGAATGCCCGGCGGGTACGGCGTCAACAGAATGGACGTGACGCGGCCTTCGAGTTCGTCGATAGGCACGCGGTCGATCTCGCGATGCGCGAGCTTCGCGAATGCGTCCGACGGCTTCATCGCCGGCTCCATGCTCGACAGGTACATCTCGGTGGTCAGGCGCGCAATGTCGTTCGCACGGTAGACGCTGTGAATCTGCTGGCACAAATCGCGCAAACCGACACGCTCATACGTCGGATGCAATGCGACGAAGTCCGGCAGCACGCGCCACAACGGCTGGTTGTTGTCGTAGTCGTCCTTGAACTGCTGAAGTTCGGTCACCATCGAGTTCCAGCGGCCCTTCGTGATGCCGATCGTGAACATGATGAAGAACGAGTACAAGCCGGTCTTCTCGACGATAATGCCGTGCTCGGCCAGATACTTCGTGACGATCGCGGCCGGAATGCCGGTCTCGCCGAAATCGCCGTTCATGTCGAGACCCGGCGTGACGATGGTCGCCTTGATCGGGTCGAGCATGTTGAAGCCTTCGGCGAGCGGGCCGAAGCCGTGCCACGAATCGTCGGGACGCAGCATCCAGTCCTCGCGCGAGCCGATGCCCTCTTCCGCGAACTGGTCGGGGCCCCACACCTTGAAGAACCAGTCGTCGCCGTACTCGGCGTCGACCTTGCTCATCGCGCGGCGGAAGTCGAGCGCCTCGGCAATCGACTCTTCGACCAAAGCGGTGCCGCCTGGCGCTTCCATCATCGCCGCTGCCACGTCGCACGACGCGATGATTGCGTACTGCGGGCTCGTCGACGTATGCATCAGATACGCTTCATTGAAGCGATGCTTGTCGAAGCGGCTGTTCTTCGAATCCTGCACGACGATTTGCGAAGCCTGCGAAATGCCGGCGAGCAGCTTGTGCGTGGAGTGCGTCGCGTAGATCATCGCGCCGATACGCGGACGGCCCGCGCCGATCGCATGCATGTCCTGATAGAACTCGTGGAACTCGGCGTGCGGCAGCCAGGCTTCGTCGAAATGCAGCGTGTCGAGCCATTCGCCCAACATCTCCTTGATCATCTCGACGTTGTAGATCACGCCGTCGTACGTGCTTTGCGTGATGGTGAGAATGCGCGGCTTCAGGTTCGGATTATTCGCAAGCGCTTCGCGCGCGAACGGATTCGCCGCGATCTTCTTGCGGATGTTTTCCGGCTCGAATTCGCTGCGCGGAATCGGACCGATGATGCCGAAGTTGTTGCGCGTCGGCGTGAGGAACACCGGAATCGCGCCGGTCATCGTGATCGCGTGCAGGATCGACTTGTGGCAGTTGCGATCCACCAGCACGATGTCGCCCGGCGCGACCGTGCCGTGCCAGACGATCTTGTTCGACGTCGACGTGCCGTTGGTCACGAAGAACACGTGATCCGCGCTGAAAATGCGCGCGGCGTTGCGCTCCGATGCCGCAACCGGGCCCGTGTGATCGAGCAGTTGACCGAGTTCGTCGACCGCATTGCAGACGTCGGCGCGCAGCATGTTCTCGCCGAAGAACTGATGGAACATCTGCCCAAGCGGGCTCTTCAGAAACGCGACGCCGCCCGAATGGCCCGGACAGTGCCACGAGTACGAGCCTTCTTCCGCGTAGTGCACCAGTTCCTTGAAGAACGGCGGCGCGAGCGAATCGAGGTACACCTTGGCTTCGCGGATGATGTGGCGCGCGACGAACTCCGGCGTGTCCTCGAACATGTGGATGAAGCCGTGCAGTTCGCGCAGGATGTCGTTCGGCAAATGGCGCGACGTGCGCGTCTCGCCGTACAGGAAAATCGGAATGTCCGCGTTGCGGCGGCGCACTTCGGTCACGAACGCGCGCAGTGCGACGATGGCCGCCGCGAGTTCCGGCGTCTCGCCTTCGACCACGACGTTTTCGACGTACGGCAGCAGCTCGTCGTCGTCGATGGAAAGGATGAAGCACGACGCGCGGCTCGACTGCTGCGCGAACGAAGTCAGATCGCCGTAGCTCGTCAACCCGAGCACTTCCGCGCCTTCTTTCTCGATTGCTTCGGCCAAAGCCCGGATGCCGGAACCCGAGATGTTCTCGGAGCGGAAATCTTCGTCGATGATGACGACGGGAAAACGGAACTTCATGGGCGATTCTCCAAAAAGAACGACCGCTGCATTCGATAAATTGCAGCGGTCACCCTGTGTACCTGGTGGGTCGATGCGCTGCCGGCGTCAGGTCTTCGGCAACGTGACGCCGTGCTGACCTTGATATTTGCCGCCGCGATCCGCGTACGACGTTTCACAAATCTCATCGCTTTCGAAAAACAGCACCTGGGCGACGCCTTCGTTCGCGTAGATTTTCGCAGGCAAAGGTGTCGTATTCGAGAATTCGAGTGTGACGTGGCCTTCCCATTCCGGCTCGAACGGCGTGACGTTCACGATGATCCCGCAGCGCGCGTAAGTCGACTTGCCGAGGCACACGGTCAGCACCGAGCGCGGAATGCGGAAATACTCGACCGTGCGCGCGAGCGCAAACGAATTCGGCGGAATGATGCAGACGTCGCCCTTGAAGTCCACGAACGATTTCTCGTCGAAATTCTTCGGATCGACAATGGTCGAGTTGATGTTCGTGAAGATCTTGAATTCGTCGGCGCAGCGAATGTCGTAGCCGTAGCTCGAGGTGCCGTAGCTGACAATCTTCCGGCCGTCTTCGGAGACGCGAACCTGATCGGGCACGAACGGCTCGATCATTTTGTGCGACTCGGCCATGCGCCGGATCCACTTGTCGGATTTGATGGTCATAGGTGAACGCTGCTCGACGTGAATAACAGAGGTGTGACGGATAACCGCCCGGTGTGCGCCGGCCGCCTTGCGGCCGGTTTCGCGCATTGCCGTGACGGCGGGAAGGCTGCTAGCGCGCCCGGACGAAGCCGCCCGCGAGTCCTGTTGACGATAACGCCAGCCGGACGCCGCGACGAAAGGCGCTTATTTTACGCGATCACGAAGATGCTGCCGCGGATGCGGGCCACGAATGCGGACCACCAAGGCGCCGCGAATGGACAAGCGCGCGGCAACTGCCGACAAGCGCGCGGCCCGTCATGCGATCGTTCATTGCCGGATCGCGCCGCACGCGAGCGCCGGACCGGCGCCATGCTGCGGATACGCATAAGGATCGGTGGGATCGCGATGCAGCAGAACCGCGCGTTGCAGGACCGAACGGATACCGTCGAGCGAAACGTCCGGCGCGACGATGAAGCCGGTTGCCACGCCGTTCGCATCCGCATGAATGTTGCCGAGATCGCCTTCCACGCGCGCGCCTGCTTTCAGACGTTCGGCGGCCGGCGAAAATATCTGGCCGGCGCTCGAGCCGTCGGTCGCATTGCAGTCGCCGCGCTCGTGGACTTGCAGCGCGTGATCGCTATTGGGCGGCAAGCCCGAGAGGTTGTAGGTCACCTGCACGCCGTCCGAGCGCTCGATGAACGTCACGAGGCCGCGCGCCTGATTGCCCACGGTGGGCAGCAACTGCGCGTCGGCGCGCTTTTCCTGTGGTCTCAGGAACGCGCTGCAGCCGCATAACAGCACACTGCAGGCAGTCAGGACGATGAACGCATGCACCGCCTGCCCGTCGATTCGTTTTCCCATGCGATCCTCTTGCCGGCCTGGTGGCCGCCCCTGCGGCCGCCGAGCCGAACTTGTGAAGTCGACATGATACCGCGAGAGAAGGCGCAAATAGAGCGTTGCGCCCGCCGCCGCTCGGGCGCGTCAGGTGTTCTGGACCACGATGTTCGGAAACTTCGAGGTCATGTCGCGCGCCCGTTCCGCGATGTGCACCGCCATCTTCCGCGCAATCGTGCGATAGATCTCCGCGATGCGCCCTTGCGGATCGGCCACGACCGTCGGCCGGCCGGAGTCGGTCTGCTCGCGGATCGCAATGTCGAGCGGCAGACTGCCGAGCACGTCGACGCCGTATTCCTTGCCCATGCGCTCGCCGCCTCCGGCGCCGAAGATATGTTCTTCGTGGCCGCAATTCGAGCAGATATGCATGGCCATGTTCTCGACGATGCCGAGAATCGGAATGCCCACTTTCTCGAACATTTTCAGGCCCTTGCGCGCGTCGAGCAGCGCGATGTCCTGCGGCGTCGTGACGATCACGGCGCCGGTCACGGGCACGCGTTGCGAGAGCGTCAACTGGATGTCGCCGGTGCCCGGCGGCATGTCGACGATCAGATAGTCAAGATCGCGCCAATTGGTCTGCCGCAGCAACTGTTCGAGCGCGGAGGTGGCCATCGGGCCGCGCCAGACCATCGGATTGTCCTGTTCGATCAGGAAGCCGATGGAGTTGGCCTGCAGGCCGTGACCCGTCATCGGATTCATGGTCTTTTCGTCCGGCGATTCCGGGCGCCCCTCGATGCCGAGCATCAACGGCAGCGACGGCCCGTAGATGTCCGCGTCGAGTATGCCCACCGAAGCGCCTTCGCTAGCCAGCGCGAGCGCGAGGTTGACCGCGGTCGTGCTCTTGCCGACACCGCCCTTGCCCGACGCCACCGCCACGATGTTTTTAACGTTCGGCAAGAGTTTCACGCCGCGCTGCACCGTATGCGCGGCGATTTCCTGCGATACCTCGACGCGCGTCCCGGCCACGCCCGGCACGGCCTTGAGCGCGTCGTCGAACTGCTTGCGGATCGCGTCGAATTGGCGCATGGCCGGATAGCCGAGTACCACCGCGACGCTAACCGTGTCACCCTCCACGGTTACGTTTTTGATGTTCCTGGCAGCGGCATACGGCCGGCCGGTGTTAGGGTCAGCGACGGCTGCGAGCGCAGCGTCGACCAAAGCCCGATCGATACTCATTGACACTCCGAGGGAACACTCGCGGCGCGGCGGAATCGAAGTCCCGTCCACGCGCCGGAATTTGCAAGAAATTGTTAGGCAGCATTGCGAAAACCGGGCCTGCCGGGCACCCTTCGGGCAGGCGGACGGCCGTGGGGCCGCATCGCTGCGCGCCAGGCTTTATTGTAGTGGCTCGCGTCGTGCGCTGCCGGAAGACCCTTCTTCACTGTCGGACCGGGACTGAAGAGCGGCCCTGGGTTGACGCCCGGGTTCCGTCTCGATGAGCAGTCTGCTTGGCTCCCGCCGCGTTCGCCGTCCAGGCTTGATCCA
Organism: Paraburkholderia sp. RCC_158; assembly: GCF_041355255.1. Lineage (NCBI taxonomy): Bacteria > Pseudomonadati > Pseudomonadota > Betaproteobacteria > Burkholderiales > Burkholderiaceae > Paraburkholderia > Paraburkholderia sp. RCC_158. The sequence goes on along the minus strand of NZ_JBFUPM010000012.1, from coordinate 221,553 downwards.
GACGCAACGCTGCGGAGTGCTTTACCTGCGCGCTTCATGCGCGTCATTCGCTTCACTCAAGAGGACTTAAAAATGAATGCAAGAATCATGACTCGCCTGGCTGTTTTCGCGGTTGCCGGCTCCTTGCTGGCAGGCTGCGCTAGCCAGCAAGGCACCAACACGGCCGTCGGCACGGGCGTGGGCGCCGGCACCGGCGCGGCGCTGGGCGCGATTTTCGGCGGCGGCAAGGGCGCGGCAATCGGCGCCGGCGTCGGCGCTGCGGTGGGCGGCATTACCGGCTACAACTGGCAATCCATTCACAACAAGCTGTCGGGCGCCACCAAGGGCACCGGCACGCAGATCACCGAGCAGCCGGACGGCTCGCTCAAGCTGAACATTCCGAGCTCGGTCACGTTCGACACGAACAGCTACGCGATCAAGCCGTCGTTCGCGCCGGTTCTGGACCAGCTCACGCAAACGCTGCAGCAGAATCCTGAAGTGATCGCGCAAGTGGTCGGCCACACGGACAGCACCGGCCAGCCGGCGTACAACCAGACGCTGTCGGTCAACCGCGCGCAAAGCGTGACGGGCTATCTGGCGCAACGCGGCGTCGCGCCGCAACGCCTGTCGGCAGAAGGCATGGGCCAGAACCAGCCGATCGCCGACAACAACACCGAAGCCGGCCGTGCCGCTAACCGTCGCGTGGAAATCTATCTGCGCGCCACGGCTCAGCACACGACGCAATAAGGACAGCGCGCGAAAGCGCAGGAGAAATGGGCGGGCGAGGGCCGGCCGCAGGGTGGGCCCCGCGCGCCTGGCGTCGACGTGCGCCGCGCCATGATCCAGCCGTAAAAGATGCATCGCGGGAAATCTCGCACGAGGACGAAAAAAATTTCGAACTCTCGCGAAAATCCGCTGTCTGTCTTTACGGTACGTGGCTGGCGAAGCCGCCGCGTCACCATTCTCCTCTTGTCGTTGTTGCTCCGGGGTTAATCGCCCCGGTTTTTTTTGGGCGCTCGCTTTTCGCATCGCCCGGTGCAGCGCGGCATGACTCCGGCTTCGCATCCCGCTCCGCGTCCGGCTCCGCGCGAGCCCGCGCCCGGTGGGCGTCCGCCTGCTAGAATCGACCTTTCGTCCCACCGCAGGCTCCCACCATCCTTATGTCAGCACCCGCTACCGATCTCATCGCAGGCGCGCCGTCGGGCCGCCGCCAGATTCTCGTCACGTCGGCCCTTCCTTACGCGAACGGGCAAATCCATATTGGCCATCTGGTCGAATATATCCAGACGGACATCTGGGTCCGCGCGCTGCGAATGCACGGTCACGAGGTCTACTACGTGGGCGCCGACGACACGCACGGCACGCCGGTCATGCTGCGCGCGGAAAAAGAAGGCATAACGCCGAAGCAACTGATCGACCGCGTGTGGCAGGAGCACAAGCGCGACTTCGACAGCTTCGGCATTTCGTTCGACAACTACTATTCGACCGATTCCGAAGAGACCCGCGTCCTCAGCGAGAACATCTACCTCGCGCTGAAGGAGGCGGGCCTGATCGACGCGCGCGACATCGAACAGGCGTACGACCCGGTCAAGGAAATGTTCCTGCCCGACCGCTTCATCAAGGGCGAGTGCCCGAAATGCGGCGCGAAAGACCAGTACGGCGACAGTTGCGAAGTCTGCGGCTCGACTTATCAGCCGACCGAGCTCGTCAATCCGTATTCGGTGGTGTCGGGCGCCACGCCGATCCGCAAGACGTCGACGCACTACTTCTTCCGCCTGTCCGACCCGCGCTGCGAGAACTTCCTGCGCGCGTGGGTGGGCGGCCTTGCCCAGCCGGAAGCGACGAACAAGATGCGCGAATGGCTCGGCGACGCCGGCGAAGCCAAGCTCGCCGACTGGGACATCTCGCGCGACGCGCCCTACTTCGGCTTCGAAATTCCCGGCGCGCCGGGCAAGTATTTCTACGTGTGGCTCGATGCGCCGGTCGGCTACTACGCGAGCTTCAAGAATCTCGCGCAAAAGCGCGGGCTCGACTTCGACGCGTGGGTCCGCAAGGGTTCGACGGCCGAGCAGTATCACTTCATCGGCAAAGACATTCTGTATTTCCACACGCTGTTCTGGCCGGCCATGCTCGAATTTTCGGGCCACCGCACGCCGACCAACGTGTTCGCGCACGGCTTTCTGACCGTCGACGGCGCGAAGATGTCGAAGTCGCGCGGCACCTTCATCACCGCGCAAAGCGTGATCGACACGGGGCTGAATCCGGAATGGCTGCGCTACTACTTCGCCGCCAAGCTGAACAGCACGATGGAAGACCTCGACCTGAACCTCGACGACTTCCAGGCGCGCGTGAACAGCGATCTGGTCGGCAAGTACGTGAACATCGCGAGCCGCGCCGCGGGCTTCCTGATCAAGCGCTTCGACGGCCGTGTGCAGGACAGCGCGATGCAGCATCCGCTGCTCGCTTCGCTGCGCGCCGCGGTCCCGCAAATCGCCGCGCATTACGAGGCGCGCGAGTACAGCCGCGCGCTGCGTCAGACCATGGAACTGGCCGACGCGGTGAACGCCTACGTCGATACCGCCAAGCCGTGGGACCAGGCGAAAGACCCGGCCAACGCCGTCGCGCTGCACGAAACATGCAGCGTGAGCATCGAGGCGTTCCGCCTGTTGTCGCTTGCGCTCAAGCCGGTGCTGCCGAAGCTCGCCGAAGCCGTCGAAGGCTTTCTCGGTATCGAGCCGCTGGTGTGGGCCGACGCCAACGTGCCGCTCAGCTCCGCGCGCCCGATCAACGCGTACAAACATCTGATGACGCGCGTCGATCCGAAGCAGATCGAAGCGCTGATCGCGGCCAATCGCGACTCGCTGCAGGCCACGCCGGAAACGGCTGGGTCCGCCGCGGACGCGAAGGCAAAGTCGAAGGCTGCCAAAGCAGCCGCTGGTGCGTCTGCGGCGAGCGACGAAACGCCAGGCATCATCTCGATCGACGACTTCGCGAAGATCGACCTGCGCGTCGCGAAGATCGTCGACTGCAAGGTGGTGGAAGGCTCGGACAAACTGCTGCAACTCACGCTGGATGTCGGCGAAGAGAAAACGCGCAACGTGTTCTCCGGCATCAAGTCCGCGTATCAGCCGGAGCAGTTGATCGGCAAGCTGACGGTGATGGTCGCGAACCTCGCGCCGCGCAAGATGAAGTTCGGTTTGTCCGAAGGCATGGTGCTGGCGGCATCGGCGGCGGACGAGAAAGCCGAACCGGGCCTTTACGTGCTCGAGCCGCACAGCGGCGCGAAGCCGGGCATGCGGGTGAAGTAAAACCGGCAGCGGGCTTTCCGCACCACGCTTTCGCCCGGCAAACAAAAACGGCACGTCCTCAAAAGACGTGCCGTTTTTTTACGCCTGCGAAAAAGTCACCACTTGATCCGGTCGTAGCGCCGCGTGTAGAGCAGCGTGAGGCCGTCGAACGTGCCGCCATAAGCCGCGACCGACCAGTAGCGCGTCAGATTGACCGTCGCCTTGATCGCGTTGCTCGCCGACTGCAAGCCCTGCTCATAGCCGATCACGAGCCATTCGTTGATCGCCTTCGACACCATCACCACCTGCGGATCGGTGAGCCCCACTTCGCTGTGTCCAATCGAAAACTCGTCGAGCCCGAAGGTCTGCGCAATCCGCTTGCCGCTCGCGCTGCCGAGCAACGCGAGCGCCGTCGTCATCGTGCTCTGCTGGCCGAGGTTATTGCCCTGGTCCGTACCGTGGCCGAACAGCAGCCATGAGAGCTTTTCGTTGTCCGGCACGTTCGGCTCGGACACGAGCTTCGCGACCGGGAACTGAACTGTGCCCGTCACCTGCACGCCCGCCTCGACCTGCTGATTGCGGCGCATGGCCAGAATGTTGAGGCCCGGATTCGCCACCGGTCCGTTGAATGTGAAGAAGCCGTTTTCGATGTTGAGCTTGCGGCCGAACGCGGTATACGTCGAGCCCGGCGTCACGCGGACGTTGCCGACCGCGCGCAGCGGCAGATTCGGCGCGCTCATCGCGGTGATGGTGCCGGTCAGGCCAAGATCCGCGCCTTGCCCGCGAAAGCGGAAGCTGTTGCCGAGACTGATGTCGATGTTCGCGCGCGGCGCGAACGGCCCGATCGGCTTGTTGCTGCCGGGTACCGGCCGCGGCCGCTCGCCGGCCACGGTACCGTCGGGGCGCACCACGACCACGTCGTCGCCTAGCTTGGGCGCCGATTGCTCCGGCATGTCGAACAACGCGTGATCGACGACGAACTTGCCGTTGATCGCCATGCCGCCCTGCGCACCCGCGTTCGCGACGGTCGCGCTGCCCGTCAGCGACAGATTGCGGTCCGGCGCGGCAAACAACTCCAGTTTGTCGGCGACGATGCTCGCCGTCAGATCCGGCTCCGCGCCGTCGAGGCGCACGCGGCCCGTGGCCCGCAAGGTGCCGCTCGCGCCGTGGAACTCGACCTGCTGGAAGTCCACGAGATTGTGCGACAGCGCGATCCGCACGATGCCGTCCTTCAACTGCACGCCCTGATCGACGAGCGTGGCGGACAACTCGTCGCCGAGCAGCGAGCCGGTGAGATTGGGCTTGGCCACCGTGCCGCCGAGCGCGAGCTTCAGCGCGAGATGGCCGTCGAGCAGATAACTCGGGCCGAACAGCCCGCCGGTGGTTTTCAGCGACGGCACGTTGGCGCTCACATTGCCGCTGAGCGCACTCTCTTCGTCGACGGTCAAGAAGCCGTCGCGCGCGACGAGCGTGGTGTGCGCATCCGCGTCGATCACGCCGATGCGGCTCGCCTGCGCGTGCAGCGTGGCATTCAGACGATTGCCGCCGCTGAACTCGGCGCGCGCGGCCATATCGGTAATGCCGAGCGATGCCAGCCCGCGGCCGATTTCAACCGTGACGTCGCCGCTGCGGCGCTTCAGTTGGATATGGCCGCTTGCGGTGCTGCCGAGCGCGAAGTCCCAGTCGCCGTCGAAGATCAGATCGGTCCTCACCGCCGGCGGCGCGCCGGTGATCTCGCGCCGCAAGTCCTGCAGACGCGCGAGCGAAATGCCGGTCAGCGTGCCCGCCGATTGCGCGCGGCCGTGATCGAACGCGAACGACTTCAGGCTCAGCACCGCGCCTTCGAGCGTGAGCCGCGTCGCGCCGAGCGTGAGGTGGCGCGGCCCGGCGCTCACGGCAAGCGGCGACTCGAGATTCAACGCGGGCGTGCCGCGGTTTTGCAGACGCGTCACGGTGCCGTCCCAGCGCGTGCCGTCGCGTGCTTCGGTGAGCTTGCCGTTGGCCGCGAGCGTCAGATCGAGCGGCCGATCCTGCAGCTTGCCGGTCGCGGCTGCTTCGAGCGAATGATTGGCGCGCGTGCCGGTCAGGCGCGCGGTGAGCGTGGCGAGATCGACGCCGCCGGCGCTCACGTTGCGCGCATCCGTTGTGAAGACGAGCGCGCCGTTCGCGCCGTCGCGCACCTCGGCGTGGCCCTCCGCATGGCCGATGCGGTTGCTGCTCAACACGACGCTGTCGGCCTTGTAGTTCAGCACGACGTTCGGATGGTCGAACGAGCCGGTGAGATCGCCGTCGGCGGCAATCAGTCCGGCGAGGCCGAAGCCGAGGCGCTCGAGCGCGGGCGCGTCGATATGAAAACGCAAGCGGTCGCCGCGCGCGCCGAAGCTGCCTTGCAACTCCACCTGATTGCCCGCCACCGACAGGTTCGCGCGGCTCGGCAGGATTCGCGAGCCGGCCAGTTGGATCGTGCCGCCGCCCGTCAGCGGCAGGCCGTCGTAGACGCTCGGGCCCAGTTTGAATTCGGCCTTGGTGGTGAAGCCCGGAGCCAGCACGCCGGTCGCGGACAAGGTGCCGTTGACCTTCGCCTCGATCTTGCGCGCGGGCGGCGCGGCGCGTTTCGGCGCGGGCGTCCTGCGCTGCATGACCTCGCTTTTGACGACGGCCTTGCCGGTGTTCTTCACGGCGGCAGCCGCCTTGTCGGCCGGAGCCGCGCTTTTTGCGCCCGCGGTGCTGCCGGCTTCGCTGGAAGCTTCGGCGGCCCGCTTGCCTTTGGCTGCGCGCTGCGGTCCCGCGGACGTGGCGACCGGCGTGCGCGACGGCATCTGCGAGGTCAGCGTCAACGGGTCGAAGTCGGTCAGTTGCGCTTTCAGGTTGTAGCTGGAATTGGCGTCGTGCTTGAGCGCGCCGGACAGTTCGATGCGGCCCTTGCCCGACGTGATGCGCACGTCGTTGAAGCTGAGCCGCGCCGGGTCCATCGTGAGCTTGCCTTGCGCCCGCAACGCCGCTTTCGGGTCGGCGAGATCGAGCGTCACGCTCTGAATGTCGTCATTCAGACGGATGGCGATGGGCCCGGAAAGCTGCGTCGGCCGCACCGTCGCCTGGAGTGCATTGAGGTCGAGGCCGGCGACTTGCAGATCGAACTGCCCGCGCTTGCCGGTGAGCGCGCCGCCGCCTGTGAGCGTCGCGTTCTTCACGAGGCGGACGGCGAGGTTCGAGATGCGCTGCGCGTCGGCGTCGAGGCGCACGTCGGCGTTGGCGTCGATGAGCGGCAGCAGGTTCTGATCGATCGCGCCGGGACGCGCGTTGACGATCGAGATATGGCCCGCGACGGCGAACGGGCTCGGCGTTTTGCTGGGGCTCGGGCGATGGGGGGAGCCTGGGGCATGCACGGCGCCGTCACGGCCCGCTCCGCTGTTTGCGCTGTTTGCGCCGTTCGCGCTGGTCGCCGCCTTTCCGCTGGTCGCGCCGTTTCCGCTGGTCGCGCCGTTCACACTGCTCGCACCCGCCTCCGCCCCCACCGGCTGCAACTCCGCCCTCACGGCGAGATCCGCGAGCGGCGCGCCCGGCGCGAACGCCTGCGGATTGACGTGATCGAACGTCAGCGTCGCGCGCTTGAGCGGCACCTCGGCGAACGGCGTCGCTTCAATTTGCGCGTGCCCGGCGAGCTTCATCCCGCTTGCGTCGAGTTCGGCGAGCACATTCTCCAGCGACCCGCTCAGATGCCCGCCCACCTGCACGGCCTCGTCGTTGACCTTGCCCGAGTAACCGACATCGCCCGTCAGCGGAAACGGTTTGACGCCGTCCAGTTTCGCCGACGCCGTCACCCCGCCGAACGGCGTATCCAGGCGCTCGACCGCGGCCTCGTGATGACGTCCGTCGCTGCGGCCATGAAAAGCGAAGTGCGAAAACTCGCTCGTCGACGTGCCCTGGCGCAGCAGCAGGCTGTCGACTTGCACATCGCGGATCTCGAGTTGCATCGGCAAGCGCAGGTCCTGCGGCAGCTTCAGCGGTTCATTGCTGCTCGGCGACGATGCGCCGATGCGCGCGTCGATGGTGCCGACATGCAGATAGTCGATCGTGAAGCGCCACGGTTCGCGCGTGAGTCCCCAGCGGCCAGACACGCGGTCGATCTGAATGTCGGTGCCGCTGCCGTCCAGCGCGCGCCAGCGCACTGCGCGCAGCCGCACGCCGTTGGCCAGCGCGCCGCCTTCGAGCGTGCCGCTCAGCTTGCCGCCCAGCAGCCGCACCGCCGCCTGCCAGGCGTACGCGGTGCCGCGCTCGGTGGTAAGCGCGCCGTACACGAGACCCAGCGCCAGAACGAGCAGCAACACCAGCACCACGACCATCCAGCCGAGCGTCTTCAGCAGCAGACGGCCGGCGCCGCGGCGCTTCCCAGGCGGCTGCGGCGCGCCGGGTTGTCCAGCGGCGCCGGGCGGCTCGTTGCCGGGCGGCGGCGCGGGAGGTTGGGCGGAAACGTCCGTGGTCATGCGCGGTTCGGGTAAAAGGAGGTTTCCATCAGAAGGCGATCCCAAGCGTCAGATAAGGCCGCACGCTTCGGTTGCGGATGCCGTAGGCCACGTCGACGTTGACGGGACCGACCGGGCTGCGCCAGCGCGCGCCGACGCCCACGCCCGGATAAAACACTCTTTCCCCCCAGGTGTCGGTCGCGGTGCCGACGTCGAAGAACGCGGCCGCGCCCCAGTCGTGCGTGAACCAGTGCTGATATTCCGCCGACCCCGTCAGCAGATACTTGGTCGGCAGCACGGAACCCTGAACGTTGTTACCGATGCTCTGGTAACTATAGCCACGCACCGAATTCGAGCCGCCCGCGCGAAACAGCAGCGAGGCCGGAATGCCGCTCGAACTGCCGCTCGTGAACACGCCGCCCAGTTCCGCGCGAAATACCACGAGGTCCTGCTTGCCGATCGGCAGGTACTGCTGGCCGCGCGCGTAGCCGCGGATAAACGTCTGGTCGGTCAGCACGCCCTTCACCGCGAAACCGGCCTCGACGTGAATCAGATTGCCTTTGCGCGGAAACAGCGGGTCGTCGGTATTGCGCCGGGTCCACGACCAGGTCGGCACCAGCGCGCGGCTCGTGGTCGGCGGGCCGACGTTCTGATCGAGCCGATCCTGGTAGAACAGGATCGCGTAGTTGTAGTCGATGAATTGCGACGTGCGCGTGCGCTGCACACCGCCGCGGATACTGTAGATGCGCGTGTCGGAAACATCTGTCGTCGTGTAGGAAGCGAGCACGCTATTGGTCCATGCGCGCGGGCCCGGCGGCATCGCAAGCTGGATCTGGCCGTATTGCTGCACCTGATCGACCCGGCCGTCGATGGTGAACGGCCACGCCTTGCCGAACGTATTCAGATACGAGTACGCGCCCTGCACGAGCGCGCCGTTATCGGTCGAATAGCCGACGCCGCCGCGAATACTGTTGTACGGATATTCCGACACCTTCACATGCAGCGGCGTTTCGGCCGGCTTGGCCGGGTCGCTGTCCACGTCGATCGCGACGCTCGCGTAGTACGGCGTGTTCTGCAACTGCCGCTGCAATTCGGTGATGCGTTGGACGTCGTAAATATCGCCGACCGAAATCGGATTGACGTTGTCGACGATCTGCTCCGGATAGCGCCGCGTGCCCGACACGTCGAGCTTGCCCATCGTGAAGGTCGGCCCGCTTTCATAGGCGACGGAGAGCTTGGCCTCGTGCGTGCGCGGATCGACGCGCGCCTCCGAGTGATAAATCTTCGCGCCGAGATAGCGGCGTGCCTGCAAGGCCTTTAGCGATGCGTTCTTCGCGTCGTCCCAGTCGCCTTGGGAAAAGGGATCGCCTTCGTGCAGCGAAAACGCGAAGCGCGCGGTGTTTTCCTGCTCCGGGTCCTCGGTCAGCACCGGGCCGCGAAACGACAGCGAGATCGAACTGATGGTGGTTTGCGGGCCTGGATCGACGCTCACGGTGACGCGCTTCGCGTTGTCGACCGTGCGCACGTCGGTGCGCACAATCGGCGTGAAATAGCCCTGCGTCGCGGCGAGATCGCGTACTTGCTGCGGCGTCGCGGTGATCAGAAACTCGAACTGATCCTCGCTGATGTCGGGACGCTTCGCGAAGCGCGCAATATCCAGATGCTCTTCGAGGAGTTTGCGCAGCGAGCGCGGCGAGGCTTCCACGTCGACCTTGTAGCTCGCCGCCGCGCGCGCCGCGTAAGCGGGCCCGCCGGCGAGCGTCAGCAGCAGCACGGCGGCGGCAAGCCACGCGCGCAGCCAGCGCCGCAGCGCCGCGTTGCCGGCTAACGCGCGCCGCTGCGCTGCGCCCCGCGCGCCGCGTTCACCGCGCCGCTCTAGCGGCTTTTCGATCGCACACCCCGCCAAGCAGGACCTCCGGCCATGGTTGATGAATTTTTCGTTCGGGCGCGCAGTGCCGCCGAAGCTCGCTATTTGACCACATCGGCGGAAGCGCGCTATCTCTAAACGCACGCTCGAACGCAACCTCGAACACAAGCTCGAACGCGCTGCCGATCCCGCCGCAGACGCATCCAGCGAGGCGGACGCGCCCGCCTTTGACGCGTCATACGGCGCGCGGTTCCAGCCACGCATGCAGCGCGCAACATCGGCCACGATGCGTGCGCCGTCGACGGGGTTTTTCGACCGCGCGCGGCGCATGCGCTAAAATTGCGAAATAGATGCGGCATCCGCACGAAGACCAGCGAAGCCGCCGTTTCCCCAACCACGGACGTCGAGCCATGTATCAGTCGGACATCACCCAGTTCCTCAATCAGCTCAAGGAGCAGAAGCCCACGCTGGAAGCCGAGCAGCGCCGCGGCCGGGCGCTCTTGTGGGACAAGCAGCCGATCGACCTGGAAGAGCGCGCCGAGCAGAAGGCTTCGCGCGTCGAACAGACGCCTTACCAGTACTATCAGAACTTCTAAGCGCCCGGCGCAACCGATGAGTCACGCCGACGAGGCACACGGCGCGCCGCCGGATTCGTCCGACGCCGCGCTTGCCGCGCCCGCCACCGATTCGACGCCGGACACCGTCGACGGCATTGCTTTCGCGCGCCTGTATGGCGAGCCGCTCTTCAAGCTGCCCACCGACCTGTACATCCCGCCGGACGCGCTCGAGGTGTTTCTCGAAACGTTCGAGGGACCGCTGGATCTGTTGCTCTACCTGATCCGCAAGCAGAACTTCAACGTGCTCGACATTCCGATGGCGGATGTCACGGTGCAATACCTCGGCTACGTCGACCAGTTGCGCCAGACCAATCTCGAACTCGCATCCGAATATCTGCTGATGGCGGCCATGCTGATCGAGATCAAGTCGCGCATGCTGCTGCCCGTCAAGAAGGTGGACAGCGGCGAGGAAGCCGAAGACCCCCGCGCCGAACTCGTGCGGCGCCTGCTCGAATACGAGCAGATGAAGCTCGCCGCGCAGCGCATCGACCAGTTGCCGCAACTCGGGCGCGACTTCCTGCGCGCCGAGGTCTACATCGAGCAAAGCATCACGCCGCGCTTTCCCGACGTGAACAGCGAAGACCTGCGCGCCGCGTGGGCCGACGTCATCAAGCGCGCGAAGCTCGTCCAGCATCACAAGATTTCGCGCGAGGAACTGTCCGTGCGCGAGCACATGAGCTCGATCCTGCGGCAATTGCAAAGCGCACGCTTCATGGAGTTCGCCGAGCTGTTCGATACCGGCAAGGGCGTGCCTGTGGTGGTGGTGAACTTCATCGCGGTGCTCGAGCTGTGCCGGGAATCGCTCGTCGAAATTACGCAGGCGGAGCCGTTCGCACCGATCTATGTGCGCCTCGCCTATTTGCCGGCCTGAGCGTCGCTTTCGGGCGGAAGCGCGGCCGTTGGGCCGGCCATTCGCCAGGCCGTTAGCGAAGCCATTCGCCAGCGGGGCCAGCATGGAAACCGCGGCGCCGCACCTCCCCATTTCGAGTGGCCGATCAGGCCTCATTTCGGTGCGTCGCGCCGGCAAATCCACTACAATCCCGCGCTTCGAACCTGTCATTACCAGTGAGGCCGCGGGCCGCGCAACCGGCCAGGCCGTTGCGTCAACCCAGTCTCGCGCCGCGCGAGGAATCCCTGTCCGATCATGAAAGTCATCAGCTCGATCCATGAATTGCGCGACCAGTTGCGCGGCCAGAATCGCACGGCCTTCGTGCCCACCATGGGCAATCTGCACGAGGGCCATCTGTCGCTGATGCGCCTCGCGCGCCAGCACGGCGATCCGGTGGTGGCGAGCATCTTCGTCAATCGTCTGCAGTTCGGGCCGAACGAGGATTTCGACAAATATCCGCGCACGCTCGAAGCCGACATCGAGAAGCTGCAGAAGGAAAACGTCTACGTGCTGTTCGCGCCGACCGAGCGCGATCTGTATCCGGAGCCGCAGGAGTATCGCGTGCATCCGCCGCACGATCTGGGCGACATCCTCGAGGGCGAATTCCGGCCGGGCTTTTTCCAGGGCGTGTGCACCGTCGTGATGAAGCTGATGTCGTGCGTGCAGCCGCGCGTCGCGGTGTTCGGCAAGAAGGATTACCAGCAGTTGATGATCGTGCGCCGCATGTGCCACCAGTTCGCGCTGCCGACCGACATCATCGCGGCTGAGACCGTGCGCGACGCCGACGGCCTCGCGCTCAGCTCGCGCAACCGCTTTTTGCAGGCGGCCGAGCGCGCCGAGGCGCCGATGCTGGCGGCCGAGCTCAATCGCGTGCGCGATGCGGTGCTCGCCGGCGAACACGACTTCGCGGCGCTCGAGCGCGCGGCGATGGCCGCGCTGAGCGCGCGCGGCTGGCAACCGGATTACGTCGCGGTGCGCAAGCGCTCGAATCTGCTGCCGCCGGGTCCGCAAGACGCGAACGCCGAACTTGTCGTGCTGGCGGCCGCCAAGCTTGGGTCGACCCGTCTTATCGACAACCTCGAAATCTGAAATTGCCTTAGGCGATTGGACTGCGCCTACGAGTCAAAGGATTGACTAGCCATGCAACGCAACATGCTGAAGTCGAAGATTCACCGCGTCGCGGTCACGCATTGCGAGCTGCATTACGAAGGTTCGTGCGCGATCGACGAAGATCTGCTCGAAGCGGCGAATATCGTGGAAAACGAGCGGATCGACATCTGGAACATCAATAACGGCGAGCGTTTCTGGACGTACGCGATCAAGGGCGAGCGCGGCAGCGGCATGATTTCGCTGAACGGCTCGGCGGCGCGGCGCGCGCAACTGGGCGATCTGGTGATCATCGCGGCCTTCGCCGTGGTCGACGAAGCCGAGCTGAAGGCGGGCTGGAAGCCGGACCTGGTGTTCGTCGACGAAAACAACAAGATCAAGGGCAGCCGCGACCACGTGCCTACGCAGAACTGGACCTGAGAAAGCTGCGGGCGGCGTCGGCCGGCCTAAGATTGCCACGCCGTCCAGCCCCGCAATCGCTCAACCCTTCCTCGCGGCGCCGTTCGTCCACTCGATGATCGGTTGCCACTGCTCCAGATCCTTCTCCACGCGGCTTTTTGCGACGTCCCACAGCGTCAGGCCGTGCGCCGCGAGCTGCACGTAATTCTGCGTGTCGCGCAAATAGCCGAGCACCGGCAGCTTCAATCCCTCGACGAAACGGTGCAATTGCTCCGCGGAGCGCGTGCGCGCGTCGACCCGCATGCCGACCACGCCGATCTCGATCGCGCCTTTCCTGACGGCCTTCTCCTTGGCCAAGCGCTCCAGAAAATCCTGCGTGGCGAGGATGTCGAACATGGATGGCTGCAGCGGCACGATCACCTTGTCCGCCAGTTCCAGCGCGACGTTCATGCGATTGCCGTGCAGGCCGGCGGGCGTGTCGACGATCGCGTGCTCGAGCCCCTTCGGCGGCCTGGCAGGCGTCTCCGGGTTGACTTCCCACGTTTCGATGGCGGGCAACGTGTCGGGCCGCAACGACAGCCACGCATGCGCCGACTGCTGCTTGTCCAGATCCGCGAGCGCCACCCACTCGCCGTTTGCGGCGAAATAGCCGGCCAGATTCGTCGACAGCGTGCTTTTGCCCACGCCGCCCTTCGGATTCGCCACCACGATTACCGTCATGAATACTCCCGGAAAGAAGGCTGGGCGCTGCCAGCCGGTTTGCCGCTGTGTGTCTTCAACTGTATGCGTCGGATTTTGCCCTGCTGCACTGCTGCCACGCCGATGCGCCGATGCGCCGATTTGCCTGGGCTTCAGTCCGCGCGCCGATCCAGCCGTTGATAATATCGACAAATGCAGCGAGGCCGAAGCCCCCGAATGGCTAATCGGCGTCGTCCGTCAGCGAATCCATCCTTCGAGGAAGCCACCGCCATGAGCAAGCTCCGTCCGGAATACACCGTCGAACGCCTGCACGAACGCCAGAAGGGCAAGCTGCCCGGCTTGCTGGGCGTGCGTGTGCTGTCGCTGGATCAGGGCATGTTGAGCGCGGAATTGACCGTGCGCGAGGAACTGCTCGCGCCGAACGGCTTTCTGCACGCGGCCACGGTGATCGGTCTCGCGGACACCGCCTGCGGCTACGCGTGCCTCGCGCATCTGCCGGAGACGGCGCGCAATTTCACGACGGTCGAGCTGAAAAGCAACTTCCTCGGCACGGCCACAGAGGGCATCATCCGCGCGGTGGCGAAAGGCGCGCACCTCGGCCGCAGTACGCAGGTTTGGGACGCGACGGTGAGCGATGCGAACGGCAAGACGATTGCGTTGTTTCGCTGCACGCAGATCGTGTTGTATTGAGGGGTTGGAGAAGAAGCAGGCACGCGACTGTCGCGCTTGCGATGCAAAAAAGCACGCGACCTGACGGTGCGTGCTTTTTGAAATGCTGCTTGGATGGGCTCAAGGGGCGCCGGCTAAAGGCGGCGGCGCGCACGCCCCGCCGCACCTCAGGCAACCACCGCCCGCGGCGCCTTCACGCCGCCCATCGCGAACGCGCCACTGCCGAGCAACGACTGCACGACGAGCGTCACCGCCCAGAACGCCGGATATTCCCAGCCGCCGTGCGGCGAGCCGAATCCCCAGCCGTTGTGCCAATGCGCGGAGACTGCGCCGAGCATGAACGGCAGCAGCACGAGCGCGACCCAGCGCACCTGCACGCCCAGCAACAGCGCAATCCCGCCGATCAGTTCGACGAACGTCGTCACGTAAGCCAGCCATCCCGGCAAGCCGAGCGAGACGAAGAACTGCGCGGTGCCGGGTAGCGTGAACACAAAAATCTTTTGCAGGCTGTGCGCGAGGTACAGCACGCCGAGGGCGACGCGCAAGATCAAAGCCGCCAGATCGGCGGAGCGGTTCGGGTTCATGACGGGATCCTTCGTGAGAGGTGGGAGACGGCTTGGACCAAGCCGGTCGATGTCCGCCACTCTATTCGAACCACCACGCACGAAAAACCGTCGATTTCGCTTTGATTTTTTCCTGCCGTGATGCAATCGGCGGCCGCGTCCTTTCAAGCGCAACCGGCGTCAAGCCATCGCCGCCATCAATTTTGCGAGATCCAGGTGCTCTGCCAGCGTATCGGCCAGCCGATCCAGCGACGCTTCGCGCAACGCCGGATAATCGATCGCCTCGGCATCGCTCAGTCCGGCCCACGCCAGGAGCGCCGCGCACGCGGCCGGCGTGTCGAACAGGCCGTGCACGTAGGTCGCGAGAATCTGGCCATCCACGGACAGCGCGCCGTCGGGACGCGACTCGCCCGCTTGCCCGAGACGCAGCGCCGGCGAGTCGAGCGCAGGACCGCGCGTCTCGCCCATATGTATCTCATAGCCCGCGACTTCCGGCGAACCAGGCAGCGCCAGGCGGCCGCTAACATTCTTGAGCGTCTTCTCGCGCGTCAGCACCGTCGAGTAATCGAGCCAGCCCAGCCCCGCCGACGTCCCCGGCGCGCCCTCCACGCCATGCGGGTCCGCCACCTCGCGCCCCAGCATCTGCATGCCGCCGCAGATGCCGATCACCCGGCCGCCATAGCGCAAGTGCCGCTCGAGCACCGCGTCCCAGCCTTGCGCGCGCAGGAACGCGAGATCGCCGGGCACGTTCTTCGAACCCGGCAGAATGATCAGATCGGCGGGCGGCGGCGCCATGCCGCTTCGCACGTAATGAAAATCGACCTGCGGATGCGCGCGCAGCGCGTCGAAATCGGTGTGATTGCTGATATGCGGCAGCACCGGCACGACGACCCGCAACGTGCGCGTGGCGTCGCCGCGCTGCGCCGCGCGCAACTCGGGCGGCAGCATGTCCTCGGCGTCGAGCGTGAGGCCGTGCAGATACGGGAGCACGCCGAGCACCGGCTTGCCGGTCTTCGCTTCGAGCCAGTCGAGCCCCGGCTTCAGCAGTCCGATATCGCCGCGAAAGCGGTTGATGATGAAACCGCGCACGCGCGCCTGCTCGCTCGCCGACAGGCACGCGAGCGTCCCCGTGAGATGCGCGAACACCCCGCCCCGGTCGATGTCGGCCACCAGCACGACCGGACAGTCGACCGCTTCCGCAAAACCCATGTTGGCGATGTCGCGATCGCGCAGATTGATCTCGGCCGGACTGCCCGCGCCTTCGACGAAGATCGTGTCGTAGGCCGCTTGCAGCCGCGCATATGACTCGAGCACCGCCTCGAACGCGACCGGCTTGTAGTCGTGATACGCGCGGGCGTCGAGATTCATGCGCGCCTTGCCGTGGATGATCACCTGCGCGCCGCGATCGCTCGTCGGCTTGAGCAGCACGGGGTTCAGATCGGTGTGCGCGGCGATGCCGGCGGCCACCGCCTGCAGCGCCTGCGCGCGCCCGATTTCGCCGCCGTCGACGGTCACCGCGCTGTTCAGCGCCATGTTCTGCGGCTTGAACGGCGCGACGCGCACGCCCGCGCGCCGCGCGAGCCGGCACAGGCCGGCGACGAGCGTGCTCTTGCCCGCATCGGACGTGGTGCCCTGAATCATCAGCGTGCCGCGCGGCATGAAGACGGCGTCATGCGGGATCGAATGAATGCTCACGGGAAGGTTGGATTCGGTGGGGAAACGCATTATCCCATCGCGCCGACCCGCGCTGCACGCCGGTACAATCACGCGATGATTTCCCGCGACCTCACCTTCGTCATCGGCGGCGCGCGCTCCGGCAAGAGCGTGCACGCGGAACAGCTCGCCAGTCAAAGCGCGCTGCCCGTCACCTACATCGCGACGGCGCGCGTCACCGGCGACGCCGAATTCAGCGCGCGCATCGCGCATCATCGCGCGCGGCGTCCCGCGCACTGGCGCCTGCTCGAAGCGGACGTCGACCTCGCGGGCGCGGTGTGGAAGGCGGACGCGCCCGGGCATTGCACGCTGATCGACTGCCTGACGCTGTGGCTCGCCAACCTGCTATGTCCCGCCGACGGCGACGCGCTGCCGCCCGCTCAAACTCAAGCCCGCATCGAAGCGCTCGAGGCCGCGCTCGCCAACGCTCGCGGCAAGATCATCGCGGTCAGCAACGAAATTGGTCTCGGCGTCGTGCCGCTCGGCGCGGCCACGCGTCTATACGTCGATGAACTCGGGCGGCTCAATCAACGTATCGCGGCGCTCTCCACGCAGGCCACGATGATGGTCGCCGGCCTGCCGCTGTCGCTCAAAACCGCAGGCGGCGCGTGATGCTGTCGCTTCCTCTCATCGTGACGCTCGCCACCGCGGGCGTGGCCGTCGACCGTTGGATCGGCGAGCCGAGCGGCGCGCATCCGCTGGTCGGCTTCGGCAAATGGGCGGCGCGCCTCGAGGCGCATTACAACCGTGGCCGGCGCTTGCGGCTCAAGGGTCTGCTCGCGTGGTCGCTGGCTGTGTTGCCGCCGGTGCTGGTCGCCTGGTGGCTCGTCGCCGTGCTGCCGTTTTTTGCGGCGTGCGCCGTGCACGTCGCACTGCTGTGGTTCGCGCTCGGCGCGCGCAGCCTGCACGATCACATCGAACCGATCGCGCGAGCGCTCGCGCAGCGCGACCTCGGCGAGGCGCGCTTGCTGACGGCGCGGATCGTCTCGCGCGAAACCGCCAATGCCGACGAAGCCGCGCTGTCGCGTGCCGCCGTCGAATCGGCGCTGGAAAACGGCAACGACGCGATTTTCGGCGCGCTGTTCTGGTTCGCCATCGCAGGTGGCCCCGGCGCGCTCGGCTTTCGCCTCGCCAACACGCTCGACGCCATGTGGGGTTATCGCACGCCGCGCTATTTGCGCTTCGGCTGGGCCGCCGCGCGCCTCGACGACGTGCTCAACTGGATTCCCGCGCGCCTCACCGCCGCGAGCTACGCGCTGCTCGGCGACACGCGCACCGCGTTGCGCTGCTGGCGCGAGCAGGCGCCGCGCTGGGACAGTCCGAACGCCGGCCCGGTGATGGCCTCGGGCGCGGGCAGTCTGAACGTGCTGATCGGCGGTCCCGCGGTTTATAACGGCATGCTCGAACATCGGCCGATGCTCGGCTTCGGTCATCCCGCGAAGGCCGCTCACATCACGGCCGCGCTGATGCTGGTCGAGCGCACGGTGATCCTGTGGCTCGCGGTGCTGATCGTGCTGGCCTTGCTGAGCGTGCCCCTGCATGTCTGAGCGAAGCGCCGAATCCTGCATGCGTCATGACGCGTCGCCCGACACGGCTTCTCATGCGTCGGCTGGCGCGCTCATCACGCATGGCGGCAATCTGCACGAAGCGGCCGAGCGCTATTGCATTCCGTACGATCAGTGGCTGGATTTGTCGACGGGCATCAATCCGCACGGCTATCCGGTGCCGCCCGTTCCCGCCGACGCATGGCGCCGCCTGCCCGACGATGGCGACGATCTCGCCGCCTGCGCCGCGCGCTACTACGGCGCGCCGGACGCGGCGCACGTGTTGCCGGTGGCGGGAAGCCAGGCGGCGATTCGCACACTGCCGGCGTTGCTGCCGCGCGCGCAGGCCGGCGTCGCGGCGCTCACGTACAGCGAATACGCACCCGCGTTTGAGCGGGCCGGGCATAGCGTCGTCTCGCTCGATATTTCCTGCGACGTGCTGCCCGAGACGCTCACGCATGCAATCGTTGTGAATCCGAACAATCCGACGGCCGAGCATTTGAGCGCCGCGAGGCTGCTCGCCTGGCATGCTCAACTGAGCGCGCGCGGCGGCACACTGCTCGTCGACGAAGCGTTCGCCGATACGATGCCCGCCGCTTCGCTCGCAGCGCACGCGAATCGCGAAGGGTTGATCGTGTTGCGCTCGCCTGGCAAGTTCTTCGGCCTCGCGGGCGTGCGCGCCGGTTTTGTGCTCGCCGCGCCCGCGCTGCTCGACAGCCTGCGCCGCACGCTCGGCGCGTGGACGGTCAGCGGCCCCGCGCGTCATGCCGTGAAAGCGGCGTTCGCGGACCGCGCGTGGCAACAGCAGATGCGCTCACGGCTCGCCGCGGACAGCGCACGTCTCGTCGACATGTTGCAAGCCCACGGCATTCGCACGCGCGCCACGCCGCTCTTCGCATGGACCGACGACGCACGCGCCGCGGCCTTGCATCAGGCATTGGCCACGCGCGGCGTGTGGACGCGGCTCTTTGCATCGTCAGGTAGCGTGCGGTTCGGCTTGCCTGCAACCGAAGCGGAATGGGCGCGGCTGCAAGAGAGCCTGCGCGCGGCGATCGATACGATTGACGCTGCGGGCGCTGCCTGATTCCTGGTGCTTTGCCATGCCGACGCGCCACCGAACCCGATCTCTCAACCGATGACTCAATCAGTGCGCCGTGCCCGCCTCACCCTCACCGCCGCGTTGATCGCCGCGACCTTGCCGGCGCGGGCCAGCATCACCGTGACCGACGACACCGGCGCCGTCGTTACCCTGCCCGCCGCAGCGCAACGCGTGATCAGCGTCGCGCCGCACGTCACCGAACTTTTGTATGCGGCCGGCGGCGGCTCGAAAATCGTGGGCGCGGTGTCGTACAGCGACTATCCGCCCGAGGCAAAGCAACTGCCGCGCGTCGGCGATAACAAGTCGCTCGATCTCGAACGCATCGTCGCGTTGAAGCCCGATCTGATCGTGGTGTGGCGGCACGGCAATGCGCAACGTCAGCTCGACCGTTTGCGCGAATTGCACATACCGTTGTTCTTCAGCGAGCCGCATCGCCTGGACGATATTGCCGTTTCGCTGACGAAGCTCGGCCAGTTGCTCGGCACCTCGTCCACTGCGGATGCAGCCGCGGCCGCATATCGGCGCGACATCGCGAACCTGCGCGCGCAGTACGCGAAACGGCCGGCTGTGAGTGTGTTCTATCAGGTGTGGGATCAACCGTTGATGACGCTCAACGGCGAACACATGGTCAGCGACGTGATCGCGCTATGCGGCGGGCGCAACGTGTTCGCGGCGCTTCAACCGCTCGTGCCCACGGTGTCGACGGAAGCCGTGCTCGCCGCCAATCCCGAAGCGATCGTCACGGCCGCGCCCGGCGCGACGAAACCGGACACCGCGTTGCCGCAATTGAGCGCATGGCGCGCGTGGCCGCGTCTATCGGCGGTGGCGCACGACAACCTGTTCGCCATCGACGGTGATGTGATCAATCGGCCCACGCCGCGCATCGTGCAGGGCGCGACGCGGATGTGCGAGGACCTTGAACTCGCGCGCTCGCGCAGAAAGCAGAACGCGCAGTAACGCTCGATGCGGGAAGCGCGGCAAAGCGTGAACAAAGCATCAGCAAGCAAACATCGCCAAGCGCTCACGCATTCCACTTCACGAGCGACCACGGCTCGCCGTCACCGCCGCGGCGCAGCCAGACGATGGCGCCGGTTTCAAGCGACCATCGCAAGCAGCGTTCGAGCGGCACGTCGAGCGCCAGCGACGCAATCGCGCGCATGACGCCGGCATGCGTGACCACATACGCAGGCGAGAGCTCGCGCGTTTGCGCGTACGCGTCGAACCACGCACGCACTCGAACGACGAATTGCGCGACGCTTTCGCCGCCATGCGCTCGCGCGTGTTCAAAGTTCGAAGCCCAGTCGTCGAGCAATTCGCGATCGATCGAGTCCCAGCGGCGCTCTTCCCAGGCGCCAAAATTCATTTCCTTCAGCCGGTCGTCGTGGCTCAGCACGCAGCCGAAATCGTTGGTCATTTCGACGGCGAGCGCCGAGCAGCGCGTCAACGGACTCGACATCACGACGCGCGGCGCGGGCACCTGCAAACCGGCAAGCCTGAGCGCAAGCGCGGCCGACGACACATCAGCCGCCTCGGCGAGCGCCACATCGCTGTGGCCGTAGCACACGCCCGCGTCGAGCGCGACTGCGGGGTGACGGATCAGAACGAGGTCCATGCGAGCCCCACCAGATAGATGCTCAGTTCAAAGATCTGCTGCGCGAAGCCGAGGCAATCGCCGGTATAGCCGCCGATGCGCCGCACGAAGTAGCGGCCCATCGCAAAGCGCAGCACCAGCAGCACGGCAAGCGTCGCGCAGGCGAAGCGCCAATCGGGCATGAGCAGTCCGTGCGGACCATCGGGCCACAGCAGCCACGGCAATCCGAACACCACCACGCACAGCAGCGCGATGCCGCTCAGGCGTTGCGCGACCGGTTTTGCCTTGCCCTCCGCGCGCACGTAGTCGAGCGTCGCCAGATAGCTGATCGCGCATGCACGGCTCGCCGCATGGGCCGCAATCATCAGACTGGCGGCGCGCATCGGCGGCAACGCGGCGAGCGTCTGCCACTTGAGCGCGAGTGCGATCACCAGCGCGATTGCGCCGAATGCGCCGATGCGCGAGTCATGCATGATGCGCAAAACATCGTCGCGCGCATAGGCGCCACCGAACGCATCGACGCAATCGGCGAGACCGTCCTCGTGAAATGCGCCGGTAATCAGCAACGTCGACGCCATCGACAGCAACACCGCGACGCCCGCCGGAAACACGCGCAACGCAGCAAGGTAGACCAGCGCGCCGACGCCGCCGACCAGCGCGCCGACGAGCGGAAAGTAACGCGCCGCCGCATTCAGATAATGCGGTTCATAGCCGACCCATCGCGGCACGGGCACACGCGTGAAATAGCCGAGCGCGGTGAAGAAGTAGCGCAATTCCGCCAGCGGGTTCATGGGTGCGTCGTCGCGTGCATGGGTTTGAAAAGCATGCCGAGGATCGCTCAGGCTTCGCGATTCGCGACGCCGGCCGATTCGAAGCTCGCCATCTCGTTGATGAACGCGCAGGCCGCGCGCAGCAGCGGCACGGCGAGCGCAGCACCCGTGCCTTCGCCGAGCCGCATGTCGAGCGCGAGCAATGGCGTGGCGCCGAAATGATCGAGCATACGCCGATGCCCCGCTTCGTTCGACGCATGCGCGAACACGCAGTATTCGCGCACGTTCGGCGCAATGGCGTTTGCGACCAGCAGCGCCGAACTCGCAATGAAGCCGTCGACCAGAATCGTCATGCGCGCCTGCGCCGCCGCCAGATAGGCGCCCGCCATCATCGCGATTTCAAAGCCACCGAAGGTGGCGAGCACATCGAGCACATCGAGCGGATTGTGCCGATCGTGCGGATCATGCGATGCACCGTGATGCGCGAGCGCCGCGGCCAGCACGTTGCGCTTTTTCGCGAGCCCCGCGTCGTCGAGACCGGTGCCGCGGCCCACGCACTCGTCGATCGGCACGCCGCACAAGCGGCTCATCAGACACGCCGCCGCCGACGTGTTCGCAATGCCCATTTCGCCGAAGCCGATCACGTTGCTGCCGAGCGCCGCGTGATGCCGCACGCGCGCGGCGCCGGCGTGCATTGCGGCGAGCGCCTGGTCACGCGTCATCGCCGGTTCGTGCGCGAAGTTGCGCGTGCCCGCTGCAATCGGAATGTCGATGAGGCCGTCCGTGTGCAGCAGCGGCGTGGCGATACCGGCGTTCACGACTTCGAGTTCGACGGCGGCCACGCGGCTCAACGCATTGACCGCCGCACCGCCCGCGAGAAAATTCGCGACCATCTGCGCGGTCACCGCTTGTGGATAAGGGCTCACGCCTTCAGCGGCAATGCCATGATCGCCGGCGAAGACGATCAACGCGGGTCGCTGTACGTTGGGACGCGTGCTGCGCTGGATCAAACCCATCTGACGCGCGAGCGTTTCAAGCTGGCCGAGACTGCCGGGCGGCTTCGTCTTCGTATCGATGATGTGCTGAAGCTCGGCGCGCAACGTCTCATCGAGCGGTTCAACTTCGGACAATGCGGACAAGCCTGGCGTGGAAGTCATGAGTTCGTGAAGATAGATGATGTTGTGGTCTGGCTACCGGCTTGCCGATGTGTCATGAACCGAAGACGATTCATGACGTGAACGCGGCGCGGGAATCAGCGCCTCGTGCTCGCCATCGCGAATCAGAATCAGCGGATAGCCGAATACGCGGCTCGTCAACGCGGGCGTCAGTACATCGTGCGCGGGACCCGCATAGGCAGCGCCCGCGCCGTCCAGAAGCAGCGCGTGCGTCGCGAACCGGCGCGCGAGATTCAGGTCGTGACAGGAGAACAGAACCGTGCGTCCCGGCTCGCGTGTCCATTCGCTTAGCGCTTCCAGGCACTCTATCTGATGATGCAAGTCGAGATGCGACAGCGGTTCATCGAGCAGCAACAGCGGCGCTTGCTGGCACAGCACCCCGGCGAGCGAGACACGCTGACGTTCGCCGCCTGAGAGCGACAGCACGTCGCGCGCGGCGAATTCGTTGAGGCCGAGCACATCGAGCGCGGCGTGCGCCGCCTCGCGATCGGCCTCGCGCTCCCAGCCCCAGCCGGTCAGATGCGGAAAGCGGTTGAGCATGACGATGTCGAGCACGCTTGCGCTGAAAGCGTCGGGCGCGCTTTGCGGCATCAACGCGCGACGCTGCGCAAGCTGCTGACCATGCCAGCGAGCAAGCGGCACGCCGTCGAGTTCGACCTGTCCCGCCGACGGTTGCTTCAAGCCGGCCAACGTCGATAGAAGCGTCGTCTTGCCCGCGCCGTTCGGACCGGCCACGCACCAGATCTCGCCGGGATAGAACGTATGCGTGAAGGCGTCGAGCAAGGCGCGTGCGCCGGCACGCAACGTCACGCGTTGCGCGCTGAGCGCGGGCTGAGCCTGGTTGGAGGTGTGATGGGAGGCGTGCATCATCGGCGGGCGCGCAGCAGCATCCACAGAAACACGGGCACGCCGATGATCGACGTGATCACGCCGACCGGCAATTGCGCCGGCGCGATCACGAGGCGTGCGATCAGGTCCGCGCCCATCACCGCGACGCCGCCGCCGAGCGCCGCGGCGGGCAGCAGCATGCGCTGGTCGTTGCCGAACGCGAGCCGCAGCACATGCGGCACAACTAGCCCGACGAAGCCGATGGTGCCCGCCGTCGTCACGGCCGCGGCCGCCGCGAGCGAGGCCGCGAGATAGACGCGCAAGCGCAGCGGCATGACCGCCACGCCGAGCGCTTCTGCGACGGCGTCGCCTCGCAAAAGCACGTTCAGACGCGGCGCAACCGGCACGATGACAACTACAACGACCACGAGCGCCGCAAGCGCCGTCCACGGCATCGCATTGCCGTTGAGGTCGCCGGTGAGCCAGAACAACATGCCGCGCAGACGATTGTCGGGCGCGAGGTTCAGCAGCAACGTGATCAGCGCGCCCCAACCCGCCGCGATGACCGCGCCCGTCAACAGCAAACGCGGCGACGTGTCCTGCGGCTCGCCGCGCCACAACTCGCGGCGCGCGAGACCGAGCACGAG
The DNA here is from genome assembly GCF_041355255.1 of Paraburkholderia sp. RCC_158. Taxonomy (NCBI): domain Bacteria; kingdom Pseudomonadati; phylum Pseudomonadota; class Betaproteobacteria; order Burkholderiales; family Burkholderiaceae; genus Paraburkholderia; species Paraburkholderia sp. RCC_158. Next base: position 197,647 of record NZ_JBFUPM010000012.1, on the reverse strand, counting down.
CAGAATCGACACGAACGCGCCTGCGAACGCGGACGCATCGACGAGCCACCACGCGCTGCCGGCGATCATCGCGATCAGCGCGAAGCTCGCGGCCCCGCCCGATACGCCCAACACGTAGGGCTCCGCGAGCGGATTGCGCAACAGCACTTGCAGCAGCGCACCGGCCATTGCGAGCAATGCGCCGCACGCGAAACCGGCCAATGCGCGCGGCAAGCGCAGCGTGCGCACGATTTCGCCGGCGAGATCGTCGGAGGCGCTTGCAGAGCCGGACGCGGACGCCGACGCATGCAACGGCGACAGCGCCTCGATCACGCGCGCGGGCGCGAGCGAGACGCTGCCCAACGCGAGCGACGCCATCAGCACGACCAGCGCGGCGAGCGCGAGCACGAGCCAGATCGCGGCGGCGCGCTTCGCGGTCATCGCGTGCAATGCGGCGGGCAGCGAACCTGGATGACGGCTCATCGGCGCGCTCTCAACATGGCGCGCGCATCACTGCTGCTGCCAGCCGAGCGTGACATACGCACCGCGCCCCGGCGAGTTATACGAGTAGGCCGTTTCATAGTCCTTGTTCAACAGATTCTGGATTTGCGCGGCCACGTACCAGGCTTTCGTGATGTTGTAGCGCGCGGACAGATTCACGATGCCGTAGCCGCCGAGCTTGCCGCTGCTGTCCTCGCGCGGGCCGCTCACGATCCACTCGCCGCCCACGCGCCACCCTGCGATGCTGCGGTTTAACGTCAAGGACGCGAAGCGCCGCGCGCGCCGCACGAGGTCCACGTCGTTGTCGAGATCGACGGGATTTTGCAGCGTGACCGATGCGCGCACATCGGTCTTGCCCACATGTCCGCTCCACGATCCCTCGAGCCCCTGCACTTTTGCATGCCCCACGTTCTCCGCCAGATAGATGCCCGGCGTGACCTGCTGATAGTCGATCAGATTCGAATAACGCGTCTGGAAAGCACTCAAACGCATCACGCCCAACGCATTCGACGCGTACTGCAGCGCCGCTTCGAGCGAATGGCTGCGCTCGGGCTGAATCGACGGATTGCCGCTTAGCGGATAGTACAGATCGTCGAAGCTCGGCGCGCGAAACGAATCCGAATAGCTTGCGCTCAGCTTCCAATGCGGCGTGATGTCGAACCCATAGCCGAGATAGTAACTGTTCGCTCCGCCGAAATCGGAGTACTGGTCGCGCCGCACGTTGGCCTGGATCTGATTGCGTCCGAAGCGCGCCGTGTAGCCCGCGAAGACGGAATCGACATGCCGCGTGGGCGCGGCGAACGTATCGGAGTCGAGGCTCTGATCGAGATGCTCGTAGCCCACGCGCAGTTTTTGCTGCGCGGCCAGCGCGAAATCGTTCTGCCACGTGTATTGCCGGTTGTCGGTATCGAAGCGTCCGTTGTAGAGGCCGTTGGTCTTCGATACGCTGCGGTCGTCGCCTTCGGACACGATGAAGTGCGTGGTCCACCAGTCGGTCAGCTTGCCGTTGGCGAACGCCGACACCTGCCGCACTTTCGTGTAGAGGTTGTTCAGATCGGTCGGTGCGCCGTACGCATTGTCGTAGCTGTTGTTGCCGTTCGACTGCAGATAGCGGACGCCCGCGTCCCATTGGTCGTTGAACTTGTGGCGCAGCGACGCCGAAATGCTCTCGTTCAGATAGCCGTTCGCGTTCGGATTCGCGTTGGGCGCCTCGCGCGGATTCAGCGCTGAAAAGCCGTCGTCTTTCGAGCGCGCGAGCGAAATGCTGAAGGTCGTGCGGCCGTCTTTATCCAATGCGCCGTTCGCGCCCACCTGCTGCGTCTGCGTGTGATAGCTGCCGTAGCCCACAGAGAAATTGAAACGCGGCGGATGCGCGCCGCCGTCTTTCGTAAACACCTGTACCACGCCGCCGATCGCGCCCGAGCCGTATAACGCGGACACGTTGCCGTTCACGACCTCGACGTGATCGATCTGATCGAGCGGAATCTGCGCGATTTGCGCGGTGCCGAGACTCACGGAATCGACGCGCACGCCGTCGATGAGAATCAGCGATTGCGTCGACGACGCGCCGCGCAAATAAAGGCTCGCCGTCGAACCGGGCCCGCCTGTACGCGAGATTTGCGCGCCGGGCGCGAGTTGCAGCAGGCCGGGCAGATCCGTTGCGGTGGTGTCGGCCAGGTCCTGCTGATCGAATAGCGACGTCTGCGGGATCGTATCGGCAAGCGCTTGCGGTCCGCGCTCGGCGGTCACCACGACGGGCGATAAAACAGTGGACGATGCAGTGGACGCAGCAGTGGACGAAGCGTCGGCGTTTGCAGGCGCGGCGGCCTGCGCATGCGCGAGATGGGGCAGCCCGGCAAAAGCGAGCAGCACCGCGCGGGCGATGGGGGACAGCATGAAGTGAGATTTCCCGTGGATGGCGTGCGCGGCCCGCTTCCCCGCAGGCCGTCGCGTAACGAGGCGCGTGCGCTTTTGATAATTCGCGCCGCGCGCCCCTCCCTCTGGCCGGTATCCGGGCTAACGACTTTCGATCCCGCCTTCCCACGCGTGACGCGCAGTGGCACACTCGCGAGTTGAACCGGAACACGCGATGGGGATCGAACTGCAAAAGCGCGAACTGCTGTTCGAAATACGATTCGTACCGCAGCACTGAACTGCGATGAGCAGCATTGAACTGCAGCGAATGCGACGAACTGCAATGCGCGCGAAATGCGGTCGCTTACCGTTGCGGGGGCAGCGCAGGTTGGCGCGTTCGGGTAGAACGGCGCGGCCTGCTTCCCGTTTAACTGCGCGCACAATGAAATGCGCGCGGGCACCAGAGTGCGGCCAGTGTATGAGCGCCCTCTGAGTCAGTCAAGAACGCGGGCCGCGAGAGCGATTCATTCGGACAGGGTCGAGCTATTGTCCGACGCGATCTCCGGCACGCGCGTAGTTTCTCTTCTTCAGTCGAAAAAAGGCTGCAAAAAGCGGGGTTGTTACGTCTCGAAACGAGACAAATGTCGGAACGTGCGACATTCCGCGCTAAAATGCGATGTCTTTAGAGGACGCAGCACATGCTCACCGAACTCGAAACACTTTCACAGAATATCGGCAAGCTGATCGCGATCAGCCAGCGCCACAATGAAGCGCGCCTCGCGCTCGAAGAGCAACTCGCGCAGTCGCGCGCCGAAGCCGAAGCTACGCGCACGGAACTTGCGCTGCTGCGCGAGGAACGCGACGCACTGCAAGCGGAGCGCGACGCGCTGTCGGCCAAGATCGACGACGCGCAGGTGCGCCTGAACGCGATCCTCGAAAAATTGCCGCGTGCGCGTGCGCACAACGAGCCGGACAACCAGCTCGATCTGCTCGAGCCCGCTCCGCACGAGGTCGAAACAGAGAGCGACGCCACTCGCCACGGAGAAAATGCATGACGACCAAGCAGATCGAAGTATCGATTCTCGGCGTGCCCTATCGCCTCGCCTGCTCGCCGGAAACGGAAGGCGCGCTGCTTGAAGCAGTCGCGCGAGTCGACGCCGAAATGTCGAAGATCCGCAATAACAGCAACGTGCGCGGCACGGATCGCATTGCAGTCATGGCTGCGCTGTCGCTGGCATCCGAACTGCTTAAGCTGCAAACAAGCGTGCGTCACGGAGAAGCATTTCCCGCTGAAGAAATCCGGCGTACAATGCATCAAATGAACGAGCAACTGGGTACTGTCATCGAGCAGTACAGCGTGCAGTAAGTTGCAAGTAGCATGTTGAGAGCAGTGCGGCCGGTGCTGATACCGGCTGCGGATTCAAACGGAAAGTAAGCAGGCAAGGTTCGTGAAGCATGCACGAACTGCGCGAGGCGAACAGGTCCCCAACGTTTGAGTCAATCGTTTCAGTGTCATCGGTTTTGCTTCATCGGTTTAGCTTCCCTGCCTGGTTCGCCAAGGTCATATATTCCTTGAACCAATGCCATGTGCACGGTTGCGGAAATTTGTAGCACGGGCGTGCGCGTCACTCTGTCTGATGTACCCGAAGTGCTGCTAACTGCGACCAATTCTGAACCCCCGGTTCAGGATGCCGGCCTAGCGGCTAAGGCGGGGACCTTATTTGGAACGGCATCGGACTTGCGTCCGGTGCCGTTTTTGTTTGGGCGCCGTGCTTCTTCAAACCCCTAACGTTCAATTCGATTCATGCGCTACTGGCTAATGAAGTCCGAACCGGACGAAGCAAGCATCGACCATCTCGCCAACGCCGCGCACCGCACGCTGCCGTGGACGGGCGTGCGCAACTATCAGGCTCGCAACTTCATGCGCGATGGCATGCAGATCGGCGACGGCGTGCTGTTCTATCACTCGAGCTGCCCCGAGCCGGGCATCGCGGGGCTTGCTGAAGTCGCGTCCACGGCCTATCCGGACCCCACGCAGTTCGATAGCAAGAGCCCGTATTACGACCCGAAGTCGTCGCAGGAAACGCCGCGCTGGCTGCTCGTCGACGTCGTGTTCAAGAAGAAGATTCCGTTGATTCCGCTCGCCGCCTTGCGCGAGCATGAAGAACTGAAGGGCATGCGCGTGCTCGCGAGAGGCAACCGTCTGTCGATCACGCCAGTGACCGAAGCGGAGTGGCGCTTCATCACGACGCGGCTCGTTTGACGTCGCGCGGCCCACGTTGCCGCAACGCTGCAGCAACGTTGAAGCAAGGTTAAATTAGGGAACCAAGCTCAGGTTACGAGCGCCTAACGGACTCGCAAACGGCTTCGGCAAGTGTCGTGCCGTTGCGTCGCGCTCGCCTCGTCGCGCGCAACCCTGTTCAAGCATGGAGTCCAATAATGACGAAACACACCGCACGTGCACTCGCTTTCGCGCTGGTCTGCGCGGCGCCCGCTGCACTCGCGCTCACGCCCGCCGTTGCGCGCGCGCAGAGCGTCGTGCCCTATCAACCGGCCGGCGTGCTGTCGCTGAATGCGCAAGCGAGCGCGGACGTACCGCAAGACGTGGTCGACATCACGCTCTTTTATGAGCAGGAAGCAAGCGATCCGTCGGCGCTCACGTCAACGCTGAATCAGCGTGCCGATTCCGCGTTGCAAAAAGCAAAGGGTGTGAGCGGCGTGACCGCGCGCACCGGTTCGTTCTCGATTTATCCGTCGACCGATCGTGACGGGCGCATCTCCGCATGGCGCGGCCGCACGGAGATCGTGCTCGAGTCGCACGACTTCACCGCGGCGTCGAAGCTCGCGGGGCAAATGGCCTCCATCATGCAGGTCGGCAACGTGCAGTTCTCGCTGTCGCCCGCGGCGCAGCGCGTGGCCGAACAGAAGCTCACCGGCGAGGCGATCAAGTCGTTCCGCGAGCAGGCGGCATCGTCCGCGCAGGCGTTCGGCTACAGCGGCTATTCGATCCGCGAGGTCAACGTCGGGCACAACGGCTCGATGCCGCGGCCGGTCATGATGATGAGCGCGCGCGCGATGGGCGCGGACGCGAAGATGGCTGCACCGGTGCCGATAGAAGGCGGCACGTCGACGGTGACGGTGAATGTGTCAGGCTCGGTGCAGATGAAGTAATACGCTGGCACTTCGCTGGATATTCGGCCAAACAAAAACGCCACGGGCATGCATTGCATCCCGTGGCGTTTTGCTGTCCATCGCGCGCCGAAAAAAACGCGCGCCGCGCGTTACGGCAACGCGTGAGCCGCTTCGCTGCGGCCGCGCCGATACGACCATACCAGCATCGCGATGCCCGCGAGAATCATCGGCAGCGAAAGCCATTGGCCCATCGAGAGACCCATTGCGAGAAGACCGAGGAAGTCGTCGGGCTCGCGTGCGAATTCCACCGTGAAGCGCGCGAGGCCATAGCCGATCAGGAACACGGCGGAAATCGCGCCCATCGGCTTCGGCTTGCGCGAGAAGAAGAACATGACGAAGAACAGCGCGATGCCTTCGAGCGCGATCTCGTACAGCTCCGACGGATGACGCGGCAGCATGTGATATTGCGCGAACACTTCGTTCAGATGCCATTGCGCGGCGAGTTGCGGATGCGCGGCGAGCCACGCGGCGTCGTCGGGCGCGGCGCCGGGAAAGAGCATCGCCCACGGCGCGGACGGGTCGGTCACGCGCCCCCACAACTCGCCGTTGATGAAGTTGCCGAGCCGCCCCGCGGCGAGCCCGGTCGGCACCATCGGCGCAACGAAGTCGGTGACCTGCAGCCACGAGCGTTTGCGCTGATACGCGAACAGCACCATCGCGAACGTCACGCCGAGAAAGCCGCCGTGAAACGACATGCCGCCTTCCCACACCTTGAAGATGTCGAGCGGATGCGCGAGGTAAAAGCTCGCCTTGTAGAACAGCACGTAGCCGAGCCGGCCGCCGAGAATCGTGCCGAGCACGCCGTAAAACAGCATGTCGTCGATGTCTTTCGGCGTCCAGCCTTGCGCGGCGACGTACGGCAAGCGCAGCCGCAGCCGGCCGACGACGATCGCCGCGATGAACGCGACGAGGTACATCAGTCCATACCAGCGCACGGCGAGCGGCCCCAGGTGAATGGCGACGGGGTCGAAGTTCGGGTGAATGAGCATCGTGTTGTTATGGGCAGTTCGGGTTCAGAAGCGGGTTGGTAGGGATGACGGACGGCTCGCGCGCCGTCTGCATTGGACGGCTTTGCGCGCAATGCGTTCGCCGCCGTGGCGCTAGACGCGTGACGTGGCCGGCTGCGTGTCTGCAGCGGCCGCATGCGCCCGCGCGATGTCGATAAAGCCCGCGAGCACCGGACTCACCTCGGCGCTGCGCCAGACGAGGCCGGTCTCGATGGCGGGCACGGACTCGCGCAACGGCCGGTACACGACGCCGGTGCGGCGCAGGTTACGCAGCGATTGCGGCACCAGTGCGACACCCATGCCGGCCGACACGAGGCTGACGATGGTCTGCATCTGTATCGCCTCCTGGCCGATGCGCGGCACGAGCCCCGCGACGCCGTAGCAATCCATAATGATGTCATAAAAGCCCGGCGCCAAACGTCTTGGGAAGATGACGAGCGGCGCGTCGGCGACCTCGCGCAGGCTGACCGGCGCGTCCAGCCATTCGGCGTGCGGCTCGCCGGCGCTATCCGTGGCCGCCGCGGCATGCGCCCCACCATGCGCGACCCGCGCCGCCATCTCCGTCGACATCGCGATGACGAGCGGCTCGCGCTCGATCGGCAGCCACGAAAGCTGCATCGCATGACGCGACGGCAGCGGCGCGATCACGAGGCCGGCGTCGATGCGGCCGGCCACCAGTTCGTCCACCTGCACGTCGCTCGTGGCTTCGGTCAGTTCGAGCCGCACGCGCGGATAACGCGCGCCGAACTCGCGCAAGAGCCGCGGCAGCAAACCGTAATCCGCCGTCGATACGAACGCCAGCGAGAGCACGCCCGCCTCGCCACGCGCAAGACTTTGCGCAAGCGGCCGCAATCCTTCGGCGCCCGCCAGCAGACGCTGAACTTCGGGCAACAGGTCGGCGCCGACGCGCGTCAGCTCCACCGAGCGCTTGGTGCGCGCGAACAGCTCGACGCCGAGCGTCTCCTCGAGCGCGCGAATTGCCTGCGACAACGGCGGCTGCGTCATCGACAGGCGCGCGGCGGCGCGGCCGAAGTGCTTTTCTTCGGCCACGGTCACGAAATAGCGCAATTGACGCAGGTCGGGAACGGCGGGCAGCATGATTAAGACATTTTACGACCTAATAAGCCGCTAATAATATATTGGACACGCATCTCGCAAAATTGCATTCTTGCCCGACGCGTCCGAACTACACTGGACCGACCAGCAAAACAAACAGACTGGAGTTCCCCATGCCATACAACCGTCGTTCGAAGAACATCACGCAAGGCGTGGCCCGTTCGCCGAACCGCTCGATGTACTACGCACTCGGCTATCAGAAGGAAGACTTCGACAAGCCGATGATCGGCATCGCGAACGGCCATTCGACGATCACGCCCTGCAACGCCGGCCTGCAGCGTCTTGCCGACGCCGCCGTCGCCGCGGTCAAGGGCGCGGACGCGAATCCGCAGATCTTCGGCACGCCGACCATCTCGGACGGCATGTCGATGGGCACCGAAGGCATGAAGTACTCGCTCGTCTCACGCGAAGTGATCGCCGACTGCATCGAGACCTGCGTACAAGGCCAATGGATGGACGGCGTGGTCGTGATCGGCGGCTGCGACAAGAACATGCCCGGCGGCATGATCGGCCTCGCGCGCATGAACGTGCCGGGCATCTACGTGTATGGCGGCACGATCCGTCCGGGCAACTGGAAGGGCACCGATCTGACCATCGTGTCGTCGTTCGAGGCGGTCGGCGAATTCACGGCCGGCCGCATGTCGGAAGAGGATTTCGAAGGCATCGAGAAGAACGCGTGCCCGTCGACGGGTTCGTGCGGCGGCATGTACACGGCCAACACGATGAGCTCGTCATTCGAAGCGCTCGGCATGTCGCTGCTGTATTCGTCGACGATGGCGAACCCCGACGAGGAAAAGGTCGATTCGGCGGCCGAGTCGGCGCGCGTGCTCGTCGAAGCGGTCAAGAAAGACCTGAAGCCGCGCGACATCATCACGAAGAAGTCGATTGAAAACGCCGTCGCGCTGATCATGGCGACGGGCGGCTCGACCAACGCGGTGCTGCACTATCTGGCGATCGCGCACGCGGCTGAAGTGGAATGGACGATCGAGGACTTCGAGCGCATCCGCAAAAAAGTGCCGGTGATCTGCAATCTGAAACCATCGGGCCAGTACGTCGCGACCGACCTGCACAAGGCCGGCGGCATTCCACAGGTCATGAAGATTCTGCTCGACGCGGGTCTGTTGCATGGCGACTGCATCACCATCACGGGCAAGACGCTCGCCGAAGAACTGAAGGACGTGCCGGGCAAGCCGCGCGCCGATCAGCAGGTGATCTTCCCGATCGAGAAGGCGCTGTACAAGGAAGGCCATCTCGCGATCCTGAAGGGCAATCTCGCCGAAGACGGCGCGGTGGCGAAGATCACGGGCCTCAAGAACCCGGTGATCACCGGGCCGGCTCGCGTGTTCGACGACGAGCAAAGCGCGCTCGAAGCGATTCTGGCCGATAGGATCGTTGCCGGCGATGTCGTCGTGCTGCGCTATCTCGGCCCGAAGGGCGGTCCGGGCATGCCGGAAATGCTCGCGCCGACGTCGGCGATTATCGGCAAAGGGCTCGGCGAAAGCGTCGGCCTCATCACCGACGGACGCTTTTCGGGCGGCACATGGGGCATGGTGGTCGGCCACGTCGCGCCGGAAGCGTTCGTCGGCGGCACGATCGGGCTCGTGCAGGAAGGCGACTCGATCACCATCGACGCACACAGGTTGCTCTTGCAACTGAACGTCGACGACGCCGAATTGCAGCGCCGCCGCGCCGCCTGGCAGCAGCCGAAGCCGCGCTACACGCGCGGCGTGCTGGCGAAGTACTCGGCGCTGGCGTTGCCGGCCAACAAGGGGGCGGTCACCGGTTGATGGCGATGCGGTTTGGAAGCGACGCGGGAAGGTTTGTAACGATGCAGGCGGGCAAAACGTCGCTGCATTAGCCCTACGTAAAAGCGAAAGGGGCGCACGAAAAACCGTGTGCCCCTTTCCTTTTATAATGCCTGCACCACAAGCCGGGCATCCGCACCGGCGGAGACCAGAATGAAATCAATGTCGTATGCGGTGCTTGCAGCGGCTGCCGTGTTCGCCGCGTTGTCGATGGGCGTCAGCGCGACCGCGCATGCGGAAGCGGCGGCGGGACTCGCGCTTGCACAACAGCAAAACTGCATGAGCTGCCACTCGGTGGCGCGGCCGTTCATGGGCCCGGCGCTGCACGACGTGGCCGCGAAATATTCGGGCCGCGAAGACGCGACCACTTATCTCAAGCACAAGATTCTGGATGGCAGCACCGGCGTGTGGGGCCAGGTGCCGATGCCCGCGAATACGCAGCTCACGCCCGACCAGGCGGCCACGCTCGCGAGCTGGGTGTTGACGTTGAAGTAGCGCGGCTTGCTTTGATCGGCGTTGGTCGACCTTGGTCGGGTACGAGCGGGCCGCGTCTGAACTGTTCGTTCGATAGAGCGAGCCGCGCTCGATACGCGACCCTCTCTTCGATCACGCTTTCGGTGTTCGCCGCGCGATCTCCGCTTCCACCGCTTCGCGTACCCAGCCCGTCATTTCGTTCGCGAGCGTGGACACCACTTCGCGTGTGATCTGATCGACGAGCCGGGTCGTGTGCTCCTGCACGGCGCTGCGGCAGCGCGCTTCGACGATGCCGCGTCCATCGCCCGCCAGAAAATCCGCGAATCGTTCCTGTAGACGCCCGGCGATGACCTCTGCATCGACGGCGGACGATGCCTGCTCGCCCGCTTCGTGCGCGAAATCCGGCGGCACGGTGGCGCCCGCTTCGAGCGGCGTCGGCGGCTCGGTGCGATCGAACACGCCCGCCGATGCAGCCAGCACCTCGTCATGCGCGTGCTCGGCTTCGGCTGCGCGATGGGCATCGTCGGGATAGGTGGTTGGCTGTGCGTGCTGTGCGGAATGCGCCGGCGTCGCTGCGCCAGGCTCCGGTGCAAGCACGGGCTCGGGGGTCAACGTTTGTTCGGGCGAGAGAACCGGCTGCGGTGCGAGTTCGGGCTCGGCTGTTAGGCCGGGCTCACGCAGGTCTTCGGGTTCGCGCAGAGGTGTATCGGAGCGAGCCGCGGGCTGAGCGGCACTCTGAGGGGCACTCTGAGCCGTAGGCTGAATGGCGGCCTCAGCGGGCTGAGTAGCGGGCTTAGTAGCGGGCTGAGCCGCGCTTTTAGTATCGGTCTGGGTAGCGACCGGCGCAGGCGCTGGCGCGGCCGCAGTACCAGCCGGTGCAGTACCAGCCGGTGCAGTACCAGCCGGTGCAGCACCTGCCGATGCGGTACCAGCCGCCGCAGCACCAGCCGATTCACCACCGCCCGGCACAGCCCCCGGCACACCAGCCGCACCCCCACCGCCGCTCTGCGGCTCGCGCCGTTGCGCCGCATGGCCCGGCACCAGCACCTCTTGCAGAATAGGAATCGAATTATCGTTGGAATCGGACACGTGCGCCCTCCGTGTTTGAGTCGTAGCGGAAGCAGGCCGCGTATGCGCCGGCGCGCCTTGACAGGACACAACGCAACACATGACGCGAGGCGGGACGAAGCTCTAGCCGCCCTGCTTATAGTTGTTCAAAGCATAGCCGCGATCGCGATAGAAGCGATAGCGCTCGCGCCCGGCAATGAGTTCGTCATGTGCGTTACCGACCACTTCGAGCAACCTTTCGAAGCGCGCGAACTGCGCGGGCACCGTCGCACCGAGATTGAGAAGCACCTGATGATGCGGCACGTCGTCGAGGTTCGCGGCCAGCACGATCGGCGTTTGCGCGGCGAGCGGCGTGCCCGCCATGCAGTGCGGCACGAAGTCGAGCGCCGAGAAAGTCCACAGTTGCTCGTCGAACGCGCGCAGCCGCTCGGGCTCAGCCACGACGATGGTGGGCTGCCCCGCCTGATACGCCTTGCGCACCAGGCGGCACGCATAAAGCAGCGAGTCGCCGACGTTCGAATGGAAGTCGATTCGAGTCATCGGCGGCCCCGCTTTACGCTTTCGGCGCGCTCTGCGACACGTGGGACACCTGCGACGCGCGCAACGTTACTGCGATGCGTCATTGCGCCGCGCGGCCGTCCACGGCCCGACCGTCCGCGGCGCGATCGATCAAGAACTGCGCGAGCAACGGCACCGGACGTCCGGTGGCGCCCTTCGCCGCGCCGCTCTTCCACGCCGTGCCGGCAATGTCCAGATGCGCCCACGGATACGCGTCGGTGAAGCGCGACAGGAAGCACGCCGCCGTCACGCTGCCCGCCGGCCGGCCGCCGATATTCGCGAGGTCCGCGAAATTCGACTTGATCTGTTCCTGATACTCGTCGTCGAGCGGCAGGCGCCAGGCCGGGTCCGATGCCTCGCGCGATGCGTCGAGCAGCTCGCCCGCCAGCGCATCGTTCTTGGAGAAGAGGCCGCTGTTGTGATGACCGAGCGCGATGATGCAAGCGCCCGTCAGCGTGGCAATGTCGATCACCGCGGCGGGCTTGAAGCGCTCCGCATAAGTGAGCGCGTCGCACAAGATCAGACGGCCTTCGGCGTCCGTGTTGAGCACTTCGATTGTCAGGCCCTTCATGCTCGTGACGATGTCGCCCGGCTTGGTGGCCGTGCCCGAAGGCATGTTCTCGACAGCCGGAATGATGCCGACCACATTGATCTTCAGGCCCATTTCGGCGACCGCGCGCAATGTGCCCAGCACCGAACCGGCGCCGCACATGTCGTACTTCATTTCGTCCATGCCTTCGCCGGGCTTGAGCGAAATGCCGCCCGTGTCGAACGTCACGCCCTTGCCGACCAGCACGACCGGCGCGGCCTTCGCGGCGCCGCCCTGGTACTGCAGCACGATGAACTGCGCAGGTTCGGTGGAGCCCGCCGTGACCGACAGGAACGAGCCCATCTTCAGCGCTTCGCACTGTTTTTCGCCGAGCACTTCGACCTTCAGCTTCCAGTCTTTCGCGAGCTTCTTCGCGGTGTTCGCGAGATAAGTCGGCGTGCAGACGTTGCTCGGCAGATTGCCGAGGTCACGCGTCAAGTCCATGCCGTTGGCGAGCGCGGCGCCCTGCTTCGCGGCGAGCTTGGCGGCCTTCTCGTCGCCGGTATTCACGCTGAAGACGATGCGCTTCAGCGCGCGCGCCGAGTTGTCCGGCTTGCTCTTCATCTGCGTGAACTTGTAGGTCAGTTCGCGCAGCGCGAGAATCGCGGCGCGCACAGCCCAGTCGGCCGAACGCTCGAGGATGGGCAGTTGCGCCAGCGTGAACGTAACCTGCACGACCTTGGTGGCGAGCAACGCGCGCCATGCCGCGCGCACCGCTTCGCCATAGGCTTTCTGACTGAAAGCGTCCTGTTTGCCGAGCCCGACGAGCAGCACGCGCGATGCGCCGATACCCGAGACTTCATGCAGGAACAGCGTGCTGCCCGCTTTGCCTTCCATGTCGCCCGCCTTGATGATGCGGGTCAGGAGGCCCTTGGTGGCTACGTCGATTTCGAGTGCCGCGCCTGAGAGCGTCTGCGACTCGAACACGCCGATTACGATGCAATCCGATTTCCCGGTGAGGAAACCGTTTGACGAGCCTTTGGTCCAATCACAGGCTTTTATGCTAAAGTCCATCGCGCTTGTCCTCGGATAAAATCTGGGCTTAGGATGAAAGCCGCAATTATCCGCTATTTTTCCTGCGGCGGCTGCACCGGAGGCGTGGCGGAAAGCAATCCGCGCGTCGCTGAGAGCGCCCCCTCTCGTCATCAATAATGATCTTCGAACGCTCCCTCCAGCGCGAACTCGCGTATACGGCTGGTGCCGTGTTCATGGTTCTGCTTACGCTCGTGCTGACCACGATGATGATCCGCATCGTCGGCTTCGCGGCGCAAGGCGAGATCGACCCGCGCGACGTGCTGGTCCTGATCGGCCTGACCGTGATCGGCTATCTCGCCATCATGCTCGTCGCCACTTTGTTCGTGTCGATCCTGTTTGTGCTGACGCGCTGGTACAAAGACTCCGAGATGGTCGTGTGGCTTTCGTCGGGCGTGAGTCTCACCCGGTTTATCAAGCCCATCGGCATGTTCGCCACGCCGATCATTATTCTTATCTGTTTCTTCGTATTCGTCGGCTGGCCGTGGTCGAATCAGCAAAGCAAAATGATCCGCGCGCGCTTTCAGCAGCGCGACGAAGTTTCACTGCTCGCGCCTGGCCAGTTTCGCGAATCGGCTAGCAGCCATCGTGTGTTCTTCATCGAGAAGATGTCGCCGGATCAGGGCCACGTCGAGAACGTGTTCGTGACGAGCACCGAGAACGGCAAGGTCAACGTGGTGGTGTCGAAGAACGGCCATACCGAAACGCACAAGAACGGCGACCGCTTCGTCGTGCTCGAAAACGGCCGGCGCTATGAAGGCGAGCCGGGGCATCCGGATTTCCGCATCATGGAGTTCGAGCGTTACGGCGTCAAAATCGAGAGTCAGCCGGTGGTCAACACGCCCACCACGACGGGCACGCCCACGCTCACGCTGCTGCGCAATCCGACCCAGGTGAATCTCGCCGAATTCGCGTGGCGCGCGGGGCTGCCGCTTATCGCAATCAATCTGATGCTGCTCGCCATTCCGCTCGCGCATCAGAACCCGCGGCGCAGCCGCACGATCAATCTCGTGATGGCCGTGCTGATCTATCTGACGTATTCGAATCTGCTGAACGTCGTGCAGTCGTGGATCGAGCAAGGCAAGATGTCGTTCGCGCTCGGGCTCGTGATTCTGCATGTCATCGTGGCAGCGATTGTCGCGTTTATCTTCTGGCTGCGCGTGCGCAACCGGCCGCTCTTCACGAGGGCCATGTTCAGCCGTTCGCAGGGAGCCTGATCAATGCGCATCTATGAAAGGTACTTCGCGCGTCAGGTCTACCTCACGTTCATCTTCATTCTGTTCGCGTTTTCGGGCCTGTTCTTTTTCTTCGACCTGATCAACGAACTGAACTCGGTCGGCCACGGCAACTATAAATTCCAGTACGCGGTGCTGCGCGTCGCGCTGCAAACACCGTCGCGTTTCTACGAGATCATTCCGGTCGCCGCGCTGATCAGCGCGATCTACGTGTTCGCGCAAATGGCGGCGAATTCCGAGTACACGATCTTTCGCGTGTCCGGGCTCGCCACTAATCAGGCGCTGCGCTCGCTGCTGAAAATCGGCATTCCGCTGGTGTTTTTGACGTATCTGATCGGCGAAGTGGTCGGCCCGTACACGGATCAGTTGTCCGAGCGCGTGCGGCTCGAGGCGCTCGGGTCGTCGGTGTCGAGCAACTTCCAGTCGGGCGTATGGGTGAAGGACACGCTGACCGCGCGCGCCGACGGCGAGCAGGTCACGCGCTTTGTCAACGTCGGCGAACTGAAGCCGGACGCGACCATCAGCAACGTCCGCATTTACGAGTTCGATTCGAAGTTCCGGCTTTCGAATGTGCGCATTGCGAAGAGCGGCGTGTATCAGCCGCCCGGTCATTGGCAATTGACCGGCGTGACGGATACGCAGTTGATCGACGTGCCCCCGCCTTCCGGCACGCCGGCCGATGCGCTGAATCCGGTGTATCGCGCGAGGCAGGTTGCGCTGCCTGAATATTCGTTGCGCTCGGAATTGACGCCGCAGATTCTGTCGGTGCTGCTGGTGTCGCCGGATCGCATGTCGATGTTCAACCTGTTCCGCTACATTCAGCATTTGACCGAGAATCATCAGGACACGCAGCGCTATGAAATCGCGCTGTGGCGCAAGGTGCTGTATCCGTTCGCGGTGTTCGTGATGCTGGTGCTGTCGCTGCCCTTTGCGTATCTGCATACGCGCGCCGGCGTGGTCGGTATGAAGGTGTTCGGCGGGATCATGCTCGGCATGAGCTTCCAGTTGTTCAACACGCTGTTCTCGCATATCGGCACACTGAATACGTGGCCCGCGCCGTTGACGGCGGCCACGCCTGGACTGGTTTATCTGGTGCTCGGCCTCGTCGGGCTAAAGTGGGTTGATCGCCATTAGGAGCCTTCGCGATGGCTACGCATGGGTTGATCCTGTTTGGGCATGGCGCACGCGATGTGCGCTGGCGTGAGCCCTTTGAGCGGCTCGCGCAGAAGCTGCGCGCAGCGCGCGCTTCGGGCGCGAACGGCGACGATGGCCGCGTGCGTCTCGCTTTTCTGGAGTTGATGGAACCGGATTTGCCCACCGCGGTCGGCGAGCTTGTTGCCGACGGCTGCGATGCGATTACCGTCGTGCCGGTGTTCTTCGGGCAAGGCGGGCATATCAGGAAAGATCTGCCCGAGTTGATTCAGCGTTGCCGCGACGCGCAGCCTTCGGTGGAGATTACGTGCGCGGTTGCCGTGGGTGAGGATGAGGCTGTGCTCGATGCTGTCGTGGGGTATTGCTTGCGGCAGGAGTGATTCTTTTGTTCCAGGATCGCTAGTCGCAGCCGGCGTTTAAGCCGCCACCAGAATCCCGCCCGCCACAGAGCGCGCCGCGTCCTTCGCCTTCATACCGTCGCGCGCCGCAAACGCCTCGCCGATCATCAACAGACTCGGCTGCGAAGCGTCCAGCCATCTTTGCGCTTCGCCGGCAGCCAGTTCTTCGAGCGTCAACGTCAGCATGCGCTCACGCTCGGTGCTGCAGGCCTCGACAATCGCCACGGGCGTCGAAACCGGCTTGCCCGCGTCGATCAACTGCTGCGCAATCTCGACGCCGCTGTCACGCCCCATATAAAACACGAGCGAATCGGCGTTCACCTGCTCGCGAATTTCATCGGAGCCCGGCGCGCGGCTGAACGTCGCGAGTGCGACGCTGCGCGACACGCCGCGCAACGTCAACGAACGCTTCAGGGAGGCCGCGCTGGCGAGCGCAGCCGTGATGCCGGGCACCACTTCATACTCGATGCCCGCGGCCTCGAGCGCGCGCATCTCTTCGTCGGCGCGACCGAACAGCATCGGATCGCCGCCCTTCAGGCGCACGACGACTTCGTGTTCGAGAGCCGCATCGACGATCTGCTTGTTGATGAACTGCTGCGCCGTCGATAGCTGTCCGCAGCGCTTGCCGACAGCAATCCGCTTTGCGTGGGACGGCGCGTAGTCGAGCATCGCCGGCTCCACCAGCGCGTCGTGCAGCACGACGTCGGCGCTCGCGAGAAGCCGCGCACCGCGCACCGTGATCAGGTCGGCGGCGCCTGGTCCCGCGCCGATCAGATAAACCTTACCCATGTGTGTCAGCCTGTTCGTCAGTGCGCTCGCTGCCAATCAATCACCGTTACGCCGAGAACGCGCGGATCATGCCGGCCGCGACCGTGTGATGCGTCGCTTCGTCGATCAGCACGAACGCGCCCGTGCCCTGATGCGAGTCGTACACGTCGCACACCAGCGGCTTTTGCAACGTGAGCGCCACGCGGCCGATGTCGTTCATCGCGAGTTCGCGGCGATCCGTCGACTGCGACAGCGTATGCACGTCGAGCACTTCCTTGATCGAGCCGATGCGCGCGAACACGGTGTTGGTGGTCTGCTTCAGCAGATACTTGCGCTGTGTCGACAGCGGCGTGTCGTCAAACCAGCACAGGTCGGCCTCGACCTTCTTCGCGGGTTCGGGCGCGGCCTCGCGCAGCACGAACGTATCGCCGCGCGACACGTCGACGTCTTCCGCGAGACGGATCGTCACCGTCTGACCGGCAAACGCGCGGTCTACCGCAGCCGTGCCGCCCACCACCGGCGCGATGATCTCAGCAACCGTCGCTTCGCGATTAGCCGGCAGCACGACGATCGTGTCGCCGACCTTCACCTCGCCCGCTTCGACGCGGCCCATATAGCCGCGGAAGTCGTCGGCCTGGCTGCCGTCCTGGCGCGCGACCCATTGCACCGGGAAACGCAGCGCCTGGCCCGTCGGCACTTGCACCGGCAGCGCTTCGAGCAGATCGAGCAGCGGCTCGCCCGCGTACCACGGCATGCGTTCGCTGGCCGTCACGATGTTGTCGCCCTTCAGCGCCGACACCGGCACGAAGCGCACATCGCTCAAACCGAGCTGACGCGCGAGTTCGACATACGCGTCGCGAATCTCGTTGAAGCGCGTCTCGCTGTAGTCGACCAGATCCATCTTGTTGATCGCGACGATCGCATGCTGCAAGCCGAGCAGCTTCACGATCGCGCTGTGACGCTTGGTCTGCGGCAACAGTTGCGCGACGCCGTCGACGAAGGTCACGCGCGTTGCGTCGACGAGAATGATCGCCGCGTGCGCGGTCGATGCGCCCGTCACCATGTTGCGCGTGTACTGCTCGTGGCCCGGCGTATCGGCGATGATGAACTTGCGCTTCGCGGTCGCGAAGTAGCGATACGCGACGTCGATCGTGATGCCCTGCTCGCGTTCGGCTTCGAGACCGTCGGTGAGGAGCGCGAGGTCGATTTCGTCGCCGACGGTGCGCTTGTTCTTCGCGCGCGACAACGCGGAAAGCTGGTCGCTCAAGACAGCCTTGCTGTCGTACAGCAGGCGGCCGATCAACGTGCTCTTGCCGTCGTCGACGCTACCCGCGGTGATGAAGCGAAGCACGCCGAGGTCTTCTGGTTGGTGAATGCTGCTCATGATGTTCCTTTACGTATGTCGGCGTGCTTAGAAATAACCTTGCTTCTTGCGCTGTTCCATCGCGGCTTCGGAGACCTGATCGTCCATCCGGGTCGCGCCGCGCTCCGTGATTTCGGTCACGGCCGTTTCGGCGATGATCTTTTCCAGATCGTCCGCATCGCTTTCAACGGGGCAGGTGCAGCTAATGTCGCCGACCGTGCGGAAACGCACCACCGCCGTTTCGCTGACTTCGCCTTCGCGCATCGGCGTGAGCGGCGTGACCGGCACGAGCAGGCCGTTGCGGCGCACGATCTCGCGTTGGTGCGCGTAGTAGATCGACGGCAATTCGAGCTTCTCGCGCGCAATGTATTGCCACACGTCGAGTTCGGTCCAGTTCGAAATCGGGAACACGCGCAGATGTTCGCCGTTATGCAGACGCGCGTTGTACAGGCTCCACAGTTCGGGGCGCTGCGCCTTCGGGTCCCATTGGCCGAACTCGTCGCGGAACGAGAAGATGCGCTCTTTCGCGCGGGCCTTTTCTTCGTCGCGACGCGCGCCGCCGATCAGCGCGGTATAGCCATGCTGTTCGATGGTTTCAAGCAACGTCACCGCTTGCGCCGCATTGCGCGAATCCGTTTCGCGACGCAGACGCACCGTGCCGCGCTTGATCGAATCTTCAACGTGGCCAACCACCAGTTCCGCGCCGATCTCTTTCGCGCGACGGTCGCGGAAGTCGATCACTTCGTCGTAGTTGTGGCCCGTGTCGATATGCACGAGCGGAAACGGCAGCACGGTCTTGCGATTCGCGCCGATGCCGAACGCCTTCAGTGCGAGCGCGAGCACGACGACCGAATCCTTGCCGCCCGAAAACAGCAGCGCCGGCTTGCTGCATTCGGCAACCAGTTCGCGCAGGATATGAATCGACTCGGCTTCGAGCCAATCGAGGTGATCCATCCGGTTCGCCGTGTTGGCAAGCGGAGCGTTGACAGTGGAATCGAGCGTGGTGCTCATGTTTGGGTCCTTCGTTGATTCGCTTGTCGAGCGGTTGCTCGCGAAGCGCACAGATTCAATTCGGTATGTGCGGCGTGAAGAAGCAAAGACAAGTCTTCAACTCCACGCCGCATCAATAAGCGATGCTTCAGGCCGGGGCGTTCTCGCTGCGATCCACCGCAATCGGCGTGATCGTCGTGATGTGCAGTCCGCATTCCTTCGTGTCGCGCGACTCCCACCACCAGCGGCCCGCGCGGCTGTCTTCGCCGGGACGCACGGCGCGCGTGCACGGCTCACAGCCAATGCTCGGATAACCGCGCGCATGCAGCGGATTCACCGGCACGTCGAACGCTTTCAGGTAATCCCATACTTCGGCTTCGGTCCAGTCCGTGAGCGGATTGAACTTCGCGATGTTGCGCGCGGCGTCGTGCTCTTCCTCGTGCAGTTCGGCACGCGTGACCGACTGTTCGCGGCGCTGGCCCGTCACCCATGCGCTGACATCCGACAGCGCGCGATTGAGCGGCTCGACCTTGCGGATCTCGCAGCAGCGCTTGCGCAGATCGACGCTTTCATAGAACGCGTTCAGACCATGTGACGTGACGTATTCTTCGACGGCGGCAGCTTGCGGATGAAACTGCTCGATGTCGTAGCCATAACGCTCTTTCACGCGATCGATCATGCCGAGCGTCTCGGCGTGCAAGCGGCCAGTATTCAGCGAGAAGATGCCGATCTTCACGCCGCGCGACAGGATCGCGTGCGTGAGCAGCATGTCTTCGGCGGCGAGGCTGCTCGCGAACTTCACGTTCGCGTGACGCGCGGCGATCGAATCGAGCAGCGCATTCAGGCGCTCGACTTTCGCAGCGAGTTCGGGCGCGAGCGACTGCGATAAAGCGGCGCTCATGCCGGGACCTTTTGCGAAGCAGCCGACGACGAAGCCGAAGCAGCGCGGCGGCGGAACAGCGGCGCCGGTTCATCGAACGCGCCCTGATACTGCACGGTGAAATCGTCGAATGCCTTGATGGCGTCGCCGATGTCTTTATCCGCGCGCACGGCGAATGCGTCGAAGCCGCAACGCAACATCAAACGCACCTGGTCGCGCAGCACGTCGCCGATGGCGCGCAATTCGCCCTTGTAGCCATAGCGCTCGCGCAGCAGGCGGCCGATGCTGTAGCCGCGGCCGTCACGAAACACCGGGAAGTCCACGGCAATCACCGCGAGCTTGTCGAAATCGCCGGCGATGTCCGCCGGTTCGCTGTCCGGCGCAAGCCACACGCCGAGTTCAGCGGCGCCGCGCGAGGCGCTCAATGCGTCGCGCTCCGCTTGCCAGAATGCCAGCGGCACGATGATCTTACCGGCCGGCAGTTCGTTCACCGCGGGCAGCGAGCCGTCTTCGGCGGGACGCACGAGCGTCCAGTCATCGTTGACGATCGCGCGATTCTTGATGATAGAAGCCATCTGTTCTGTATCCTTTGCGCGCTTACGCGTGAGCCGGTTGACGCGATGCGTACACGCGTTCCTTGAACGGAGCGATGCCGATGCGGCTGTACGTGTCGATGAAACGCTCGCCTTCCTCGCGATGCTCGACGAACGTGTCGATCACCTTCGAGATCACGTCCGGCATTTCTTCCGCCGAGAACGACGGGCCGATCACGCGGCCGAGATGCGCGCCGGTTGCGCCCGTGCCCTGCTCGCCGCCGAGCGTCACCTGATACCACTCCGAGCCGTCCTTATCGACCCCCAGAATGCCGATGTTGCCGACGTGGTGATGACCGCAAGCGTTGATGCAACCCGAGATATTCAGCGACACGTCGCCCAGGTCGTACACGAAGTCCAGATCGTTGAAACGCTCCTGAATCGCGAGTGCAATCGGGATCGACTTGGCATTCGCGAGCGAGCAGAAATCGCCGCCCGGGCACGCGATGATGTCGGTCAGCAAGCCGATGTTCGGCGTCGCAAAACCTTGCGCCTTGGCCTTTTCCCACAGCGCGAACAGGTCGCGCTTCTTGACGTTCGCGAGAATCAGATTCTGTTCGTGCGACACGCGAACTTCGCCCAGCGAATACTCGTCGGCCCAATCCGCGACGGCTTCCATTTGCGCGTCGGTTGCGTCGCCCGGCGCGACGATGCCGTTTTTCAGCGACAGCGTCACGGCCGCGTAACCCGCGACCTTATGCGGACGCACATTGCGCTCGACCCAACGCGCGAAGCCACGGTTTTCGAGCAGATGCTTTTCGAACGAAGCGTCGGTGTCGGCGAGCTTCTCGTACACCGGCGGCTGGAAGTATTGCGACACGCGATCGAGTTCGGCTTGCGTCAGCGTCGAAGGACCGTCCTTCAGATGCTGCCATTCCTCTTCGACCTGCGCGGCGAACTTCTCCGGCGACAGCGCCTTCACCAGAATCTTGATACGCGCCTTGTACATGTTGTCGCGGCGGCCGTAGCGGTTGTACACACGCAGCACGGCTTCGCTGTACGTCAGCAGATGTTGCCAGGGCAGATCGCGACGAATGACCGCGCCGACGATCGGCGTGCGGCCCAGACCGCCGCCCGCCAGAATGTCGACCACCAGTTCGCCTTGCGCGTTGCGCTTCACGTACACGCCCATGTCGTGAATCTGCACGGCGGCGCGATCTTCCTGCGAACCCGAAACGGCGATCTTGAACTTGCGCGGCAGCCACAGGAACTCGGGGTGGAACGTCGACCATTGACGCAGAATTTCCGCCCACGGCCGCGGGTCGACAAATTCGTCGGGCGCCACGCCCGCGAACTGATCGGCGGTAATGTTGCGGATGCAATTGCCCGACGTCTGGATCGCGTGCATCTGCACCGACGCGAGCTTGCGCAGAATCTCCGGCGTTTCCTCGAGCTTGATCCAGTTGTACTGGATGTTCGAGCGCGTCGAGAAATGGCCGTAGCCGCGGTCGTGCTCGCGCGCGATCACGGCCAGCATGCGAAGCTGGTCGCTGCGCAGATTGCCGTAGGGAATCGCGATGCGGTGCATGTACGCGTGGCGCTGGTAGTACAGGCCGTTCTGCAGACGCAGCGGACGGAACTCCTCTTCGCTCAATTCGCCCGACAAGCGGCGGCGAACCTGATCGGCGTACTGCGCGACCCGTTCATCGACGATGGTCTGGTCGTACTGATCGTATTGGTACATTCGGGGACCCCAATTTTTTTGGCTTGCACACACGACGGTCCGGCGACCGGCGCTCCGGCTCCGCCGCGCTTCTGAACATCCGTGTTTGTCAGCTCGATGGAGTCAGGGTTTAGACCTATCTCTCATTTGCTTATAACAAATACAGATATCCATATTGAAAAAGATGGACAGATCGTAATAAACTCGCCTTATATTTCAAACGACTAAAAAATTCTTTTGATATGCGGAGAGGTTATATATGAACCTGCATCAGTTCCGCTTCGTCCGCGAGGCTGTGCGGCAGAACTTCAATCTGACCGAAGCGGCCAAGGCGCTGTTTACCAGCCAGCCGGGGGTTTCCAAGGCGATCATCGAGCTCGAGGACGAGCTGGGCGTGGAAATCTTCACGCGCCACGGCAAGCGCGTGCGTTCGCTGACCGAACCGGGGCGCATCATCCTGCAATCGGTCGAGCGTATTTTGCAGGAAGTCGAGAGCCTGAAACGCGTCGGCAAGGACTACGCGGCGCAGGATCAGGGCAACCTGGTGATCGCGGCCACGCACACGCAGGCGCGCTATTCGCTGCCCGCCGCCATCGCGGAGTTCAAGAAACGCTTCCCGAAGGTTCACCTTTCGATTCTGCAAGGCAGCCCGACGCAAGTGGCCGAGATGGTGCTGCACGACCAGGCGGACCTCTGCATCGCCACCGAGGCGATCTCCAACTATAAAGAACTCGTCTCGCTGCCGTGCTTCCAGTGGCATCACGTCGCGGTGATGCAGCCGGATCACCCGCTGCTCGACCGCAAGCTGTTGTCGCTGGACGATCTGACGCAGTATCCGCTGATCACCTACGACAACGCGTTCGCCGGCCGCACCAAGATCAACGAGGCGTTCCGGCTGCGCGCGCTGCATCCGGACATCGTGCTCGAGGCGATCGACGCCGACGTGATCAAAACCTATGTCGAACTCGGCCTCGGCGTCGGCATCATGGCGGATATCGCGTTCAACGCCGAGCGCGACCGTCATCTGCGCGCGATGCCGGTCGGCCACCTATTCGGCAGCAACGTGACGCGGGTCGCGCTCAAGCACGGCGCGTATCTGCGCAGCTATGTGTATACGCTGGTCGAGCTTCTGTCGCCGGGCCTGAACCGCAGGCTGATCGAACAGGCGCTCAAGGGCGAACACGAAACCTACGAACTTTGATTTGACCAACGCGCTTTGCTTTGTCCGCTACGGAGACCCATCGATGACGTCGCATAAAAACAGACTTCGCGGCCTCGCCGCTCTCGGCGCGCTCTTGCTCGCCACCGCCGCGCATGCCGACATCAAGGTCGGCATCGACCTGTCGAGCACCGGCCCGGCCGCCGTGATCGGCATCACCAGCAAGAACGCGATGCTGATGTGGCCGGCCACGATCGCCGGCCAGAAAGCCGACTATATTTTTCTCGACGACGCGTCGGACCCAGGCGCCGCCGTGCGCAATATCCGCAAGCTGATCAACGAAGACCACGTCGACGTGATCGTCGGCCCGAACATCACGCCGGCCGCGATGGCCGCGCTCGATCCGGTCGCCGAAAGCCAGACGCCGATGATCACGCTGATCGGCTCGGCAAGCGTGGTCGAGCCGCAGGAAGGCAAGAAGGTGTGGGCCTACAAGATGGCGCAGACCGACAGCGCGATGGCCGACGTGATGACGCGCTACATGTCGAACCATAACGTGAAGACGGTGGGCTTCATCGGTTTCGCGGACGGCTACGGCGAAAGCTGGCTCAACGAGTTCAGCAAGTTCGCGGCGCTGCGCCACATTCAACTGGTCGCGACCGAGCGCTATAACCGCACCGACGCGAGCGTCACCGGCCAGATTCTCAAGCTGATGGCCGCGAAGCCCGACGCGATTCTGATCGCCGGCGCGGGCACGCCGACGGTGCTGCCGCAGCGCACGCTGATCGAGCGCGGGTATAAAGGGCCGATCTATCAGACGCACGGCATCGCGACGCCGGAGTTCATCAAGCTGGGCGGCAAGGACGTCGAAGGCACGCTGTTTCCGACGCAGCCGGTCGTCGTCGCGCGCACGTTGCCGGCGGATCATCCCGCGAAAAAAGCGGCGCTCGCGTTCGCGAACGACTATGAAGCGAAGTACGGCGCAGGCAGCGTCACGCAATTCGCGGGCGATGCAGCGGGCGTCTATCCGCGCCTACAGGATGCGGTCACGCGCGCGCTGAAGACGGCGCAACCGGGAACGCAGGCTTTCCGCGTGGCGCTGCGCAACGAACTCGAGCACGCCCATGAACTGGTGGTGCCAAACGGCGTCGTGAGCACGAGCGCGAAGGATCACGTCGGACTGGATCAGCGCGCGAGCGTGATGGGCATCATTAAGAACGGCAAGTTCGTGTACCTGAGCCAGTAAGCGTCTAACAAGCGACGGTTACGCGTGGAGCGGCGCTTCACGCGTAACTTAACCGCCGCCACGAAATTGTTAAAGTAGTAGTATTCAACCGACCGGCATTACCACACCATGCGCACCACGCGAGCCATCCACGCCGTCGAGCGCCTGAAAACGCGCAGCGGCAATCCGCAGTTCGCCGCGATCAGCCTCTCCGGCGGCCTCTTTTATCTCGTCGACAAATCAGGCGGCTCCGACAAGAAAGTCTCCGACCCGCTCACGCTCGACGACTTCGTCAAGTTCGTCGATGCATACGGTCCGCCCAAGCCTCGCAAGGCAAGCAAGCTCGATATCGCGTTCGAAGCCCAGATCAAGAAGAGCAAAGGCGGCTAGAACCTTCAGGGCGCAATCTCGCGCCACTGACCATCGGCCGCGCTGCTCGCCAGCACGGCGTCGATAAAACGCAGACCCGCCACGCCGTCATCCACCGTTGTCAGCAAGAGACTTTCCGGCGGCAGCGCGCGGCCCTCGTTCAGCGCCTCGATCTGCAACGCCGCGTCCTTGTACAACTGCGCGAACGCTTCCAGATAACCTTCGGGATGACCGGCCGGCACCCGCGTCGCATGGGCCGCGCTCGCGCCGCTCACGCGGGCGCGCGTCAAACGCTGCGCTGCTGCGCCGAGCGGCGTGAACCACAATTCGTTGGGCTGCTCCTGATCGAATGCGAGGCTCGCTTTCGTTCCGTAGACACGCAGACGCAATGCGTTCTCCGCGCCGCTCGCGACCTGGCTCGCCCACAGCATGCCGCGCGCGCCGTTCGCGTAGCGCAGCATGGCCTGCACATGATCGTCGATGCGGCGTCCCGGCACGAACGTATGCAACTCCGCGGAAAGCGCGACGGGCGTCATGCCCGTGACGAACGCGGCAAGCTGATAAGCATGCGTGCCGATATCGCCGAGACAACCTGCCGGCCCCGCCAACGCCGGGTCCGTGCGCCAGCCGGCCTGCTTGTTCAGGCCGCCGTTTTCAATCGGTTCGGCCAGCCAGTCTTGCGCGTATTCGACCTGCACGACGCGAATCTGGCCGAGTTCGCCCGCTTCGATCATCTCGCGTGCGTGACGCACCAATGGATAGCCGGAGTAGGTGTGCGTCAGCGCAAAGAGCCGGTTCTTCTCGCGCGTGAGTTTCGCCAGCGCTTCGCCTTCGGCGAGCGAAATGGCGAGCGGTTTGTCGCACACCACATGGATGCCGGCTTCGAGAAACGCGGTCGCGACCGGCGCATGCAGATGATTCGGCGTGACGATAGCGACCGCGTCGATGCCGTCATCGCGTGCCGCTTCCACGCGCGCCATCTCGCGCCAGTCGTCGTAGCTGCGCGCGACGCCCGCTTCCGCCGCGCTCTGACGCGCGCGCTCCGGATCGGACGACAACGCGCCCGCCACCAGTTCGAAGCGATCGTCGAGCCGCGCCGCGATCCGATGCACTGCGCCGATGAACGCGCCCTGCCCGCCGCCGACCATCCCGAGCCTGAGTCTTCTGAGTCTCTTGTATGGCATCGCGCTTCTTCCTTTCGCCTGTCGTTGCTGTCGTTGCTGTCGTTGCTGTCGTTGCACTGCGCTTGACTACGCTTACCTACGCTCAAATGCCGAGCACGCGTTTTAATTGCGCCGCGTCGACGCCGCTGCCCGCGAAGTCGTCGAATGCATGTTCGGCCACGCGGATAATGTGCTCGCGAATGAACTGCGCGCCTTCGCGCGCGCCGTCGTGAGGATGCTTGAGCGCGCATTCCCATTCGAGCACTGCCCAGCCGGGGAAATCGTATTGCGCCATCTTCGAGAAGATCGCGCGAAAGTCGATCTGCCCGTCGCCGAGCGAACGAAAACGCCCCGCGCGCTCGACCCAGCCGCTATAGCCGCCATACACGCCCTGCTTGCCGTTCGGCCGGAATTCCGCGTCCTTCACATGAAACGCCTTGATGCGCTCGTGATAGATGTCGATGAACGCGAGATAGTCGAGCTGCTGCAAAACGAAATGGCTCGGGTCGTAGAGAATGTTCGCGCGCGGATGCTGCCTCACTGCATCGAGAAAACGCTCGAAGGTCACGCCGTCGTGCAGGTCTTCGCCCGGATGCAGTTCGTAGCAGACGTTCACGCCGGCGGCGTCGAATGCGTCGAGAATCGGCGTCCAGCGGCGCGCGAGTTCGTCGAATGCGGCTTCGACCAGACCGGCTGGACGCTGCGGCCACGGGTACAGATACGGCCACGCGAGCGCGCCCGAAAACGACACATGCGTATCGAGGCCGAGACGCTGCGACGCCTTCGCCGCGAGCTTCAATTGCTCAATGGCCCATTCGGTGCGCGCTGACGGATTGCCGCGCACGTGAGCCGCCGCAAAGCCGTCGAATAACGTGTCGTACGCGGGATGCACGGCCACGAGTTGCCCTTGCAGATGCGTCGACAACTCGGTGATCGTCACGCCCGGGTTGTCCACGGTCTCGCGCAGCTCGTCGCAATACGACTGACTCGACGCGGCCTGTTCGAGATCGATCAGGCGCGCATCGCACGGCACCTGAATGCCCTTGAAGCCGAGGCTCGCGGCCCAACTGGCCAGGTGCGCGAGATTGTCGAACGGCGCCTCGTCGCCCATGAATTGAGCGAGAAAAATCGCCGGACCTTTGATGGTTTTCATCGTTGGGTTCCTTTAACCTGGGTTCCGTTGATCTTGGGTTGATCTACCCATTAACGAGGGCCGCGCTTCACGATCAGAACGGCGAATCGGGGAAGTAGAACTGCTGCGCGTTTTCCTTCGTGATGAGCACCGAAGGAATGATCGTCGTGGCCGGCAGCTTCTCGCCTTTGAGACGCGCCTCGGCGGTGAGCTTGATCGCGTCGTAGATGAATTTCGGCGAGTACGACACGTCGGCCTTGATGAGCGGCGCGCCGTCCATCACGTTCTTCACCATGCCCTTCGAGCCCGCGCCGCCGAATACGATCTTGACGTCGCTGCGCTTCGCCTGGTCGATGGCCTTCAGCACGCCGACCGCCATGTCGTCGTCGGCGGCCCAGACGGCGTCGATGTGCTTGAAGCGCGTGAGGTAATCCTGCATCACCTTGAACGCGTCGTCGCGATTCCAGTTCGCGTATTTCGCGTCGAGAATCTTGATGTTCGGATAGCCCTTCAATACGCCGGTGAAAGCGGTCCAGCGTTCGTTGTCGAGCGTGGTCGGAATGCCGCGCAGCGCGACGATGTCGCCCTTGCCGTCCAGCGCTTTCGCCAGAAATTCAGCGGGGATTCTGCCGAACGCGGTGTTGTCGCCGGCCACGTATGCATCCTGCGCGCTGGTGTCGGTCAGGCCGCGGTCCACCACCGTCACATACACGCCCTTCTTCTTCACCTGCGCGACCGGTTGCGTGAGCGACGCCGATTCGAACGGGAAAATCACGAGCGCATTGATCTTGTTGACGGTCACGAGATCCTGCAACTGGTTGGCCTGCTCGGGCGAGCCGGCCGCGGTCTTGACGATCACTTTCAGATTCGGATGTTCTTTCTCAAGATCGGCCTTCGCCTTGTTGGCCCACCAGACGATGCCGCCCGTGAAGCCGTGATCGGCGGTTGGAATCGCGACGCCCAGCGTGACCTTGTCGTCGGCGCGCGCGATGCCCGCCGTGCTCACTATGCCCAACGCCAGCATGCCGGCGCCGATCGCTCGAATGACCTGCTTCATGGTGTGTCTCCTATCTGATGTTGTGAGGCGATCGTGCGCCCCTTCCGTTGTTTCACCGTCAATCACCGTGAATCGCTACCGCCTTCCGCGTTGAACGAACGCGACGAAGATAATCACCACGCCCTGCACCGCCGCGTTCAGATACACGCTGATGATGCTGGTGAGATTCAGAATGTTGGCGATCACCGACAGCAGGATTGCGCCGACCACGGTGCCGACCACGCGTCCTTCGCCGCCCTTGAGCGCCGTTCCGCCGACGACCACCGACGCAATCGCCTCCAGTTCCCACAGCAAGCCGGTGGTCGGCGTCGCCGAGCCGAGGCGCGGCACGTACAGCACCGTGGCCACGCCGACGCAGATGCCGAGCAGCACATACGTGACGATCTTCACCGTGTCGACGCGTATCGCCGCATAACGGGCGACCTGTTCGTTCGAGCCGATCGCCTGGACGTGCCGGCCGAATGCGGTGCGGTTGAGAATCAGCGCGCCGCCTGCGGCCGTCACGAGAAACACCCAGATCGGCACCGGCACGCCGAAGAGGCTCGCGTAATACACCGGCCCATAAAGATCGGATAACGAATTATCGAGCGTCAGCGCGCCGCCGTCGGCGAGCCAGGTCAGCACCGCGCGAAAGATGCCGAGCGTGCCCAGCGTGACGATGAACGGCTCGATGCGTCCTTTAGTGATCAGCAAGCCGTGCGCGCAGCCGAACAGTCCGCCGAGTACGAGCGCGAATGCGATGCCCAACGTGACGATGACGAGCGGCGGGAACGTATGGCCGCCGACGCCCGCCGCGAGCCCGTTCATCAGCCAGATCATGCTGCCCGCGATCAGCGCGGCCATTGAGCCGACCGACAGGTCAATGCCGCCCGAGATGATCACGAACGTCATGCCGACCGCGATGATGCCGATGAACGACGTGCGCGTGAGCACGTTCATCATGTTGTCGAGCGTGGCGAAGTCGCGGTTCAGCAGCGTGCCGGCGATGCACAGCGCGATCAGGCCGGCGAACGGCCCAAGCGCATACAGACGATGCGCGAAGCGCAACGCGCGGCCGGATTGCACGGCTTCAGTGGGTGCCGGTCGCATGAGCGATCAACTCCTCTTCGGTCAGATGGTCGAGCGTGAGCGTGGCTTGCAGACGTCCCGCGCGCATCACGGCGACGCGATGGCACAAGCCGATCAGCTCGATCAGTTCGGATGAAATGACGATCACCGCGCGGCCTTGCGCGGCGAGACGATGAATCAGGAAATAGATGTCGCGTTTCGCGCCGACGTCGACGCCGCGCGTCGGTTCGTCGAGCACGATCACGTCGGGTTCCGGCTGCAGAAACTTGGCGAGCGCAAGCTTCTGCTGATTGCCGCCCGAGAGCATGCGCGCGCGGCTCGACAGGTCGCCCGTGCGTATGCCGAATTCGCTCACCGCATGCTTCAACGCGTCGCGGCCCGCCTTCATGTCGAGCAGCGGATGCGCGTAGCGTTCGAGCGTCATCAGCGTGACGTTGTCCTGCAGGCTCAGGTTCACATGCAGGCCCTTGCCCTTGCGGTCCTCGCTGAGATACGTGAGGCCGTGACGCATTGCGTCGCGCGGGCTTTTCAGATCGACGGCATGCCCGGCGATTTCGATGCGCCCCGCGGTGCGCTTGCGCAAACCGATGATCGCTTCGAAGGCTTCGGTGCGGCCCGCGCCGACGAGTCCGGCGAAGCCGAGCACTTCGCCGGCGCGCACGTCGAAGCTCAGATCGTCGACCCACTCCGGCACCACGAGCCCTTCCACTTTGAGCGCGACCGGCGCGCTCGCGGACACGGTGATCTTGTCGGGGAACATGTCGGACACGTCGCGGCCGACCATCAGGTTCGCCATCTGCTGCCGCGCAAGCGCCGCCGTTTCGTTGCGCGCGACGAAGCGGCCGTCGCGCATCACGATCACTTCGTCGGTGATGCGCTCGACTTCATCGAGCTTGTGCGAGATGTAGACGATGGTCGCGCCGTCGGCCTTCAGCTTCGCCATCAGCGTGAAAAGCCGCTCGGTTTCAGACGGCGTGAGCGTAGCGGTCGGCTCGTCCATGATGAGCAGACGCGCGCGGCGCGACAGCGCCTTCGCGATCTCCACCATCTGCTTTTCCGCGACGATCAGTTCGCGCACCTTCGTATCCGGCGCCTTGTCGAGCCCGACCTGCGCGAGATAGCGCGCGGCTTCGGCGCGCATCGCGGCGTCGTCGACGAACCAGCCGCGCCGCTTCTCGTGGCCGAGATACATGTTCTGCGCAATCGTCAGATGCTCGGCGAGGTTGAACTCCTGGTGAATCAGCACGATGCCTTGCGCTTCGGCGTCGCGCGAACCGGCGAAGTGTTGCGCATGGCCGTCGACCAGCAACGTGCCCGACGTCGCGGTTTCGTACCCGGCGAGAATCTTCATCAGCGTCGACTTGCCCGCGCCGTTCTCGCCGAGCAAACCGTAGATGCGCCCAGGCGCGAGATCGAAGCTCACGCCGTGCAGCACGCGCACGGGGCCGAAGTCTTTGCGGATGTCGTCGAAGCGGATCGCGAGACTCATGGCTCAGGTGCTCCCGCGAATCACGAGCCGATGCGGCAGCAGCACGCCCGGCACATTCGCCAACGGATTCGCGAGCCGCTGCAACAGGAGGCGCGCGGCGGTCTCGCCGAGTTCGCGCATCGGCTGGGCGATGGTGGTGAGCGGCGGATCGACTTGCGCGGCGATGGAGATGTCGTCGAAGCCGACCACGGCGACATCCTGCGGCACGCGTTTGCCGATGCTGCGCAAGCCGTGCAGGACGCCGGTCGCGAGCGTGTCGGAGACGGCAAAGATCGCGCTCGGCGGCTCCGTTTGTCCTTGTCCCCGCCCTTGCCTCGGCAGCATTAGCGAAACCGCCGCCGACGCGCCCGCCTCGTAGTCGAGACTGTTCAGATTCATGCGCCAGCCGTCGAGCGGCTCGATCCCCGCCTCGGTCAGCGCATCGAGATAACCTTGCTGACGCTGCCGCGCGTACAGGTAGTCGACGTCCGAATTGATGAGGCCGATGCGCCGGTGGCCGCGCGCGAGCAGATGCCGCACGGCGTCGCCCGCGGCCCGATAGTTGTCGATGCCCACATACGGCACGCCCATCGCCGGATCGAACTCGCAGCACGCGACCCACGGCAGCGCGCTCGACGCTTCGCCGAGCGCCTGCTGGATCGTCGCGGGATCGAGGCAGATCGCGCCGTCCGCGCGGCGGCGGCGCAGCAGATCGAAGTAGCTGCGCTCGCGGCCGGGGTCGGCGCCGGTATCGCACAGAAGCATGAAGTAGCCGTGCTGGCGCGCGATGCTGTCGATGCCGCGCACGATCTCCGCGTAAAACGGATTGCCGAAGTCGGGGACCATCGTCAGCAGCAGGCGGCTTTCCGCGGTTCGCAGATTGCGCGCGAGTTCGTTGACGCGGTAGCCGCTTGCGTCGATGGCGGCCAGCACCTTGTCGCGGGTCGCGGGCCGCACGTTCTCGTGCGCGTTCAGCACGCGCGATACGGTGGCGACGGAAACGCCCGCCTGCCGCGCGACGCCGGCGATCGACAAACCTTCGGGCGCGGGCGTGACTGCGGCTGCGCGTGTGGCAGCGCTTTCCACAGGCTTCGCTTTCGACGTCGGTCTCGGCACGGACGCGGCTCCAGAATGTAATCGATTACATTTTTGAGCGATGACAGCCCGAAGTGCAAGGCCAGATTGCTAGGGATTAACACGGGGGCAACGGGGGGCAACGCGGACAAAAGCAGCCGCGCCGCGCTGCGCGCCCTGGCCCGGAACCCCGGCGCCATTTGGTACAATCCCGCAGTTACCCTGCCGTGCCTGCCTGCCGGCTTCAATGCCGAGGCTCATGCCCAGGCGCCCGCGCAGCGGATAAATCGCAAAACTCGCAAACCAGAACCGCCAATCCACCATGAACATCGAGCAAGCGCGTTTCAACATGATCGAACAGCAGATCCGCCCCTGGGAAGTGCTCGACCAGGACGTGCTGAATCTGCTGTCGATCGTCAAGCGTGAAAACTTCGTCCCCGCCGCGTACCACGAACTGGCCTTCGTCGACTTCGAAGTGCCGCTGCCGGCCGGCCAGCACATGCTGGCGCCGCGCGTCGAAGCGCGCACGCTGCAGGAACTGGCGGTGAAGAAGCACGAAAGCGTGCTGGAAATCGGCGCCGGCTCGGGTTATATGGCGGCACTGCTCGCGCATCGCGCGCAACACGTGCTGACGGTGGACATCGAACCTGAACTCGCCGAACTCGCGAGAACCAACCTGATCGCCAACGGCGTGCTCAACGCGGAAGTCGCGACCGGCGACGCCGCGCGCGGCTGGTCCGCCGCCGCGCCGTACGACGTGATCTGCGTGTCGGGCGGACTGCCCGTGCTGCCGCAGGAAATCCTCGAACAACTGAAGGTGGGCGGCCGTCTGGCGGCATTCGTCGGCACGGCGCCGGTCATGAAGGCGCAGATCATCACGCGCATCGACGAAAAGCAGTACCGCATTGCCGACGTGTTCGAGACGTATGTCGAGCCGCTCGTCAACGCCGTGCAGCCGCCGCGCTTCAAGTTCTGATTCGCCTGTTTTTCACGGACGGCCGGCGCGCGCCGCCGTCCTTTGAACGGAAGTCCCGCTGATGCAAAACCTGACCGCTCCCGCACTCGCCGAATGGCTCGCCGACACGTCGCGCCCCGCCCCCGTGCTGCTCGACGTGCGTGAACCGTGGGAAATCCAGACGGCGGCGATGCCGGGCATCGTGTCGATTCCGATGCGCGAGATTCCCGCGCGCAGCGAGGAACTCGACGACGACGCGCAAATCGTCTGCATCTGCCATCACGGCGCGCGCAGCGCCCAGGTCGCCATGTTCCTCGAATCGCGCGGCCACGCCAACGTCTTCAATCTGCAAGGCGGGATCGACGCGTGGTCGCGTCAGGTCGATCCGTCGGTTCCGACGTACTGATCGCGTACTGATCGTGTAGAGGCGGTTCGTTTCCGCCAGCTCGAGCGTGAGCCCGCGAAACGCGGACTCACGTCAATCGCTACTACGCCTGCACGAACGCCAGAAGATCCGCGTTCAACACATCCGCATTCACCGTCAACATGCCGTGCGGGAAGCCCGGATACGTTTTCAGCGTGCCGTTCTTCAGCAGCTTGATCGACTTCAGCGCCGCGTCCGCATACGGCACGATCTGATCGTCCTCACCGTGCAGCACGAGCGTGGGCACCGAGATCGCGCGCAGGTCCCCGCTCTGGTCCGTTTCCGAGAAAGCCTTGATGCCTTCATAGTGGGCCTTCGCGCTGCCCATCATCCCCTGACGCCACCAGTTCTGAATCACGCCTTGATGGACTGTCGCGCCCGCACGGTTGAAGCCGTAGAACGGACCCGCCGGAACATCGACAAAGAATTGCGCGCGATTGGCGGCCAGCGCCGCGCGAAAGCCGTCGAAAACCTCGAGCGGCAAGCCTTCGGGATTCGCCTCGGTCTTGAGCATCAGCGGCGGCACGGCGCTCACCAGCACCGCCTTCGCCACGCGGCCGGAAGGCTCGCCATGCTTCGCCACGTAACGCGCCACCTCGCCGCCGCCCGTCGAATGGCCGATGTGAACGGCATTGCGCAAGTCGAGCGCTTCGACCACGGCGAAAGCATCCGCGGCGTAGTGGTCCATGTCGTGTCCTTCCGACACTTGCGACGAGCGGCCGTGGCCGCGCCGGTCATGCGCGATCACGCGATAGCCCTTCTGGACGAAGAACAGCATCTGCGTATCCCAGTCGTCGGAAGACAATGGCCAGCCATGATGGAAGACGATCGGCTGCGCGTCTTTCGGGCCCCAGTCCTTGTAGAAAATTTCGACGTTGTCCTTCGTTGTCACATACGGCATGGTCGTTTCTCCGGTTGAGATTTTTGGCGATAGCCGGCTGCATGATCCGGCTGCCGTGTTACGAAAGCCACCACGGTGGCGGCGACTGCACAAGCAACTGCAAACGCATCGAATGGAGAATACGGACGCGCTCCGCGTTATGGAAGAGATTTGCACCGCTTCGCCGCATTGATTGCGAAATTTCACAGGTTTTTCGGAATGCCACACAGGCACCATGCTCTGTTCATTCTGGGAGCCGTGTGATGAGACTAATAAAGATCGCGATGCTGGCCGCAACGTTGTTGCCGCTGTCGTCGTTTGCGGCGCTTGGCGGCGCCCCCGTCGCGAACGCCTCCGCGCCGCTCGTGCTGCGCGCCGCGGCGTCGCAGTCGGTTTCGGATTCCGCTTCGGCGTCCGCTTCCGCGTCCCCTGCCGCGTCCCCTGCCGCGGGCAGCCAGCCGGCCAGCGCCGTCACCGCCACGGCGCCCTACACGATGCGCCAGTCCGTCGACGCGAACGGCGTCACGATCCGCGAATACCTGCTGCCGGCCAACGTCGTGTTCGCCGTCACCTGGCAAGGGCCGATCCGCCCGAACATGCGCGCGCTGCTCGGCAGCTACTTCACGAACTACGTTGCCGCCGGCCAGACCGGCGTGCGCGGCTCCGGCCCGCTGATAGAAGGCAACGACGATTTCCGCATCGAGTCCGCAGGCCGCCTGGGGAACTTCTCCGGCATGGCCTGGCTGCCGCGTCTGTTGCCCGCGGGCGTGCGTCCCGGCGACCTCGAATAACCGCCGCTCGGCACGAAGAGAACAAGACATGAATACATTAAAGAAGACGCTTTCGCTCGCGGCCGCCATTGGCGTGTTCGCGCTTTCGGCATGTGGAGGCGGCGGCAGCAGTGGCGGCAGCAACAATCAGGGCAGCAATTCGGTTGGCTGGAATGCGACGCCGGACTGGACGCCGCACGGCTCAGGCACGGACTCGGGGAATTCATCGCCGCCCGCAACCGGCGACAACACGGCGACGATCACCGTCGACAAGTCGATGGGCAGCATCAACATGCCGAAGGTGTCCATCAAGATCTGCGTGCCGGGCACGCAGAGCACGCCGCAATGCGTGACCGTGGACAACATGCTGGTCGACACCGGCTCCACGGGCGTGCGCATCGCCGCGCGCGCGATTCCCACGCTGGCCCCGTTGCTGCTCACGCAGGTCGGCGCTGCGGACGACACGAGCGGCTCGGCGCCTATTGTCGAATGCATGCCGTTCGCGTCGGGCTACACGTGGGGCTCGGTCAAGCGCGCCGACATCACGATCGGCAGCAAGACGGCGAGCAATCTTCCCATTCAGGTGTATTCGGACAACGCCTATCCGGTGCCGGACGACTGCTCGAACTCCGGTGCCGACATTGGCGGCGCCGACTTCTCGAACATGAACGGCATTGTCGGTGTGGACAGTTTCACAAGCGATTCGGCGGACGCACTGACCACCGCGGTTCCCGGCCTTTACTACTATTGCCCGTCGCAGAACTCGTGCGTCAGCACGCGCATGCTGGCCGGCAAGCAGGTCAGGAATCCGATCGCATCATTCGCCACCGACAACAACGGCGCGATCATCCGTCTGCCCGCCGTGCCGGCCGGCGGCAAGACTAGCGTGACGGGGCAACTGGTGTTCGGCATCGGTACACAGCAGAACAATCAGGTGCCGTCCACCGCGACGATTCTTGCCGTCGACAAATACGGCAGTTTCACCACGCAGTACAAAGGCCGGGCCTTCACCCACAGCCTGATAGACAGCGGCACGAACGCCTATGCCTTTCCGGATGACACCATTCCGACCGCGCTCGGCGACTGGTACACGCCCGCTGCGCCGCTCAGCCTGAGCGCAACAATGGAGTCGACCAACGGCTCCGGCAAGCCGCTCGATGTGCCGTTCTCGATCGCCAATCCGGGCGGCCGAAGCTCAGCGGGTTACTACGCGCTGAGCGACGCCGGCAGCAACTTCTCGCAGCACAAGAACAGCATGTTCTTGTGGGGACTGCCGTTTTTCTATGGGCGCGACGTTTATACGGCCATGGGTAACGCGAAGGTAGGCACTCAGACCGGACCGTTCATCGCGTTCTAACCATTTCGCGCGGCACTGAAGGCGCGGCGTTACCGCTGTTACCGCTGCGCCTTCTTGCGCCATTTCCCAGGACACATTCAGCTTTGTCGGCATATTCCGGTACGGCTGCGCTGGCAACATGCTCCGACCTGTTTTCTGGAGCATTGCGATGAATCTTGTGAAGGCCGCGCTCGCCGCTGCGGTGATGTTACCGCTGGCTTCCTATGCGGCGTTGGGCGGCGCGCCGACGATCAGCGCAGCGTCGCAGTCACGGCTGCGGTCCGCCGCCGTTGCCGCGCCCACCGCTTTGGCTTCCGCCTCGTACACCGTGCGTGAAGCGCGCGACGCGGACGGCGTCACGATTCGCGAATATGTGCAGCCCAATAACGTCGTGTTTGCCGTCGCGTGGCAGGGGCCGGTGCGCCCCGACATGAATGCGCTGCTAGGCAATTATTTTCATCGCGCGGCGTCGGCGGGTGCGGGTAAGCCTCGCGGCACCGGTCCGTTAATCGACCGTAGCGACGACTTCCAGATCGAGTCGGTCGGCCGGCCTGGCAATTTCTTCGGCAAAGCGATTTTGCCGCGGCTGCTGCCGGCGAATGTCCGTGCAGAAGATGTCCGGTAACGGCCCGCGTCGATTTACGAAGAAGAAAATAATGAAGACTTTCAGCAAGACAGTTTGCTTCGCTTTGCTCACGGCTAGCGTCGGGCTTTCCGGTTGCGGCGGCGGTGGCGGCGACGACGACGCATCGGGCGCGGCGGTGCAGAATAACGATAAAGCGGATTCTGTGAGTCCGGCTTCGAGTCCGCGTCCTTCGCCGGCTCTGACTCCGACTCCGGCACCTGCTCCGGCTCCGACGCCTGTGCCGACTCCGATTCCGGCGCCTGTTCCGACGCCTACGCCCACGCCCACGCCAAGGCCGACTCCGACGCCATCCCCGGCTCCGACACCGACGCCAACTCCGACTCCGGCACCGACACCAACGCCGACGCCGACGCCGACGCCAACCCCGAAACCAACACCGACTCCGACGCCGACGCCGAAACCAACACCGACTCCGACTCCGACACCAACTCCGACTCCGACTCCGACACCAACTCCAACTCCGACTCCGACTCCAACTCCAACTCCAACTCCGACACCGACACCGACACCAACCCCAACCCCAACACCGACACCAACGCCCACACCAACGCCCACGCCAACGCCCACACCAACGCAAAACACAGCCCCCATTACAATAGAACGATGGACAGGCGGCTACGCGAACACGCCGTACGTCACGGTCACGATCTGCATTCCCGGCGTGCAAGGCGCGAATCAATGCGCGACCATCGATCACATGTTGCTCGATACCGGCTCGGCAGGCGTGCGTGTGATGGCGAGCGCGCTCGGGTCGGCGCTGGCGGGCAGCTTGCCGGCGCAGACAGGCGCGACCGACGATCCCACGCACAACGCGTCCATCTCCCAGTGCGCGATCTTTGCGTCGGGTTACACGTGGGGCTCGGTCAAGCGCGCGGACGTGAGCATCGGCGGAAAGCTGGCGGGCAGTCTGCCGGTGCAGATCATCAGCGACGGCGCGAATCCGACGCCGACCGATTGCGCGTCGCGCGGCGTCGTCGATATTGGTAGCGTCGCGCAGCTCGGCGCGAACGGCGTGGTCGGCATCGGCTCGGCGGTCCGCGACTTCCCGCTCGCCGCGCAATATGTGTTGCCGGCAACGTACTATTACTGTCCGTCGTCGGGTCCGTGCGCGAACACGCGCGTGCCGCTCGATACGCAGGTCATGAATCCGGTTGCGGACTTCACGACCGACAACAACGGCACGATCATCCGTCTTCCTTCGTTGCAGCCGGGCGGCCAGGCGAGCGCGACGGGCGAGCTCGTGTTCGGCATCGGCACGCAGCAGAACAACGCGCTGCCGTCGACCGCGAACATCATCCCGCTCGACAGCAACGGCTTTTTCACGACGACGTACAAAGGAAGCGCGTTCGGCAACGGCGTGATCGACAGCGGCTCGAACATCACCATCTTCGGCGACACGGCCATTCCGTTCGATGCATGGGGCCGCTATACGCCATCGACCACGTTGAGCCTGTCCGCCGTGCTCAAGCCGACGAGCGGCGCGCTCAAGTCCGCGACCGTGCCCTTCCAGGTCGCCAACACCGCGAGCCTCCTCGCCGGCACGTATGCCGCGTTCGACAACATCGCCGCGTACACGTCGGTCTCGGGCTATTTCATCTGGGGCTTGCCGTTCTTCTTCGGCCGCAGTGTTTATACGGCGCTTAGCGGCTCACAAGCCGGACCGCAGAGCGGGCCCTTCGTTGCGTTCTAAGAAAGCCGACGCATAACGCGGGTAATACGCGAGGCTGGCAAAGGCAACAGCCGGCCTCGTGCAAGACCATTCACACGCGTTCATTAGCTCACATTGGACACGCCGGCGGCGGCCGCGAATATCGCCGCGATCTTGCGGTTTCGATCACCTCGGAAAAGCCGCCGAGGCCGACGAACCACGCGGCGATAGCCGCGCTCGCACCCGATCGAGCGCGTGCGCTGTCTTCGCCAAGCCGGCGGTGAAACGCGAGCGCTATCGAACAGTACGCTGCCCCTCTCACGCCGGCCGTGAAAGGCGAGCGCAATCTCAGCGGCGCGTTGCGTTCGCCACAACCACCGCCATACGCGAGCGCCACCGCAAGCGCCGCATCCCCATGCACAACGCCGCTGCGCATGTGCACCGTCAAAGCCCGCTTGCCTATTCTCACGCCTCGTCGCGGCGCGTCCCGCACCCGAACGAGGCGCATCCCATCTGCATGCACCACATTCGTACGCCAGCACGCATAAGCCCGCTTGCTCCGGGCCGCGCCACAGCGCGCGACGCTGCCATCCCGCGCGTTTCATCAACATGGCATATGCCTTGCAGTACAGGAGCGGCAAATCATGCAGGGCACGCCCCTGTGGCTGAGATCGACGCCCATAAACATTCATCATCAATGGCAAGGGGATACACATGAAACGTCGCAGTCTGTTGAAGTTCGGCTCCATGTCCGGCGCGCTCGCGCTTGCAGGCCGCGTGCCGTTCGCGCACGCACAGTCCTCAAGCGGCCCGATCAAGGTAGGCATCCTGCATTCGCTGTCGGGCACGATGGCGATCTCCGAGACATCGCTGAAAGACACCGCGCTGATGACGATCGCGGACATCAACAAGAACGGTGGCGTGATGGGCCGTCAGCTTCAGCCGGTGGTCGTCGACCCGGCATCGAACTGGCCGCTCTTCGCAGAAAAAGCGCGTCAACTGATCACGCAGGAAAAATGCGCGGTGGTGTTCGGCTGCTGGACTTCCGTGTCGCGCAAGTCGGTGCTGCCGGTCTTCGAGGAACTCAACGGCCTGCTGTTCTACCCCGTGCAGTACGAAGGCGAAGAGATGTCGCGCAACGTGTTCTACACGGGCGCCGCGCCGAACCAGCAGGCGATTCCCGCAACCGAATATCTGATGAGCGCGGAAGGCGGCGGCGCGAAGCGCTTCTTCCTGCTCGGCACCGACTATGTGTATCCGCGCACGACCAACAAGATCCTGCGCGCGTTTCTGAAGTCGAAGGGCGTGCAGGACGCCGACATCCAGGAGGTCTACACGCCGTTCGGCCATAGCGACTACCAGACCATCGTCGCGAACATCAAGACCTTCTCGCAAGGCGGCAAGACGGCCGTGATCTCGACGGTGAACGGCGATTCGAACGTGCCCTTCTACAAGGAACTCGGCAACCAGGGGCTGAAGGCGTCGGACGTGCCGGTCGTCGCGTTCTCGGTCGGCGAGGAAGAACTGCGCGGCATCGACACCAAGCCGCTCGTCGGCAATCTCGCGGCATGGAACTACTTCATGTCGGTGCGCAATCCGGCCAACGAGAAGTTCAAGAAGCAATGGGCCGCGTGGGTCAAGGAAAACAACCTGCCGGGCGGCACGAAGCGCGTGACGAACGATCCGATGGAAGCGACTTTCGTCGGCATTCACATGTGGAAGCAGGCGGTCGAGAAGGCCAAGAGCACGGACGTCGACAAGGTTCGCGTGGCGATGGTCGGCCAGCAGTTCGCGGCGCCGTCGGGCTTCACGCTCGAGATGGACGGCAACCACCATCTGCATAAGCCGGTGATGATCGGCGAAGTGCGCGCGGACGGTCAGTTCAATGTCGTATGGCGCACCAAGACCGCGGTTCGCGCGCAGCCGTGGAGTCCGTTTATCGCGGGCAATGCAGGCAAGCCGGATGTGGTGAGTTCGATTCCGGCGTTTCTGAAGCGCTCGCGGTCGCGGGTCGCCTGATTGCGTGGTGTGGCGTGTCGCGGCGGCTTGTGTTGCCGTTGCGATGCGTTGATTTTGTGGTTGCGGGGCGCGTGCGGGGAGTCGCTTTGCGGCGCATGGCTTCGGGTTGAATTGCGTGGTCGTGCGTTGCTCGAATCGTGTGGATCGCGTAGTGCGTGGGTTGCACTGCGTCGCCGTGTTGCGTGGTCGTACTCCGTGGTCGCGTCGTGTGTCGTACTGCGCTGTCGCACTGCTGGTCGTCCTGCGCCGTCGTACTGCACCGCCGCACTACGCCGCATCGCGCCGCCAGCACCTCGCCACAACAAGCGGCCGGCCACAAGCATCCGCAGCGCTCCCGCAACCCATCGCGCGAAACGCTGCCTTGCATCGCGCCGCGTCGCTAGTCATTCTTCAAAGGCCATCATGGCGTTTCCATTTCTCGCTTCTGCGCAGCGGTTCGCTCGACGCGGCACCGCATCTGCACTGTTCGCGTTAGCAACATTAGCCACGCTAACGCCACACACCGCGTTCGCGCTGACCACCGCCGATGTCGCGCCGCTCGCCGCCGACGACTTCGACGCCAAGTCCGCAGCCATCGACAAACTCATCGCGAACCACGACAAGGAATCGCTGACGGTGTTAAAGGCGCTGTCCGAAGACGCGGTCCTCGCCACCGACTCCGGCGCCGTCCTGCTACAAGACGGCGACACGCTGCACGATGCAGTCACCGGCAAACCAGTGGAAGCCAGCGACGCCCAGCCCGTCACGCTAAACAACCTGCTGCGCTCAAAAGTATCAGGCGCGCTCTCCGGCCTGCAACTCGACTCCGCCGACAAAACGACGCGCGAAGAAGCCATCAATGCGCTGCTGAAAAACCCGGACCCGTCGATCAAACCACTCGTCGACGCGGCCCGCGCAAAGGAAACCGACCCGGCGCTCAAGAAGCGCCTCGATACGCTTTGGGCCATGACCGCGCTGCATGACGCGGACGCGACGAAACGCCTCGAAGCGGTGCAACTCGTCGCCGCTCGCCACGACCTCGACATGAACGAACTGCTGCGTCCGCTCGTCGCGAAGAAGCCCGACGGCACGTTCGCCGAAACGGACGCTCGCGTGCGGGCCGCGGCACAAACGGGCATCGACGAACTCGATGCAATCCAGCGCCGCAGCGCGATTGCCGGCACGCTGTTCGCGGGTCTGTCGCTCGGCAGCGTGCTGCTGCTCGCCGCGCTCGGCCTCGCGATCACGTATGGCCTGATCGGCGTCATCAACATGGCGCACGGTGAATTTTTGATGATCGGCGCTTACGCCACCTATGTCGTGCAGAACCTCTTTCAACGCTTCGCGCCCGGCGCGTTCGACTGGTATCCGCTGCTCGCGGTGCCTGCGTCGTTCGTCGCGGCGGCGCTTGTCGGCATCGTCATCGAGCGGCTTGTGCTGAAGCATCTGTATGGCCGTCCGCTCGAAACGCTGCTGACCACGTTCGGCATCAGCCTGATTCTGATCCAGGCAACGCGCATGCTGTTCGGCGCGCAGAACGTGCAAGTCGTGAACCCTTCGTGGATGAGCGGCGGCGTAACCGTGTTGCCGAATCTGATCCTGCCGTATAACCGCCTCGTGATCCTCGCGTTTGCGCTCTTTGTCGTCGGCATTGCATGGGCCGTGTTGACGAAGACGCGCCTGGGTCTGTTCGTGCGCGCCGTCACGCAAAACCGTCGCATGGCCGCTTGCGTC
This sequence comes from Paraburkholderia sp. RCC_158, assembly GCF_041355255.1. Classification (NCBI taxonomy): domain Bacteria; kingdom Pseudomonadati; phylum Pseudomonadota; class Betaproteobacteria; order Burkholderiales; family Burkholderiaceae; genus Paraburkholderia; species Paraburkholderia sp. RCC_158. The sequence continues at coordinate 155,324 of NZ_JBFUPM010000012.1, read as the reverse complement.
GGCGTGAAAACCGCGCGCGTCGATTCGTATGCGTTCGCGTTCGGCGCGGGCATCGCGGGACTCGGCGGCTGCGCGCTCTCGCAGATCGGCAACGTCGGCCCTGACCTCGGTCAGAGCTACATCATCGATTCGTTCATGGCGGTCGTGCTGGGCGGCGTCGGTCAACTGGCGGGCACGGTGATCGGCGGCTTCGGGCTCGGACTCGTCAGCAAGGCGATCGAACCGTTCTGGGGCGCCGTGCTCGCGAAGATCGCGGTGCTCGTGCTGATCGTGCTGTTCATCCAGAAGCGTCCGCAGGGCATGTTCGCCCTCAAGGGCCGCAGCGCGGAGGCATGACATGACATCTGCGACTTCTTCTTCGAACGCGCCGGCTCACGTCGGCACGCACGGCACAAGCGGCGCCGAAACGCGCGCCGCGCAATCCGGCTTCGCGCTCGGCTTGCCGCCGCGTCCCGCGCTGCTGTCGCGGCGCGCGTGGCTCGCGCTGATCGCGTTGATCATCGTGTTCGGGCTCGGCGTGCCATTCGCCACGCTCGTCGTGCCGGAGACGAGCCCGCTGCATCTGTCCGCCTACGCGATGACGATCACCGGCAAGTTCATGTGCTACGCGATCGCCGCGCTGGCGCTCGATCTCGTGTGGGGCTACTGCGGCATTCTGAGCCTCGGTCATGCGCTGTTCTTCGCGCTCGGCGGCTACGCAATCGGCATGTACCTGATGCGCGCCATCGGTCACGACGGCAAGTACGGCAGCGACCTGCCCGACTTCATGGTGTTCCTCGACTGGCATCAACTGCCTTGGTACTGGGAAGGCACGCAATATCTCGGCTATGCGCTGCTGCTGGTCGTGCTGGTGCCGGCCGTGGTCGCGTGGGTGTTCGGCTTCTTCACGTTCCGCTCGCGCGTGAAAGGCGTGTATCTGTCGATCATCACGCAGGCCATGACCTTCGCCGCGATGCTGCTGTTCTATCGCAACGAAACGGGCTTCGGCGGCAATAACGGCTTTACGGATTTCAAGCGCATCGGCGGCTTCGCGATCACGCACCCGGGTACGCGCACCGCGTTGCTGCTGATTACGTTTGCCGTGCTGATTCTCGCGTTCATCGGCGCGCGCGCGATCGTCACGTCGAAGCTAGGCCGCGTCGTCACCGCCGTGCGCGACGGCGAGACGCGCCTCATGTTCCTCGGCTATAGCCCGCTCGCCTACAAGCTGTTCGTGTGGACCGTGTCCGCGGTGCTGTGCGGCATTGCCGGCGCGTTGTATGTGCCGCAAGTCGGCATCATCAATCCCGGCGAAATGTCGCCGGGCAATTCGATTGAAATGGCGATCTGGGTCGCCGTGGGCGGACGCGGCACGCTGATTGGGCCGATTGTCGGCGCGTTCGCGGTCAACGGCGCGAAGAGCTTTTTCACGGCGAATTTCCCTGAATACTGGCTGTTCTTTCTCGGTCTGATTTTCGTGCTGGTCCCGCTGTTCTTGCCGAACGGCATCATGGGACTCATCGAACTCGTGACCCGCAAGAGGAACCGCTCATGAACGAAAATCCGATGGTTCCCGATCTCGCGTTGCCCGAACAACCTTCCGAGCATGCGCTAAGCGGCGTCGCCAGCATGGGGCACGCGGTCGTGCCGGGCGAGATCGACGTGTCGCACGGCACGATCCTGTATCTCGACGACGTGACCGTGAGCTTCGACGGCTTTCGCGCGTTGAACGCGCTGACGCTTTCCATCGACGCCGGCGAATTGCGCTGCATCATCGGCCCGAACGGCGCGGGCAAGACGACGATGATGGATGTGATCACCGGCAAGACCGCGCCCGATTCCGGCAAGGTGTTTCTCGGCCAGTCGATCGACCTGACGCGGATGAACGAGCCATCCATCGCGCGCGCCGGCATCGGACGCAAGTTTCAGAAGCCGACGGTTTTCGAGCAGCATCCCGTGTGGGAAAACCTCGAACTGGCGATGAAAACCGACAAGGGCTGGCTCGCTTCATTGCGTGCGCGGCTCGATCGCGAGGCGCAAGCGCGCATCGAAGAAACGCTGGCGTTGATCGGTCTCGAAAGCGAGGCGCGGCGTTTGGCCGGCGAGTTGTCGCATGGACAAAAGCAGCGGCTCGAGATCGGCATGTTGCTGATGCAACAACCCGCGCTGCTGCTGCTCGACGAACCCGCCGCCGGCATGACCGACGACGAAACCATGCAGCTCGCCGAACTGCTCAACCATCTGCGCGGCACCTGCTCGATGATGGTGGTCGAGCACGATATGGAGTTCGTCGCGGCACTGTCGGGCAAGACCGGCAAGGTCACGGTGATGGCCGAAGGACGCGTGCTCGCGCACGGCACGCTCGACGACGTCAAACGCGACGAGACCGTGATCGAATCGTATCTCGGCCGCTGAGTTAGCTCTATTAGTTAGCCCGATCAGCGCGCAGAGAATCACAGGACCGGACCACCATGCTAGAAGTACAAAACCTCAACCAGTACTACGGCGGCAGCCACATTCTTCGCGATGTGAAGCTGACCGTGCCCGACGGCAAGCTCACTGTGCTGCTGGGCCGCAACGGCGTCGGCAAGACCACGCTGCTGCGCTGCCTGATGGGCGTCGTGCAGACGAAGAGCGGCTCCATCGCGTGGCGCGGCGCGCCGATCACGAAGCTGCCCACGTATTCGCGCGTCGAGCATGGCCTCGCTTATGTGCCGCAAGGGCGCGATATTTTTCCGCGGCTCACCGTCGAAGAAAATCTGCTGGTGGGCGCGGCCAGCAAGAAAGCGCCGAAGAAAGTCCCCGAGCGCATCTACGAATTGTTTCCGGTGCTGAAGGACATGCGCGGGCGCCGCGGCGGCGATCTGTCGGGCGGTCAGCAGCAACAGCTCGCGATTGGCCGCGCGCTGATGAGCGAGCCGCAACTGCTGATTCTCGATGAACCGACGGAAGGCATTCAGCCGTCGATCATTCAGGATATTGGCCGCACGCTGCGTCAACTGGTCGAGGAAATGGGCATGACGGTGCTGCTTGTGGAGCAGTACTACGACTTCGCGAAGGAGATCGCCGACCGCTATTGGGTGATGAGCCGTGGCGAGATCGTCGCGGGCGGAGAAGGCGCGAATATGGATGCGGACGGCGTGCGTGCGCTGATCGCGGTGTGACTTGTGCGCGTTGGTTCGCGTGCTATGCTCGGCGCGTCTTGTTCGTGTTGCGCGGGCCTCGCGTTAGCTCCGGCTCGCGCCTGTAGTTCCTGTACTCACACATCGATCGCACGCTCATTAGCACGTTCATTAGCACGTCCACTTGCATGTCGCTTCACGAAAACCACCTCACGTTGGCCAATGCGCAAAGCGAAGCGCATGCGCAATGGCGCGCGCGTCTCGAACTCGGCTTCGTCAGGCGAGCTCAGCGCACGGCGCTTGAACACCGGCTCCACGATGGACCGTTGCGCGTGCAGCGGCCGCTTTATCCCGAGGGCGAGTCCATCTGTCATGCGGTGATCGTGCATCCGCCCGGCGGGATTGCGGGCGGCGATCAGCTCGACATCAGCGTGAATGTCGGCGCCGCCGCGCATGCCGTCATCACGACGCCAGGCGCGACCAAGTGGTACAAGTCCAATGGACGCGCCGCGCGGCAAAACATCGCCGTGCACGTCGGCGAGAACGCGAAGCTCGACTGGCTGCCGCAGAACAACATCGTGTTCGATCATGCGAATGCGGCGCTGGATTTTTCGCTGACACTCGACGAAGGCGCGACCGCGATCGGCTGGGACGCGACGCAGTTGGGCCGGCAAGCGGCTGGCGAGCGGTGGTCGGAGGGAAGTCTGCGGGCGGTGTCGCGGATCGTGCGGGCAAAGAACGACATGAACGGCGACTTGCTGTGGTTCGAGCGCGCGAGCCTCGCCGCCGACGACCCGTTGCGCGATGCCGCTCAAGGACTCGGCGGCTTTCCCGCGTACGGCACGCTGTGGGCGATCGGCGCTGCTTGCGACGACGCGCTCGCCGAGGCGCTGACCGCTCAGCTTCCATTCGACAGCACGATACGCGCAGCGGCCACTTGCGTGACGAGCGGCGTGTTGCTGGTTCGTGTCCTCTCGCGTTCAATGGAGAGCTTGCAACGCGCGTTGACGCAATGCTGGATGCAGTTGCGCCCCATCGTGCACGGCGTCGATGCCGTGCCACTAAGAATCTGGACCACCTGATCTGGGCCACCTAATCTGGACCACCTAGCGCGCCGCCGCGCTTTCACCGCGTAAGACAGCCCCGCACCACACTGGCGCAACGGCGAGCCCCCACATGGTGCGCCGCGCTGAAAACTCCCCGCTCGCGCCCGCCGCACCACGATGGCACACACCTTGCGTTGTTAGCGCGCGATGCTGCCGCGCCTCGCGCGTCGACATCGCGCCCGAACGCGCACACCGACCACACCACGCCTGGACCACGCCTACATCACATGAACCGACCCACGCTTCGTTCCATGCGCCGCACGCTGCTCGCCGCACTGCTCGCCTCGCCTGTCCTCGCCGTCACCGTGCCCGCCCACGCGGACACGCTCGACAACATCGCCAAGGCGGGCGTGCTGAAAGTCGCCGTGCCCGAGGACTATCCGCCATTCGGCTCGGTCGGCCCGGACATGAAGCCCCAAGGCTACGACATCGAGACGGCCGCGCTGCTCGCGAAGTCGATGAACGTGAAGCTCGAACTCGTGCCCGTCAACAGCGCGAACCGCATTCCGTATCTGCAAACGAACAAGGTCGACCTCGTGATCTCGTCGCTCGGCAAGACGCCGGATCGCGAGAAAGTGATCGACTTCTCGACCGCGTACGCGCCGTACTACCAGGGCGTGTTCGGTCCCGCCGACGTCAAGGTGAGCGGCCCCGCCGACCTCACCGGCAAGACGGTCGGCGCGACGCGCGGCGCGCTCGAGGAACTCGGCCTCACGCAAATGGCGCCGAACGCGACGATCAAGCGCTTCGAGGACAACAACGCGACCATCGCCGCATTTCTGTCGGGCCAGGTTCAACTGATCGCGGCGGGCAACATCGTCGCGGCAGCGATCCTCGCGAAGAATCCGCCGCGCCGTCCGGAGCCGAAGTTCGTCATCAAGAACTCGCCGTGCTTCGTCGGCATGAACAAGAACGAGCCGCGCCTGCAGCAGAAGGTCAACGCCGCGATCGCGCAGGCGAAGCAGGACGGCACGTTCAACACGATGTCGAAGAAGTGGTTCGGCGCGGCGCTGCCTGCCGATCTGTAAGCGCGCCGTTAGCCGGACTTGATAGCGTCGCTGTTTGGTCCGGCATTGCACGGGTCGCATCCGCGACCCGCAACGCATATCATTGTCGCGACCCGATCCACTTGGACCGGGCGCCACTCACCGCACTCATTCGATGAAGCTGACACCTCGCGAGAAGGACAAGCTGCTGATTTTCACCGCTGCGCTGCTTGCCGAACGGCGCCGCGCGCGCGGCCTCAAACTGAACTATCCGGAAGCGGTCGCCTTCATCACCGCCGCGCTGATGGAAGCGGCGCGCGACGGCAAGACCGTCGCCGAGGTCATGCACTACGGCACGACGCTGCTCACACGCGACGACGTGATGGAAGGCGTGCCCGAGATGATCCCCGACATTCAGGTCGAGGCGACCTTCCCTGACGGCACGAAGCTCGTCACCGTTCATCATCCGATCCCTTGATCCGCTGAACCACAAAGGCACGCCCATGATTCCCGGCGAACTCCTCACCGACGACGGCGAGCACGAACTCAACGCGGGCCGCGCCACCGTCACGGTCGTCGTGTCGAATACCGGCGACCGGCCGGTGCAGATCGGCTCGCACTACCATTTCTACGAAGTGAACGACGCGCTCGCGTTCGACCGCGAAGCCGCGCGCGGCTTTCGCCTGAACATCGCGGCGGGCACGGCCGTGCGCTTCGAGCCAGGCCAGGAGCGCACCGTCGAACTCGTCGAACTGGCGGGCGAGCGCATCGTCTACGGCTTTAACGGCAAGGTGATGGGCAAGCTGTGATGCCCTTGCGGGCACTCGCCCCGAACGACCTGCTCATTTCCGGACCCACACCATGACCTTACGCATTGGCCGCCGCGCATACGCGGAAATGTTCGGCCCCACCACCGGCGACCGCGTGCGTCTCGCCGACACCGAGTTGCTGATCGAAGTCGAGCGCGACTTCACGACTTATGGCGAGGAAGTGAAATTCGGCGGCGGCAAAGTGATTCGCGACGGCATGGGCCAGTCGCAGCGCGTGCATGCCGAGGTTGTCGATACTGTCGTGACGAATGCGGTGATTCTCGATCACTGGGGCATCGTGAAGGCCGACATCGGCATCAAGGACGGCCGCATTGCCGCGATCGGCAAAGCGGGCAATCCCGACATTCAGCCGAACGTGACGATTGCGATTGGCGCGTCCACCGAAGTGATCGCCGGCGAAGGACTGATCGTGACGGCGGGCGGCATCGACACGCATATTCACTTCATCAGCCCGCAGCAGATTGAAGAAGCGCTCGCGAGCGGCGTGACGACGATGCTCGGCGGCGGCACCGGCCCGGCCACTGGCACGAATGCGACCACTTGCACGCCGGGTCCGTGGCATCTCGAACGCATGCTGCAAGCCGCCGACGGTTATCCGATGAACCTCGGCTTTCTCGGCAAGGGCAACGTGAGCCAGCCGCAGCCCGCGCTCGAACAGATCGCCGCGGGCGCGATCGGCCTGAAGCTGCACGAGGACTGGGGCACGACGCCGGCCGCGATCGACAACTGTCTCTCCGTTGCCGATGACACCGACACGCAGGTCGCGATTCACACGGACACGCTGAACGAAGCGGGTTTCGTCGAAGCGACCGTGGCCGCGTTCAAGGGCCGCACGATCCACACGTACCACACCGAAGGCGCGGGCGGCGGCCACGCGCCGGACATCATCAAGGTATGCGGCGAGGCGAACGTGCTGCCCTCGTCGACGAATCCGACGCGCCCTTACACCGTCAACACGCTCGAAGAGCATCTCGACATGCTGATGGTGTGCCATCACCTGGACCCGTCGATTGCGGAAGATATTGCGTTTGCCGAGTCGCGCATACGCCGCGAGACGATTGCCGCCGAAGACATCCTGCACGATCTCGGCGCGCTCTCGATGCTGTCGTCCGATTCGCAGGCGATGGGGCGCGTGGGCGAAGTGATCATCCGCACATGGCAGACCGCGCACAAGATGAAGGTGCAGCGCGGCGCGCTGCCCGAAGACGGCGCGCGTCACGACAACTTTCGCGCGAAGCGTTACGTCGCCAAGTACACGATCAACCCCGCGATCACGCACGGCATCGCGCATGAAGTCGGGTCCATCGAGCCGGGCAAATGGGCCGACCTCGTGTTCTGGGAGCCGGCGTTCTTCGGCATCAAGCCTTCGCTGATTCTTAAGGGCGGCATGATCGCGATGGCGCAGATGGGCGACCCCAACGCGTCGATTCCCACGCCGCAGCCGGTGCATTATCGCGAGATGTTCGCGACGCGCGGCGGTGCGTTGGGGCGCACGTCGCTGACTTTCGTTTCGCAACTCGCCGCCGAGGCTGGCGTTGCCGAGCGTTATGGTTTGAACAAGCGTATCGTGGCCGTGAAGAACTGCCGCAACATCACGAAGGCCGACATGATTCACAACGCGTGGCGTCCGTCGATCAGCGTCGATCCCGAAACCTATCAGGTGATCGCCGATGGTCAACTGCTGACCTGCGAACCGGCCACTGTCTTGCCGATGGCGCAACGCTATTTCCTGTTCTAATCATGCGCACACTCGACAAACTGCTTGCACCTCATCTGAAGCTCGCGCCCGTGCTGGTCAAGCGCGCGCCGACCTTGACACTCGCGTTCGACGAACGTCGCAAGAGCCGCCTCGCGGCCACGCTCGATAACGGCGAGGAAGTGGCGATGCTGCTGCCGCGCGGCACTGTTCTGCGCGACGGCGATGTGCTGGTCGCCGACGACGGCGGCCTCGTGCGCGTGGTCGCCGCAGCGGAAACCGTGCTCGTGGTCCGCGCGAAAGATACGCTGACGCTCACGCGCGCCGCGTATCACCTCGGCAATCGTCATACGCCGGTTGAAGTCGGCGCGGATTATCTGAAGCTCGAATTCGATCCGGTTCTCGCCGATATGTTGAAGCGCATCGGAGCAACCGTCGATCAGGTGTCGATGCCGTTTCAGCCCGAGTCGGGCGCGTATGGCGGCGGTCACAAGCATGGCCACGACGAGACTTTCGCCGAAGACTATGCGTTGGCGCAGCAGGTGTTCGGCGAGCATCATGGGCATGAGCATTCGCACGATCACGGCCATTCGCACGATCACGAAGGCCACGTACACGACGAATCTTGCGGCCACGCGCATCACTCTCACCATGCGCATCGCTGAACTCACCGCGCTATTGCATCTCGCGTCGCCGGCATTGCCGATCGGCGCATTCAGTTATTCGCAGGGTCTCGAAGCGGCGATTGAAGCGCAACTGATCACCGACGCCGACTCGGCCCGCGACTGGATCGCAAGCGGCCTGACCGACGTGCTCGCGCATGGCGAACTGCCGTTCCTCGCGCATCAAATGGAACGCTGGCGCACGCACGACGCCGACGGCCTCGCACAAGCGAACCGCGAATTCCTCGCGAGCCGCGAGTCTGCCGAGTTGCGTCGCGAGACCGAGCAAATGGGGTGGTCGCTGCGGCAATTGTGCGTGTCGCTCGAATGGAGCGATGCAGCGCGGCGCGCGACGCTTGGCGCGATCACGCCGCTCGCGCAGCCCACGGCATTCGCTTTCGCCGCCTACGCGCACGATGCAGCGGTCGATGCCGCTCTCGCCGCGTACGCATTCAGTTGGGTGGAGAACCAGGCCGCTGCCGCATTGAAGGCGGTGCCGCTCGGGCAACTCGCGGGGCAGCGCATTATCGTCGCGTTGCGCGGACCGATCGACGCTGCGGTCACGCGCGCGCTCGCGACATCGCCGGAACATATCAATACGTTCGCGCCGCAGCTCGGCATTCTGTCGGCGCGTCACGAGTCGCAGTATTCGCGGCTCTTTCGCTCATAAATCGATCCATCATGAACGCACCTCAACATTCCGCTCACTCGTCCGTTCGCACGAAGAAACTGCCGCCGCTGCGCGTGGGCGTCGGCGGTCCGGTCGGCTCGGGCAAGACCACGCTGCTCGAAATGCTCTGCAAGGCGATGCGCGAACAATACGATCTTGTCGCGATCACCAACGACATCTATACGAAAGAAGATCAGCGCCTGCTGACGGTGGCGGGCGCGTTGCCGGCCGAGCGCATCATGGGCGTCGAGACGGGCGGCTGCCCGCATACGGCGATTCGCGAGGACGCGTCGATCAACCTCGAAGCCGTCGACCGCATGCTCACGCGCTTCCCGGACGCGGACATCGTTTTCATCGAATCGGGCGGCGATAACCTCGCGGCAACCTTCAGCCCGGAACTGTCGGACCTGACGATCTACGTGATCGACGTGGCCGGCGGCGAGAAGATCCCGCGCAAGGGCGGCCCCGGCATAACGAAGTCGGATTTGCTCGTGATCAACAAGACGGACCTCGCGCCGATGGTCGGCGCGAACCTCGACGTGATGGCCTCAGACGCGAAGAAAATGCGCGGCGAGCGGCCTTTCGTGATGACCAATCTGAAGGCGCTCGACGGGTTGGATCAGGTGGTGCGGTTTATCGAGCGGAAGGGGTTGTTGAGGGTTTGAGGGCGGAGCGTGATGCTCGGCGTCTCACTCGCCCGGATGAGGGTGATCGGTGCGAAACGCAGTTGTCTTCAGGATATACGAATTAATTAGCAAGAAGCGCCGAGCCCCCCCTCACTCCGGCAACACCGCCATCAACACATCCACTGTGCGCGCGGTCGCGCCGCGATGGCGCGCGGCGAAGGCCGATGCCGCGCCGCCCATCGCGAGGCGCCGCGCCTTGTCGTTGAAGAGTTCGCGCAGTGCGCGGGCGAGATCGGCCGGGTCTTGCACTTGCACCGCCGCGCCCGCGGCGACCGCATCGGCCGTGGCCTGCGTGAAGTTGAACACGTGCGGGCCGATCAGCACCGGCACGCCGACCGCGCATGCCTCGATCAGATTCTGTCCGCCGAGCGGCAACAGACTGCCGCCGATAAACGCCAAGTCGGAGGCCGCATAATAAGCGCCCAGTTCGCCCATCGAATCGCCGAGCAGCACATTCACGTCCGCCGGCAACGTAGGCACGCCGCCGCTCGCAGCCACCGCGGCCGATGCCACCTTCGCATCCGGCGCCCATTGCGAACGCCGCGCGAGCCGCAAGCCCGCTTTCTCGACGAGCGCCGCCACTTCGTTAAAGCGTTGCGGATGACGCGGCACGAGAATCAGCAGCGCGCCTTCCACGCCAAGCTCGGAGAACGCCTGCAGCACGAGTTCCTCTTCGCCCTCGCGCGTGCTTGCCGCAACCCACACGGGACGCGCGCCGATCGCCGCGCGCCACGCATGACCGCGCGCCGCCAGTTCAGGCGGCGTGTTCATGTCGAACTTCAGATTGCCGAGCACCGCGACGTTGCGCGCACCGAGCGCGGTGAGCCGCTCGGCATCCGACGGACTTTGCGCCAGCACGCGCGCAAAGCCGCCGAACACGTCCTTCGTCGCACCGCCGAACTTCGCCGCGCGCTTGAATGAGCGCGCCGACATGCGCGCATTGGTCAGCACGAGTTGCACATCCGCGCGACGGCATTCGTCGATCAGCGTGGGCCACACTTCGGTCTCCATCACGAGACCGACCGACGGCCGCCACGCGCGCAGAAAACGCCGCACCGCGTGAGGCATGTCGTACGGCAGATAGCTGCGCAACACACGGTCGCCGAAAATCTGCTCGCCGGTTGCGCGGCCGCTCGGCGTCATGTGCGTCAACAGAATGCGCGCATCGGGACGCGCCTTCATCAGCGCGTCGATCAGCGGCTGCGCGGCGCGCGTCTCGCCCACCGACACCGCATGCACCCAGATCAGCGGCGCGTTGTCCTCCGGCAAACGTCCGCGCGCATAACCAAAGCGCTCGCCGATATGCTGACGATAACCGCGCTCCTTGCGCGAGCGGATCAGCAAACGCAGCACGGCGACAGGCGCGATGATCCACCACAGCGCGTTATAGATCACCCTCAGCATGCGCGCTCCGCATCACGAAGCACGCGACGGGCTGACGAAGCCGGCGACTCGCAACAAGCGGCGCTCAAACCAGCGCCCTGCCCTTCAGGCGTTCGAGTATGCCGAGCGGCGCGCACTCGGGTTGCGCCATCGCCTTGACCGGCAGAAAGAAGGTCTGTTCGAGCATGAACTGACCGGACATCACCGCGTGCGAAGTCTGGTCGGAGAAACACACCCACACGCTGCCCGGCGGAAACGGCATGGTCTCCTGCGGGCTCGTCTTCTGATACTCGAGATCGGCCTTCATGCCGTCGTGCAGATTGAGCATCAGATGGTCGTATTCGCTGCGCGGCGACTTCGTCACATGCAGCAGATTCAGCAGCCACGCGGCGCCCGGCATTTGCGGCTTGATGCGCGGCAGGAAGCGTTTGGCCATGTCCTCGAACGGTTCGCCGACTCGCCACACGCGCGGCACGCCATGCGGATTGACGTTGGTGAACACGCGCAGAATGCGCTCGCCGTAATTCGGCCGCGACGGGAATGCGTCGACGTGCAGACGGCTATCGTCCTTGCGCCACGAGGTCTGGCGCGTTTCCACCTGATGCAGCCGCAGGCTCGTGGGCGCGACCCGCAGCCGGCCGTTGTATTCGGGAAAGAGCCCGTCGACCAGCGTGCGTGCATTCGCCTGATAACGCGCGATCAACGCGCGCACCGCGGACTGCGTGACGGCGTCCCCAGCCACGCCATGCAGCGCGCCGCCGTTCGGTTCGAGGCTGATGTTCTTGCGATTCGGATCGGCGAGCGCGGGATCGAGCAGCGCCTGCTCGCCGCCTTCGATAGCAAAGCGCAGATTCGGAAAATACAGCACTTTGCCGCGTTCGACGCCGGCCAGCAGCGTCTCGCGCGGCACGGACAGATTGCGTGCGTGCCAGTCGGCGTTCGCGACTTCGATGATCTGTGTTTCGTTCATGATCGCCCTTGAAAACGGATGATGCGTAAGGCGAAGCGCGCCGGACGAATTACAGCAGGCCGAAGCCGGCAAGCGCGGACTTCACTTGTTGCAGCGTGGGCGGTTGCCCGGCCGTGCCGAGATTGACGACGTTCGGCGACCAGTAGCCGCCGGTACGCCACGCGGTGGCGAAATTGTACAACTCGACCGTGGGCCGCTTCAGCGCAGCCGCAATGTGAACCAGACCTGTGTCAACGCCGACTGTCGCAGCCGCGCCTTCGATCAACCCGACGACCGCGGGCAACGACAACTTCGGCGGCACGATGGCCGCCGCGCCGAATTCCTTCGCGAGACGCTCGCTCGTCGCGCGTTCGGCGTCGCTGCCCCACGGCAGGACGATCGACGCGCCGCGCCGCACGAGCGCCTGGCCCAATTCGATCCACGCGGTATCGGGCCATTGCTTGTCGGCGCGCGACGTCGCGTGCACGAACACCACGTAAGGCACCGGAAGATTCAGATTGGCCGCCGACAACGCCAGCGCAGCGCGACCCGTGTCGATGCCGAAGTCGATCTCGTCGGTGGGTTGCGGCTCGGGCTCGTTCAGCGCCGCGGCCACCAGTTGCCGCGTGCGTTCGACAACATGCGTGCGCGGCGCGATCGGCACGCGCTTGTCGTAGAAGAATCGCACCGGCCATTCGTAGCCGGCGCCATCCGTGCGATTGCCGAGCCCGACGAGCGGTCCGCGCGCCATGCTCGCGACCCATGCGGTCTTGATGAGCCCCTGGCAGTCGATCACGAGATCGTAGTGCTCGGCGGCGAGCGCGCGGCGAAACGCGCCGATCTCGCGCCAGTTGTCGAGCGAAAGAATGCGTTTGCGCCAGCGCCGCAGCGACACAGGAATCGCACGCCGCACGCCGCTAACGAGTTCGACCAGCCCCACGAAGCTTTCCTCGACGAGCCAGTCGATCTGCGCGTCGGGATGGCGGCGCCGGATGTCGGCGATCACCGGCATGTTATGGACGACGTCGCCCAGCGACGACACCCTCACGATCAATATCTTTTGCACGCTCAAGAGAGGAAAACCGGCCAGGCGGTCCTAAGATGCATTGAAAGAGGCGCGGCGAAAAACCTGCCGCTTCGCTTCACGCGATATACCTCCAGCGAGCGGCGACACGACCTTGATGCGCTTATGCGCTGATGTCGCGTCGCCAGGACGGCAATTCTAGCGCGACATAGCTGATCGGCATGAAAAAACGCGGCGCGGTAAGTGAGACCCGCGCCGCGTTATAACGCAAACTGCGAAAGACCACTGCGGCTCATTGCAAACCGCAGCGCCTTCGCTGCCGCCGTTCAAGCTTTTAGAACGGCAGCTTTGCGTCCGCCTTCTCCGCCATTATCACGCGGCGGAAATCTTCCTGGATGCGCTTGAGCGCCGCGTCGTTATCGGCTTCGAAACGCATGACCACGACCGGCGTGGTGTTCGACGAACGCGCAAGGCCGAAGCCGTCCGGGTATTCGACGCGCAGGCCGTCGATCGTCACCACGTCGTCCGCGCCGGTGAATTGCGCGTTCTTCTGCAGGCGCGCGATCAGTTCGAAGTTCTCGCCTTCCTCGAGCTTGAGTTGCAGTTCCGGCGTGGAATGCGAGTTGGGCAGCGAGTTCAGCAGCTTGCTCGGGTCCTGCACGCGCGTGAGGATTTCGAGCAGACGTGCGCCCGTGTACAGGCCGTCGTCGAAACCGTACCAGCGGTCTTTGAAGAACACGTGGCCGCTCATTTCGCCCGCGAGCGGTGCGCCCGTTTCGCGCAGCTTGGCTTTCACGAGCGAGTGACCCGTCTTCCACATGAGCGGCTCGCCGCCCTTGTCTTTCACCCACTTCGCGAGATTGCGCGTGCACTTCACGTCGTAAATGATCTGCGCGCCCTTGTTGCGCGACAGAACTTCTTCGGCGAACAGCATCAGTTGGCGGTCCGGATAAATGATCTGGCCGTCTTTGGTGACGACGCCCAGGCGGTCGCCGTCGCCGTCGAACGCGAAGCCGATTTCCGCGTCGGTTTCCTTCAGCGCGCGAATCACGTCCTGAAGATTTTCCGGATGAGCCGGGTCCGGGTGATGGTTCGGGAAGTTGCCGTCAATCTCGGTGAACAGTTCAACGAGTTCGCAACCGAGCTTCTTGAAGAGCTTCGGCGCGAGACCGCCCGCGACGCCGTTGCCGGTATCGACCACGATCTTGATCGGACGCGCGAGCTTGACGTCGCTCGCAATGCGTTCGAGATACGCGTCGGCGATGTCGTAGTCGGTGTAGGTGCCGCTGCCTTCGGAAAAGTTTTCGTCGACGATGCGCTGATGCAGCGCGAGAATCTGCTCGCCATAAATCGCCGAGCCGCGCAGCACCATCTTGAAGCCGTTGTAATCCGGCGGATTATGACTACCCGTCACGACGATGCACGAATCGACACGGCGTTCGCCGCCTTCGAGCTGCAACGGCACGCTCGCCGCGAAGTAGCCGACCGGCGTGGGCACCATGCCGACATTGACCACGTCGACGCCGGCCGCACGCAGGCCGTCCGACAATGCCTGGATCAATTCCGGACCCGACAGGCGACCGTCGCGCGCGACGACTACAGCGTCGCCGCCTTGCGCACGCACTTCGCTGCCGAATGCGCGGCCGATCGAACGCGCCGTGTCGGCGTCGAGCGTCTTGCCGATCACACCGCGAATGTCATACGCCTTGAAAATAGATTTGGAGATCATGTTGGCTCACTTGCGTGCAATGGAAAATTTTGACCGGCGCGGTCATGCAGATCGGTAAATCATGGTGATCGGACATGGTGCCGCGCCCTTGCCGGAAGCGATCCGGTTCCAACTTATAATTGCGCTTTTCGGACCAGCCTGGTAACGCCATTCTAATGCTTAGACGCCCTCCATTTGTAAAGTTGCCGGGATGGCCTGTCAGGTGCGCGCACTCGCGCACGATGCATTGGCGGGCGCCTGCCGGATGCTGACGCTCAAACGCTTCGCCAATCCGGACGTCACGCGCGCGTTCACGAATATCGTCTGGCTCGGGCTCGAACGGCTCACGCAAATCGGCGTGGCGATTGCGATCAGCGGCATCCTCGCGCGTTACTTCGGACCCGATACGTTCGGCAAATGGCAATACGCGAACACGCTGCTGCTCGTGCTCTCGCCGATCACATGGGTATGCGGCGCGGAGATTCTGGTGCCCACCATCGTCGCGCGGCCGCCCGCGCAACTCGGCACCGTGCTCGGCAGCGCCTTCACGCTGCGCTTTGCCGTTTCGGTCGCGGCGTTGCTGCTCACATGGCTCGCCATTGCACTCGGCCTCTTCGATCCGCTCGTCGGCGCCATGCTCGCGGGCCTTGCCGTCACGATGCTGTTTCGCGAACCGTTCGTCGGCGTGATCAATGCGTGGCTGCAAAGCATGACGTACAGCAAGCCGCAGTTGCTCACGAGCATGAGCACCGCGGTCATCAAGGCGGGCTTCGTCTATCTGCTCGTGCGCGCGGCTGCCGAGCCCTCGCGCTTCGGCTGGCTGTGGGCGCTGGAGTCGGCGGCCATCGGCGGCGTGCTGGTCGTCTATTACATTCGACGTCATGGCGGCAAGCTGGGCTGGCACTTCGACCGCTCGCTGTTCAGGCATTTTGCGAGCGCGGGCACGGTGTTCTGGCTCGGCCTGATCTGTATGTACCTGTTCCTGAAACTGGACCGGCTCATGCTCGAACGCGCCGTTTCATTCGCCGATCTTGGGCGTTATTCGGCCGCGCAGCAACTGAACGAAAACTGGATCACGCTTGCGTTAATGCTCGCACAGACTATCGCGCCCGCATTCGTCTACCGTGTGCAGCAGGCCGCGCAATTGCGCCGGAACATCTGGCGCCTCACCGCGATGACCGCCGCGTTGATGATCGGCGGCGCGCTCGTGCTCGACCTGCTCGCGGGCTTTATCATTCGCCGCGTGTTCGGGCCGGGCTTCGAAGGCGCCATCGAGATTTTCCGCTGGGCGGTGTGGCTTTCCGTGCCCGCGGGCATCGAGGCGATCGGCAATCTCGTCGTGCTGAAGTATCAGGCGAAGTTCGTGTTGCTGTTCAAATGGCTGCTCGCGCTTGCCGTAGCGTTCGTCGTCAATCTGCTCGCGATTCCGCGGCTCGGCGCCTATGGCGCGTTGGCCGGACTCGCGTGCGGTTATCTGGCGGCGGCGGCAGTTAATCTTTATTACATTCGTTTCAAATTGCGCCCATGACGCTTCCCGCCACCGACACGCCGCCGCACTGCCTCGACGACGTCGCGGTGCTGATGCCCGCCTATAACGGCCAGGCCGACGTCGATCTGACGCTCGCGTCGTTCGATGAACGTCCGCTGGTGCACGTTCTGATCGTCGATGACGGCAGCACGCCGCCCATCGTCGCGCCCGAGCTTGCCAACATGCACATTGAAGTACTGCGCATGCCGGTGAACGGCGGCATCGAGCGCGCACTGGAAGCCGGCATCGACGCGCTCGCGCAGCGCGGCTATCGCTACGCGGCGCGCATCGACGCGGGCGACCGCAGCGTGCCGCAGCGTCTTGCGAAGCAGCGCGCGTTCATGGAAGCGCATCCGCGCGTCGCCGGCCTCGGCATGTGGACGCAGGTCGTCACGCGCGCGGGCGAGCCGCTCTTCATGCTGACGCCGCCGAGCGACCCGGCGGACATCCGCCGCCTGCGCTTTTTCCGCTCATGCCTCGCGCATCCTTCGATGATGCTGCGAATCGACGCGGTGCGCGCCGTCGGCAACTATCGCGCGATGTATCGTTCGGCCGAAGACCTCGATCTGTTCGTACGCCTGATGGAGCGCTACGACTGCGCGAATCTGCCGGAGCTGGGCCTGTACTACGAGCTGAACGAAGGCGGCATCAGCGCGACCAGGCGCCGCCGCCAGGTGCTGTCGACGCTGCGGCTGCAATTGCGCTACTTCAACATCGCGAATCCGTACGACTGGTTGGGCCTCGGCAAAAATCTGCTGCATCTCGTGACGCCTTACCGCGCGTTGCAGCGGGTCAAACGCGGCCTTCTGGCTGCGCGCGCGAGTCATTGAGCTTCAGCTTAGTCCCGGTCCGCCTGTTCTCACAGCTTGTCTTTTCACTCACCGCCGAGTTCGTTCCCGCATGAAGCCAGCCCTGAAGTCGACGCCCGCGTTGCGCATTACACTCGTGTGTAACACCGCCTGGGCAATCTATACGTATCGGCAAGGCCTGATCCGCATGCTGGTGGGACGCGGCGTCGACGTGACGGTGCTCGCGCCGCGCGACCGCACCTTCGAACTGCTCACCGCAATGGGTTGCCGCTGCATCGAATTGCCGGTCGCGTCGAAAGGCACCAATCCGCGCGACGATCTGCGCACGCTGTGGTCGCTCTACCGCCGTTACTGCGCGATCCGCCCGCACGTCGTGTTTCACTACACGATCAAGCCGAATATTTACGGCTCGATTGCGGCGAAGCTCGCGGGCGTGCAATCGGTCGCGGTCACAACGGGTCTCGGCTATGTGTTCATCCAGCGGAGCCGCGCCGCGCAGGTCGCCAAAAAACTGTATCGTTTTGCGTTCCGTTTTCCGCGCGAAATATGGTTTTTGAATCGCGACGATCAGACAGCGTTTGTCGAACAGAATTTGTTGGTGCATCCTGAACGCGCGCGGCTTCTGCATGGCGAAGGCGTCGACCTCGAACAATTCGGCTTCACGCCCTTGCCCGAGCGCGCGGAATTCAGGTTCGTGCTGATCGGCCGTTTGTTGTGGGACAAGGGCGTGGGCGAATACGTCGAAGCGGCGCGGCGTGTGCGCGAACGCTATCCGCATGCGCGCTTCCAGTTGCTCGGGCCGGTCGGCGTCGACAATCCGAGTGCGATCACGCGCGACGAAGTCGCGGCGTGGGAACGCGAAGGCATCGTCGAGTATCGCGGCGAGGCGCACGACGTGCGGCCCTTTATCGCCGATGCGGATTGCGTCGTTTTGCCTTCGTATCGCGAAGGCGTGCCGCGCACGCTGATGGAAGCGTCGGCGATGGGACGGCCGATTGTCGCGACCGACGTGCCCGGCTGCCGCGAAGTGGTCGCGCACGGCGTCAACGGATTGCTTTGCGAAGCGCGCAACGCGGACAGCCTCGCGGACGCGCTCGCGCAAATGCTCGACATGAGCGGCGCAGAGCGCCGCGCGATGGCGGAACGCGGCCGGCAGAAAGTCGCGCAGGAATTCGACGAACGCGTCGTCGTCGAAACGTATAAAGACCTGGTGCAAAAAATGACGGGCGTTTTACTTTAACGGAGCAACAGCATGACCACGAAGGGCACGATTCTGGTAACAGGCGGCGCGGGCTTCATCGGCTCGCATACCTGCGTCGAACTGCTGAACGGTGGCTACGACGTCGTGGTAATCGACAATCTCGTGAACAGCAAGCGCGAATCGCTGCGGCGTGTCGAACAGATCACCGGCCGCACGGTCGCGTTTCATGAAGCCGACGCGCGCGACGAAGCCGCACTCAACCGCATTTTCGACGCGCATCCGATCACCGGCGCGATTCACTTTGCGGCGCTGAAAGCGGTGGGCGAATCGGTCGCGAAGCCTGTCGAGTACTACAGCAACAACGTCGGCAGCCTGCTCGCGCTGCTCGGCGTGATGCGCGATCGCAACGTGAAGCAGTTCGTGTTCAGTTCGTCGGCCACGGTGTACGGCGTGCCGAAAAGCTCGCCCATCGACGAATCGTTTCCGCTGTCGGCCACCAATCCGTATGGCCAGTCGAAGCTGATCGCCGAACAGGTGCTGCGCGATCTGCAGGTCGCGGACCCGTCGTGGCGCGTCGCCACGCTGCGTTATTTCAATCCGGTCGGCGCGCACGAGAGCGGCCTGATCGGCGAAGATCCCGCAGGCATTCCGAATAACCTGATGCCTTATGTCGCGCAGGTCGCGGTCGGCAAGCTCGACAAGCTGCGCGTGTTCGGCGGCGATTATGAAACGCCGGACGGCACCGGCGTGCGCGATTACATTCACGTGGTCGATCTGGCGCGCGGGCACCTGGCCGCGCTCGATGCGCTTGTGAAGCGCGACGCGAGCTTCGTCGTCAATCTCGGCACCGGCCAGGGCTATAGCGTGATCGACGTCGTGAAGGCATTCGAAAAGGCGTCGGGCCGGCCCGTGCCGTATGAAATCGTCGCGCGCCGTCCGGGCGACGTGGCGTCGTGCTTTGCCGATCCGCGCGCGGCGCTGGAGGTGCTCGGCTGGCGTGCCGAGTTCGGTATCGAAAGAATGTGTGCGGACCATTGGCGCTGGCAGTCCGCGAATCCGAACGGCTTTAATTGATGCTTCAATTGCTTCGCTTACCGAAGTAATTGCGCGCGCCGGCTCGACCGGCGCGCTTCTTTTAGCGCTTGTTTTAGCGCTTCTGTTACCGCGGCTCTTTCACGAGCCCCATCAATCGCGCCATCACCGGCCACTTCACCAGCGCATGCGCATACGCATGCTCGGCCTGCTCATCGACGTATTTCGACGGATCGATCTCGGGCAGCGATCGCGCGAGGCCGGCAATGTCGTTGACCGACCACCTGCGCTGCGTCGGCTCCTGCTTCGGCTCTTGCGCCGATTGCAATTCAGGCTTGTTCACTTCTCGTCCACCCACACGCCGTCCGGCGTTTTCACCACGTAACCGGTTGCCGTCTTCATCGTGACGGTGCCTTCGTTTTCGCCGACCATCTCCGTTTTCGGCAGATCGGCTGCGTACTGCGACAGCGTCACGCCCGGCTTGAACGGACTGTTCGACACCAGATTCGACAGCAGTTGCGACACCGCCAGAAAGCTCGTGGGCTGGTCGATGACCGTGGTCGGCCCGTGGCTGCCAGGAAGATTGACGAGCCGCACGCCGACCGGTCCGTGCACGATCCGCGGCGTCGGAATCTCGCGCAGGCCCGCCACCTGGTTGGCGTCGCCGCGCAGCGCAGCGCCATGCTCAGGCACGAACACGATCACCGCACGCCGGCCCGACGCGGCGATCAGATCGGCGAGCCGGTCGAAGTCGTTCATCAGCTTGTTGACTCGCGCCGGATACGATTCGATGCTGGTCTGTCTCACGCCCGGCAACTGGTTGCCGTCGTGCAGGCTGATCGTGTTGTAGTACAGCGCGACCGGTCCTGCCATCTGTTGCCGTTGCGCGAACCACTTCGCGAGCACGCCGTAGTCGTCGTGAATCGCGGAGCCGTCGAACGCATGCATCGCAACGGGCACGTCGGCGCTCGAGATCATCGGCACATTCGGCACGCCGACGTTGTCCTTGATGATCTGCAGGAAGTTGTCGAAGTGTCCGTCGTGATTCAGGATGGTCTGCGGCGCGAAGCCGGCCTGCGCCAGTTGCGAGAACAGATAACACTGCTGCGCCGCCGGCTTGTACAGGTCGGCATGCGCCTCCTGCCCGCAGCTTGCGCGCAACACGCGGATCGCCGCCGGGCCGCTATAACTTGCCGCGGTGCTGAAGTTCGTGAACAGATAGTCGAAGTGGCTCAACATCGGGTTGTTGCGCGCCTTCGATACATCGAGGTCAGCCCATGAAAGCGAGCACACGTGCAGCACGATCACGTCGAACTGCTGGTTCGGATCGCTCGTGAGATGGGCCATGCTCACCTGACGTTGCGATTCGCCGGCACGGAACGCGGCCAGCGCCGCGGTATGGTCGAGCGGCGCGCCGGGCTGCGCGACGCCGCCATCCTTCGCACCCGTGCGCAGCGTGGCGGCCGCCTGAATCGTGGCGAGCGCATTGGTGCTCGCCTGCCAGACCGGCAACGCCACGAGCGCGATGATGACGAAGCTCGTCACGCGCAACCAGCGGTTCACCACCACATACGCGACTATCGCGCAGCAGGCGGCGAACAAAGCCGCGGGCGGAACGAAGCGTTGCGCGAGCTCCATCCAGTAACCGAAGCTGAACGACTCGAGATTGCCGAACTCCTCGACGAGCCGCGCGAACGGCGGAATCGCGGCTTCGTGATACATCAGCACGATGCCGACGGCCAGCGCGATCACCGCGCGCAACACGCGCAGCAGACGGTTGCGCAATGCGCCCGTCGCGGCGAGCGCCAGCGCGAAAGCGATGTTCGCGAGCCACAGCGGATGCAGATGGCCTGTGCTGAACAGATACAGCTTCAGCAGGAAATACAGGTTCCAGACACTCATTCGATCCAACCTCAGATTCCGGCGCCTCGCGCCGGCGGTTCAATAGCTCAATGCTTCAATAGCGGCTTTCGTCCAGCGCAAACACCGCGCGCAGTTTCTGCGACAGGCCTTGCAGCAGGCGCGAATAACCTTCGGCGCCCATCAGCACCACTTCGGCGAGCCCGCGCAACGGCGCATCTTCCTCGGTGCGCGCTTCGTCGGCGGCGGCGATCCATGCGTCCGCGCGGCCGAACGTGCATTGCACGAGCTGGCGTTCCTGCTCGAGCGTCAACTCGTCGAACTGCACGCCGAGATGCTGGCCGGCCGCCCGCACCACGTGGACCGGAAAGGCAAACTGCCGGTCGCCGCGGCTCACGCACACCTGCAGCCAGTCGCCTTCAACGAGCGGCAGGCCGGGCGCGACGTGAAGACCGAGGCCGCCCGTCGAGTAGTCGCTCGTCATGCACGCGACCGTGGTGCCGTCGCTGAGCAAGAGCGTGGCCGGCATGCTCATCGGCACACGGTGGCTGCCGCGAATCTGCTTCGCCTCACGCGCGACGCTCACGGCCGCGCCGAGCATCACGAGGTTGTAGGCGGTCCAGAACACGTTCATCAGTACAGTGGCGAACTCCTCGCCGACACCGAACACGATGCGGTACACGCCCGCGAGCATCGCCACCACGTTCAGCACCAGCAGCACGATGTAGGGCTTCGACACGGACCAGTCGAGATAGCCCTCGTCCATGCGGCCGCCCTTGTCCGTCACGTTGAACTTGCCGTGCTTCGGGCTGAAGAACGCGAGCGTGGTCGGCACCGCGATGTACCACGCGAGCACCGATTCGTAGACTTCCGCCCAGAACGAGCGTCGATAGCGGCCTTGCAGCCGCGAGTTCGCGATGCTCGACAACATGATGTACGGCAACACGAATCCGGCGATCGTCGTCGCCGATGCGTTGATCACGTACATGCCGAAGAACAGGAACGCCATCGGCATCGTCAGGAAGATGAGACGCGGCACGCCATAGAAGAAGTGCAGCATCGCGTTGCCGTAGCAGATGCGCTGGAACAGGTTCAGCCCGCGCCCGAAAAACGGATTGTCGATGCGGAAAATCTGCGCCATGCCGCGAGCCCAACGGGTGCGCTGCTTGATATGGCCGGCGAGGCTTTCGGTGGCGAGACCCGCGGCCTGCACGTATGGCAGATACGCTGTCGTATAGCCGCGCCGATGCAGCTTGAGCGCCGTATGCGCATCTTCGGTGACGGTCTCGACGGCCACGCCGCCCACTTCTTCCAGCGGCGCACGCTTGATGACGGCGCACGAGCCGCAGAAGAACGTCGCGTTCCACAGATCGTTGCCCGACTGCACGAGCCCGTAAAACAGCTCGCCTTCGTTCGGCACGCGGCGGAAGGTATTGAGGTTGCGTTCGAACGGATCGGGCGAAAAGAAGTGATGCGGCGTTTGCACCATCGCGCACAGCGGATCGCGCAGGAAGGTGCCCATCGTCGTTTGCAGGAACGACCGGCTCGGCACGTGGTCGCAATCGAAAATGGCGATGTAGTCGCCGTTCGTCTTCGCGAGCGCACGGTTGATGTTGCCCGCCTTCGCATGCAGATTGTCGGTGCGCGTCAGATAGCGAATGCCCGCCTCGCGCGCGAATGCTTCGAACTCGGGACGCTTGCCGTCGTCGAGCAGATAGATGTGCAGGCGGTCTTCGGGCCAGTCGATACCCTGCGCCGCGAGAATGGTCGGTTTCACGACCGCGAGCGGCTCGTTATAAGTCGGAATGTAGACATCGACGCTGGGCCAGCGCGAACGGTCGTCGGGCAGCGGCGACACTTTCCGTTCGAGTGGCCAGGCCGTCTGCACGAAACCGAGCAGCAGCACGAGCCACGTGTACGCCTCGGCGCCGAACAACGCATAACCGACGATCGCTTCGCTCGGGCCGTGAAAGTCGAGCGTCTGCGTCGCGCGCCACCAGACGTAGCGCAGCATCGCGAGCAACGACAGCGACGCGAGCAGCAGCACCGGAAGACGGCCCGGCAGACGGCGGATCAGCAAAGCGAGCCCGATGGTCAGCCCGAAAAACACGTACTGGTTCACGCCGGCCAGCGGCGATGTGCCGACCAGCGCCCACAGCACGGCGCCAAGCGCCGCCAGCATCAACATCAGCCAGCGGATGCGGCCCGCGCGCGTCGCGCCCGCTTCCAGCGAAGTGCCCCAGCGCTGCCACGGCAGTCTCGCCAGTTGGCGGTCGAGCGCCCCGACTGCGCCGCGCCATAAGCGGTAGATGGGCAGCACGCCATAGCGTCCGAGCCAGACCAGGCCGCGCCCGATCTTCGGGGCAATGGAGAGCCGCAGCGGCCGTGGCCGCACGAACACGCGCCACAGCCAGGCGCGCAACGGCGCGGGACGCACGACATCGAAGCGAGCCGCGAGGAACGCCACCGACACGCGCGCGAGCCACAACGGCAGATCGCGCCGGCCATCGGCGGGCGGCCGGAAAAAGAGCCGCACCCACCATTCGAGCCGGCCGCCGCCGCTCACGCCGAGACGGCGCGCGAGCCAGTCGCCCGCGCGCGAGCGCAACGGCCGCGCCGCAGGACGGGCGTCGCCGAAGGGCTGGTTTGGCTGTGGCGTCGTCATGTCAACGAGGCTCCGAATCCCGCGATGGCTCGGCGAGCGGCGCGAGCCATTCGTCGACCGCGCTTGCCAGTCCTTGCAGGTCGTGCGAGGTCTGCGAATACGGCGCATCGTCGAAAAGCCACGAGCCGCGCGCGAATGCTTCGGGCAGCGCGGCGTCGGCATGCAGACGGATGACCGGCGCGGCGCCGGGACCGAGCGCGGCCGACAGCATGGAGAGCGCGTCGCGCTGCATCTCGCGCGCCGGGTTCAGGCGGTTTAGCACGAAGAGCGACTCGTTACGCGCCGCCCGCAATTGCGGCAGATGGCGTGCGAGCGTCGCGAGCGGACCGGGCTCGGGCGGTGTCACGCAGACGATCAGATCGGCGCAGTAGAGCGCCTGCGCCGCATGCACCGACGGATAACGCGGCGTGTCGATCAGCACGACGCCTTGCGCGGGCAGGTCGATGCCCGCGAGCGAGTTCGCGAGCCACGCGGGTTCGTCGGCGAGCAGTTGGCTGATCGACACGAGGCTCGAAAGCGGCACGTCGCCGTGCGGGACGAACAGCACGCCGTCGTCATTGCGCCATGTATGCGCGTGCCAGGGCGCGCCGCTCGCGATGGCCGCGCCGATTCCGTCGGCGGGCAACTCGTCGAGCCCGAGGTGCGGACCAAGCAGGTTTTGCGGATCGAAATCGACGGCGACGACGGGGCGGCCGCGGCGCGCGAGCAGCACCGCGAGCGCCGCGGTTAGCGTGGTTCGTCCGGCGCCGCCCGCCGTGGAAAGAATCGCGATGGTTTTCATTGGACGGACGACGCTCCAGTCGCGCGTTCTTCTTCAGCGGCCGGCGCGGCAACGGCCGGCGGCACGAGACGGCCCTTCTGCACGAGCGCGGCGGCGTCGAACGGGACTTCATGCCGCGGATCGAAGCTGCGCGTGGCGCGCATGCCGGAACGTCGGCGAAAGTGCTGCCAGACGATCCACAGCGGAATCCCGCCGATCATGCCGATGCCGAAGCAGATGAGGAAAAACAATGTCATAGGGCCTCCTGCTTGCGCAGTGGCATGGCGGCCGGCTCGGCGCGGCGGCGACGTCGGAGTTGCGCGGCGGCGTGGTCGGTGGCGGCGGCGGGTTGCGGCGCGTGGTCGGCTTCGTCGGAAGGCAGGCTGTGTGAGTTGACGGCGCTTGCAGACGGGGCTTGCGCGATGTGTTCAGTCACGCCCGGTGTCGTGGCTTCTGCCGCGGTTTCTTGCCGGCTTTCTGTCGGGGTTTCCACCGGGCGTTGCGATGCATCCTGCGCAACAGCAACAGCCACAGCACCAAACAGATCGCTAAAGTCGACATTCGGCACGCGGCGCTCCTCGATGCGCAGCCGCTCGATCTCCGGCAACAACTGCTCGCCGGCGATCAGTTGCCTGCTTTGCGCGAGCGACTCGACCGGCACCTGAAAAATGCGCGCCAGCGATCCCTGCGCATCAGCCAGCCGGCAAGCGAACAGGAACACATAGAGATACGCGCCGTCGGCGGTGAATACATCGCCATTGCGCACCGGCCGACACTGCCGCAGCGCGTCCGCATGCGCGACTTCCGGCTTCAGCAGCAGCTTGACCAGCACATGCGGCAGGTTCAACGACAAGCCACGCCCGAGCACGTTGCTCACGTGATCCGCGAAACGCGCCACGGGCAAATAGCCGCAGACGGCATCGCTCAGCGCAGCGGCGAGCGCGGCGCGGTAATCGGCGGCGACCGGGCGCGCGTTGAGCTGCCCTCTTAACGACTGCATCAGCGACTGCATCCGCGAAAACGGCACGTCGCGCCCGATCACGAGGTTCGCGCCGAGATTCAGCACGAGCAACTCGAACTGATGACGCAGCACCTGGCCGCGTTCGACCAGCACGATCTTCAGCGCGCGCCCGCACGTACGGCGCAGCGTGTGGATGGTCTCGCACAGCGTCTCGAGCTGATCGCCGCCGCTGTAGTCGAGCACGACGCTCGCCGCGCGCGCGCCAAGGCTCGCCTTGAGCGCCGCCTGCAAACCGTCGACGATCTCCCACTCCGCTGGCACCCACGGTTCATCGCCGACGGCTTTGCGCGTCGCGATCACGCGCATTTCGTCGCGTGCGATGCGTGCGTCGGCACGGCGGCAGGCTTCGGTTTCCTCGGGCGCGACCATCAGGCGGCCGGCGTTCGTGAAGCGCAGCGCACGCACTTCGCCGGCGGCGAGCGCCGCGCGGCTGCGCCAGAAATCGACATGCCACAACAGTTCGCCGTGAGTCGGCTGCAATCGCGCGACGCCCTGGCAACTGGTGTGGAACGCGTCGCGCTCGGGATCGCGCGCCTCCTGTTCGAGCTGCTCTTCGATCGCCTCGGAATCGAGCGCGAGGTCGTTCGTGGACGCCGCCGCGCGCCCGGCCAGCAGCACGAGCGTGATGTTGCGCGTCTCGCACCAGTCGGCGAGCACGCGGCCTTCGTAGGCGAGATCGTCGGGACGGTCCCAACTAAACCAATGCTCCGCGCCTTCGACGAAGAAAACGCTGCCTCGCCTGAAGCCAAACGGCTTGAGCGCGCGCAGCGCGCCGTAGAGACGCGCCAGCGGCCGTGCCGCGGCATCCGTCTGCGCGCTGCCCACAGCGGCGTCGCTCGCGGACTCGCGCGGTCTTAGCGTCACGACGTTCAGGCGCGCCGGCAGATCGCCGCCGCCTTTCGCGTGCAAGCGCGCGAGCGGCGCGGCGCGTGTGGCGGACAGCACAAGCGTGACCGAGCGCGCGGCGCAGTCGCGGGCGCTTTCGAACAGCAGCGCGTCGGCTGCCGGCGTGCCCGCGATGCCGTACACGAGGTACACGCTGCCGGGCGCCAGTGTCGCCCAGCTTTCGGGCAGGCCGTCGAGCGCGAGCCGGTCGGGCGCCTTGTTCGGCGCAACCAGGCGCCTGAAGCCGGCGCCGAGCGCGCGCAGCGTCGACACCGACGAAGCCGCGTTGCCCGGCCGTTGGCCGGAATGTCGTGGATCTGACGTTGCGGGTCGCATGCCGTGCCTCCTCAATAGCTCGAATACAGACGCGTCGGCGTCGGCGACAGGCTCGTATCCGGCTTGCGAGCATCCAGGTTGTAGCGCACATAGACCATCGCGGAGCTCGGTGCGTAATCGTGCGAGCGGTCGATGTCGAACAGCAGCCCGGCCACCAGATGCGGACTGAAACGGTGTTCGACGACGCCGGTCAGGCCGTAAAGGAACGACACGCCGCGCGTCGAGCTGGCCCCATACACGTTGTTGCTGTTGCTCAGCGCCGCCGGGTTCAGCGCCGCCGACGCCGGCAGACCGTTCGGATAAAACGGCGAACTGCGCTCATACGAGTTCGACACGCCGACCGTCGCGGTCAGATCCCAGCGCCACGCGCCGCGGCGGCCCTGCCATTCGACCGGGAAACCGAGCGACAGATAGCGCTGCGGGCTGTAATAGCCGCCCTGGCCGAAAGTGTAGAACCGCAGATTGTTCGCATAGTGCCATGCATTGCCGACCACGCCGGTGCTGACTCTCATGTCGGCGCGCTCGAAGACCGGCACGGTCGCTCCCGTGCGGAGCGTGACGCCGGTATTGGAAGCGACGTTGCGGCCGGTGAACATCCCGGCGCCGACGTCGGCGAACAGGTTCACGCGGCCGACGTCGACGGAAGAATGCACATCCAGCCCGTCGCGGCGCACGCCGCCCCAGACCGCGCCCGTCCACGGATCGCGAAGCCCCGCGTACGACAGTTCACTGCTGGTTTGCGGCCGCCGCGACAGATTGACGGTGAAGCTGCTGTCGTCGCCGGCCATGCGGTAGCGCACGCCGCCCACGAGGTAATGCACGGGGAAGCCGATCGGCGTCGTGCCGAGATCGAACCGCAGATTGTCCGACCGGTAGCCGATGCCGCCGCCCGCACCGGTCGCATGCTGATGGAAGCTCGCCACCGCGGCGGTGCCGCTGTCCGTCAGCGCCGCGTGCGTGCCGAGCGTGTCGAGCAGGCTCGAGTCGGAGCTGCTCAGCGTGCCAGCATCGAGATTGACGACGTCGACATGCGCGAACACATGTCCGTCGTAACCGACCGGCAACTGCGCATAAATCGGCACCTGCTGCGCGTGATAGTTCGAGATGCCCTCGTCGCCGGACTTGTAGGCCGGATACCACGCCGCTTCAATCGACGGATCGCGGCGCTGCTCCAGATCGCTCAACGCCACTTGCGCAGGCGTGCCGTTCGGGCCGGGGCTCACGCCGGCGCTGCGCTCCTGCACCTCGGACTTGCGATACAGCGCCGCCGCGTCGTCGTAGCGGCCGAGATCCTCGCTGATATGCCCCCGCTGCGCAGTCACGTCGTAACGGTCGGGAAACGCGCTCGCCAGTTCGTCGGTCAGCGTCTGTGCTTCATACGGCCGGCGCAACGCGGCCAGCCGGCGCGCCGCCGAGAGCCGCGTATCGATGTCGTCCGGCGCGCTTTGTTCGACAACGCCGTGCACGAGATCGAGCGCCTCGCGACGCTTGCCGCTTTGCTGAAGCACGCGGGCCAACGCAAGCTGCGCATCGGGATCGTCGGGATGCTCGGCGAGCAGTTTTTCGAGCGTCGCGCGGGCGCCGGCGAATTGGCCCTGCGCGCGCTGCAGATCGGCGACCTCGAGCGTGTAGCGCGGATCGCGCTGGCCTTCTTCGTCGACGGCCGCGAGAACCGCCGCCGCGCGCCGGTAGTCGCCGGCGTCGATCGCGGCGTCCGCACGGCGCAGCGCAAGCCGCACCGACTGGTCCTGCAGCCGCGCGCGCTGTGCCGCGGTCAACGTGGCGTCGTTGCGCAGATCGCGCAGCCACGCGTCGAGTTCGTCGTCGCGATGCGCGGAGCCGAGCAGATCGCCATAGCGCAGCCTGACGTCGTCGTCGGTCTGTTGCGGGTGCGCCTTCATCCAGTCGGCAAGGCGCGCGAGACCGCGATCCGGCTGGCCCATGTCGATTTCGAGCGACCCCACGGACGCGGTCAGGTTCGCGTCGTCCGCGCCGAGCGCCGCGGCTTGATCGAGCGCGGCTTTGCCCGCCTGCGCGTCGCCCGCGGCATACGCGGCGCGCGCCGTGACGAGCGCCTGCTGCGCATCCAGATTGCGGCCGAACGCGCGCATCGCATCGGTCTGATTCGCGGCCGGCACGCTCGCGAGCAACGCGCGCGCGCCGGCCAGGTCGTCCGTGGAATTGCGGTAGAGCGCGGCGGCGTAATGCATTTCCGGCGAGTCGGAAGCCTTCAGCCCTTCGTCCATCACCGTGCGGCCGAGTTGCGGCAGGCCGAGATCGCGATAGATGCGAGCGAGCGCGAAACGCGTCCACGGCGAATCCGGTGCTGCGCGCAGCGCCGCTTCGTAGCGGTCGATCGCCTGCGCGCGCAGGCTTTGCTGCGACAGCCGCTCGGCTTGCGCCACCAGATTGTCCGCGCGAATCTGCGCGAGTTCCGCGCGATCCGCCGGCGCGCGGAAGCGGTTTTGCACGGCATCCAGCAGCGGCCCGATGCGTTCGTCGCGGCCGGTGTTGTCGAACAGCGTCGCGGTGCTGCGCACCGTCGCGAGGCTCGGATCGCGCGCGCTCAGCAATTCCTTCAGCAAAGGCTCGGCGTTCGCCCAATCTTTTTGCGCAAGCAGCGAGTCGGCGAGCACCAGCTTGGCGTCGGTATTCGAAACGTTCATGGCGAGCGCCTCGCGCGCCAACCGCGCGGCTTCGTCCGGCCGGCCGGCCGCCGCGGCTTGCCGCGCGCGCGTGAGCGTGGCCCAGAACTGCGCGGTCCGGGCGAGGCCCGTCCACTTCGCGCGATTGTCGGGCGCGAGTTGCGCGGCGCGCTGAAAGAGCTTTTGCGCCTCGTCCTGGCGGCCCTCGCGCATACGCAGCAGACCGAGGCCGCCAACCGCCTCGGCGTCATCGGATCGCGCCTGCGCGGCGCGCGTCAGCAGCGGATCGGCAGCGGCGAGATCGTTGCGCGAGAGCAGCGCGAGGCCGCGCTTCTGCGCGATGTAATCGGGATTGCTTTCGAGCCGGCGTTGGGCGTCGACTTTGTCTTTGACCACGGCGAGGCGGTCGTGGAACTCGGTGTCGTCCGGCGCGAGCGCGACGTAGGCGCTCAAGCCCTGCACATAGGCCGGGTCGGGCCCTGCCGACTGCAGCACGCGATGCCACAGGTCCATCGCCGCGCCGTGGTCCACATCGTTGCGGGTAGCGAGCGAACGGGCGATGCGCTCGGCCTCGGGCCGCGTGTCGCTGCTGCGATTGAGCAGGCCGGCGAGCGCCATCGCGGCTTGCGCGTCGGCGGGATCGGCGGCGAGCCGCGCGCGCAGCGCGGCGACCGCACGCACCCGGCCGTCCGGCGTGCCGGCGACGATGCTGTAGTACTCCGCACCGAGCGGCCCGGACGGCGCGCCGTGCGGGAACAGCGCCTCGAGGCGCCGCGCGGCTTCTTCGGACTGACCGCTGCGCGCGAGCAGGCGGATCGTGGCGAGCTCGCCACGGCCGCTCGTGGCCACGCGGAATTCGTCGTCCGACTGTTGCGCGAGTTTGCTGCCGGGCGCGGCCTGGTGCAGCTTCGTCAACGCGGCCTGGGCGGCCTGCGCCTGTCCGAGGCGCAAATTGATGCTCACCAGTTCGGCGAGCAGGACAGGCGACTGCGGCGCGATGAGCAACGCTTTGTCGATTGCCTGCTTGGCGAGGTCGTCGCGACGCTTGGCGCTCCAGAGGCGGGCGGTTGCGTACAGCCGGGAGATGTTGGTGGAATCGGCGGGTGATGCGGCGGGTGTGGCGGGGGTGGGGTTTGCGGTGCTTGGGGTGGCGGTGGTAGTGATGCTGGTTGCGGCGTTACCGCTGGCCGCGGCGCTGGCTACGGCTACGGCTACGGCTCTGGCGCTGGCGTGCGCTGCGGCGCGGGCGCTGGAATCGGCGCTGGTGTGGGCGTGGGCTGCGCCGCTCTTGCTGACCGCGCCGCTCTTGCTGACCGCGGCACTCTTGCTGGCTGCGACGCTTGCGCTGGCCGCTGCCGCGCCGCCATTGCGCGTGCCCTTGCCCGCAGACCGCGCGGCGCGTGCGTGTGCCGGCTCAGCCGGCTCAGCCGGCGCCGCCGACGCGGAACCGGCAGCCTGCGCTGCCGCCTCCTGCGCGGCAACCGCATGCGCGAGCGGCGGCATGCCGCACGTGAGACCGGCCAGCCACAGCGCGCGCGCAATTCGCGAGCGCGCGCGAACAGCGACGGTTAGCGTTTCGCGGGACGGCAAACAGAACTCCAGGGCAAGTCGAGCGACCCATCGGCCGCAAAGCGATAGCGGCCATCGCGCCAGCCGAGGCCGAACAGCGTCAGCACGCTCGTGTAATAGCCGGGCGCGGTCTGCGCATCGAGCTGGTCGACCCGCGCGGCCTGCCGGTCGGCAATCGACGTCTCGCCGCGCGCAATCAGGAACGGAATCGCCGCTGCCGAAAAGCCCGCGTTGCCGTCGTTCGCTCCGGGTTTCGCGTCGGTCGTATCGATGCGCTCCGGCGGCGCTCCGTGTTCCGCGACATAGCGCGCAAACGGCGTGAAATGATTGAGCAGGCGGCTTTTCAACGGATCGCTGCCGCTGAGCATGCCGATCCACAAGTACACGCGAATCGCGTTGTACGCGCTCTCGGCATGCGTCGCGGGATCCGGCAAAAAGCCCTTGCCCGCGCGATAGAGCGACCAGTCGGGTGAAAAACCCTGCGGCGCCGAGTCGACGACCATGCGCGCCGACGAATCGACGAGCGCCTGCCAGCGCCTGTCCGAAGGCAGCGCGCTAGCCAGGCCGCGCAGCACCTGAACCGGCGCGTAGCTCGGGTTGACGCGCCACAAATCGGCCTCGGGATGAAAACCCGTCGGTCCCGGCAAGAGCGTGAGGCCGAGCGTCGGCACGCGCGCGGTCTCCTCGTCAAGCACGCGCCTGGCAAGCGCCGCGCCGCGCGCCGTGTAGCTGCGCTCGTTCCAGACGCGCCCCGCTTCGAGCAGCGCATAGGCGATCCACAAGTCGGCGTCGGACGCCGCGTTGCTGTCGAGCACGCCCCATTTGCCGTCCTGCCCTCGCCCCCACAGCCACGCGGGCAGATGGGCCGTGAGATCGCCCTCGGCCAGATTGTTCTCGGTCCAGTGCAACAGACGGTCGAACGACGCGCGGTCGTTGGCGACGAGCGCAAAGAACAGTCCGTACGATTGGCCTTCGGAGACCGTGCGGTCGTCGTCGGAACCGACGTCGATCACGCGGCCGTCCGGCGAGACGAACTTACGCCTGAACTGTTCCCACGCGGGCCAATCGGCGGAAAGCGCGAGTACCGTGGATTGCGCGCCGCCGGCGTTGTCGAAGGCGCGGAAAGCCTGGGCGGGACATGCGGCGGTGCCGGCTGCGCCGGCCGCCGAAGAAGTAGCGGAAGTGCCAGCCGAAGAAGCGGCCGAATTTGCAGCAACCGAAGTACCAGCCGAAGCCGCGGCCGAAGAAGCACCCGAAACCGCGGCCGCAACACTCGCCGGCGCCAGCGCGACACCCGCGGCAAGCCACGCCAGCACCGCGCCGCACACACCCGACGCGACGCGACGCGCGTTGCGTGCGCATGCCGCGCGCGCAACGCCGACAGACGGCGACTGCACGCCGTTCGCGCGAACCTGAACTGTGCGCTTCACCATCAGAGACCCCGGCGGCGCGCCGCAAGCTCCTGGAGTGCGACAAAGGCGCCGATCGCCAGCAGCAGACCGCCCAACGCGCCCAGCAAGCCGAGCACGACCGGATGCCTGATCGCGCTGCTCCAGATGCGCGCGTACCACGGCACGTAGCCGACCAGATAAGTTTCGCCGACGCGCAGGCTGTCGATCTGTCCGTCGCGGACCAGTGCGAGATCTCCTTGCAGCCGTGACACGCTGTCGCCGCGTTCGAACACATCGAGCATGTCGGTCAGATGCGCCGGGCTCGTCGCCTGCATGACGACCACGCTGCGCCCCTTGGTGCCGGGCTGCTGGAAGCCGAACAGCGCGGCGAGCGCGCCGTCCTGCTCGAGCTGCGCGCTGCCGCCGGCGACGGGCGCGCCGTTACGCCAGTGTTCCTTGACCGAGAACGACGCGCGCACGGTGCCACTCGGTGCGCCTGAGCCGCCCGCGCCGCCGGCCCCGCCTTGCAGCGCGCCGAGCGTGAGCGGCAGCGCCGCTTGCCACGGCGTTTGCGCAAGCACGCCGGGCGAGCCGCCGACGAACAGCATGTCCTTCGTTTGCGCGAGCGACGCAACCGCCGCCGGGCGAATGACCTGCACGCGCAACGACGGGTAGCCGGTCCATTGACCCATGTGGCCCATCATCGTCAGGAATGCTTCGAGTTCCTCGGCGCCCGCATGCGGCGGAATTACCACCGCCGTCTGCGAAAGATCGGCGTAGCGGGTGAACGGAAAGCCGCTATTGGCGAAGAACGCGAGGTTCGGCATCTGCGCGTAGTGCACGAAATGCGAGAAGTCGATCGTCGAATCGGGGTCGACCGCGGCCTGCACCGGATTGGCCGCGACGCCCTGGCACAGACCGGTCTTTTGCGAATCGAGGTTAAAGCGCAATTGCAACTGGTTCGAACTGCCGACGCGAAACGCCGGAATGTCGATCGAGTTGGTCGAGTGGCTCGGCTGGTCGGAGAGCACCGGCAACTGCATGCGCCCTTGCCCGTCCTCGGCGCTCGCTTTCGGCAGACGCAGCGACTTGACGAGCTGATCGTTGATGTTGACGGCCAGCGCGGAATTATTGACGACGGTCGGCGCGGTATAGCGGTAATGCAGGTCGAGCGGAACGCCCGTGCCGCTCCACGAAAACAGGTCCGCGGGCACGCGCAGATTCACGCGGATCGCATCGGGATTGCTGCCGCTGACCTGCAGCTGCGCCGGGTCGTCGACGAGTTCCTTGAACGTCACCGGACGGTCGACCGGCACCCAGCGCGGCGCGTCGTAAGGCTTGCGCGGCTCGCCGATGTCGATATGCGCGACCGTCGTCGCCGGGCCGGACAGCGCGGCACGGCCGAGCACGAGCGCATCGACGGCGCGCTCGACTTCGGCGGCATCGCGGCCCGTGACGACGAGCAACTTCTTGTCCTGCGCGGCGGGGTTGTCGACGACCATCAAGGTCGGGCCGGCCGGCGCGGGCAGCTTCAGTTGCGCAGGCAACGAAGACGCCACGCCGATCACGACGCCGTGGCTGTCGGCGGGAAGCCCCGACACCACCGGAAAGCGCGCCTGACGGTAATCGGCCAGCATGCCGAACCAGGACGCCAGGACGCCGGCGCTGCGCACCGTCTCGTTGTCGGGATTGGCCGGCAACAGGAACGGCAAACGCAGGCGCGACACGTCGCGGCGGTCGAAAAACGGCGCGGGCAGCAGCGCGAGATCGTTCGGCAGATGGACCGCCGACGTTTGCAGGATCAGTTCGCTCGTCGGGCTGATGTCGGCCCACAGCGCGGAGTTTTGCGGGTCTTCGCAATGATCGAGCGTGTAGTGCGCGATCAGGTTCAGGTTGAGCTGGTTGTAGTCGGTGAAAAAACGCGGATCGAGCACGATGTCGCGCGTGACGGCCTGCCCCGCCTGTTCGCGCTCGAGCGGCACCGTGGCGACCGACTCGCCGTTCACCGACACCTTGATGTGCGACATCGGAAACACGAGCGACGGCGAATACGTGTAGCGCAGGCGCAGCGTCGCGGCCGTCACCACACGGTCGAGCCGCACGCCGACATTGACCGTGCGGGTGTCGTCGAGACCGCGCAGCGCCAACGTCTGATAGGCGCCGAGCATGGAGAACGGCAAACGCAGCGCGCCAGCGCTCGTTGCGGCGGACGATCCGCCCACGGCGGCAGAAGACGCAGATGCCAGCGGCGCGGCAGCGAGCTTGCCGGCGATTCCAGCGGAAGCAGCCGACGCAGCAGCGGAAACCGAGGACGCGTCGGTTGCGGGCGCAACCGTTGTGCGCGCCGGCGCCTCGCCAGCACGCGCGGCCACCGACATCGACGGATAGATAGCCGCTGCGAGCGCGCATGCGCCGGCCACCAGTGACACACAGAACGAGACAGCAGGCTTCATGAACTGATCAGACTCTCGCGCCCCCGCAGCACAATTGCTGGCAATGCTGTGGCAAAGCCAATTCCCTGGCCGGGATGCTGATGGGATAGAAGGAAGGGGCAATAATAAGACAACAGAAGGTAAGGTCACACTGCTTTACGTCACGGCAGCCGAAAACTGGAGCGCAAATCTCAAAATGATGCCGCACGATGTCGCGTGCGCGAGACAGTAGCAGCGCGAACACCCGGCGGCCACACAGACAGAGGCCCGTGTGGCATGCTTCTGCGGATGTCCAGAATGAACCGATCGATGCGCCGCCCGAACGATCCGCCGCCGTCCCCTGTCGCTCCCAAACGCAGCGGAATCTTGCGCGGACTGTTCGCGCTGCGGCACTCTTATGACGGATTCCTTACGACCCTGCGTGAAGAAAGCGCATTCCGTCAGGAGACCGCGCTCGCCGCGGTGTTGATGCCGTTTGCGTTGCTGCTGCCGGTCACGCCGGTCGAACGCGTGCTGCTGATTTCGTCGCTGCTGCTGGTGCTGCTGGTCGAGTTGCTGAATTCGAGTATCGAAGCGGCAATCGACCGCATTTCGCTGGAGCGGCACGAGCTTTCAAAACGGGCCAAGGATTGCGGCAGCGCGGCGGTCACGTTGTCGCTGCTGATCTGCGCGACGGTCTGGTTGCTGCTCGCCGGGCCGGTGGTTGTGAGGCTGGCCGGGGCTTATCTTTAGTTTTCTTTGAGCTGGCTCCAGAAGCCGCGCGCGGGGCGGGCCTTCTGAAGCCCGCCAACCATTCGA
Organism: Paraburkholderia sp. RCC_158; assembly: GCF_041355255.1. Lineage (NCBI taxonomy): Bacteria > Pseudomonadati > Pseudomonadota > Betaproteobacteria > Burkholderiales > Burkholderiaceae > Paraburkholderia > Paraburkholderia sp. RCC_158. The sequence goes on along the minus strand of NZ_JBFUPM010000012.1, from coordinate 119,591 downwards.
CATTCGACGTCAAGCCACTTGCAGCGGCGAAGCGTCGCGCGCCGGCAATACGGGACGGCGCGTGTCGGCATGCGACAGCGAGCGGCCATCCGCGGCTCCGGCCGACTGCGCGCCATCCACGCGAAACACTGCGACCGCGTCGCGCAAGACCGCCGCCTGTTCTTCCAGCGATTTCGCCGCCGCCGCGGCCTCCTCGACGAGCGCCGCATTGTGCTGCGTGACTTCGTCGATCTGCGAAACGGCCTTGTTGACCTGCTCGATGCCGTCGCTCTGCTCGAGCGCCGCCGCCTCGATCTCGCCCATGATGCCGGTCACGCGCTCCACCGACTGCATCGCCTCGTTCATCGTGCGGCTTGCCTCGGCGACGAGCGATGCGCCCTGCTCCACCTGCGCCGCAGAATCGCCGATCAGCTCCTTGATCTCCTTGGCCGCCGCGCCCGAGCGCTGCGCGAGGCTGCGCACTTCCGAGGCCACGACTGCAAATCCGCGCCCCTGCTCGCCGGCGCGCGCCGCCTCCACCGCCGCGTTCAGCGCGAGAATATTGGTCTGAAACGCAATGCCCTCGATCATGCCGATGATCTCGGTCACCTTGCGCGACGACTCGGTGATGCCGTCCATCGTTTCGGTCACGCGTGACACGACCTTGCCGCCGCGCGTGACGGTATCGAGCGCGCCGTGCGCCAGCCGGTTGGCCTGCTTCGCGTTGTCCGCGTTCTGCTTCACGGTCGCGGAAAGCTGCTCCATGCTGGCCGCCGTCTGCTGAAGCGCCGCGGCTTGCTGCTCGGTGCGCGCCGACAGATCGGTGTTGCCCGAGGCGATTTCGTTCGCGCCCTGCGTGATGGCCGTGGTGCTGCCGCGCACTTGCGAGACCGTTTCGACGAGACCGTCGCGCATCTTCGTCAACGCGCTCAGCAACTGGCCCATTTCATTGCGCGACTGGCTCTTGATCGCCACCGTCAGATCGCCTGCAGCCATGCGCTCGAAGTGCTTGACGGTCGCGTTGACCGGCTTGATCAGCGCCGCCGACAACGCGATGCGCGCCGCCACGCCCACCGCGATGGCGAGTGCGCCGATCGCGGCAAACAGCAGCGTCGCCATCTGGAAGCGTTGCTCGGCGGTCGCGGCCTGGCGATGCTGATTCTCGATCTGCGCGTGTTCGAGTGCGTCGATGGCCTTCGAATACGTCGCGTAAAACGCGTTCGCCGTCTCGCCCTGAATGTTGCGAAACGTGTTGAAGTCGAAGTCGGTGAGCGCCTTGAACTCGAGCTCGATCGCCTTATCGACGAGCGCGCTGCGTGCCTGTTCGACGTTCTGCGCGAGCTTCTGCTCGGCGTCGCTCGCAAACGGGCCGGCCATGTAATTGCGGAAGTCGTTGTTCGACTCGACCAGCACCTTGTGCGCGGCGGGCAGCAGATCGTCGGTCTGCTTGCCGATGCTAAAGAGCGTCTGATACGAGCCCAGCGCCAGTTGCACCTGCAGGAGCTTCTCCGAGCTCGCCTTCAGATGCGAGAGCGCCGACGCGCTGCGCTGCGTGTCGGCGAGGCTGCTGTTGGCGAGCTTCAGCGCGCCATAGCCGACGCCGATCACCGTCAGCAGAAAGGCAACGAATACGCTGATGACCAGCGTCAGGCCGCCACGAATTGTGATGTTGTTTAGCATGGATTCTCCGGAACGGTCTTGTCGATCCGCGACGAGTGCCTGTTGCCCCGCGCTGTCCGCACTTCGCCGCATCCAGTCTTAACGGCTCGCGGCAAGCCTCGCTGAATAGGTGAAATCCATGACTGGCGCGGCTTTCCGGGCAATTCTCGCCTCACTATCTGGGATAGTCGGCGGCATCGGCGAGCCCGGCGCTTTTCCGGGCGCGCAAGATTTCGTTTGTATAATTCGGCGTCTTCGCTCAGGCCCACTTTCATGCTTAGTTTTGCGCTCGGCTTTCTCGTTTCACTGCTGATCACGCTGTTGATCGTGCGCTACGCGCATCTGCATGAAAAATTTTCGACGGACACCGATCTCGCCGGCGTGCAGAAATTCCATGTGCGCCCGGTGCCGCGCATCGGCGGAACGGGCATTCTGCTCGGGCTGATCGCGTCGGCGGTGCAATTGCACGGCGCGTACCCTGCGGTGTCGGGCGGCATCCTCGGACTCATTGCGTGCGGCATGCCGGCCTTCGGCTCGGGTCTCGTCGAAGACCTGACCAAGCGCGTGTCGCCGCTTGCGCGCCTCGTCTGCACGATGGCGGCAGCCGCGCTCGCGTACTTTCTGCTCGACATCGCGGTGACGCGCATCAGCGTGCCGCCGCTCGACTTTCTGCTCTCGTATGCGGTGATTTCGTGCGCGGTGACGGTGCTCGCGGTCGCGGCGCTGGCGAACGCGATCAATATCATCGACGGCTTCAACGGCCTGGCTTCGATGGTCGCGTTCATGATGTTCGCGTCGCTCGCCTACGTGGCCTTCCAGGTGCACGATCCGATCGTGCTGTCGGCATCGTTCATGATGATGGGCGCGGTGCTCGGCTTCTTCATCTGGAACTTCCCGGCGGGGCTGATTTTTCTCGGTGACGGCGGCGCATATTTCATCGGCTTCATGCTCGCCGAGCTGTCGATCATGCTGGTGATGCGCAATCGCGATGTGTCAGCGTGGTATCCGGTGCTGCTCTTCATGTATCCGATCTTCGAGACGTGCTTCTCGATTTACCGGAAGAAGTTTATTCGCGGCATGTCGCCCGGCATTCCCGATGGCGTGCATCTGCATATGCTGGTGTATAAGCGGCTGATGCGCTGGGCAGTCGGCACGCGAACCGCGCGCGAACTCACGCGGCGCAATTCGCTGACGTCGCCTTATTTGTGGCTGCTGTGTCTGATTGCAGTGGTGCCGGCTACGCTGTTCTGGCGGCATACGCTGCATCTGTTCTGTTTCGTGGTGGTGTTCGCGGCGACTTATGTGTGGCTCTATGTGAGCATCGTGCGGTTCAAGTCGCCGCGGTGGATGGTGGTGAGGAAGACCAGGCGGTGAGCGCAGTTCACAGGTCCCCGTGTCAGCGGATTTATCCGGCCTAGCTCTGGCCGCGCGCGCGGCCCTCCTGGATGCGTTGCCGGTGCTCAGCCAGCGCCTCCGGACGCGTGTCCGCATGCCGCAAAATAACGTCCGCGATCTTGGGAACGGGCAGGCGTCCCGTCCCCGTACGCGCAAACTGCTGCTGGCGCACCCGCAGATGCCGGTAAAGTTCACTGCGCTCAAGCAACACCGCGGGAAGCGCAGGGGCGACCATTACGGCTTCATGCGAAAAGACACCGAGCCCTTCAACGATCCACAGCCGCGGAGGAAGCAGGCTGCGCAAAAACCGCACCTTCGCTGCATTCTGCTTCAATGGCGAGGTGCGCACGAACCGCTGCCCATCAACCGTCGTGAGCGTCAACGTGTCGTCGGTTTCACCGTGTGTGACTACCCCTGCCCAATGCTTTGTTTCGACCACGAAGACTCCGAACGGCGCGATCGCCAGATGATCGATTTCAGCAGTCGGAAAGTCGCTCCCCGGTGCGTGGATCAGAACGAGGCCATCCAATACCAGCCAGTCATCACCGCACAGTCGCGTGAGGTGCCAGCGCAGTTCAGCTGACACCTCCCTCTCTCCTTCTTCCCCCCGCTCCTGGGCAGGTGCCGCCCGCGCTTCGCGAGCGTCGTCGTCCGCGAGACGTTGCTGGCTGAAGCTCAGATACGCGTACAGCAATCCAGTCGCGAGCCCGAGGATTTTCTGGATCAGCATGCTGGTTTCTCCTTTAGATGTAGGTGAAACCAGCGTATCGGGCGCTAGGAGAAGTCAAGCATCAGCTCAGGATCGTAAGGCCGGGAGGAAACTGCTCCGCCGTTGGCCGCCCTTCGTTCAGGGCCTCGCAGACAGCATGCGTCGACGTTCCCAGCGCGCGGGCCGCCTTGCGCAGGTTACCGCGGTGTTCCGTCAGGGCGTCCATGGCCTTTTCGCTCGTGAGCACTGGTATGTCCGGCCGCGAGTAGACTGAAGCATCGCAGTATTGGACAGGTTTGCCCCCGACACGCGAGGCTGCTGCGGTAAGAGGCGCGTTCATTAAAACGATGAGTTGGGGCTTCCTGATCCATCGGAAAAACTCGCACCAGTGCTGGAGTCTCTCGGCCGCCTCTTCGGATGTCAGTCGCTGCGTGGACCAGCGATTGATGAGCACCTGCAAATGCTTGCTGCGAAAATTCCAGGGTGTCTGTAGCGCATAGCCGCTCGCGCGCAGCGCTTCAAAGCCCATCAACACCTCCGCCACGCGCCGACATTGCGTTTCGGCCGGCACAGCATCCTTGGCGCGAGTGCGCCAATCGTATGTCGACGTGACCCGGCCTCTGGCGAGCCTGCGAAATTCCCGCCTGAATCCATAGGGCAGCCTGCTGCAGGCAATCACGTACCGGTAGTCGTAAAGAACGTACATGTCTGTTTTCCTTTGTTTGCATCCGTGACCTGGTGGTGCGACAGAGGCACCGACCCGCGTTCAGCGGCGCGACGAGCGCACTGCTGTTTGAGTGCGCTGTTTATCGGGCCGCGCGCGCCACAGGAAAGGAAAATGCGCAGACGATGGCGAGCCGCCATCGAGACGCAGTCAGACGTGAGATTGGAGCAGCCGCCGCTAAACGCCACCTAAAGAGGGGGCAGTGGTCGGAAGTGCGCAAAGAAGAAGAAGAGAGGAAGCGTAGCCGAACGAACGACACTGGCAGTCGCTGTGCCAAACTGCACCTTGACGCCAAGAAAGCGGAGGCGTACGGCCGAACGGATATACCAACAGGCTAACCGGAAGAAATACGGGTGGCTATGTCAGTTCAAGATCGATGCGTCGTGGACGCAGCATGAATATACTCCGACGCTCCCGAAGCTGGCAAGCCCGCGACTGGTGGAACGCATGCTATGCTGGTCCACAGCCAAACAGCGGGGAACCAACATGGATATCGTGTGGCCGTTACTTGGAATCAATGTAATCATTGCAGGACTAGGTTGGTCGATGCGACGCGGTACGCGTCAGCAAAGGCAGCGACTCATCGCGCGACGCGCATCGGCCGTAGCTTCGCGCCAGAAAGAACAGCCACCGCACGCCGTCGCTTCGCACCCGGCAGAACTGCACTGCCCACATTGCGGCCATATCATCGGCGACAGGGACTTCGCACGGCAGCATGCGCCGACGGTCGACTGGTCGGGCCGAGCATCGCGGGATTTCAGGCAGCCACCTGTCTGAGCACGACTCACTGACGCGTGTACGGGAGTGTGCGCCTTCGGCTCGCGCGGGCGGGACGAACTCTCAGAGCACCGTACCGGGCCATTGCCTCGTTGGAGCGCCTGCCGGACGCAGGCATGCTGTCTGCGCCGATCATGGCGGCGATCTTGCCCCCTCGATATACCGGGCCCAGACAATTCGGCTGTCATCGACCGAGTACGACCCGCTCAACAGGCGGACGATTCAAGGGCACCACGTGTCCTGTGTCGCGCGTCGGCCGAAGCCATTGAACGTCCAGGCGACAACCCGCTTTTTGTGCGAAAGCCACGCGCCCCCTTTTGCAATCCCTGCAGCTATGTTCTAATAATTGCAGTACCGTTCGCTCACGTCACGAGCATCGACCATTACACCTCGTTGTTGGGGGTTTGGGGGCCTTTTCGCCCAATTTCTATAGATCCTTTGCTCAGCCGAACAGTCAAGCAAAGCACTTCGCGCGGTTCCTGTTAGCAACATCGACATGAATCGAGCGCCTGCCGCCCGATCAGAGCCAGAGTCTTTCCCAAGGCCCAGAAGTTCCCACTGCGTGCTTCGCATGAGGCCTATCTCCCTCTTTCAGCCCAGTACGCGAGTCGGTATCGCGTAGCAGCCAGTCACCTCTTCTGCAGCAAGTGATCGTCTGCCAACGGAAGTTACGTGCAGGCGAGCTTTTTGAACGCACCAGGGACTTGCCCCTGACGCCCACGCCGCAAATGCGGGCCGTGTTCACGGTGCCTCCATGCCTTTAATGCAATCTGAGGGCGGGGAAGCATCTTCCCTTTTGCGATACACAGCGCAGCATCCATCCAAATAGGCCTTGCAGTCCGTTCATCTTCGGATGAAGACCGCAAGCGCTCCAATGGCGGCCCTGTTCCCTTGCAGGGTGCAGGCCGGTGCTTGTCTGGCACCCGCCGCTCGCCGCTCCCGCATCGACGCGATTCTTCCTTGCGGGGCTCCCATTTTCCCCTCCAGAACCTGCTTCACCAGGGCCCATCCGTAACCGGATCCCATAGCTCAACGCAGTGCCCGGCCCTCCCCCGAATTCAATTGCTTACGTACACGCTGCCCCCGCCCCGGGCCAGCGGTCCTTGCCGACATCCAACGTATTTGCGATATGTCACGAGCTCATCGTGACCGGGGCCGTGTTCGCCTTCCCGCAGGCGAACATGAGTAAAGCTGCGGGTCACAGCCGGGAGATAGCTCATGAGCATGATGTCAAAAGCCGTACACAGTTGCGCAGTAAGCAGCAAAAAAGCAGGCGGCAGTTTTGCGACACAGCAGAACAGGCGGTTCGACACAACAGGTCTTTTGCGCTTTGCCAGACAGCTCGGAGAGTTGCGGGCATCGGTCGGTGAAATTGCGCCGTGGGTGATCCATGCGTATGCCCAATACTGCATTGCGCAGGGCAAAACGGCTGGCACTCTCGCGAACGTATTCTCGGCGGTTCGTGTCACATCGCGCCATGCCGGCCGGGACATCGATCATGTCTGCAACAACACGGAACTCCAACTGGCTCGAAGAGTACGAAGAGGAGCAAAACGGGCTATGAACCCGATGGAAATTGACCAGTTAATCGAGAGAGCGAAACGAATAGATCAGGGGCTAACGCACATGATATCGCTCGCCCTGCATCTCGGACTCCGACGCAAGGAAGCGCTGATGTGCGCGCCGGATCTGCAGATGTGGCTTGACGCACTTGTGCGCGGCGACTCCACGCTTGCGCTGATGCGGGGCTCAAAAAACGCGAGGCCGAGGCAGGTACGGATCATCGAAAGCGAGCGCTCGCAAACCATCGAAGCCATCCGTTGCGCACTCGCGTACGCTCGCGAACACAATCTCGAATTGATTACTGGCACTGGCAGGACCCTCAAATCCGCCATGAACCGACTCAGAGCCCTGCTGCGTCGCGCGGGTATGGTTGGTCCAATCAGTTTTCATTCGCTTCGTTACACCTATGCGCTCAAGAGCGCACTGGAAATGCTGGACGGAGGAATGGCGCCCTATGAAGTCCTCGTGGAACTCAGCGAATCGCTCGGACACGGCCCCACGCGGATCCAGATGATCCTTGGGCACTACTGCCAGTCGATCCGGGAGAGGTTCGAGGGACATATATCGCTTCACAACATTGAATCCGATCGTCACCGGCCGCCGAGCAAACTCCCGCGGGCGACAGCGCGCCTTGCGGCCAAACGTCGACATAGCGAGTTAAGCGGCTACCCCATTGGCCGGATCGATGCGGCGCATGACGTAGCGTGTTCAGCAGACGACACGCCAGGGCAAGAACATCCTTTCAAAGCCTGAAAGACCACCATGTCCGATTCCCCACTCCTCGAACAAGTCAAGCGTTGCGCCGACAAGATAGGATGCAACGAGATGATGTGCGCCATCATGGTTAATGTCTGGTTCGAAGTTGAGCAGACGATGGTTCCGCATTCGCCACGGCCAATTCGGCTGCACGACCTGGATGTGGCTTCGCTTGCAGGCTTTATCGAAGTGCGCTCCAAGCGATGCGTTGACGTCGAGCTACTTCTGCTGGAAATCACCTGCATCAGGATGGTGCTGTTGGAATCCGGCTTCCTTAACAACCAGTTGGCAGCCCTTAGCGTGCGAATAAAACGGGAACGGCTTGCAAATGACGAAAACGGTAAATATCGGTTCGGGAAAACGCTTTGTCCCTGACCTCTAAGCCATTAACTGCGAGCCGCAGATGACTTTGCACATCCCAGCGCGTTGCTGCAACTGAATCTTAACGCCTTGGGCGCCTGCTGCGCGGACAACGGCTGTGAGGGAGCAGGGCCGCTGTGCCGGTAGTGGCGCGGTGGCAGTTAAAGTCAGTTGCCTCAAGCAGAAAAATCCACACCAGCGTTTCTGATGGCTACGCGTTTCGTCACCATGCAGCCCTCGTTACTCCTGGCACTGTGCGCGTTGTGCCGCGCGGACGCGATAAGCTCGATGGCGTTGACCAGTGAGCCACAGAGGGCGCTTCGTCGTCTAACCAGATGTTTCCATCGAGCGATCATATACCTTAGTTATCCTTAATTCCATAGTAGAAATCGAATGCTCATACGGGAATCGACTTGGCGCCCCGCCACGCCTACACGGCCTCCAAGTCGGAACCGCTTTGCGGGGAGAAGCTCCTAAAAGCGATGAAACGCGGGCAAACTTTCGGACCTTAAGATCCAGACAACGGCTGCGATTTCACTATATGCGCTTGCTACAGAGGACGTCCATCAATGCAGGCCCAGCTGGTTCTCTGTTGACGACTGCGATTGCGGCGCCACATCGGAGGACCGTGTATCACTTCCTTTTTACGACGGCTTGCTGATCCACTCTCTGCACGCGTCAGCTCTTACCCCACTCCACACATCGCACTTCCAAATGGGCGGCGAGTCTCACGGGATCGAGATGCTGAAAATGGCTGGCGCGGAAGCGGTTCAATCTCGTGCGCATGAAATGGAGAAGTTCAGACGGATACAGCATCGCTTCGGGCAGGGCAGGATCGAGCGCGCAATGCGAGGGGGCGAAAATTGCAACGGACTCAACCGGGCAGTCATATTCGGCGAGTATCGCACGCAGGTGTCGGAGAGCGGGCTTTGCCCTGCGCAATGGAGACGTCTGGACGGAAACGACGCCGACCTTGTCATGGACAAGCAGTTCGTCATCGTTTAAAGAACGCTTCACGGTGCCCGTCCAGTCGTATTGGTCAATGACAAACGCTCCGAACTCAGTCACAGCAAGACAATCCACCCACGTCACCGGATTGCGCGTTCCGGGCGCGTGCTCAAGCATCACACCTCGGCGTACGACGAATGCGCGGTCGGACATTGTCCGCAGTAGCGCTGCAAGGGTTTTTGACAACGGAAGAGACAAACGCCGTCGATGCGCCATCCAGCCGTCGCGATCGCCAGCCAGTCGCGTGAAATCCGGAACTAGTTCGTGGGAGCATGCGACAGCACAGTGTGCACCTTTATTCGCGACACAGAACAACGTCTTGGCCTGCTTCATTTCTTCTCCTTTCGTGGACTGAACGGGTCATCGGAGAGCAGCTCACTCACGACCTCGACGGCCGGCAAGCACAACCATTAATTCACCATCAATTTGGCATGCTGGTCGCGTCGCGGATCAGAAGGAGTGCCGATAACTCCAGCTTGGCACCTGCAGTGCGAAGTCAAGGCAACGCTTCCAGAAAAGACGCAACTGGAGCGCGTCGGTCATGGGCCTTATCACCCGCTGCCCAGACAGGGGCCGTTAGTGCTTGCCGTATAACTTGCAAGCGGAAGTCACGGATGAGCCCAACGAAAGGAGAGCGGCGTGGGGTCCACAAAGAAGACGGGAATGCGAGGCACAAACAGGCTACTGGCTCCACCAGGAGCGCCACGCCGTCGACGACGGAGGACGACGGGACGATGTCGCCATGAGCATTGCTTGCGAGCGGTGGCGCACGGCTGCGAACCACGCCGGCCCCGAGGCCGCAGTGCATTCGTGATCTGTTGTGGCTTTTCAGCCGCTGTGATGCGCTGATACGCACGATGAAGCTTGCATTTCAGGGTGCCTTAGTTAGGCGATGAACATCGCCCGCCACATGAACCTGTCATATTCTCGGTCCGTCAAGGCTATGAGACGACAGGGGAAATACCATTCGGTGATCGAAGCAACAGCGGCCAGGAAGATCTCGAACCGTAAGGCGGCGAAGTTGTGCTCCGACAAACTGATCGATCGACTGCCGGCTCAGATACCGCGCAAGGACGGCGGGTTGATCCCCGGCGAGTTGAGGATTGGCCGGGCTAAAAAAGCAGCGGGCGGGCGCATGCTGGCGACCGGACTGACTCGCGACCTGGCCAGTGAAGCGGAGCAAAGCAGAGTTGGCAATTGTCATAATGCGGGCAGCCCAAAAAGCAGTCATCACGCCCAGTGGCGAGCTGAATCCGGACATTCCGGGCGACCGCCAGGCGACGTTCTAGCCGCAGCTAGTGCGCAAATCTCAGCACAGGCAGCCAGGCCTCGCCGACCACGTCACTCGGATGGAAGTACGCCGAATGTGTGTGCGCGAGATTCAGGGACATTTGCTGGGGTTGTATGGACTCCAAGTGTCGCCCCGAGCGGATTTCGACCGGCACCGGGGAAGTGCTGACCGAGGCCGCGCAGTGGCAGCAGCGTCCGCTTCGAAAGGGATTGAAGATCCCACCGGTCACCTGGCGGCAGGGGTCAATCAGTTTCCCATTGTTTTCGCGAGCGGTTCACGAACGGCATCGGCATAGTGTGCCTAACCGACCCGGGCGTAAACGCTTTCTAACGTCGCCAGGACCTCCTTCTTGATGTGTGGATCGTTTGAGATGGGCTGCGGACTAACAGAAACGTTTTTCAGCGCTTTCCGCATTGCACGCTCCAGTTCGCGTCGGTACCCGAAAAGGAGGCTTGCGTTGTTGCACTCGATAATGAGCCGCGTTGGTCCCCTACCCTTCCTAATGCGAATGCGAGAAAGGTCTGATCGCTGAACGTTCTCGCCGTTCAACTCCCGAAGAACAGTTTCGGCCGTCACCCCTTCCATTCCAAGATTCAGACTTATCACACGGTTCAATAGCGCTTGTCGGCCGAACTCCTTGTCTAATGCGAGAAGTTTCCGTCCAACAGCAAAAGTCAGTTGGGCATCGCTGAAGCGAACTGGCAAGCTATCGCAAAGTGCCTTGATATACACCGCATCGCGGACGTTCTTTCGGGGAATGTCAAGCGCACGGGCGCAGGCGCTGTAGCTGGTCCATTCCCCTCTGCTCACACCGCCGTGATATCGGCTGGAGATGTTTCTCGGTGAGTCGGGCGTCGTTTTCAGAACCTTGTTTTCAGCGTTGCGGGGCCGGCCAAGCGCGCGCCTAGGCCCAGACACTCGCCCCTTTATCGCTGCAAGCACCGCTCGCGCCGGAAGCTTCCTGCCAGCTCCCAGCTGCTGTCCGATCCGCTGAACCACAGTCTGAAGGCCGTCCCGCGCAATAACGTCGCGTATCACCCGCACCGAATAAGGCGTTAGCTCGGTGGGCGACTCGAACAAGTCTATTATCCCCGGCGGCAGTGCATGCAGCTTAAGCGCCAGCGACAGTTCCGCCTTACTGACGCCCAGCGCGTCAAGTGCGCCCTTCTGGGTAGTCCATTTCCCTTTGGCCAGTCCGTCTTCATAACAAGCAGAAATAATGAAGCAATTGCGCCTTTTGAATGTTCGAAGGAGTCCATTACGGGTCATGGTTCTATCTCACGCTTGATTCGGTGTTGCGGTCCTGTGCCGGCAGAACATTACGATACGCGACTTGCCGGTTAAATGGCGACCGAATGGCGTGTCAAAAACACCCTCTTTTAAGGACGACGACTGGTTGAAACGTCGGGCAGTCACGTGCCATTGGAGGCGCCACATGCGTAGGGACGCTGGACCACGCTGCCAGTTTAGGTGCGAAAGAGGCACGCCTGCTGAGATCCATCTTCCGGGCCGCCAGATGACCTTAGCAAGACGGTGCTCTTTCGGAGCGGACGGCATCTGGACTCTGCGTGCCCCGCTGTCGACGTCAGAGTTAGAAACGGCTAGGCCCCCCACGAATCGGCTCACGGTCGGGGCGACAGCGCCCCACCACCGCATCGTTCTGTTTTAATTGATGAAATTGACTGATTTGCGAAATCTCGATCGTTTGATCAACGGCGCAAGGTTTCACAAATTGGGGAGCGGACCATGCCGCACCTAGCACGGAATCGTGCTACCCCGCCGCGACAATCGTGTTCGCCGCACTGTTGCCTGCCGCTGTTCGCAACAGCATGCTTTTTTGGCCCGCAGGGCAAATGCCGCCTCAAGCTCGACTGGATCACGACCGACGGGTCGCGCTCCGTTGCTTTGCACGGCATCCATCCATATGTCCTCCTTCGATTGACTGCACAAGGCATTCGGCAGAAGCGTCAGCGTTCCTACTGCCGGATTCCCCTGGCGGCGGCGAAACTCCTTGACGCCTCGATTTGCGGAAACGGCAAAACGTCGCTGACAAAAAAGCTGCTGCGACTCAGAGGGCCATGTCAGTGCGATGTCAAGGCAACGTTGGACAGGCTTGCAGCGTACGCAGATGGAAGACAACGAAAGAGCGCCGTCGATTTGATACCGTTGGTCAGTCTTCACTGAAGGAACAAAACAGGGAGGCGCGTCCATTTTAAACGCCCTGCTTCCAGCGAAAGCTACGCTGAATATGTCGCCATTTGCCTGCACGGCAGGCTGACCGACCAGATACAGTTGGTTGAACACAGGCGGTTGACTTCGACAAACGGTAGGCAACGGTAGCGCGAGAACGGGCCGAGGAGCATCGTGTGCACCGTCAGCCTCCGAAATCAGCAGGGTTTCACCGAAACGGAGAGCGTTAATGAAGGTTTCAGCATTTGGCGTCGACATCGGCTACGGCCACACCAAAGGAGCGTTCCGCACAGGAACCGATATCTCTACTGTGAGCTTTCCATCGCTCGCGCCTCTTGTATCCGAACTTGAGTTACCGCCAATCAGAAAACGCGTGGGCAACGAGTCGAGCGTTGTTTTGATGGAGGTGCAAGGCTCTCATTATGCAGTCGGCCCCGGAGTAGAGTCGTTGTCAGTTTGTTCACGCATAACGCGAACGTTGTTCGACAGTTTCTGTTTGACGCCCATGTTCGCGGCGCTGCTCGGCGGAGCACTGCACTCCGCCGGTGTAACCGACATCGAATGCATGGTGCTTGGCCTGCCGGCCCACTTAAGCTGGAAATACTCTCGATATCTTCGCGATGCATTTACAGGCGCCCTCGATTTCGGCCAAGGTTCGATCCACGTCCGCTCGGCAAAGGTCGTTCCCCCGCTGCTCGGATCGCTCAGAATCTTCTCTGATTCTGGCGATGCCCGCTTTGATCCCGAGCACGACCATCTCCTCATCGATGTAGGCTACTCCGAGACTAACTGGCTGCTGTACCATGACCACAGGGTAGATGACCACTGTTCGGGCAGCGTCCGGGGCGGTGCATGGCAGGTCTATAGAACCATTGGATCGTTGATCGCGAACCAGGAACGCCGCCCTGTAGACAATATGGAACGCATTGGCCGATGCCTTGGCGACAAGAGGCCACTTCTGCACTACGGTAAGGACATCGACCTCGCTTCGTTTCTTGAAAGGTTACAAGCCGTCGTGAACGCTGCAGTGGCAAAAATCCGTGATCGCATCCACTATCCCTCCAGGCTGAGGTCGGTCGTATTGACAGGAGGCGGAGCAAGCCTCTACGAGACAGCGGTTCGCGCCGCCTTCCCCCGGACACGCATCGACGTCCTAGACACGCCCTCACACGCAAATGCGAAGGGCTTCGTTCTGATTGGTGAGGCGGTGCTCGCTGGAAGGGGAATTGTGCCAATGTCTGCATGAACTCACGAAACGACGTGGCATCCTGGACCAACAACTGCAGCGCGTTGCTTCGAGGAGCACGAAAGAGGAGTTGTTGGCCCTTCGCGTGACTGTTTGGCGAGCGGCACAGATTGTCAATTGAGATGTCCACCCGTGTTGCCTCACGGGATGAAGGTTATTTTGGAGTACTTATTGCACTTCGGTATTTTTTTTCGGTGAAGACAGCTGCTGCTTAGCAACGTCCGCCTTCACCGCGCCGGCGTCGCCAAGTACGCGGTCACGACGTAGGAACGCAGAGCCCCAACGCTTCACCGTTAACTGCGTCGCGTCTTCCGCCGCGTCGAATCAGCCTAATTCAACAAACGACAAGGCCCCGTGGCTACCCCGCCGCCTAGGCATAGCTCACTGGGTGTAACAGATGTCGAGCTGACGATGAAGGATTAAGCGAAGGAAAAAGAAACCTTGCATATCTGGCGACCGTCAGGCGAAAGCAAAAACTCGGTTTCGTCGCAGCATTACAGATCTCGCACCGCTGGGAAAACCGGCGCAAAAACGCGGCCACGATTATGCTTTGCGCAAGACATGCGATGCCGCCTAGTGCGAAGGATCTGACAGGTTCAAATGACGCAATCCCGGTCAGCGAGCATCATTGACCGCACGCTGCGGCACTTCTTCAGGCGCACACCGACTCGATTGCGCCAGGCTCATGAACATCGCGAGCAACGCGGTTAGCCGTCGCCGCTGAGGTAAAACAAGCTCGAACTGTTCGCCGATCGATACGGCGCGAGTAATCCAATATGCAGGTCCCAGATAGCCGGGCAGCTCTCGATATTCAGTGTTCAACAAGTACGATGCGACGGTTTCCAGATGAGCGATTTCTGAGTCGGCGAGCATCGCGGGTAGTTTGCGACAAGCAGTTGCTGATGCGCCGTTCCTCTGTAGTTCTTGATTTGTATTGGGTTTGGGATAACGCTTCGTGGAACGGTCCATGTTTCAATGAGATCGGCTGATGTGATTCCATCTTGTCGACGTCATTGAAAAGTCAAGGCAGTACCAAGGTGAGAGTGCGGCGAGGAGTGTCCGGATCGTGGTGTGCCGGGGTCCCACCAAGAGCGCAGCGGAGCCCCCGACTGCGTAAGCGGTTAGAGACGCATTGGAAAAAGGTGGCGCGCCACTCCAGGCACGTAGGATGGTAGACGCCGACGGGCTACCGCGGACAACAGGACACGCCATTGCGGCACTGCTGTGGCTTGCACACCCTCGCAGAGTCGTAAGCGCTCTTTAAACCACACTGGATAGTGAGATGTTTTGGAGAGCAGGGCTTCAGGTTTGTCTAATTTTGGCCCAGCTGCTCAACGCCATGCCCATCAGCATCGGGTTGGCGGCCCCTCGGTCAAGCAGTTGGGGCATCAAAGTCATCGCCTGACCACGTTTCATAACGCTTCGCTGTATGGCTCGCGATCCGTTTGAGTGACCTCTTTCACGTAAAAGCCATGATGCCAGTCATCGCCGAGGGGATACTGATAGACGAACCGGTGTCGCGCATATCAATCCAGCATAAGCTCGCCGTGCGGTCATTCACCATTTCGCGATCTCCAGAGAAAAGATGGAGCATGGTGTCGTTATTGGCAGCCCCGCATCAGGGCCAGTACGCATGCCTTGTCACGGGCGCCAGCGTCAACGTCGTCGGGTTCGGTGCCGGTGATATGTTCGGCCTCGACGAAGACGCGATCCTTGAACTTATCCCTGCTCAGAGGAAAGCGCCTCCTCTGCGCGAGACAAAACTGCTCTTCACGCTGGGTAATCCGTTCGCAGAGTTGCCGGCTGCATGTCTCTTGCTTACGGATGCAGGTCTGAGCGGCGGGCGGCACTCGGGAAAAGTCGTCGTCGTTTCTGGCTCCCCGATAGCGAAGCGCCCCCAATGGGTTTGCGGGAATCGTGACAGGCCGACCGCTTCTTGCTGACGGGCGGACGCCCGACGCTCGAGCAGCAGCCCCTCGCCGAGCGATTTTGGCGGCCAGAGATCTCCTTTGCACACCGCAGCTCGATGCTTACGAGGCTCGGATACCCGCTGGCTGCACACTGCGCAACGTGGTCGATGTCGCCGGCTGATATTCGGCCACCCAACGGCGCAGATCGCGGCGAACTTCGTCGTCGGTCGGCACGCGGTGCTGCATCAGCCACGGCAGCAGGTTGTCGATCAGGCTGTCCGGCACTTCGCGCGCCCGCGCGATACGCAGCTTGGGGTGCGGCGTGCGCGTGGTGGTTTCGTCGTCGGCGAGCAGTTCTTCGTAGAGCTTTTCGCCCGGGCGCAGGCCCGTGTAGATGACGCGGATCTGCTCTTCAGTGAAGCCATACAGCCGAATCAGATCGCGTGCCAGGTCCGCGATGCGCACTGGCTTACCCATGTCGAGAATGAAGATCTCGCCGCCGTGCCCCATGCTGGACGCTTGCAGCACGAGCTGCGACGCTTCGGGAATCGTCATGAAGAAACGCGTGATTTCCGGATGCGTGACCGTGACAGGACCGCCGCGCGCAATCTGCTCCTGGAACTTCGGAATCACGCTGCCCGCGCTGCCGAGCACATTGCCGAAGCGCACGGTCTCGAACTGCGTGCGCCGCGCGCCCTGCTGTTGCAGCGACGAACACACCATCTCCGCGAGGCGCTTGCTCGCGCCCATCACGTTGGTCGGATTGACGGCCTTGTCGGTGGAAATCAGCACGAAGCGCGCGACGTCGTGACGGATCGCCGCGCGCGCGACGCGATAGGTGCCGAGCACGTTGTTGCGCACGGCCTGCCACGCGTTGACCTCCTCCATCAGCGGGACATGCTTGTAGGCCGCGGCGTGGAAAACGATATGCGGGCTGTAGCGCGCCATCACCTGATCGAGCAGCAACGAGTCCTTCACGTCGCCGATGATCGGCACCACCGACACTTTCGGATATTTGTCCGAGAGCTCCTCATTGAGGCGATAGATGGAGAACTCGGAGACGTCGAACGCGACCAGTTGCACCGGGCCGAAGCGCAGAATCTGCCGGCACAGTTCGGAGCCGATCGAGCCGCCCGCGCCCGTCACCATGACGACGCGGTTCTTCAGCAATGCCTCGACGTCGTCGGTGTCGATCATGACCGGATCGCGGCCAAGCAGGTCTTCGAGATCGATCTGGCGGACGCGCGACAGAAAGGCCTGGCCTTGCGTGACTGCGGTCAACGCCGGCAGCACGAGCGCGCGGACGCCGGCTCGCACGCAAAGCGTTGCGACGCGGCGTTGGACGTCTACCGACGCCGAAGGGATGGCGATGATAGCGTACTCGGTTTTCAACTCCTCGGCCATCCGCGGCAATTCGCTGATCGGCCCGAGCACCTTGTAGCCGTAAATTTCGCGACCGTGCTTGGAAACGTCGTCGTCAAGCAGTCCGACGAGACGCCATTCGCTCGAGCGCGACAACTCACGGGCGAGGCTCGCGCCCGCGTTGCCGGCGCCGAGCACGACCACGGGCTTGCCTTGGGCGACGAGGCCGCCGTATAGATAGAACTCTTTGGTCGCACGGTAAAGCGCCCGCGATCCGCCCATGGCGAGGAACAGGAAGAGCGGCGAGACGACGAGCACCGAACGCGGCACGATCGGCGAGGGCTGCACCAGTACGGAAACAACCATCGCGACAAGCGCCCCCGCGATCACGGCTTTCGAAATCCGAACGAGGTCGGGCAGGCTCGCGAACACCCACATGCCGCGATACAGGCCGAAGATGCGGAACATCAAGCCGTAGACCGGCAGGACCCAAAGCAGCGACCGCAGAGCGCCGACGCGGAAGTCGTAGGGAATCGAGCCGTTAAAGCGAAGGAGATACGCGATAAGCCACGATCCGGCAACTGCGGAAAGATCGAACAGGAAAGCGCTGAAAGACAGCCAAGCGGCCTTGTTTCGTAACATCAGCGGCATCCCTTACTTGTCTGACCGTGTTGATTGGAAATGACGCCAGCGCATGTCGATGACCACGCCTGCTAGAAAGAGAACTATCACCCATGCGGCGACGATACACCACTGAAAAACGGTAGCGCGGCCAAGGGTAATTGTAGCAAGCGTTGTGCCAGTGACCATGAGCGCATACCATGCGAGGGCTGTCCTCGCGTGCCCAATCCCACTACGCACCATACGCTGATAGTAGTGCTCGCGGTGCGCTTCCCAAAATTTTTCTCCGCGCAGCAGGCGGCGAGCGAGCGTGACCGACGCGTCGGCGATGAAAGGCGCGAACACCATCACCGGAAACCAGACCGGCCAGACGCCGCCGCGCCAGCCCCAATAACCGAAGGCGCCGGCGAGAAAGCCGAGCGATATCGATCCTGCGTCGCCGAGAAAAATGCGCGCCGGGTGAAAGTTGAAAACCAGAAAACCCAGAGCAGCACCGGACACCGCGACGGACGACCACGCCAGTTCCGGCAAGGGACGCTCACTGAGCAGCGCGGCGACGGCATAGCCGGCGAAGCCGAACAAGGCCATTCCGCCCGCGAGCCCGTCCGCGCCGTCCATGAAATTGTAGAGGTTGACCAGCCACAACATCAGGAAGGCCAGGACTCCCAGCGCCCACCAGGGCACGCTGGCCGGGAACGCCACGACAAGACCGACGACAGCCGCCAGGTGGGCCGCGAACCGCACGCGCGCTGGCAGACCGCGGCGGTCGTCCATCTGGGAAACAGCCGCCAGAAACACCGTGCCGACAGCAGCGCACCAGAGCCCCGGTGCCGACAGCAAGATCGCAATGATGACGACGGGGACAATGCCCCAGCCGCCGACTCGCGGCGTCGGCGCGTTGTGAAGCGAACGGGCATTGGGCACATCGGTGGCGAGACGCCAGGCAAGTCCGGTTCGCAGCAACGTCCAAAGAATGGCGGCGCAAGTGCAAGCGGCTGCGAGCGCAATCAGGGCCGCCGCCGACCAGGCGGGTAACGAGGCAAGGTATTTCAGCACTCGCCGCCCCTTCGCGTGCTGCGATACCAGCGTGCGGTCGCCGCTAAGCCTTCGTCGCAGGAATAGGGAGGATGCCAGCCCAACACCGTCCGAATCCGACTCGTATCGACCTGCAAAGCTCCGACCAGGCGGTCAATTTGGGCGGAGCGCCCTGTCACCCTGCCTGCGAGACGCAGCATGCTCTCAGGTATGGGGAGCAGCCGCGCTGGCCTCCCTAAATGACGGCCAAGAGCCCGACATAGCTCGGCGACTGTAGGCGCGTCCGAGTCCGCGACGTGAAAACGTTGCGCCACGGCTCGCGGATCGATTGCACAGCGCATCAGCGCGTCAGCGAGATTCCCGACATACACGAGACTGCGTCGTCCGCTGGCGGCGCCGAGCGGCAATGGCACCCCACGCCATATGCCGTCCATTAGACGCAGAAAGTTGGCGCGTACCTCTGGCCCATAGACCAGCGGCGGGCGGACAATAACTACCTCAAGCCCTGACTCACGACCATAACGGAGCAACGCCTCTTCTGCGGCAAGTTTAGAGCGGCCGTAAGCATCTTCGGGAGCCGGAGCATCGTCTTCACGCAACGCGCGCCCATTATCCGCTTCCGCAATCGCCTTTATGCTGCTCACAAACACGAACCGCTGAACGCCGTGATTCCACGCAGCCCGCGCAACGCGAAGCGCACCTTCCACATTCGTCGAACGAAACTGGGCTTCCGGATCAACCGAAACTTCGCGCATTACGTGCACGCGTGCCGCCAAATGAACGACGCAATGGGCAGCGAGCGCCGCAGGCCATTGGTCTTCGATCCCTGCGAAATCCACGCTGGGCTCAATCCACTCTTCCACGCCCGACTCAAGGAGCCCCTCGTGCCGGACCAGACCAGTCACTGTGAACCCCGCGCCGCTTAATACGCGGCACAGCGCCCGACCGACAAACCCGTTGGCTCCTGTGACGAGTACCTGGCTCATAGCCACTTCCAGCCGAAGCGGTTGAAGAACTTGTACGCTGAGGATATGAACATACGGATATGCGCTGACCCTTTGCGCGATGCCCCTCCGCCGTGATGAAGTACACGCACAAAGGGCACGTATACGACACGCGTTACCGCGTGCGCGCGGAGGCTTAGGTCGTAATCCTCGAAATAAAGAAAGTAGCGAGAGTCGAAGCCTTGCAACTGTTTCAGCACGGACGTGCGGAACAGCATGAAACAGCCGCTAACGATCGGCGGATCCCACACGACGGCCGTCCCATCGATGAGGTCGCGCATCTCATATCGGACGAGGCGCGTTGCAAACAGCACGTCGCGTAGAACTGGTGGCACGAAACCTCGAGCGAACAGATCGAGCAACGTCGGATATCGACGACAAAGATACTGCTGACGGCCCGAATCGTCGCCGATCCACGGCGCAAGTAAACCGACTTCAGGATGGGCGTCGAAGAATCGGCAACCGGCAATGAGCGACTCGTCATCCAAGTCGACGTCCGGGTTTAGGATCACATGAAGATCGCTCTGCGCCCGCTCGATGGCGAGGTTATGGCCGCGTCCATAACCAACATTACCGTGTCCAGCTAGCACCGTACAGCCGATGCCAGCCTCGGCCAACGCCGCGAGACTTTCGCCTATCTCGGGCATGCCACCATTGTCGATCAGGTACAAGTGGAGCGACTTTCCCGGTGCGACGCGCAACAGCGCGCCACCGGCTCGCGCAAGGCTCGCGAGCGTTCGCGTGAAGAGGTGCAGGTCAGGATAAAAAACCACCACCGACACGGTCACCGCGCCGTGATCCACGCTAGATACTGAGGTCAATGTCATCTCGGAAAGCGACCATTCGGCACCGTGTGCACCAAGCGCTCAAGAGGAAGTAGTACGGCTCGTCGATTTTGAATCAAAGTCCCCGCTTGCCGCAACAAATGGTTCGACATGCCAACGCGGAACGCAGGGCGTCGTCCAGCACATTCGATGCAGCGACAAGTGATTTTAGTGATCCCTCTATGCACGAGCGCCCCCCTATCGCGCGAAAAGATCGTGTGCTCGCAATTTGTAACGCACCCGCCGTGCGGCGGGCATCTCGTATGAGCGATGCCCGTCATACCGAGGAGGTTCGATTCACGCGCGCAACGCCGTGCGCCCGGCGCAACTCACCGCCTCGCACTACCGCCAACCCGCACGCGCCACACCCGCGATATTCAAGCCGTTGCCGACCTTCGGCGCGCACCGGCACGATGTTGCGTTGAGCAACCGCGCCGACAATTCCGCACATGGACTTTTTTCTCACTGGTCAGTTCACTGTGCGCCGATCGGTCGACGAGCTTTCAATACCGCCGGACAAGTACCGTCGTTGTATTTAGCTTCGGGTACTGGACTCCAGTGCGCCGCCCATTCTGAAGCCTGCTTACCTCACAATTATTCCCTTACAGGCGAGATTGGATCGACCGTCGCATCAACCCTTACGCCCCCGTCGAGGACGGATATCCGTATTCAGAGTCGCTCAGAGACAGTTTCTCAGGGGCCAACTCCGATTGCGACGCCGAAATTGAGGCCGCGGACCGTTTCATCAGTGGATGCTCGAGAACACGGACGTACTTGGCCCCAGGAAAGCCGTGGGACCGACCGAGAATCTCATTTCGCCGGTGCTTGAAGGACGACAGGCCGAGCCGCTGCACGCAGAAGCGCGCAATGGTAAGTCGGCTCGTCACCTCACAAGAACGCCAGTATAACTGGAGGGAAAGCATTTGTGCATCGCGACGCGCGCAATCGAAGGACCCTTAACGGCAACTTCATAGTATTCATGGACGTCGTGCTCGCTGTGATCCGGACAGCCAATGACTCTGATGGTCCTAGGATAGAGCCGGGGGGCACGCGCTCTCCAACGAGCTGAGTTCCTGATAATATCGCCGAATTTGCATTTGGGCGTCCATATGACAAATCCTCCGGGCGCGCACAGTCTGATCGAAGACATTCAGATCTTGCGCGGTGTAGCAGTGCTGATGACGGTGGGAACTCATCTCTTCTGGCTAGTCACTTGGGGGCCGGCCACTTGGCTCATCACGTTGCACAGCTATTTCTCGCTTGGTACAGGTGTCGACCTTTTTTTTGTCATCTCTGGGTTCGTGATCACTACCGACATCTTAAAGCGCTTGCCGCAGACGGGTTCGGCAGTTTCCTACTGGTCAGAAGTAGGAAAGTTCTGGGTCAGGCGAGTGTTTAGGATTTGGCCTACAGCATGGTTCTGGTTAGCGGCGATTCTGCTATTCACCGTGTTCTTTAATCGATCAGGAGTCTTTGGTTCTTTCCGGGCGAATTTTGCGTCTGTCCTGTCCGCCGTTGCAGGTAGCCAACTTGCATTACTGGAACCTTGACGCCAACAATGCTGGCTTGCGTGGCGCCGCACCAACACTCGATGTCTTCTGGTCCCTTTCACTGGAAGAGCAATTTTATCTCGCACTCCCCTTTCTCTTATTTGCATTCCCCAAAACTTTCTCGCGGATACTCCTAGTCACCGCGGTCTCTCTGATCCTAATACCGCGCAGTTGGCCAGGTTTTGGCTGGTATTTCCGCATTGATCCGGTCATTATGGGCGTCCTATTAGCCGTTTGGCGGAATTCGCCGCTATACACGATATTTGAACCTCGATTCCTCGCGGGAACAGCGGTAAAGAAGATGTTCTTCTTGCTGTTGATGACGCTGTTAATAGCCGGAGTGGGCGCGCTCAATGTGGCACCTATCTCTCAAGGATTAACAACCATCTTTTGCACCATCCTAGTTTTCGCGGCAACGTTTGACCGTCACTACATTATGCCGGGTCGTTTCGCGCGTTCTGCTTTCATGTGGATCGGCTCGCGCTCCTACGCAATATATATTGTCCACGGAATTGCTTACTTTCTTGTACGCGAGCTTTGGTTCCGCACTGGTCCATATCTGGTCGGCTGGGGAATCGAATATCGGGCCGTTTGTTTTTGGCTGGCCGGATTGCTAATCGTCGTCTTCGCTGAGTTTAATTTTCGCTGCATTGAGGCGCCCCTTCGCAAAGTCGGCCGACGGCTGACAGAGCGCCCGGGAGAAGATGCGAAAGAGCTCCCATGCAACGACCTCCAGAGAGGAGCTCAGCCTGCTCAAACGTCGGTGCACCGTTAGTATCTCACTATCGCACTCTTCGACTGGCCTATGGGTATGCTTTCGAGCCCTTAGGCCGATCGGCGCTCAGGAAAATTAGTCTGATCTCTCGCTAGCAGACTCGACGGAGCCAAAGCACAAGTGACAGGCTAAGCTAGGCTCCGAAAGCTGTCGCTTTATCGCGCTATGCGCGAGTGAAGACGCCTTCGAATGCGCCAAGCGCCCACTGCCATCTTTCTGCCGAACTTGGCAAGGAACGGTGCCTTGTTGTCGAGGTAATGGACGGTTCTCAGCGCCGCAAACACCACCCGGCTCTTTCGATAGAAGTCCAGTTGCTCGTTGAGTCGCATAACTTCTTCACTGGCCTTCTGTACTAGTGCCGGATCAACCAAAGCACCTTCTAATACGTACATCGGTAGCGTCAGCGATGAACAGTTGAGCGCTTTGTCCCTAAGGAGATCGTGATACAGCGATCGATGCCTTGATGCACGCTCAGGTGAGTGATACATCGATTCTGATCTGCGGCGATAGAAAAAGTGGACGCCATTCGTCACGATGAAGCGCTTGCCTGCAGCGACCGCCCGCTGATAGAGATCCCAGTCCTCGTATGCGTCAAGTTCCTCGCGATAGCCGAACTGCCGCAGTACAGACGTGCGGGCCAGACATGTTGCGGTGGAAAAGCGGTTATCGTGCCACCCGAGCGCTCGCGCCTCTCCATAAAATATAGCGTAGTCTCTGAAGCTAATCCGAGTGCCTATTTGTGCTTCATCTGCGTCGAAGAAGAAACCGGCCTGAGGGACGACAAAATCGTGGGTCGGATTTCGCTGCAGTGCCTTGACCGCGAGTTCGATAAACGACGGGCTGATTAAATCGTCGGCATCCAGGGTAAGAACGAATTCCCCTCGTGCGTTCGTAACCGCAACGTTTCGGGTCGCTGCCAGCCCGACGTTCATTGCGTTGCGTACTATCCGCAGTCGCTCGCCGATTGATTCAAGACGACTAACCGCCAAACGGCTAATCTTGTCAGTGGAACAGTCGTCGACAACGAGGATCTCAAGATTCTCATATGTCGAAGCGAGAATGGAATCCAATGTGCGCGGCAAGTAATCGCCGAGATTATAATGAGGCACCACGACGGAGACGAGAGGTCGCTCAGTGTCCTCATTGGTTGCAGTCGTCGCTACGGCCGTCGCAGGGAGGGTCCATGGCGCGGGATCCTGAGGCACTTGCACGACGGACAATGCCGGACCAGCAAAAGCCCGGGTGAGCGCTTGTGCAAGCCCCTCGGCACGGCCGTCGAATTTGTAGCAATTGACGCCATCCACCCACGGGGATTGTTCGCCAAACGCTGGATTCTCACTGTTTAACACACAGATGCCTCCAGCAAGGGAGGCTTCATAGGCCGAGAGGCAGAATGATTCGAAAAGCGACGTCGTCACGCAGATCGAGCGAGAAATCAGGGCCTGTCTTTCGACAGGACTAGCATTCCTCAAAAAGATAAAGCGATCGGAGAGGTCCGGGGGAATCATCCGCTGAATGCGCGTCTCATAGATTTCCGTGGAATGTGCGGCGAATACAATTGAGCCCCGGTATTGCGTGTTGCCTCGCAAGAATCCACATGCTCCGCGGACAAAAAGTTCGGGGCGTTTCAGATGCTGTATTTTCGACGGAAAAATTATTGCGGTGTCCGAGTCCGCTTGCACCGACCGCAATGCAGTGTCACCCGAGTCGAGCAGAACCGGAGGTGCATGCAAGCAGGCTCGCCCGCGCCAGTCGGCTTCGGAGAAACCAAAAAAGCGACGCACTGCTTCCCCCACCGCCGGCAGTTGCATGACGATACGGTCGCAATCCGCCAGAGTTTTGCGTTCGAGATCATGGATTGCGAGCAGATGTTTATCGACAGGACGGCTATCGACGGTTGCAAGCAAACTGTCGGTCGTGTGCAAGCGAACTGCGAGAACAGAATTGCTGAATGCACGCCCAAGAAGTTTCTCTTGAACGCTAGCGAAGCCAAGACCGCCCCAGTCAGGGAACTCCACGTATCGAGGCTCTCCGGCTTCCCGTGCGAGGCGTTTCAGTCCCTGCATTGCCGAAACCGACCGCCAGTGCCATTCGGTGTTCGTGAAAGCCCACTCGGGCGGATAGCTAATGCCGTCTTCGTCAACGAGCTCATAATTTAGGCGCGAAGCTAGGACCAGTTTCACTTGGGGGTAGACAGCTGAAAATCGCGCAACATCGAGTTCGTCACCAGCCCAAACGACAGCCGTCTCCGCGAGGTCACCTGCGGTTGAGGTTGCAAGCATATTGCCGATTGCCCGGCCAATTCCACCGTGCGTGAACGGGTATAACTCCGTGGTTACGAACACTCTCATGAGTTGCTGATCCTCAGATTTCCAAAAATTCCATGTAACGCTGACGAGAAAGCTCGAGCAGTCTCAGCTTGTAATCGTTCATCATCTCGCGAACTTCGCGCGGATCGGTCTTGAGGGTCCGCTCTATGCAGTGCGCAGCGTCTTCCACATTCATCGGGTTTTCGACCGTCGTCATGCGTGCGTATGGATGATCTTCCAGCCCATCAAGAAAAAGCGGTCCTCGGATGCTCGGCGTGCCGACAGACATCGCCTCGAGGTCAACCATCGGGTGGCAATCTATGGTTGTCACATTCAGCACCAAGTCCATAGTCGCCATCAGTTCAAGCATGCTCGTGTGGCTACGATACGGGATTTTCTCTAGTTTTGATGCGAGCCAGTTGGGCATGCTGAAGTCTTTTGCGATGACATACACCTTCTTCACCCGTTGAACGCTCTGGGCCGCCAAGACGTTCGTAGCGAGGTTCTTGCGCAAGTCGTTCCACGATGGTGCAAGCAAGTTGCACTCGTGCGATGACGGCTGCCGTTGTATCAGCCGTTCTTCAATGCGCGGAGGCATGTTGACCAGTTGAGGCGCGAAATTGCGGTCACCGACAACGGGACCTAGTCCGCGTCGGATTGCACTGAAACGCCTAATTTTCCCCTCGCGTGCCATTTGAATGGCTTTCTGTGCATACCGCCGTTCATCGTCCCAAACCCACTGCGCAGTCGTGCCGTGCCAGACGAGGTATTGCAGATCAAATCCGACCTTGGCCAAGGCACGCGATAAGCCGTACATCGGATCAGAAATGCCGTGGAAGACGATCTTCTGGATCGAATGTTGGCTCAGCCGCGATATGAAGAGTTCTACTTCCTGAAGCGGGAGATTTCTAGTCGAAGAAATTGAGTATTTCCAGCCGGGCAGCGCCCCGACAGCAGAACGAATGCCCATCCAGTCGTTGTGGAAGATATGGCAAACACCGCTGAAGCGGTCGTCGAAGTTGGCATACTTGGTGTCTTGTACTGACTGCCACCGAGCCACGCTGTCTTCGGGATCCACGGTCCGTACGATCCCGGAACCCTCGCTCGTGGCATTCGGCACTATATGAAGGGGCGGGGTCTCAAAATGGGCTTCGGCTACGACCCGATGAAGCGCCTTGCGCAAGTCCTGAACCTGCCGCAAATTTCTGTGCTCGACCTGCAGTTTTTCTAAGGCTCTTTGTTGCTGTTGGAGTGCACTATCGCGTTCAGCGACGATACGTGAAAGATTGTCATTTGCTTCCGCGAGGTCGTGGAGCCTCGCCTGCAATGTTGCCAGGTCAGAAGCCTGAATTTCGTCCTGAAGAGCTCTTTGCGCGATCATCAGGCGTGGTATGCCTAGGCGGAGACGCTCGTCGTCGTCCAAAGCCCGTGGTTCAGAATCACCGTCAATAATCAACACCTGTCTCTGCGCGCTGGAGACTGGCCTTATGAGATAGACGTCGTGATCGGGGAGAACACCCCGTACGACCGTTGTATCGTAGCTTCTTGCTATGTCTCCAACGTAATCGTGAACCCAACATCCGCCGTGCCAGTTACCTTCTTTAAGTCCGAAGGGCACGAGTTGGTTTTCGACAAGGAGCGCATATCCCGTTGGGTCAAGCCTTGACAATATGTCTGAAAGAGTTTGCGCAGCATCATCTCTGTTGTTATGAATCAGGACTGATACCGTAAACACTACGTCGAAACGTACATCCGGGTAAGCTGCGACCACACTTGGCGCAACGCGCACACGTTCTGAGACCGGTCGGGCGCCCGGAGGCGGATCGTTCAAAAGCTTCTCAGCCATCGACAATGAGAAGTCGTATGCGTAGTACTTCACAAAAGATAGCGGCGCCAGCACATGCGCCATTCTTCCGAAACCGCAGCCAAAATCAAGCACTCGGACGGGACGACCGAGTTGGGTGGCGAGCCGCTCGAGATGCGAAGCGAGCCAAGCTTCTTGCACGCGGTAATTCGTATTCCCGCGTGCACTTCGCCAAATCTGCTGTTGTTCATAACTGGCGCCAGCTTGCTGCAACCAGTAGTTCTCGTTTGTCTTCGCCATTCTCACGTCCTTCTGCGATTCCGTCGCCGTGCGGCGCCAGCGAGCCATCTTATCAGGTTACGAACCCACGTCGGGAGCCTGTCCACGCCCCTACGCACGGACAGCGCTGCAGCGACGAACAAACTATTTTCATATGCGGCGATACGCGCACGGAGATGATCAAGAGACTCGCCATACTGCGCAACGGCCGCGCCTTCGAGGGCGTACATCGGAAGGCGATTCTGGCCCACCACGAAGTATTTCGTCCGCATCAGGTCGTGATAGAAGAGACTAATCTTCGCTGCGGCCTCCTCGCCGTGAATCATCGAGTCCCGCCGATGGCGATAATAGAAGTGAAGCGCATTTGTGACAACGAACCGTCTACCGGACATAGTTGCCCGCATATACATATCCCAGTCTTCATAGGCGCTCAAGGACTCGTCGTAGCGCAGGGCACGGAGTTCGCTAGTTCGTGCCATGATGGTGGCTGTCGCGAATTTGTTTTGAAAAATACCTGAAGCGCGCGCCTCGCCAACAAACGTCATACAGCGCAGCCCGGAGCAGTGTTGGCTCATTGGGTCAGCGAGCGAGTCAAAATACGCGGTCTGTGGCACGACAAAAGACAGTTTGGGGTCTCGACTGAGCGCGAGCGCAGCGATGCCGATGAAACGTGCGTCAATCAGGTCGTCCGCGTCCAATGTCAGCGAAAATTCCCCCCGCGCATGCTGTACGGCGATGTTCCGCGTTGCGGCTAGTCCGCGATTCGAAGACTGAGCGACGACTCTGATACGCGCGTCTTTTCGCGACATCAACTCTCGGATCGTCGCAACACTCGCTGCGTCGGTAGACGCGTCGTCAACCACAATAACTTCGACGTTGGGGTAGTCCGACGCAAGCGCGCTTTCGATGGTCCTCTCTATGTAACTACCGAGGTTGAAATGGGGAATCAGAACGCTAACAAGCGGCCAATCCTGAGGGGAGCTCGCTTCCGCACGACCGATGGGGCGTAGAATACGCCACGGCGCAATATCAGAGTGCACCGTGACGATTTCCACCGAGTGCCCTCGCCGGAAAACGTCCGACAGCGCGCGAACGAGTCCGGATGATGTACCGTCGAACTTGGCACAGTTGACGCCGTCTTTCCAAGGCGACCCGGCCGAGTATGCTGGATTGGTCTCATTCAACAGGCAGAACGCTCCTGACCTCGACGCTTCATAGGCTGCGAGACAGAATGATTCAAATGTCCCTGGAAAAACGCACACGGACCTGCTGATAAGTTGCGCCCGGGACTCTGGTGTGGACTCATTTAGGAACTCGAAGCGATTTGCGAGATCCTCGGGCACGAGACGTTGAATCTCCCTCAAGTATTCTTTGTCCGGTGCTGCGGCAACCACCCTTACCGTACCCGTATAGCCCGGGTTACCGCGCAAAAAATCTGAGGCTCCCCGGACAAAAACGTCAGGGCGTTTGATTCTCTGAACCTTCGACGAAAAGACGATCGGCGTGTCCGACTGTGGAACTATCGACACTTCTGCGCTTCTCACGTGGTCCAGCTTCACGGGCGGCGGATTTATAACTAGGCGCGGAATCCATTCGGCATTCCCGAAGTCGAAAAATGACTGCATTGCTCGCGCGCTCGCAGGCACCTGGCCAATCACTAGATCGCAATCTGCTAGCGACTTGCGCTCAAGGTCGTATAAGACTAGGGACGAGTGGTCTACTGCCCGCTGCTCCGTCGCATTCAACATGCTGTCCGAAGTGTGAAGGCGGATGGCAAGGATGGTTTCATCAAATGCCAGTCCTAATCGCTTCTCCTGAACTGATGCGAATGCAGTCGCGCCCCAGTCGGGGAACTCCACGTACCTCAGGGGGCCACGGTCCCGTTCGAGCCTTTTAAGCGCCTGCATTGCGCGCACTGATTCACCGTGCAAAGCATGCGTCGTATACTGCGAAGCTGGCGGATATCTAAAACGGTTCTCGTCGATTTCCACGTACGTGTTCGTCGATGCATCGACGAACAAAGCGGCGGGAAAACGGCTGTGAAAGACCGAGGGATCCAGTCCATCGCCAAGGAACACGACGGCAGCGCACTGTCTGTCCGCATTAGAAACATTGGAAGAAAACTCAGGAAGGTCAAGGATGTTCGCGATGACGCGACCAATGCCGCCACCCGTGAACGGGAAAAGCTCGCGCGTAACAAATACAACGAGGCCTGTCATATCCGACCTACCTTCGCACTGCATTTTAAGTATTGGCTTGGTGCGACCAGGCGCCCAGCGTCGAGCGATTGAATCCGCCATTGATGGACAGCCACGTCAGGCTTGGCGCAACAGGACCGGGCGCTTGCACGCCGCTTGGCGTCGCACTCAAATCCTCTCGACATTCTTCACCGTGCCATGTTCTAACTCAACAATCACGTTACACAGGTCCTTTATGATGTCTACGTTATGCGACGCAAGCACCAGAATGTCAGCTTTTCCAACGAACTCATGCATACGCGTTTCAGCCTTTTTGACGAATGACGCATCGCCAACGCTCAGCCATTCGTCCATGAGCAAAATATCGGCATGGACGCTTGTAACAATCGCAAAAGCGAGGCGCAGTACCATGCCGCTCGAATAGGTCCGCACTGGCATGCTCAGATAGTCACCGAGCTCTGAGAAGTCCGCGATGGACGGGGTGAGCCGCGTCATATCAGCCTTTGATGCACCGAGAATGAGGCCGCGCAGGACGATGTTCTCATAGCCAGTAGCTTCATAGTCCAAGCCGAGCGTCAGGTCGAGGAGGCTCGTCACGCGCCCTTCTGAGAAAAACGACCCGGCGCTTGGTTCGTAAATTCCCGCCAGCAAGCGCAGGAGTGTCGTCTTTCCAGCTCCGTTATGCCCAACCAGCCCCACACGGTCGCCCGCCGTGAACTCAAGGCTCACCTCACGCAAAGCTTCGACTACGGTGAGTTTGCGGCTATCGGCGGCGATGCGCCCCCCTGTTGCAGCTGAGAGAACCATCTGCTTGAGCGAACGATTTCCTGCACCGTAAACCGGTAGGTTCAAGCTGCAATTTTCGAGTTGAAGGAATGCCATGGCCTAGATCCAGAACGCGATGCGGGAACGGAAGCGGACGAGAAGCGGAACCGCTATCGCGTATAAAACGAGTGTGGTGATGCCCGCGCCGACGTAGATTTTCGGGTTTAGTCCAGCACCATACATCGGCGCGCGCACTAGTTCCACAAACATAAAGAGAGGGTTGTAATCGACAACATATGCGCGATGCCCCAGTGCCGACGGCTTCCAGAAGATGGGCGTCAGAAAGAATGCTAGCTGCACAACGCTGCCGACGATCGGCTGCATATCGCGAAAGCGCGCGCAAAAGATGCCGAGGATAATATTCAGCGGTACGGCAGCGAGTAAAATAATCAAAAGCCCCGGGACCGCTACCAGCCATTCAAGGCGCGGCGCCAAACCGAGATAAAGCATGACTGGCAAATACGCCAAAATGTTATGCAGGAAGAAAAGTACGCTGCGATAGACAGTGCGCAAGACATGCAAAGTTATTGGCAAGCGCACCGATCTTATAACGCTGTCAGAGCCGATAAACACCGTGCATCCATCAAGAATAAGCGTTGAAATAAAGCCCCAAGTGATGATACCCAGTGCAAGATAAGGAACGAATTCTTTCGTGCTGATGTTAAGCAGGGCGCCGTATAGCGGGCCCATGCCGGCGATCGTCACGACCATGGTAAGAGTGATCCAAAACGGCCCGAGTACTGAGCGACGATACCGCTGACGAATATCCTGCCATGCGAGCGTTGACCAAATCGGATACGCACGTATACCGTCGATTACGTCGCGCGACGCGAGGGCGGCTTTCGTCTCGCCACCCCGTACCGTATATTGTCTTTGCATTGTGTACTGTTACCCTTTCTATCCGGATGGCAATTCCTAAGGGACCGGGGCTAGCCAAGAGTTCCCCGGCGATGGCACGGACGATGCCTGCAGGACAACTAGCCTCTGCCCATGGTATCGGACAGAGCCGCTGGGACGATGGACGGCCAGAATGTCGAGGCCGTATTGTAATAGGTGATACCCCGAACTTCCACCGAAAGACCTCGATGCCGACCGCACGGCCAGTGATTACGCTTAGCTGAACGTATTTACCACCGTCTCGCCGGTGCGGTTCCGTTGCTTGCAAGTCACTTTCGATTGATCGCGACGCCCGATGCCTACGGGCATTGGATATAATGTATGACCCGTCCGAAGCGGACAACTACGTTGCGCAGCCGCAGACCGCTGGCACTTTGAATGACTCTACAGACCCCGGGCGATAGCCCCCTGTCGCCGCACAAAACTGACTCCTCCGAGACGCACGCTCCGACAACTGATGCCACGCGTATCGCGGCACTCGAAGCGACAGTCGCCGAACTCCAGCAGAAATTGGCGTTATCCGAGCGCCCAATGCGGGCTAGCGAGGACTACCGCAAGACTATTGCGCTGCTCGAGGCGGAACTGACCGCGTTGCGTACCTCAATGTCTTGGCGCATAACTTCGCCGTTGCGCTCCACATCCATGCAGGCCACCCGGGCGAGGCGGACACTGGGATCGGTGGCGCGTGCTATCCGAATGCGCGGCGGACTGCACACAGCGCTAGTACATTACTACGAGATTTGGCGCCGTGAAGGCATCGACGGACTAGTGCGTCGCGGCCGCCGCATCTTGGTAAGCGAACAGATCGAGGACAGCCCACAGGCGTACGCGCGTTGGATCGCGCAGCACGACACGATCGACGACGTGAAGCGGACAGCGTTACATACACGGGCCGGTACGCTGCTGCGGCGTCCCCTCATTTCTGTTGTCGTCCCTACATATAACACGGACCTCGCGCTTCTGCGGAACATGATTGAATCGGTCCGAGCGCAGGTCTATCCTCACTGGGAGCTTTGCATCGCGGACGACGCATCGTCCCGCCCTGAGATCGCACAAACGCTGCGTGAGTACGCTATGCGAGATTCGCGCGTCAAAGTCGCGTTGCGCGAGCAGAATGGCCACATTTCGGATGCCAGCAACACTGCGCTCGCTATCGCGACGGGCGAATTCGTCGCCTTGCTTGATCACGATGACATATTGCCGGAGCATGCACTGCTTCTGGTAGCGGCCGCGATTAACGCGCATCCGAGTGCGCGTCTCTTTTATAGCGACGAAGATAAGCTGACGCCGGAGGGCCAGCGCTGCACTCCATATTTCAAGAGCGACTGGAACCCAGAACTGTTCCTTGTGCAAAACCTGTTCTCTCATCTTGGCGTCTACGAAACGGCGCTCGTGCGAGAAGTGGGCGGCTTCCGCAAGGGGTTTGAAGGCAGTCAGGACCACGATCTGGCGCTGCGCTGCGTGGAAAGAGCGGGGCACGATGCAGTCCAACACATTCCTCATGTGCTGTACCACTGGCGAATCGTGCCGGGTAGTACCGCGGGCGCCGCGAGCGAGAAACCATACGCGCTGACGGCTTCAATACGCGCGGTCCAGGAGCACCTCGCGCGCTCTGGCGTTGGCGGGACCGTCCAGCAGTCCGCGAGCGACATAGGTATCTTGCGCGTGCGTTACGCGCTACCGTCACCTGCGCCGCTTGTCTCCATCGTCATTCCCACACGTGATGGCGTCGACCTCTTGCGCCAGTGCATTGAAAGCATCTTCGCAAAAACTACCTACGAAACTTTCGAGATCATCGTGATCGATAATGGTAGCGTGAAGACGGAGACGCTCGCCTATTTGGACAGCCTTAAATCGCGACCTAATGTGCGTGTCCTACGTGACGACCGGTCATTCAATTTTTCGGCGCTCAACAACGCGGCCGTGGAGCTCGCTGACGGTGAATTCATCTGCTTGCTCAATAACGACATAGAGGTCATTTCTCCCGATTGGCTCGATGAAATGGTATCGCTCGCAGCACAGCCGCGAAATGGCGCGGTCGGAGCATGCCTATGGTATCCAAACGAAACTTTGCAGCACGGTGGTGTAGTGCTTGGCCTTGGCGGTGTCGCGGGCCATATGCATTACAAGATCCGCCGCGGCACGTTGGGCTACTTCGGGCGCGCGGTAGCCACGCAGAACGTTTCCGCCGTGACAGCCGCCTGCCTTGTGGTCCGTAGGTCGGTCTACGTTGAAGTCGGCGGGCTGGACGAGGAATTCGCTGTAGCATTCAACGACGTCGACTTCTGCCTTCGCGTCCGACAAGCGGGGTACCGAAATGTATGGACTCCGCATGCCGAGCTTTATCATCACGAATCGGCGACGCGCGGCTCCGACATGGCACCCGAAAAGTTTCAGCGCTTTCAGAGAGAAGTACGACTAATGGAAAGTCGCTGGGCCGAAATACTGTTTCACGATCCCGCTTACAACCCGAATCTCTCGCTCGACACGTCAAAGCAGCCCTTCGCGCTGGCAGACGAACCGCGCATCGGTCAATTCGACTGAGGCGAAAGCTGCACCGATGCTCGTTTGGTCTAGCCACGAGGCGGCACATCCATGCGTCCTGTCAGCCCATGCCAAACCCCGCGCAACGCCATTTTTACGTGAGCCCAGCCTTCCGGTGCAAAGCAGGCGTAGATGATTAGCCGCGCCGGCAGTTTGATGACTTCCGTCGACTTCCATGTCCAAGGCACGTACCGACGTTTTAGTAAACAAATAGTGTTCCTGAAGAGGTAGTAATGACGAATGGCGCTATGCATCGGATACTTGCGCCCGAACACTTCGATCGGCTCTTCACCGAGTTCGTGTGACATGCTGATCCACGGTAAGCCGAGGACACTAAAGCCGCGAGACTTTGCGCGCATGCACCATTCCGTATCGACGAGATCAATAAAAAGGGTGTCATCCATCGGGCCGATCTCCTGCCAGCAGGCGAGATTCAAGCAAGAACCAGAGCTGATGAGAAAGTCAACTTCGACAGGTGCGTCTCCGGTCGGAATGATACGGCGAAGCCGGAAATATCCAAAACGCACGAAAGGTGCGACCCCGCGCAATCGCGAGTCCTCATAAGCCGGCCCGACGAGCGCCACACGTTCGCGACGCGCGATGCACTCTTGTGCTGCAGCCGCCAGTCCGCTGACGAGTTCAAGCGTCGATTCGCTGTCTTGGTCGAACAGCACGGCGAACTCGAACCCGTCTCCAATCAGTCGCTCAATGCCTTGGTTGAGCGCCGTCGCAATACCGGCATTAGCGCAATTAGGCAGATATACCACTGAGTCATCAAGCAGAGCCTCAGTCCGTTCGCGCGTCTCCCGGTCAGGGGTGTTGTCGACGACGATGCATCGGCACCAAGTTGCGAGCCGGTTGGCCCTGTCGATGCAGTGTAAGTCCGGGTGGTAGAAAACCACGACAGCGCCCAGCCTACAAAGCCGCGCTTTAAAAATAGGCTGCCGCACTTTCAAGTCGACGCAAGGCACAGTTCGAGCGCCTCCCGCCAGTTAGGCGGCACAAGCCCGAACTCGCGAGTCAACTTCGACACGTCCAGCCGCGAGTTCAACGGACGGCGGGCCGCTGTCAGATATTCGGTCGACGGAATCGGAATCACGCGCGGAGCACTCTCGAGCCTCGCTTCCGCGAAAATTGCTTCAGCAAAACCGGCCCAAGATGTCGCCCCACTCGAAGTGAGGTGATAAATTCCAGACTTCTCGCGCGCCCAGTCGATTAATCCTCCGTTGCTGGAAACGCCTTGCGCGAGGATGCACGCCGTAAGCATAGCGATGGTCGATGTCCAAGTCGGCGCGCCAACCTGATCGGAAACAATACGCAGCTCATCGCGCTCACGTGCGAGTGTCAACATTGAGGCAAGAAAGTTGCGCCCGCGGCGCCCGAACACCCAGCTTGTCCTAAAAATCAAGTGCGATACGCCGGACGCCGTGATTGCCTGCTCGCCTTCAAGCTTGGTCAGGCCATAGACGTTCTGTGGATTCGTCGCGTCGTCTTCGCCGTAGCTCGTTTGCGTTTCAGTGCCATCGAACACGTAGTCGGTCGAATAGTGAATAAGCAACGCGCCTAGCCGCCTCGCCTCTTCTGCAAACACCGCAGGTGCCTCGGCATTTATAGCCCGCGCGGTCGCCACATCACTCTCGGCTTGGTCCACCGCAGTATAAGCGGCAGGATTCACAATGATGTCAGGCCGCAGCGACCGAACGTATCTGCGTATGCTTGCCCGATCGGTGAGATTCAGCGCGGCACGGTCGGCGGCCACGATGCGTCCGAGCCCCTGCAACGTTCGCCGCAATTCGAAGCCCACCTGCCCACTAACGCCCGTAAGAAGGACGGTGCGTTGCTTATAAACGCTCATAGCGGTCGTGCCGTTCAAGCGAACACCTCCGCTTCCTCTAGATGCTTGCCCGCGGCATCTTTCGCCGCGAGCAGCGGCTCAAAATCAACGGGCCATTCGATACCGAAGGTGGGATCGTTCCAGAGAATGCTGCGCTCATGCTCGGGGAACCAGTAGTCGGTCGTCTTGTAGAGGAACTGCGCGGACTCCGACAGCACGACGAAACCATGCGCGAAGCCAGGTGGCACCCACAATTGCCGATGGTTCTCCATCGACAACGTCACGCCAACCCACTTGCCGAAGTTCGGCGAACTCTTGCGAATATCCACCGCGACGTCGAACACTTCGCCTTCCACGACACGCACGAGCTTGCCCTGCGCATGTTGAATCTGATAGTGCAACCCGCGCAGCACGCCTTTCGCGGAACGCGAATGATTGTCCTGCACGAACGTCACGCCGGCCTCGACATGCTCCGCGAATTCCACGGCATTAAAGCTCTCGTAGAAATAGCCGCGCGCATCGCCGAACACCTTCGGCTCGATGATCTTGACTTCGGGCAGCGCCGTAGCGGTTACTTGGATGGCCATGCAACTTGGTCCGTAAGAATGTTTTGCAGATACTGCCCGTAGGCGTTCTTCGCGAGCGGCGCGGCGAGCGCGAGCAACTGCTCCGCGCCGATCCACTGCTGGCGATACGCGATTTCCTCGGGACATGCGACCACGAGGCCCTGGCGCTTCTGCAACGTCGCAATGAACGTGGCCGCTTCGATCAGCGAATCATGCGTGCCCGTGTCGAGCCACGCGTAGCCGCGACCCATGATCTCGACATTGAGCGCGGCGTTGGCGAGGTAACGCGAGTTGACGTCGGTAATTTCAAGCTCGCCGCGCGGCGACGGCTTGATGTCCGCCGCGATGTCGCAGACCTGCTTGTCGTAGAAATACAGACCCGTGACGGCGTAATTCGAGCGCGGCTTCGCGGGCTTTTCCTCGATGGACAATGCGCGGAACTGCTTGTCGAACTCGACTACGCCATAGCGCTCCGGATCGTGCACGTGGTAGGCGAACACGGTCGCGCCGTCGGCCTGATCGTTCGCACGCTCGAGCTGCTTCGCGAGATCGTGACCGTAGAAAATGTTGTCGCCGAGAATCAGCGCGGACGGATCGTTGCCGACGAACTCACGCCCGATGATGAACGCTTGCGCGAGGCCGTCCGGCGAAGGCTGAACGGCATACTGAATGTTCATGCCCCATTGGCTGCCGTCGCCGAGCATGGCTTCGAAGCGCGGCGTGTCCTGCGGCGTGGAGATGATCAGCACGTCGCGAATGCCCGCCACCATCAGCGTGGAGAGCGGGTAGTAGATCATCGGCTTGTCGTAGACCGGCAGCAGCTGCTTCGAAACGACGTGTGTGATCGGATAGAGCCGTGTGCCGGATCCGCCCGCGAGAATAATGCCTTTGCGCGCCATGACCGTGCCTTTACGCGCGTTGCGCGTAGTTGGTCTCAACCCACTTGCGGTACTCGCCCGAAGCGACTTCGTCAGACCATGCCTGATTGTCGAGATACCACTGAACCGTTTTTGCCAGACCCGTTTCGAACGTTTCGGCGGGCTTCCAGCCGAGTTCGCGCTCGAGCTTGCGGGCGTCGATTGCGTAACGGCGATCGTGGCCCGGACGGTCCTTCACGTAAGTGATCTGGTCGCGGTACGAACCGGCCGTTTTCGGACGAAGCGTGTCGAGCAGATCGCACAGCGTGTGCACGACCTCGAGGTTCTTCTTCTCGTTCCAGCCGCCGACGTTGTACGTTTCGCCCGGCACGCCGCGCGCGAGCACTTCGCGAATCGCGCTGCAATGGTCGCCGACATACAGCCAGTCGCGCACGTTCTGACCGTCGCCGTACACCGGCAGCGGCTTGCCGCCGAGCGCGTTGGCGATCATCAACGGAATCAGCTTTTCGGGGAACTGGTACGGGCCGTAGTTGTTCGAGCAGTTCGTGGTCAGCACCGGCAGGCCGTACGTGTGATGGTACGCGCGCACCAGATGGTCCGAGCCCGCCTTGGTCGCCGAATACGGGCTATTGGGCGCGTACGGCGTGGTTTCGGAGAACTGCGGATCAGTCGCGGACAGGGAACCGAAGACTTCGTCGGTCGAGACGTGCAGGAAGCGGAAGGCTTCCTTCGCGGCTTCGTCCAGCGTGTTCCAGTAGCTTCGCGCGGCTTCGAGCAGCGTGAACGTACCGACAACGTTGGTTTGCACGAAATCGGCCGGGCCGTGGATCGAGCGGTCAACATGGCTTTCCGCGGCAAAGTGCAGCACCGCGCGCGGCTTGTGTTCGGCGAAGAGCCCGTCCATGGCGGCGCGGTCGCAAATGTCCGCGCGCACGAAGACGTGCTTCGGATTGCCTTGTTGCGACTTGAGCGTGCCGAGATTGCCGGCATAGGTCAGCTTATCGACGTTCAGCACCGCTTCGTCCGACGTATTCAGCCAGTCGAGCACGAAATTGGCGCCGATAAAGCCGGCACCGCCCGTAACCAGGACCATGAAATTTCCCTTCCAGATATCAGCGACGGCCCGACACTGATGAGCCGGCCGCTCGCCACGCGTTGTGGTGTTCGATTATTGCGGCGCCCGCGGCCTTGCACGGCACGCAGGCGCTTCGACGCCAATCTTATGAGGCCCAGATTATAAAGCCGCGCCGAGCAAAAACTAGAACCCTAACAACTTGAAACAGCTTGACAAGTCTGGTTTCGGGTGCGGTTTGCGAAGTCGCATAGGGGCGTTGATGCTTGCCGGGTCGGTGGCGCTTATGCAAAAGATTAACGCGCGGTCAGATGCTCAGGCCGAAAGGCAAATCGCGGCGCGGCGCGAAAGGAATCGAAAAGCATCGAAGGGACATGCCGCGGACCGCGTCATTGTGCCGCCGGCGGCATTTGCAGGACGGGCGAGCGCCCGTCCATGAGCTGCAGGCGCTTCAGGCGGCAAGCATCCAGCGCAGCGTATCCATAAACGGAATCGCTTGCACCTCGGGAACCAGCGAGCGCAGCTTCGCTGGCGAACCGGCGAGGACCTTCACATCCGTTTGGCGGACGAACGCGGGATTGACATGCACTTGCAGCTTATGTCCGGTCATATCGCTGGCCGCGGACAGAATCTCGCGCAGCGTATAAGGCGTGCCGGTGCAGACGTTCACCGTTTCGCCTGCCGCATCGGACGTCAGCAACGCTTCGTAAGCACGCGCCACATAGCGCACGTCGGAGAAATCGCGCGCGACGTCGAGATTGCCCAGTTCAATCGACGGCTCGCGCCGCGCGAAATGCTCGACGATCTTCGGCACGAGGAAATTGGACGCCTGGCCGCGCCCGGTGTAGTTGAACGGCCGCGCGACCAGGATAGGCAGCCGCTCGAACCACGTGTGCACCATCGTTTCCATCGCCGCCTTGCTCGCGGCATAGTGGTTGACGGGCGTGAGCGGGAAGCTTTCGTCGATCGCATCGCTCGTCACGTTGCCATACACGTTGGCGCTGCTCGCGATCAACACCTTGCGCGGCGTGTGGCCGGTCGCGGCGCATGCCTCGAGCAGGTTCAGCGTGCCGATCACGTTGACGCGGTAGAAGTCGAGCGGATCCTCATGGCCGACGAAGCTGATCGCCGCAAGATGCACGATGTAGTCCGGCCGCACGGTTTCCATCACGTGCCGGCAGTTTTCCGGCGACGTGATGTCGAGCCTCAGGCGCGTGGCCGTTTCGGGCTCGTCATGCCCGGCGAAAGTTTCGATCACGGTATGGCCGCGACCGGCGAGGTTCTCGACCAGATAGCGGCCAGTAAAGCCGCTCGCTCCAGTGACGAGCGTGCGGACGGGTTGCTTCGCATGGGAAGACGACATGCTTTCTCCGTTCACGAGGGTCGTGCTGTTGTGATGCAATATTGCGCCGGTCGTTCACTGCAGCGGATGCGAACTGCCGCCAGGTTGCCGCGTAGTGGTCGCGTAGTGGTCGCGTAGTGGTCGCGTAGTGGTCGCGTAGTGGTCGCGTAGTGGTCGCGCAGTGGCCGCCTATGGCCGCGCGGTCGCGCTTCAACCGCTCTCTACACGCGTCACGGCCGCCGCACCGCGCGATGCCGACGCTGCAAACGGGCTATTATGTCACGCTCTTTTGCTGCACCGCCCCAACGCGGCACGCCTCCTGCATCGCCGCGCGTATCGAACCGCCAACATTTCGTCGATGACACCGTCAACCGCGCCTTCACCCGCTTTGCCAATCTCGCAGCAGCAGCCCGTGCCTCTGGCTTTCGGGGATCTGCAAGGCTGCCGCACGCCGTTCCAGCGACTGCTCGCGAAGGCCGCGCCTCCCGCCGGCACGCCGCTGTGGTTCGCGGGCGACCTGATCAACCGCGGCGCCGAATCGCTTGCGACGCTGCGCGACATCATCGCGCTCGGCGATCGCGCGGTGCCGGTGCTGGGTAATCACGATCTGCATTTGCTATCGGTATCGGCGGGTATTCGCAAGTCGAAAAAAGGCGACACCATCGACGACATTCTCTCGGCGCCCGATGCCGCCGATCTGCTCGAATGGGTTCGCCATCGCCCGATCGCCCACTACGAGAACGGCATGCTGATGGTGCATGCGGGCGTCGTGCCGCAATGGGACGTGAACCTCACGCTCGAACTCGCCGACGAACTGCAGCGCGCGCTGCGCGCGCCGAACTGGAAGGGAACGCTCGCCGGTCTGTATGGCAACGAGCCGAGTTTATGGACGCCGCAATTGAAGGGTATCGAGCGGTTGCGCGTGACCTGCAGCGCGTTGACGCGCGTGCGCTTCTGCAATGCCGAAGGCGCAATGGACTTCAGCAGCAGCGGCGGCCTGAACGCCGCGCCGCCTGGCTGCATGCCGTGGTTCGACGTGCCGTGGCGCAAGACCGCGGACGTCACCGTCGTATTCGGCCATTGGGCCGCGCTTGGGCTGACGTTGCGCGACAACCTGATCGGGCTCGATTCGGGCTGCGTGTGGGGCGAAAAACTGTCGGCGGTGCGGCTCGCGGCGAATCCCGCGGAGCGCACGCTGACTCAGGTGGAATGCGAGAACTGCCGCGCGCGCGGCGCCAACTAGACAGCGCTCGCGCCCAAAAGACGCTGAGAGGCTTAGACGCTGGGCGAGCGGCTGGACTGGTCGACCGGTTCAATCAGCGTCTCGTTGCTCGCTGACGATTCCATCCGCTCGACAACCAGTGCGCCGCTCGTTGCGGCGCCGCCCTGCATTTCCCCCAACGCCGCCTCAACGGCGCGCTGCGCTTGCGCCGCCAACGCACGGCGGTCGGCGCCCGGCGCAAGCGGCTCGCACACGTAGACATGCGCGGTCAACGGGCCGCCGCGCAGCAGCAGATTGAGCGAGTCGGCGAGCGAAAGGTCGTCGATATAGGCAGGCGCCGTCGACTGCCGGCCATGCGCGTCCTCATACATGATGCACAGCGGCTGCACCGGCACGGACGCCGACACCGCCGCCTGAAACAGGTTCGCGTGAAACGGCAGCAACTCGAGACCATTCGACGTCGTGCCCTCCGGGAACACGCACATCAATTCGCCGGCGCTCAAACGGTCGGACAACTCGTGCATGATCCGCTTCGCGTCGCTACGCTTCTCGCGCTGGATGAACACCGTGTCGAGTTGCTGCGCGAGCCAGCCGACCAACGGCCAATGCCGGATTTCCGCTTTCGACACGAACGGCGTCGGCCGCCATGCATTGATCACGTAGATGTCGATCCACGAGATGTGATTGGCGACCACCAGCGCGCCGCGATCGAGCCGCGCGCCATCGTTATGGACGACGAGGCGCATGCCGCACAGCCGCAGCATCTTCAGCGACCATGCGCGATTGAGCGCGTGACGCCGGTCGGCATCGGCTTTCGGAAAACGCGTGGCGACGATCCACATGCCGTGCAGCAGATGCGCGATGAGACGGGCCTTGCGTAACGCGAGCTTCATGGTCGGAGCTTTTCCTGGCGAGTCGATGCGGTGGCTGCGGTTTATGCGGTCAATCGAGGTCAGTACGTATCGATGCCTGAGTCACGCTGCGAATCTCCGCACAACATCAACGCAACATCAGCGCTGTTCGAACGCGACACGCCCCGACACGATGGTCGCGCGCACGCAAGCCGGCAGTTCGTAACCGAGGAACGGCGTGTTATGCCCCTGGCTCTTCAGCGCGCGCGGCTCGACGCGCCAATGCGCGTGACGGTCGAACACGCACAGGTCCGCCACGCTGCCCACCGCGACGCGGCCAGCTGCTTCGAGATCGAGCAC
Source organism: Paraburkholderia sp. RCC_158 (assembly GCF_041355255.1). Lineage (NCBI taxonomy): Bacteria > Pseudomonadati > Pseudomonadota > Betaproteobacteria > Burkholderiales > Burkholderiaceae > Paraburkholderia > Paraburkholderia sp. RCC_158. The sequence continues at coordinate 77,872 of NZ_JBFUPM010000012.1, read as the reverse complement.
TTGAGCCGGCGCGGCCGTGATGCGGTTGAGCGCCTTCGCGAGCGGCACGCCGGCTTCGTCGGCCCATTTCACCGTCAGCGAGAGGAACAGCTCGAGGCCCGTTGCGCCCGGTGTGGCTTCGCCGAACGGCAGCAGTTTTTCGTCGTCATCGACGGGCGTGTGGTCCGAGCAGATCGCGTCGATCGTACCGTCGACGAGACCCGCGCGAATCGCTTCGCGATCGCGCTGCTGACGCAGCGGCGGATCGAGGCGGAACTGCGCGTCAAAGTAACCGATGTCGAGATCGATCAGATGGACGTGATTCACGGTGACGTCGCACGAAACGGGCAAGCCCTCGGCCTTGGCCTCGCGCATCAGCGCAATGCCCGCTGCCGACGACACATGCGACAGATGCACCCGTGCGCCCGTCACGCGCACGAGTTCGAAAATCGTGTGCAGCGCGATGGTTTCCGCCGCGACGGGCACGCCGGAGAGGCCGAGCCGCGACGCCAGCGCGCCGCTCGCGGCCACGCCGCCCTTGCCGAGATAGGCGTCCACAGGACGCAGCCACACGGTGAAGCCGTACGTCTTTGCGTATTGCAGCGCGCGCATCAGCACCTGCGTATCCACCACCGGCGCGTCGGCCTGCGAAAAGCCGATGCAACCCGCCTCGGTCAACTCCACCATTTCGGTGATGACCTGGCCTTTGAGGCCGACGGTCAACGCGCCGAGCGGATACACGTGCGCCTGATCGAGATTGCGCGCACGGAACTTCAGCATTTCGACGAGGCCGGGTTCGTCGAGCGTGGGATCGGTGTCCGGCGGGCACACGAGACTCGTCACGCCGCCCGCGAGCGCCGCGGCCATTTCCGATTCGAGCGTTGCCTTGTGCTCGAAGCCAGGCTCGCGCAGACGCGCCGACAAATCGACCAGACCGGGCGCGATGTGCAAGCCGCGCGCGTCGATGATTTGCGTCGCCTCGAAATCGGCGGGCGCGTTGCCGAGCGCGACGATCTTGCCGTCCGCGATGAAAATGTCCTGCTGCTGTTCGGTGCCCGCTCTCGGGTCGATCAGCGTGCCGCCTTGAATGTGAATCGTCATGCGCTGCCTTAGTTGTTTCAGCCTGGTTCGGCGAAGGTTTTGCGTCGTTTGCCGCGAGTGCGTCGTTCGACGTACGCGCGTTGGGACAAGCCGCGAATCAATCGTTATTGCCCGCGACAATCCCCATCACCGCCATGCGCACCGCGATGCCAAACGTCACCTGATTCAGGATCACCGATTGCGGCCCGTCCGCGACCTGCGAGTCGATCTCGACGCCGCGGTTCATCGGGCCCGGGTGCATCACGATGGCATCCGGCTTCGCGAGCGCGAGCCGCTCGGGCGTCAAGCCCCAGCTCTTGAAGTACTCCTGCGCCGACGGCAACAGCGCGCCGCTCATCCGCTCGTTCTGCAGACGCAGCATGATGATCACGTCGACGTCCTTCAGCCCTTCGTCGAGGTTGTGGAACACGCGCACGCCCATCTGTTCGAGGCCGCCCGGCAGCAACGTGCGCGGACCGATGGCACGCACTTCCGGCACGCCGAGCGTGGTCAATGCATGAATGTCGGAGCGTGCGACCCGCGAATGCAGAATGTCGCCGACAATCGCCACCCGCAGCTTCGTGAAGTCCTTCTTGTAGTGGCGGATCGTGTACATGTCGAGCAGACCCTGCGTGGGGTGCGCGTGACGGCCGTCGCCCGCATTGATCACATGCACGTGCGGCGCGCAGTGCTGGGCGATCAGATACGGCGCGCCGCTCGAAGCGTGACGCACGACGAACATGTCGGCGTGCATCGCCGACAGATTGTTGATCGTGTCGAGCAGCGATTCGCCCTTGCTCGTCGACGATGCATTGATGTTCAGATTCAGCACGTCCGCCGACAAACGCGTGGCCGCGATCTCGAACGTGGTGCGCGTGCGCGTGGAGTTCTCGAAGAACAGATTGAACACCGACTTGCCGCGCAACAGCGGCACTTTTTTCACCTCGCGATCCGTCACGCTGACGAACTGGCTCGCGGTGTCGAGAATGTGATTGACGATCGCCTTCGGCAAACCTTCGATCGACAACAGATGCTTGAGCTCGCCGTTTTTCGTGAGCTGCGGGTTGCCCTTCAGGAAGCCATAACGGAAGCGCTCGGTGGCGCGATCGGCGGAATCCTGCGGAGCCTGGGTGGCGGTGTTCATGATTTACCTGCTTGAAATACGTGCTTCAACGTGTTGGTGCGATGCGGCGCTCGCAGTCGCACTTGCAGCCGCACTCAATCGACGCGTGCTTCAGTGTGAAACGTGAAACGCGGCTGACCGGCGCTGCTGCTTTCGTCGCGCGCGAGCACGAGCGTGGCGTCAGCGGGCACAACCACCACGCCGCCGACAAAGCGTGCCGCCACCGGCAACTCGCGCCCGCCGCGATCGGCGAGCACGGCCAGTTCGACCGCTGCCGGACGGCCATAGTCGTACAGTTCATTGAGCGCCGCGCGAATCGTGCGGCCGGTGTACAGCACGTCGTCGACCAGCACGATGCGGCGGCCGTCGACGGAAAAAGGCAGCGACGTCGGGCTCGCCTGCGAGTGCAAACCTTTCTTCGCGTAGTCGTCGCGATGCAGCGCGACATTGACGACGCCGAAGCTCGGCAGATTCAGATCGCGCGCGAGCCGTTCGGCGAGCCACGCGCCGCCGCTGTAAATGCCGGCCAGTACGGCGCCCTCGGCGCCGTCGTGCGCACCGAGCTTGTCGCCGTAGGCGGCGCGAATCTGGTCGAGCAGCGCGCGGTATAGCGCTTCAGCGTCAATGGAACTCATGGGTGTCGGAAAGTCCGTCAAGATATTGCTGAAGGATGATGCTGGCGGCTTCGGCGTCGAGCATATCGGCGCGGCCCTTGTTGGCGCGCGTGGTCGCCTCCGCCTCGACCGACGAATAGCGCTCGTCGACCCACGTCACCGGCAAATTGAAGCGGCCGTTCAACTGATTGCCGAAGCGCTTTGCGAGCTGCGTCATTTCATGCGGCGTGCCGTCCGGATGCATCGGCAAGCCCACAACGAGCGCGTCCGGCTTCCACTCGGCAATCAGCTTGCCGACTTCGGCAAAACGATATTCGCGGCTGCGATTCTGCACGATGACGAGCGGCCGCGCGCTTCGGGTAAGCGAATTGCCGACCGCGACGCCGATGCGCTTTTCCCCGTAATCGAACGCGAGCAGCGTCGCCTCGCGTCCGCCCGGCAGGCTCATGCGGCGCCTCTCATGCGTGCCCGGCCTCGCCCGACAGCATGGACAGCGAGACGCCGAGCAGCGCGAGCGCGGCTTCGAAGCGCTCTTCGGCGGGCACGTCGAAGACGATTTTCGGATCGGCCTCGACGGTGAGCCAACCGTTCTTCGAAATCTCTTCTTCGAGTTGGCCCGCGCCCCAGCCGGCGTGGCCGAGCGTGAGCAGAAAACGCTCGGGACCAGTGCCGCTCGCGACCGCCTCGAGCACATCTTTCGACGTGGTCATCTCGAGACCGCCCGGCACCGACATGGACGACGTGTAGGTATTGCCGTCTTTCGGATCGTGCAGCACGAAGCCGCGCTCGGTTTGCACCGGGCCGCCGAAGTACACGGGAACGTGAAGAAGAGGCTCGATTTCGAGCTTGAGGTCGATGCGACTGAAGAGCGCTTCCAGGTCGATGTCGGTCGGCCGGTTGATCACGAGGCCGAGCGCGCCGCGCTCACTGTGATCGCAAAGGTAGACCACCGTTCCGGAAAACGTCGGATCGGCCATGTTCGGCATGGCGATCAGGAACTGGTTAGTCAGATTGATGCGATCGGTACTCTTGGACATAGTTCGGATTTTAGCAAAGACGGTGCAGGATGGCGGGCTTTGAGCAGCGTGGAGCGGCGGCCGGAGTGATGCGGCGTGCCGCGAGCCATCGACGGCGATTCATGTCGCACTCTATCACGCACGCGCGCGTTGCCACGGTGCCGATTCGAGGTGCGCGGCGCTTGCGCGGCGCGGTGTTGGCGTGGCTTGGCCGCGTGGTTCTCATGCGGCCTGCGGGAGCAGCGCGGCGCCTTGCCGGAGTTGCTTGCCCCTCGCGCTTGAATCACGCGCCGCCCTGTTCAGGTTACGTGCCGCTCGCGCGAACTGCGCGCCGCCTTGCCCACTTGCGTGGCGCTCACGCCTCGATCACGCGCCGCCCTGCTCGATCGCCCGCGTCAACGCAGCGAGCGCAGCGCTGCTGGCCGGCGGCGCCACGCCTGCGGCCACCTTGTGCAGCGTCGCGCGCAACGCCTCGGCGGCGTTTTCGAGCGCACTCGCCGCGGGCGCGTCGACGATCACATGCGCGCGCACGGCTGGCGTCGAAACCCCGGCGTGCGCACGACGGCGCCATGCGAGCCCAAGTGCATCCGCGAGCAGCGCGACGTGGCCGAGGCCCAGTGCGCAAGCGGCGGACCCGAGCCGGTACGCGGCGTCGCCGGCTTGCAGCGCTTCGCTGGGATCGGCCTTTTCCGGCTGGTCCGCGGCGCGCGCGTGTTCGGCGAGCGCGGAGATGGCGGCGTCCGCCGTCTGCAAAAAGTCCTCGTAAGCATGGGCATTGACGCTCAGCACGCCGAGGTCGCGCGTCATTGACGTTTGCGCGCTGAACGATTGCGCCTCGACCGCGCCGGCTTCCCAAAGCATTTCGGATGCCTGCGTGCCCGCGACGTGCCAGTCGACCGTCAAGCCGTAATCGTGCAGCACCTCGACCTGATCGGCGTCTTCGGCGGCGGCGCCGAACAGCGCGTAGTCGCGCCACAGCAGCGCGAGCGTGGCCCGCACGAGCGAGCGCTGCGCGCGTTCGATGCCGCGCGCGTGGTCGGCGAGCGCGAGGTTGCAGCGCGCATAGAAGCGCCGCGCGTCGGGCTCGCCGGCCGCGCGTCCGCTCACGCGCAACGCGCGCGCGCACGCCTTGGCGAGGCGCCAGAAGTCGTACGGATCGGGACCGGCCAGCTCGGTGAATACGGCGTCGAGTTCGTCCAGTGCCGCTTGTGTCGCTGCGCGCGCCGCCGCGCTGCCCGTGTCCGGCTGCGAGCGCAGCACCGGCAACAGCGCGCGTTCATAGCGCGCCCGCAGATGGGCCAACTGCTCGGCCGGCTGCGCGTGAAACGACACCGGCGGCACGGGGCGTGCGGTCAACGCGAGATCTTCGAACGCAACGGGTGACGCGGCGCTGTGCTCACCAAGACCGGCGCACAGCGTGCGGTAGTGATCGAAGAGCGTCGGCGAACAGGCGAGTTCGCGCAGATTGTGACGCTCGAGCGCCGCCCGGAAATCGCGCAGCGCCGTGCCGAAGCCCGGGCGCACGCTCTCGGCCTCGGCCGGATCGCCGGCCGCAAGCGGCGAAAGGCGCACCAGCACATCGGCAAAACGGGTGGCGCTCAGCCAGCCGGCGCTGCGCAACGCGTGCGAGACCCGCACCAGTACAGTCGTGCAACCGGTGTGCTGCTCGAACGCAAGCAGCGCTTCAGCCAGCGCCAGCTCCGCGGGGCGTACGGCACCGCCGCGCGGGTTGGGCAATGCGTCGAAGGAAACGGGAGCTGCGGATCGAAGAGTCATGAGTTGGCGACGGAAAGTCGGCGGGCCGCCGCTTGGCGCTGCGCGCAGACTGAGCGCCTAACGCGCGAACCGGCGACTGAACAATGACAAATGCGCAATGACAAACGCGCAACCACAATGCGCGGCGATGCGTGCCCAGTGACGAATACTGAAGAGCCAATGCCCCCTGCAATACGAGGCGATGCCAGCCTGTGATTGCGACACCGCCGGCACGGCGACGTTCCGGCGCGACGCCACACTCCGGCCGAGCGCCGCCGGCCGACTTCGATGTCAGATCTGGACCATCTCGAAGTCTTCCTTGCGCGCGCCGCATTCCGGGCACGTCCAGTTGATGGGGACGTCTTCCCAGCGCGTGCCCGGCGCAATGCCTTCGTCCGGCAAACCGGCTTCTTCGTCGTAAATCCAGCCGCAAATGAGGCACATCCAGCTTTGATATTCCATTCTTGTGTCGCGTCGTGAAGTCCGGGGAAACGGGAGCCATGATGGTACCGTGTTGCCGCCCCAATGCCTAGCAATGGCAAACGCCCGATGCAGGCGGTCCACGGCCGCGGGCAGCGCTGGACGGATCACGCGGCGCAACATGCGGCGTCGCGCCACACGGCGGGCGCGGTTGCGGCACGAAGCGACAGGGAGCGGCCCGATGCGAAAAAACGCCCCTGCGCCGGTTTAGGACGCATAATTGAGCGAATTGCGCACCCAGTGCACCGAAAATACTGCTCCTCCTAAATCTTCATGCCCAGCGACACGCCTCCGATCGTCCTCACCTTCGGTCTTTCCGATCCCACCGGCGGCTCAGGACTGCAAGCCGACCTGATGACCCTTGCCAGCATGGGCTGTCATGGCGTCTCGGTGCTTACCGGCTACACCGTGCGCGATTCCGCTACCTGCGACGAGGTAAACGGACTCGATCCCGAAGTGGTCGCCACGCAGGCGCGCATGCTTCTCGAAGACATGCCGATCGCGGCGTTCAAGGTCGGCGCCTGCACGCGCGCCGAAGTCGTGAGCGCGATCGCCGAGGTGGTGGCGGATTACGACGACATTCCGCTGATTCTCGCCCCGGACTTCGCGCTCGACGACGAGCACGTGCTCGCCGCCGACGAACTGCGCGAGGCCATCGCCGACCTGCTCGCGCCGCAAACCACCTTGCTGGTCGCCGATTCCGCCACGCTGCTCGCCCTTGCCCAACCGGACGGCGACGCCGAAGCGCCGAGCCTCGACGCGGCGATCTCGCATCTGCTGTCGCATGGCTGCGAATATATTCTGTCGACGGAAACGGGCACACACCGGCTCGTCAACACGCTTTTCAGCGAAGACGGCCAGTTGCGTCAGGACATGTGGGACCGCGGCAGCAACCGGATCATGGGCATAACCGACACGCTTGGCTCGGCGATCGCGGCGCTGCTCGCCAACGGTCAGGAACCTGCGGAGGCGGTTCGCGAAGCGCAGGAGTATCTGTATCAGGCGATACGCAGCGCGTTCCGGCCGGGCATGGGCGCCTATATGCCGGACCGCTTCTTCTGGGCCCGCGGCAGCGACGACGAAACGCCGCCAGCCACGGGCAAGGACGCGGCGCCCGGCGAAGCAAGACACTGACGCGCGCGTCGCCTTACTGCATTTTGCGAGTTTGGCGCGCGGTGCATGCCGCTGACGCAGCCGCGCGTCAGCCAGCCGCTTGATGGGATACGGTCCCGCGCCGTAGACTCTCGCCAGATTGCCTCGATTAGCAACGTCGGCTTAACTCCCGCTGTAATCAGAGGTTGCAATGCGTGCAAAAACCGCACGCCGCCATTCAGGAACACGAGAATGGAAGACTCCCAAAGTCCGGTGCGACGCTCTCACGGCACCATAACGCTACAAGACAGGATGCGGACTCACCGCCAGAAACCGGTCACGATCTGGCTCACCGGCCTGTCGGGAGCGGGCAAGTCGACCATCGCATTCGAACTCGAACGGCAACTGGTCGCGCAAGGCCACGCCTGCTATGTACTCGACGGCGACAACGTTCGCCACGGCCTCGGCAGCGATCTGGGCTTCGACCAGCGCGACCGCCACGAAAACATCCGCCGCGTCGCGCATGTCGCGCAACTGATGAACGACGCGGGCCTCATCGTTGTTGCAGCGCTTATTTCGCCGATGCACGCCGACCGGGCCATGGCTCGCGACATCATCGGCGCCGGCAGTTTCATCGAGACGTACTTGTCCGCATCGGTCGCCACTTGCGCAGGCCGCGATCCGAAAGGGCTGTACGCGAAGGCGCTGGCCGGCGAGATTCCCGCGTTCACCGGCATTTCGGCGCCGTATGAAACGCCGCTGGATCCGGAGCTCGCTATCGATACTGCTACCCTGACGCCGAGCGAAAGCGTCGCCGGCATCTTCGGATACTTGCGCGAGCACTTTCTCGCCCTCGCTGCATAGGCGAACGGGCATCGCCGCTCTAATACGTCGGGAGGTGGCGACAATGCAGTTGGTCTCCACCAGTTGTCGTGCGGAGAGGAATACGACGCGATGCTCACCGGCTCGCGCAACTTGCGGGGGTCTGGACAGCGAGCGACGGCCGGGGCCTGGTGCGAATCGTCGACCTTTGATAGAGCCTCCATCCAGCATGGTCCTCTCGAATCTGCCACCTGCTTACCTGAGATCGCGGTCTGATGCAGCCCTTCAAAAGCCGTTACCGCTGCTCCAGCGACTCGTCGAAGTGAAGCAACTTCAACCAACAAGGTACTGCTTGACGAGGCGCAGGTTCGCGTCAACGTTGAAGTTGACGGGAACTTCGCACTTGACTCCGCGCGAGGCGCGAAAGCGCCGCGCGGCACAACAACCAATAGTTTTTCAATGGCCGTTTGAACCCGACCGGACTCAAGCTCAGCGCAAGCAGTTGGCGGCTGTGCCACTTGCTTACGATCGTGTCGTTGGCAGATGCGGCAGGCGTCTCTCATGCCACACAGACGTGGTCCACTCGCGAGGTTCCAAGTGTAGCGGTGCCGATAGTCGTGGTAACCTTCCCGTCGGCATGAATTCCCTGAACGGAGACCGACAATGAACCTAGGATTGTTCGTCCTTCTGCTGCTGGCGCCGATCCTAGTCTATGGTGGTTACATGACACATCGGGGCCGTAAGCACGATCGTGAACGTCGGTATCCTCGTGTTCCGCGCTGAATAGATTTCCAGGGTTTGGTCTCCGATCGATATTGGTCAAAGGCTGCACCTTCGAGGGTGGCCTTTTTGTTACCTTTTCCTATCTCCGGAACCTCCGATTTGCCGGTCCCCCATGGCGGCTGCACTTCTGCCAACAGTCGACACGACTGTTCGCAGTGTGGTCACGCTCATCGCCAGGGTTCTGAGCCGTACCGCAATTGAACCGAAGCGGTAACCCACGCAAACTTTGTCGACGAAAACTGTCTGAACCGGTTCAGCCTCCGATCCTCGACGCCGTGGCCTGCAAAGCAGTCGAACCGCCGTCTTAGCCTGTCGGTTGAGCGCGTCAACTCGGAGGCTGATCAGGGGTAACCGGCAACCAAGTCCAGCAAAGCTCCATACCAAAGAAAAACCCGCAGAAATGCGGGTTTTTCTTTGGCAAGGCGCACCTCGCGGTGCGCTTTCGCATGTGCTCCCGACTGAGCCTGTAGACCAGGGCCCAACCGGGGAGCGGACACGAAATTACATGTCCATGCCCATGCCGCCCATGCCGCCAGGCATGCCGCCAGGCATCGGTGAGTCTTCCTTCGGCAGTTCGCAAACCGCTGCGTCGGTCGTCAGCAGGAGACCTGCTACCGATGCTGCGTTTTGCAGTGCCGTGCGCGTGACCTTCGTCGGGTCCACGACACCGGCGTCGACCAGGTCGACATACTCGCCGGTCGCTGCGTTGTAGCCGTAGTTGCCCTGGCCAGCAGCAACTGCAGCCACCACGACGCTGGCTTCTTCGCCGCCGTTCGTGACGATCTGGCGCAGCGGCTCTTCCATTGCGCGCAGAACGATCTTGATACCTGCGTCCTGATCGGGGTTAGCGCCCTTCAGGCCGGCGATCGCGGTACGTGCGCGGATCAGCGCAACGCCGCCGCCAGCAACGATGCCTTCTTCCACAGCTGCGCGCGTTGCGTGCAGTGCGTCTTCGACACGTGCCTTCTTTTCCTTCATTTCGACTTCGGTCGCAGCGCCGACCTTGATCACTGCAACGCCGCCTGCCAGCTTGGCAACGCGCTCTTGCAGCTTTTCACGGTCGTAGTCCGACGTTGCTTCTTCGATCTGCTTGCGCACTTGCTTGACGCGCGCTTCGATGTTCGCACCTTCGCCAGCGCCGTCGATGATCGTCGTGTTTTCCTTGCCCACTTCGATACGCTTCGCCTGGCCCAGTTCTGCCAGCGTTGCCTTTTCGAGCGTCAGGCCGGTTTCTTCAGCGATGACCTGGCCGCCGGTCAGGATCGCGATGTCTTCCAGCATGGCCTTACGGCGATCGCCGAAGCCCGGAGCCTTCACAGCAACCGTCTTCAGAATGCCGCGGATGTTGTTCACCACCAGCGTTGCCAGTGCTTCGCCTTCGACGTCTTCCGCAATGATCAGCAGCGGACGGCCAGCCTTGGCGACCTGTTCCAGAACCGGCAGCAGATCACGGATGTTCGAGACCTTCTTGTCGTGCAGCAGCACGAACGGGTTCTCGAGCACGGCAACTTGCTTGTCCGGGTTGTTGATGAAGTACGGCGACAGGTAGCCGCGGTCGAATTGCATACCTTCGACGACGTCCAACTCGTCTTGCAGCGACTTGCCGTCTTCGACGGTGATCACGCCTTCCTTGCCGACCTTGTCCATTGCTTCAGCAATGCGGTCGCCGATCGACGAGTCGCTGTTTGCCGAAATCGCGCCAACTTGAGCGATTTCCTTGTTGGTCGTGCACGGCTTGCTGATCTTGCGCAGTTCTTCGATTGCAGCCGTAACAGCCTTGTCAATACCGCGCTTCAGGTCCATCGGGTTCATGCCCGATGCAACGTACTTCATGCCTTCGCGGACGATCGACTGAGCCAGGACCGTTGCGGTCGTGGTGCCGTCACCTGCGTTGTCGCTGGTCTTGGAAGCCACTTCCTTGACCATTTGCGCGCCCATGTTCTGGAGCTTGTCTTTCAGTTCGATCTCTTTTGCGACCGACACACCGTCCTTGGTGACCGTCGGGCCGCCGAAGCTGCGTTCCAGGACAACGTTGCGGCCCTTCGGACCCAGCGTGACCTTCACAGCATTCGCGAGGATGTTCACGCCTTCGACCATCTTGGCACGGGCGGAATCACCGAATACGACGTCTTTAGCTGCCATCTTCTAACTCCTTGAATTCTCTGGATATAACCGTGTAAGTAGCGCTTTGCGCTTACTTGTTCACCACGGCCATGATGTCTTCTTCGCGCATGACCAGCAGTTCGTTGCCGTCGACCTTGACGGTCTGGCCTGCGTACTTGCCGAACAGAACGCGGTCGCCAACCTTCACGTCGAGGGCGATTTGCGCGCCCTTATCGTCACGCTTGCCCGGGCCGACGGCCAGGATTTCGCCCTGATCCGGCTTTTCTGCTGCGGCTTCGGGGATCACGATGCCCGACGCGGTCTTGGTTTCTTGATCCAGACGCTTGACGATCACGCGATCATGCAAAGGACGAAGGTTCATACATACTCCTCTCTTGATTGAGACTGAAGAACGCTTGGAAAACCCGGCTGGCCGAGCCAACCGGCGAAGTTGTTAGCACTCTCGTGCGACGAGTGCTAATTATATGGACAGGTGGTGACAAATTCAAGAAGGGAGGGATCGTTGGCGAGGTTCGTCCAACTTTGAACCCGGTTTACTTCAGCTTGAACCGCGAGTGTGCTCAGCAGGACAAATTACCCTTGTCATACAAAGGCTTACGGTCACGAATCGCCGCAATCTGACGCGGCAACCTTTATGTCCGACCCGCCAGATTCGATGTCCCAGGAAACCCACACAAGGTCGGTAAATACCCTTAACGCCGACCTTCAGGAGCTTAGCCAGCAAGCAGCTCGCCGTCAGAAGTAGCTGATCGAAGCCGATGGCGAATTCCGGCAAGTTACGCTGCGCCGCGGATATGCCGGGCGCGCAGGTCTAGCGGCCCGGCGTCTCCCGAGACGGACGCAGCCGTTTCACGTTCAAGTTAACGGGCGAGTTGAGCGCGGAATCTGAGCTTCCGGACTGATCTCGACCCCAGAACGGTCCTTCAGTCTCATCCTTAACGGTCATTCGTCCGGCGGGAAATAGCCCTGATCCGCTCGCTGCAGATGCCGTCGCAAGGAAGCGAATCTCCGCTAGTGCAAGCATGTGTCGCTTCGCCGATGCCACGTCCTCCGTGTTGACTATCGCCTCGGTTGACGCAAGACAGCGATCTACGGCAAGTTTCGCATCCGCGAGATTGAGATGCACGCACCGGCGAATCGTACAGACAGCTCGTCGCACCGAGTTCCTGGAGCACTTTTAATCGCGAACGATGCCTTTGTCGGGATGGAGGCTTGCGGAGGTTCACAGCACGGGGCGCGTCGTCTTGTTGAGCTCGGGCACGAGGTCAAGTTGACGCCTGTCAGGCTGGTCAAGGCGTTCGTCACAGGGAACAAGAATGACGTAGCCGAGACGCGTGCCATCTGGACACCGGCAAAACACCCGGGCGTAAGGGCCGTGCCGGTTAAGACTCAAGCCAGCAGGCCGTTCTTGCGTTGCCTCGAATGTGGCAGCAGCTTGTTACATTCCGACGCTCCCAGTCCAACTGCCTGAGCGGTTTGCTGGGGCAGTACGCAGAAGTAACGAGCGTTGGGCGTGCGGCAATGAACCGGGCCGTGCCAGACGTCCTGCTGCACCTCGATTCACGCCTGCGACGGATATCGATAGATTCTCTTTGAGAGCAATGGCAGCGCCTAGTCGATATCGACAAACAGATTGCTGTCATCGAACAGCGACTACGTGCATGGTTACGTGAGAACCCGGCCTGCACGACAATCGCAGACATCCTGGGCGCGGGATTCCTCTCTGTTACTGCCGCTGCCGCCTGCATGAGCGACCCCAACGCCCTCCGTTCCGGGCGGAATTCGCGTGTGGCTTGGGCGTGCCCCCGCGAAGTTAGGAACTGGTGGCAAGGTCCGCCTGCTTGGTATCAGCAAGAGAGGAGACCGATATCTGCGTACTCTTGTGATTCACGGTGCCCGCTCCGTCATGGAACATGTCAAAGACCCAAGTTCATGAGCTGTGCAAGTAAGTATGCGCCGTCCGCTCCATGTCGTAGTCGTTGCGATGGCAAACAAGATTGCCCGAACTATATGGGCTCCGTTGGCCCACGGTCGCTCATACAGCGCTAGCTACCCCCCCCCCCGTCGCGGTGACTTGACCTGCCACCGTACCACGTCGTTCTGATTCTCAACTCTATCGTTCAAGGTTGCGCAACGTGATGTTGCAATGGCAAACAGGTAAGACTGGGACTCATCAAACCTGCATCGTCCTCCGGACAAGACAGTCCGTGGCAAAAATGAGGATTGAATCAGCGGATTCCATGGGGCCGGCGGGCGTCGATCTACACGGGCAAAATATAAAACTGCAGCCTGTATCTGTTCGACGACGCAACAAGTCCTTGGCAAACCCGAGGCGTCTATATAAAGAACGATGGAAGTAAAAAATCCCGCGGAAGCCGTGAATTGCTCCTGTCGCTGCCTGGCTCGACAATTGCGCCAGACGCGGCCCGCAGCGGCATCCTTCCCAGAGACCACAGACTCGAATCATCCTCCCATGAGGCTGTGCATCAACTCGACTCACGGTCACTGCGTGAGACGCAGCACACCGAGGTTGCCCGCGATCTGCTGGAAGATCGCATCGAGCGTCGCATTGGTCGGCGCGTGAAAGTAGTTGCCTGGCGACGCGCAGTTTCGCATCGTTGTCTGTGCGACCGAACTGGATGCGTCGCTGCCGAACGTGATCGCATAGATGATGATGCCGTCGTCCTTCATCGCGTTGCAAACGGCAAGCTGAAAAGCGTTGATGTCGGTCACCGAGGTAGTCGATCCGTTCGAAAGAGACGAGCCGTCGGTGCGCGTTACAGTCGGCGCTTTCAACGCGCTGCTTCCCACACCCGTCAAACCGTTGAACGACGGCGCGGGCATGATCCCGTTTGCGCTGCCCGGATCGTTTTCGCCGTCGGTCAGCACAATGGCGACGCGCTGCAAGCCCTGAGTGGTCTCTACACGCGGCAACGTGCTGTCTGTCGACGCCCAGCCATTGCCATTCGACACGCTGTTCGACCAGGTCGATGACAACATGCGCCAGCCCCATAGCAACCCAGTCGGGATCATCGTGGAGCCTGCCGCCTGCATGTTGCCGATGGCGGTCTTCAGCGTGGTTGCGTCCTTGCTGAGGAATTTAACCGGAGCAATCGAACAGGGACTGCCTGAGCCGTTGACGTTGCCGTTCTGGTCGTAGAACTTCGTCCCCGGATTCGTTTGGCTCGCCTGGCCCCACGCCGCCACGATGCCGGTACCACTGCCGATGCGGCAGGTCGTCGCGGAACCGTTGCTCTGCAATGTCAGCGGAACGCCGGCGACAGTTTTGCTACTTTGCACGACGCAATTGTCACTACTGCCGCTGCTGGTGCTCTTGTAGGTCGTGACCGTGAATCCCGCTTTGGGCACGTTGTAGTAAAACGGCGTAAAGCCCGGAGCGTCCTTGGGCGCATAGGCTTTCGGGTAGAGATTCAGGCCCGCGTCGCGCGGCTCGACGGGACAGCCGCCCCATCCCGATCCTGTGATGCCCGTTTGAGGCGTCATGTAGACGTTCTTAGGGTTGTACGCAAACGTCGGCGAGATCCAGCTGCCGCTCGATAGCAGCGAACCGCCGAGGTTCACCATCGTGGTAAAGGGCACCAGTCCGATGTAGGAATTGTTGCCCTGAACGCCGAGGATGTCGTTCACCAGATCGGTCGCGGCAGTGCGTAGCCCCTGGATCTTCGTGCCCTGCGATTTGCTACTGCTCGCGTAGTCCGCCATCGACCCGGTGTTGTCGAGCACCAGCACGAGTTCGAGCTGGCTTTGCGGCATGCGCAGCGCGGCATTCGACGCGCTAATCGTCACCTTATCGGGAGACGAACTGTCTGAGCCCGAACCCGAGCCGGAATTGCCGCTCGATGTGCTCCTGCCGAAGATGATTGGCGCGAGCAACCCCACAGAGCCCGTGGCGGCAAGCTTGATAGTTTGGCCGGTGGACGGCTGGCCGGTCACACTCGCCGAGAACTGCGCGTCCGGCATCGAAAATTCCATGTAGCCCGACGGCATGTTCGCGTTGTAATAAGCGCGCGCGTCGGCCTGCCATTGCGTGAGGTTGCTGCCGGTCGTCGTGCTGTAATGCAGAAGATTGATGCCCGATGACAGCGTTGCGACGTCGAGTGCCATCTGCACGCGCGTCTGCGTCATTTGATAGTGGATCGTGTCGATGGCGGTGCACATGGAGCCGATCATCAGCGTCGCGCAGAACGCGAAGACGACGGTAATCGCGCCCTCGTCGCCCTGGAGCAGCGCTGATAGCGTGCGCGGTTCCGACGTCATCGTGCGGCGCCTGGCCGGAACGCGCCTCACGACGCCGCCACCAGAGAAAGCGCACTGCCCGAGCGCGGCCGCACATAGATGCGCTCGTAGATGAGCTGCGTGCCGGGCGCGTTTGCCCAGAAGGGCAGCGTCATCGAAAACGGCTTGTACGAATAGAACACCTCCACCACGATCGCAGAATCTCCGTTGCGGAACGGCCAGGTGGTCGGCAGCAGACTGCCGGTGCTCTCTTTCGACTTCATGCCTGACGAGGTCCACGGCGCGCTGCGCTGCCAGAACAGCAGCGGGGTGCCTGAGGCCATCGTCGGTGCGGACGGCGAATTGACGATGTTGCTCGGACTGCTCGCCGAGCACAGCTTGATCGTCTGATCGCAGATCGACGACACATACACGCCGCCTTGCGTTTTCAGGCTATTGGGCGCGGCGATCATCGCGGCGGCATTCCAGATAGAACCCAGGCTGTTCGACGACGTCGTGCCCGAGTCGTTGACAACCGACGACATCTGTCCCAACGAATCAGCCAGCGTGAACGCGGTGTGTTCGACGAGGCTCACCGCGCGCATGTACAGATAGATCTCGCTGAAGCCGAGCATGACGAGCAGCATCAGCGGCACGAGGACCACGAACTCGATGGCGACGCTGCCGCGATCCGAGCGCAGAAGCGGCATAAGCGTGCGCCGTCCGATGCGCAATCGGCGGCGCGGGAGCGGCGGCAATCTGTCGGCGATGCGTGTCATTTTTCGTTCTGCACGAGGTAGTTGCGTTGGAATGTCAGCGGCAGCGGCACGCCGAAATACTTCGGCAAACCCGTGAACCCTTTCGGCAACGTGACGGTGATCTGGTAAGACACCACATCACCGAACTCGCCCATGTTTGACTGATAACTCGTCGTCCCCACGTTGTTGTAGGTGCCGTAGTTAAGCGTCTTGATGGCGACGGTGCCGCCAATCTTTTTCCATCCGCCAAGCGTGTTCATCACGATGCTCGCGGCCTGGTCGGCGCGTGTGCTGCCGGTCGGGACCGTGGTGGTCAAGCCCGTGCGGGAAGCGGATTGGGCCGCGATCTGAACGGAAGCGTCGACGATCATGTCGAGCGCGAGTTCCACGGTGCCTAGTACGAGAAAGAACACCACCGGCGATAGCAGCGCGAATTCGATCGCCGACACGCCGCTGTCGTCGGCCAGCGCGAGCTCGAGTCCGCGCCCTCGTAACTGGGCCGCCGCTGTCATCGGAGGCTCGCGGCTTGCACGGGAACGCCCGGCACGGCGGCAGCTTGTGCTGCGCCCGCATCCGCACTCGAATGCAATCCAAGACGCTCCCGCTGGATCTGATAGAAGCGCAGATTGTCCTGCACCGAGGCTTTGGGCAGATCGTGCCCGAGGATTTCGGCGGCAGCGTCCGTGTTGCCGAGTAAGCCGTAAGCGAGCGCGAGATCCTGGCGAGCCTGCGTCGGCGCGGCCGGATAGCGCGTGACGTCGAGCAGCACATTCGCCCCTTCGCGCGGATTGCCACCGAGAATCAGCGACAGCCCGAGGTTCACGCTGAGCATCGGGTCGCCGGGATTCTTGCTGAGGCCTTCACGCAAAACGGCCTGCGCGCCCGCGTGATCGCCCGACAGATCAATCGCCGCGCCCAAGCCCGCCAACGCGAGCGTGTCGCTCGGCGTCAGGGTGAGCACGCGGCGATAGGTGGCGATCGCCTCCTCGAAACGGCGCTGGTGAATCGCCACGCGGGCATGCCCGATCAGCGGCGCGGGCGCGTTTGCATCAACCGCGCTCGCGTGATCGTAATAGACGCCGGCACGCGTATAGTCGCCGACCGCATACAGCGTGTTGCCCAAACCGGTCAACCCTTCGACGGAACGCGGATTGGTCTTTACGATTCTCTCGTACAGCGACGTCGCGAGTTCGAGATTGCCCGAGTCGAGCGCCGTTTCCGCGATGTGCATCTCACTCATGTTGCTCGGCGTGGCGTTGCGCATCACGGGGCGCGCTTCGGTCACGCGCTGGGTCGTGGTGCAGGCCGCGCCCAGCATTAGCAGCGATAGACCACAGGCAAGCAGCGCGGCGCGCGGAGCCGAATGCACGAGCTTCGCACCGCGTGTGCGCAGGGTGTGTAAGGCGACGGTGGTGTGAGCGGTTTTCATTGCTTGGCGAGGGCGTCCATCAGTTGAATGACAGCCGGCCCGGCCGCGACTGCGACGACTGCGGGCAGGATGAAGAGCATCATCGGCACGACCATCTTCGGCGCGAGCTTGGCGGCCTTCTCTTCGAGCGAGACGATGTGCGCAAGACGTTCTGTGCGCGACAGCGTGCGCAAGGCCTGGGTGATGGGCGTGCCGTATCGCATCGACTGGGTAAGCGTGGCGATCAGCGCGCGGATCGACGGCAGGTTGATGCGTTCGGCCAGTTCCTGGAGCGCTCGCGTGCTGTCGCCGGAAAGTTTCAGTTCGTCGGCGGTCAGCGCGAATTCTCCGGACAGCGGCGGACAGATGGTCGCGAGTTCGTCGGCCACGCGGCGGATGCTCACGCCGAGACTGTTACCGGCGTTAGTACAGATCACGAGCAGATCGAGCGCATCGGGCAGGCATGCAGCCATCTCCTTGCGGCGCCGCGACGCCCGGAAGGCGACGATATATTCGGGAATGATCATCCCGACGATGAACACGAACAGCATCATCATTCCGCGCACCGCCGGGAATGCGCCGATCACCGGAATATGCGATCCCAGCATGACCGTAAGCGCCGCGCACACCAGGCCCGTCGCGAATTTGATTGCAAGCAGGATCGAGACAGCGGAGCGGCTGCGGTAGCCGCCTTGCAGCATCTGCTTATGCAGCTTCTGACGATACTTCGCGTCGAATAAAGGCAAGCGGTCGCCGATGATCGTCAGGCGCCGGATCATTCGCTGACGCAAGCTGCTGCCTTGTTCCAACTCCTCGGGTTCGCGACCATCGGCGCGCACGCTCAGCGCGGCGTGACGCGTGCGCTCGGCGATCCGTCCGCGGCGACCGCCGTGTTTGGTCACCCACCAGATCGCAAGCGCGGCGAACAGCGCAAACAGCATCAGCAGGTTGATCAGTGTTTGGACGTTGCCCGGACTCATCGCGAAGTATCCAGCCTGGAAATCTTGTTGATCACGACCAGCCCGAGCACGAGCGAGATCGCGCCGAAAGTCAGCAGTTTCTGGCCAGGCTCGGTCTTGAACAGAACATACAGATAGGTGCGGTTGAGAACGTACATAGCAAGCATGATCACAGCCGGGATGGCGGCCATGATCTTTGTTGTGATGCGCGCTTCACCGGTCAGCGCCCTGGTTTTCTGTCGAATCTCGCGCCGGGTTCGCACGATGCCGGAAAGGCCCTCGAGCGTTTCGCCGAGTTGGCCACCCGTTTCGCGCTGTAGCAACAGGCAGACGCAAAAGAACGAGAAGTCCGCGATTTCAATCCGTTTGACGGCGACGTTCAACACTTCTTCCAGATCAAGACCGACCTGCAGCGAATCGCTCATCAGCTTGAACTCGTCGCGAATGGGTTCCCTGCACTCGCCCGAAACGGTCGTAATGACTTGCGTGACGGGCACCCCCGCGCGGACCGCGCGCACGATCAGGTCGATTACATCGGGAAAACCGTCGAGAAAGCGCCGCCTGAAGCGCTGCACTAGAAAACCGTAGGCACGCCTGACCGCGAACACCGGCAGACCAATCATGATGAGCGGCTTCGCGATGCCGGGTAGCGGCATGAAGTGCGTCATCAGAAAGGCGAGCAGCGCGCCCGCGGCGCCGGCGGCGAACACGATGCGAATGCCTTTACTACCGGCGACGGTGCGAAGCCGCGCCGCTTTCGGGCCATACCAGCGGCTGAACGCGTTCTCGCGCCGGCTGATGGTGAACAGATCCGTCGTATGTGCCTTCGCGTTCCTCGTGCGGGATCGCTCGGAGGAGAACGTGCCCTCCATGCGCGCCTTGATGCGCGCGCGAGGCTGCTTCTTCTGTATGTCCTGCACGGTCAGCCACATCACGCCCAGCATCAGCACGATGATGAACGAACAGGCTGTGAGCAGATCGATCCGGTTCATGGCCGCATCGCCTCGAGCAGCGCTTCTTCGAGTCCGTAATACGCGGCGCGCGCGGCGAACGCGGGGCGCACCTGCGCGGATTCGTAGGCGCCTTTGACTTCTTCGTTGTAAGCCGTGGCGTCGTAGCGGAACGTGAACAGATCCTGCGTGATGATGACGTCGCCTTCCATGCCGACAAGTTCCGTAATCCGCGTTACGCGGCGCATGCCGTCGCGCATCCGTTCGATTTGTACGATCAGATGCACAGCGCTCGCGATCTGCCGGCGAATCGACAGCAAGGGCAGGTTGCCGTTGGCCATCATCACCATGCTTTCAAGCCGGGTGATGCCGTCGCGCGGCGTGTTCGCGTGGATCGTGGTCATCGAGCCGTCGTGGCCCGTGTTCATCGCCTGCAAAACGTCGAAGGCTTCGGGGCCGCGCGTCTCACCGAGAATGATGCGGTCCGGGCGCATTCGCAGCGCATTGCGCACAAGGTCGCGCTGCGTGACGCCGCCAAGCCCTTCGGCATTCTCGGGCCGCGTCTCCAGACTCACGACATGCGGCTGCACGAGTTGCAGTTCCGCGGCGTCTTCGATCGTTATGGTCCGCTCGCCGAGTCCGATGAAATGCGACAGCGCGTTGAGCAGCGTCGTCTTGCCCGAACCCGTGCCGCCCGACACGATGACGTTCAGCCGGCAGATGCTCGCGACCTTCAGCAGGTTCGCCATCTGCTGCGACATGTTGCCTTGCTGCGCCATCCGGTGAAGCGTGATGTTGCGCTTCGAAAACTTCCGGATCGAGATCGTCGCGCCGTGAATCGCAAGCGGCGGCAACACCACGTTGACCCGGCTGCCGTCGCCGAGACGCGCATCGACCATTGGGCTGCTTTCGTCGACACGCCGGCCCACACCGGCCGCGATCCGTTGCGCGACGTTGACCACATGCGCGTTGTCGCGGAACTTGAACGGCGTGAGTTCGAGCCGGCCGTGCCGTTCGACGTACACCTGGTCGGGGCCGTTGACGAGCACGTCGGTGACCGATTCATCGGCGAGCAGCGGTTCAATGGGGCCGAGACCGAACATGTCGTTTAGCAGTTCACCGACGATCTGTACCTGCTCTGCGAGCGTGATGTTCAAATGCTCGCGTTCGGCGATCTCCGTCACGAGCTGTTCCACGCCAACTTTCATCTGCTCGCGCGTGCGGCCCACCGCCGCTGACGCGTTCATCAGCCCGAACACGCCAGTGCGAATGGTCTTGAACAGATCCGACCGAACCAGCGTTCCGTTGCCTTCAGGGCCATTCGCAGCCGGCGTGATGGGCGGCACCACTGGTTCTGGCGGCGCGATGTTCTCCGCGACGGCAACATCGTCCGTCGGCTCGACGGTGCGCGCCTGCTTTTGCCCGAACATCAGCCTCTCCTGAACTTGAATTTCTGGAGGAAGTTGCGCTCCGCGACCGAGGGCTGACCGGTCAGGTCATGACCGATTCGCGTGATGCTGTAATTGAAGCCGTTCGACGACTTCTCGTGCGGCGCTTCGCCGAGATTTTCGGCAATCGAGATGGCCTTCGACTCGAATGGAATCTCGTATAGAGGCGGGCGTCCGACCGCCGACGTGAAGTCGGACAGGTCGACCTTGCCGGCGCTCGCCGCGTTAGGGTTGTTCAGCAGCAGTGAGGTCGGCGGGTTGTTGTCGCGGTCCTCGATGTAGCGCAGGCGGCGGATCGTTTCGCGGGTCGAGTGCACCGAGCGTTCGGCGATCAGATACGCGCGCGACGCGAAATCGAAGGCGTCGGCCGCGAGCGGGTCGGTGATGCTGCCGACGTCGAGAATCACGTAGTGAAAGCTGTCGCAGAGCAGTTCGAGCACACGCCCGAGCGCCCCTGGTTTGAAAGCCCCCGCGGTGCCGTAGTCGAGTTCGGCGGACAGCATGAAGAGTCGCGCGCCTTTCGCCACTAGCGTGCGCTCCACGTACTGCGGATCCAGTCGGTGCACGTTCTGCAGCACGTCATTCAAGCCGTTGTTGCTTTTAATCGCGAGCATACTGTTCGCCGCGCCGCCGTACAGGTCCAGGTCCACGTAGGCGACCCGGCGGTGCGTGTCTTCGGCCAGATGGCGTGCCACGTTGAGCGCGATCGTCGTGGTGCCGACGCCGCCGCGCGTGCCGGCGAACGCGATGGTCTTGCCGGAACGCGCCAGCATCACTGGACTGACTTTGCCTTCGGCCACGTTCACGGTGCGCTTGAGCAGTTCCACCGTGAGCGGCTTGACCAGATAGTCACGTACGCCTATTTTGAGCAGGCTTCGGAACAGCCCAACGTCGTTACGTCCGCCGAGTGCAACGACTTGCACGGACGGCTCGCATACTTCGGCAAGCCGTCCGAGGTCCGACAGCGGCATCACTGAATCGTGCAGGTCGATCAGCAAAAATTGCGGCGAGCGTTCGACCTTCGACAAATGCGCGATCGCCTCGTTGACGCCGCCAATCGCGACGTGCGTATGCGGCATCGCCTGTTCGAGCACGAAGCTCTTGAGTACCTGCTCAGTCTTGCGATCGCCGACGAACGCGATGAACTCGGCAAGCCGGGGTCCGCTGTTGCTCTTCGTGAAGCTGAAGTCAGTTGTGGCCATGAGGTTGTCCGGTAAGAGTGGCGCGCGTCATTTCGTATTGCGTGACGTGGCGGTGTCCAGCGGAATCACATGGCCTGTCTCGTAGCGATGCACGGCGCTTGCCGCGACCGCGGCATCGGCTGGGCCGAGCGGCTGCGGCTGCACGAGGTCTTGCGGATCGGCGACCTGCGCGGCGAGGTTGGTGTAGGTCGCGCAGCCCCATTGCATGCTCGGCCGGCGCCAACCCGCGTCGGTCAATAGAGACGGGCGCGCGAGGCTCGCGCAATCGGGCAGCACGGCGGCGCGACCGTCGAAGCCGATCGTCGACGCGTCCGGCATGCCACGCGGCGGCTTGAAGCAGCCGCTGGCGCTCGCCGCGACGGCGCAGGCGGCGAGAAGCGTAAGAAGGCGGAGCGTTTTCATGATGTCGTGCTCAATAGACGTAGCCGGCCGCGCCGACGAGACGCGGTTGACCGGACGTGGCAGCGGCGGCGTCGCCGGATTGACGGCGGTAGCTGTATTCGACGTCGCTGCTCGGCGACAGCAGTGAATCCAGCGGCGTGCGCAGTTTCGACGGATCGGTCGGTTCGACCAGATACGGCGTGACCATGATCACGAGCTCGGTTTTGTTGTTTTGATAGTTCGTCGATGAAAACAGCTTGCCGAGAATCGGAATCGAGCCCATGCCGGGGACCTGCGAAATGATGTCGGTGGTATTGCTCTGCAACAGCCCGGCGATGGCGAAACTCTGGCCGCTAGCCAGTTCGACGGTCGTGTCCGCGCGCCGCACGCTCAAGCCCGGCACCGTGATGCCGCCGGTCGTGACGCTCACCGACGTGTCGATCTGGCTGACTTCCGGACGCACCTTCAGGCTGATGCGGCGGGAGTTGAGCACGGTCGGCGTGAAATCGAGCTTCACGCCGAACTGCTTGAAATCCACCGAGATCGCGCCGTTGGTCTGAGAAACGGGAATCGGGAATTCGCCACCTGCGAGGAAGCTCGCGGTCTGCCCGGACAGAGCCACCAGGTTCGGCTCGGCGAGCACGGTGAGCAGGCCTTCCTGATTCAGCGCATCGACAAGCGCCCGGATATCGACGTTGTTGGTCTTGAACGCGCCGAACAGCGAAAACGCGTTGTTGGTCGCCAGGTTGACCGGGTAACTCGTGTGGCCGTTGGAGTTGACGATCGGTTGCGACAGGTTGTAGATCGAGCGGCCGCTGAAGATTCCGCCGTAGAAGTTGCCGACCGCGTTGCCCATCGACTGCCAGTTGATGCCGAGTTGCTGCGTGACGTTGCGGTCCACCTCGGTGATCCGCACGCGCAATTGAACCTGCAGAGGCCGGTCGATGGTCATGCGGTTGATCAGCACTTCCTTTTCCGCCAGATACGGCGTGACGGCTTCGACGACAGCCTCGGCATCGGCTGGGTTTGGCGCCTTGCCCGAGATCTGCAGCGAGCCCTGGCTCGTGCTCAGCTGCACGTCCATGCTCGGAAAGCGTGCGGCGATCGTCGCGCGCACGCTGTCCATGTTGCGGCCGACCATGATCGTGCGCTCCACCAGTGTCTTGTTGTTGGCGCCGAGCACGTACAGTGTGGTCGTGCCGGCTTTCTTGCCGAGCACGAACACGGCAGTCGGCGAGGGCACGTGAACATCGGCGACGGCCGGGTCCGCGACGAATACGGAAGTGGCGGCCTGGTCCAGACGGATCAGCGTGCCCTTGCCCGCGCTGACGTTCAACGACGCGGACGTTGCGTCCAGCGCAGCGGCGCGCGCCGCGACATCGCCGTGCATGACCGTTGGGGACGGTCCGGCCGCCGGAACCTGCGTCGCCATGGGAGAAGCCGCGAGAGACGGCGCGGTGCCGAACACCGCGAAAGCCGTCACCGATGCTGCTTTGCGAATTGAACTGAACTGCATGTGAGCTTCTCTGTGCTGGCGAGTGGATCGGGCAAGCGATGTAAAACCGGCGCGAATGGCACGCGACCTCATCAACGCCCCGCAGGAATGGAGGGCAGCGGCGGGGTGCCGTCGCTGGATGCCGCCGTGCCAGACGACGTTTCGGCTTTCTCGGAGCCTCGATAGATCGTGACCGGCCGCGCCATCGCGAGCGGCGGCGCCGCGGTGGCCACGACTTGGGCCTGACGCGAGCGCGGCAATTCGCGCACGGCGCGCGAGATGTCACCGGCCCACACGGGCGCAGGCTGAGCGGCGGCAGCCGATGCCGCTGTCGCCGGATCGCGCGACGCGGTGGCGAAGCTGCGCAGCGCGAGCGACAGGCTCCCGAGACGCGCTGCGACCGACACCACTTCGCCCATGCGCGGCGTGACTTCAAGCGTCACGGTGCGGGCGCGGTTGCTCAGCACATCAGGCGTGTCGCCGTTCTTGGGCCGCTTGATTTCCGAGCCGACTGCAAGCACCCGGACGTGTTCCACCACCGTTTCGCTCGACACGGCGAGCTCGGGCGAATCGGTCCGGCGATCCATCTGCTGCGTGAGCAGAAGGTCGACGTAATCGCCCGGCTGGATCAGGCCAGCGTTGCCAGAGACGTCGTCGACCGCCACCGACACGGCGCGCATCTCGGGCTTCAGGGTTGCTGCGAGAAAGCCGGGCGCGCTTGGCAGGATCACGTCGTCGGCTACCAGAATCGTGCCGCTCGCGGCTGCATGGCGCAGCAGCGCGCCCTTGAGTTCCGGAGCGTCGCTCGCTCCGGCGACGATTGCGCCGCTCGGCACATCCGCCGTCGGCACGGCTTTCCAGCCGAGATCCTCGTCGCGCAGCAGCAGACCTTGCGGCAGGTCGGCGGCGCTAACGCGCACCTTTTGCGTGTTGACTACCGACTTCGACGGATGCGAGGCGCTCGCAAGCACCACGCGCACGATCAGCGCAATAAGCACCGCCCCAACGATGAGCACGGCGAACTTGATGACATTTGACATGAGGGACGACGTCCTATCGCTTGAGGATCAGCGGCAGCAAGGCCGGAAGCACGATTGTCAGACCGCCGCCAAACGCGAGGGCCACGCCGTAGGGCACGCCGCGTGCACCTGAGAACATCGCGAGCGCTCGCAACGGCCGGGAACGCTGGTCGGAATTCATGTTTCGCGTGGCAAGACTGATCAGGGACACTACCGTCCCGATCACAGAAATCAGAGTCAGGGCCGGCAGTGCGAGACTCAGGCCAACCCACAGAAAAATGACCGAGGCGAGCTTGGCATCGCCGCCGCCTATCATTCTTGCCGCGAACAACGCGGCACAAACAGCAAAGACGCCCAACGCCAGCGCGAGATGCCCGATCACCTGATCGATGCTCATGCGAAGCAGGGCCGCGTCGACGAGAAACAGGGCACCGATTGCCAGCACTACGCGGGTCGGCAGTCGCCGCGAACGAACGTCGGTGACAGCGAGCCAGAGCAGTGCACCCAGTACGGCAAGACGAATGACGAGAGACAGTGCGTGCACGATGGGCTTGGTCGGGAATCGGCTTAGGGCGGGTAGAGGTCCTGGCAGTTGCGCCCGGACCCCGAAGGCAAACGATTAACCCGCTGCGTTGGTAACCTTGGTAAACAGGTTGGTGAAGATGCTGCTGATGCTGCTGCTGAATGTCGTGCTGATCGCCGTCAATGCGACGACGATAATGCCTGCCAGAATCGCGTATTCCATAGCGCTAACGCCACGCTCATCACGAACGAATGCTTTAAGAAGCTTATTCATTTAATTCCCCGAAAACAGTTAGATGGACTCGCCCGGAAATGCTTTGAAGCCCGGTATGGCCAGCCACATCCCTTGCCCCCTCTGTCCGGAGAAAAACCGGGGCGGACATCAAGCCGGGACGGCCGGTAACTGTGCTAACGGCGCGGGAAACGTGAACTTTAATGATCCATCGCGAATTTGTTTGCCCGGTGCCTTTTGTACGGAAATATTTTGAATGGTATCAATTCTGGCAAACGTTTGCGTTACTGCTTTGCCGCGAAAGATCGCGCAACTTCAGGCAATTGAGCTCAGTTGCGGCGGCCAATGGAAGATGGGTAAGAATGGTGTTTCGCTTGCTGCCACATGCTTTGTTTCGAAATTTCAGGCACTCGCGGTTTGGCGCTAGCAATTGCCCAACACCGCCGCGATCGCAGGACATGATCGCAAAATCTCAGCGTCCGTTTAGTTTGGCCGAAGTATCCTTGCGCAAGCGCTAGGGCCGCAGGGCGCCGACCATCCATCGCAGTTCGGTCGGTGAACGAGCGCACGGAGATTCCCGGTCAGTAAAACTATTGCGAGCGCCGTCGGCGGCGCGCTCCAGGCAGTCGCTGGGCAACCTGCGTTCGCTCAAAGGTCGGTGACGCTCCACGGCATCGTTGATATCAGCATCCCCTAGCCGCCTCCGTCGTCGTCGGCGTAGCTAATCAGGCGCACTTTCCAATACAGCTGTCGGTCCAACCGATCTGAATGTAGGTCGATCCGCAGCACCAAGGCAGGAGCAGAAATCATGCGGCTACGTCTGGATGGACCGTCGCGATGATAGGCACGGTATTCAGACGGTAGCAGTTTCAAGCGCGTTCGGAAATTTCTGGCGAGATGAGCTCCGCTGCTCATACCGGCGCGACGCGCAACCTGATCGATCGGCGAATCAGTCTCGAGAAGCAGACGGCAGGCAGTTTGCAGACGAAGGTCAACAAGATAGTCCAACGGCAAGACGCCCATTTCCTGCGGAAACTCGCGAGAGAAACTGCTGCCGCTCATTGCCGCGGCGGCGGCCGCATCACCAGCGGTAATCCGGCGATGACAAACGTCGCGCAGCCAGCGTGCGGCGAGGCGAATATTGTCGGCGGGCAAGGTGCCAGATCTACTGCGGACGAAATCGAGCGCTGCGCGTGAGACGATCGACAGTCACTTTGCAACGCGTTGTCCCGACGATTCGCCAAAGTCACGCTGGATGCGTGTCAAGGCAGCGTTCAGGGCCAATCATCGCCATTCGTCTCTCGATCACGCTCGCTCTACGTTGATCCAGTCCATCGGCTACTGACGCTGCCTACTTTCGTGAACTGCAATTGATTGTTGGCGATGGACGCGTCGCCGTCGAGTATTGTCCGCTTAGGCTGCCGAGATCTCCAGCCGGGAAACAAAAGACGTTTTCTCCCTCATGACTCTCCCCTATACTCGAATTCGCCGCAGCGGCCAGTGCGCTTCCTCACTCTGCTGGCCGGCAGTTCACTACGTTTGGGACGGAACCGCTTTGCCACGCCTCAATCGCGACCAGTTGACTCGCAGATTAGCCGGGCGGCCCCCTTTAAACTGTCATTGATTGTTCGTCTGGTCTATAGAATACAGTTCTGAAGCATTGCGATTGACCGCTTGGGCCCGGGTGTTTTATGAAAAGGTTGACGTGGTACGAGGTAGAGCATTTCGTCCGCTCGCAGTCGCATGAACCGGCGCACAAAATCATCACGCCTGATACGGCTGGAGGATCTCCGCATCAGGAGTGACGGCACTGATCACTTTATGGGTCTCTTCTTTCTGAGGTTCGCATTGGTCGCGGTGACTACGACGCCGGAGTTCATTCGCCAGGTCGAAGAGAGCGGTCTCATTGTGCCGATCGGTGAGTAGATTATTGACCAAGCTTGCATGGACGCCCGCCGGATCTCCCCTGTGTGGCCCGATATCTGTGTCTCGCTGAACGTTTCGCCAGTGCGGTTTTCACGCACCGAGTCGCCGGCCATCATAGCGCGGTCGGTCAAGCATACCGGGCTATCTCGCTGGCTGCTGGGAATAGCGATCGCGGAGAGCGGGCTCATGGAACAGACAACGCTCCCGTTCCTTCATGGTATTCGCGCACTGCGCATCGCTGTGGCTATTGACGATTTCGGCGTCGGCAATTCGAGCCTCGCCTACTTCCGCCGTTTCACGGCGAATACGCTGAAAATCGAGATATCCTTCATCCGTGGTATCGGCCATTCCACGGAGGAGGAAGCGATAGCAAAGGGGATCCTCGGGCGTCGACATACTCTTGCGATGAAAGTCGAGGCTGAAGGCGTCGAGACTCTTGGCAAACGCGATTTCCGCTTGAATCAAAGGTTGCGACGAGATTCAAGGCTACCTTTACGGCCGACCTGTGCCGGCGGCTGACATAAATGAACTGATCCCGGCGATCGAATCTGATGTGCGCTCCCCGCAGGAACCGCTGTCGCGGGCATATTCGAGCCGCCGTGACCAACGCCGGCCCGGCTCACAATGCCCGCAGCCAACAAGAGCCAACATCGTTCTAACACGGATCAAGACCGTCACTTGCGGAAAAATGGAGATCTCAACGGTAGTCCGCAACGCGAGGGTATTCTCGCGCGCGTAAGCGAAAATTTAGGACTAACCGTGCTGTCAGCGTTTCGCATTAGTTCGCCGCCATGTAATAACCGCACAGACGGCGAAAGAAGTCCAGAACACTCCAAGTGACAACATGGCCTCCATGAGGGCGCTGCTGCCACTTCCCAGCAGAAAAATTCGCGTAATTGCGGTACATGCGCCGCCGCATGAGAAGGATGTCGCGAGCCATAGAAATATTTCAAGCGCCGTCCACCCCCTACCGCTGCGGTTTGTTGAGCCTCTTTCTAAACTCCCGTGGCATAGATGCTCCGCGAGTAGTTCCACATAGATCGCGGAGGCTTCTTGTGTGTTGCCGCCAGCGCGGACGAACGCACTACCCCAGATCTCGTCGCGACGCTTTCCGCTTTCGAATTCCCGAACCGCTTCCCCGTATGATTTTTTGGATGCGTCCATAGCGCTTAGTGCTGACCCAATAGGGCCGCCCCTTTGTCGTGCGTGGTTATTTTTTTGTCCATCAACGCGGCCGTGTTTGCTGACCGGCACCGAGAATTATAATCGGAGATTCGTGAATTTCTGAAAGACGTGCATGAACACGACAGCCACCGCGAGCATGTAGACAGTCACAAATTGCCGGCAACAGCACCTGAACTGGCCCCTGACCTTTCCCGCGTCCTGCTGCACGCCGGGCTTCATTCCACCGTAACCGATTTGGCGAGATTGCGAGGCTTATCGACATCGGTTCCCCGTGCCAATGCGGTGTGATATGCGAGCAACTGAAGCGGCACCACATGCAAGATGGGCGACAACACGCCATAGTGCTCCGGCATGCGGATAACATGAATGCCTGGTTCGCTATCGATGCGGGTGTCCGCGTCGGCGAATACATACAGTTCACCACCCCTTGCTTTCACCTCCTGAAGATTCGACTTGAGCTTCTCGAGCAGTGCATCGTTGGGTGCAACGGTGACGACCGGCATTGCATCTGTCACTAGCGCCAATGGTCCGTGCTTAAGCTCGCCGGCCGGATACGCTTCTGCATGAATATACGAGATCTCCTTCAGCTTTAGCGCGCCCTCGAGTGCAATCGGATAGTGCGAGCCTCGCCCAAGAAACAATGCGCTGTGTTTCCCGGAGAACCTCTCGGACAAAGCGATAATTTGCGGCTCCAGCGCAAGAACCGCGTTCAACGCCGCCGGCAAATGACGCAGCTCGCGCAAGTAGCCAGCCTGTCGGGTTGCATCCAGTACCCCACGAACCGCCCCCAAAGTGACGGCGAGGATAAACAGCCCGACCAGTTGCGTGGTAAATGCCTTGGTCGACGCAACGCCAATTTCACGGCCCGCATGCGTATGAAACGAGAGTGAGGTCAACCGCACCATCGCACTTGTCGCGACGTTGCAGATAGACAGTGTGTGCTGATGCCCCTGCGCCTGCGCGTGCTTGAGCGCGGCGAGCGTATCGGCAGTTTCGCCGGACTGCGAGATCACAACCACCAGTGTCCTTGGATTTGGCACTGAGTCGCGGTAGCGGTACTCGCTGGCAATTTCCACTTGCGTCGGAATCTTTGCGACGGATTCGAGCCAATACCTGGCTGTCAGCCCTGAGTAGTAGCTCGTGCCGCAAGCCAGTACCAGCACGCTGTCGATGTCCGCAAACACCGCGGCAGCCTCTTCGCCGAAAAGGGAAGCATCGAGCGTTTCGCCGTGTGGCACCGTATCGCCAATCGCCTGCGGCTGCTCGAAGATTTCCTTGTGCATGAAGTGTCGATACGGCCCAAGTTCGGCGCCGCCTCCGTACGCGGCCACGGTGCGTATCTCGCGCTGCACGTCTGCGCCGTCGCGGCCGACGACCCGCACCCGCTCAAGTGTCAACTCGCACACGTCGCCCTCTTCCAGGAAAATGAAGCGCTCCGTTTCTCCGGCCAACGCGAGCGCATCGGATGCAAGGAAATTCTCGCCCTCTCCCAGGCCGACGACCAGTGGTGAACCTTGCCGCGCACCCACCACTGAATTTGGATGGTCCTTGTGTTCAACCGCGATCGCATACGCGCCGTCCAGTTGCCCCACAGCTTCACGGACTGCCGCGAAGAGGTCGCCGCGATAGAGGCTATGCACGAGGTGCGCGACCACTTCCGTGTCGGTTTGCGAGACGAAAACATAGCCCTTATCACGCAGCATCTCGCGCAGTGACTCATAGTTTTCGATGATGCCGTTGTGCACCAGCGCTAACTCGTCCCTGGAAAAGATTGGATGCGCGTTGTCCGTCACCGGCGCGCCGTGCGTGGCCCACCGTGTATGCGCGATGCCGGTACGCCCCTCGACGTGTGTATCGCGGACCTGCGCATCGAGATCGGAGACGCGCGCCGTGCTACGCGCCCGGCGCAAACCCGCGGGAGTCAGCAGGGCGACGCCGCACGAATCGTAGCCCCGATATTCCAGGCGACGCAGTCCTTCCAAAAGAACGGGGACGATGTTACGTTGCGCAACCGCGCCGACTATGCCGCACATAATTTTGCTTTCCTAATAGATAATGTGTCCGTAGAGGCCAGCGTGCCTTCGGGTTCGGACTGTCCGTCACGCGTAACCAGTCGGATTGCCCGACTGCCAGCGCCAGTGATCTGCGCACATGCGTTCAATGCCGTATTGGGCGCGCCAGCCGAGAAGCCTGTCCGCCGCGGCAGGGTTCGCAAAGCAGCACGCGACGTCGCCAGGACGGCGCCCCACGATTTCATAAGGGACCCGCTTGCCCGATGCCTTTTCGAATGCGCGCACAACATCCAGCACACCATAACCTCGTCCAGTACCGAGATTCACGACGAAGCCCGTATCGCGCCGCGCGAGCGCGTCAAGCGCAGCGAGATGTCCGCGCGCGAGATCGACCACATGAATGTAATCACGCACACCGGTGCCGTCCGGCGTGTCATAGTCGCCGCCGAATACGCGCAGTTTTTCGAGCTTTCCGATCGCCACCTGGGCTACGTACGGCATCAGGTTGCTGGGAATACCGCCCGGGTCTTCGCCGATCAAACCGCTTTCGTGCGCACCGACCGGATTAAAGTAACGCAAGGTGGCAATGCGCCATGACGGATCGGATGCTTCCAGGTCGCGCAGCACCTGCTCGGCGATCAGCTTGGTCTGGCCATAGGGGTTGGTTGCCGACAGGGGA
This sequence comes from Paraburkholderia sp. RCC_158, assembly GCF_041355255.1. Classification (NCBI taxonomy): domain Bacteria; kingdom Pseudomonadati; phylum Pseudomonadota; class Betaproteobacteria; order Burkholderiales; family Burkholderiaceae; genus Paraburkholderia; species Paraburkholderia sp. RCC_158. The sequence goes on along the minus strand of NZ_JBFUPM010000012.1, from coordinate 46,592 downwards.
AACGATTCGTCGATCGGCGACGTCTTCGGCACGCCGTAGACCGTCGCGGACGAACTAAACACCAACTGTTTTACACTGCGCTCGCGCATGACCGAGAGCAGCGCGAGCAGACTGCCGATGTTGTTGTCGTAGTACTCGATCGGCCTTGTGACCGATTCCCCCACCGCCTTCAACGCGGCAAAGTGAATCGCTCCTGTAATGGGATGCCAGTCGAAGACGCGTCGCAACGCGCGCTCATCGCGCGAATCGGCTTCGTAAAACATCACGCGCCTGCCGGTGATCTGATCGACGCGCGTTAGCGACGCGCGGTTACTGTTGACCAGATTGTCGACCACGACGACGTCGTAGCCGTAATTCAACAACTCGACGCAGGTGTGCGAGCCAATAAAACCGGCACCGCCGGTGACCAGGATTGTGCCTCTTATCGTCATTCGTCAATCCTTTTTCCTGTTTGTGCAGTGTAAGTCGTGGGACTCGCTCAATGTTGGCGTGCCGACCCGAGGCCCACGCCCGCAAGCGCGCCATCGGTGACGTACGGCACGATCCCGGCCTGGCCGATGCGTGAAGCGGCGCCGGTTCGACAGGCTTCGTCGGCGGGATCGCAATAGTCGATTGCGAGCACCGGCAGTCTGTACCTGTCGCGGATCAACGCCGCCTGGTTGAGCAGCCAGTCACGGTCGCTTTGCGGCACTTCGACATAACGCTGCTTGCCCGCGTCCCAACCGCGATACAAGGATTCGAAGGCGACCATGTAGGCGAGCTCATGAACCTGCGGCAGCACTTCGAAACCCCGGTTGAAGATCAGCCTGGCTTTCGGATAACGGGCCTTGATCGCGCGTATGACCCGGACGAGCCCCGCTTCCTGGGCCGCACGCGCCTCGGGCGTTCTGGCAATGAGTTGATAGGAATCGAGCGTGTCGAGGAAAAAGCCCCGGTAGCCCTTTTTCCACAGCGGCGTGATGACTTCATCCACGAAAAATGCGGGCCATTCGGTCACCGTCTGATCGATCACCTGCGAAGCCCATGCCTCGTTGACGCCGCGCATCCAGGCGGGCGGTATCTGGCTGTAATAGGCGCGCTCGGCATTCACCTCGCCCACGCTGACATAGGCGAACCAGGCGGCATGCTGCTTCGCGTGCGCCCGCGGATTGAACTGCGCATCGGCATCCAGCACCACCACGTCGAACGAGGCCAGATCTTCGACGGGAGGATTCACCCCATAGTAAAGCGCAACCGAAGGCCCCCGGGGCCCCTCGGCCGCTCCCTGCGCATGGCAGACCGAGGCCATCGCGCCCAGCGTCATCATGCGCGCAAATCTGCCGATGAGACGCAGCAGCGCGCGAAGCGCAACACGCCAGTCCTGAACCTGCCCGATCAAACCCGATTGCTCTTTCATCTTGCTGGTGCTCACCCGCGACTCATTCTCACAGCATGTAAGTTTCGTATTCTAGCGAATTGAATTTCCGGTCGAGCGTGATAACGGAGATCACCACCACGACCAGCAGCGCCAGCGCGAATCCGTAGCCATAAAGATCCGGGCCGAGTTTAAGCGTGATGGCGGTGAACAGACCGTTGAGCACGACGAAGCCAGCCGTGAGCTTGAGCACGGAGCGTCGCCCGTCCAGATAGAAAAACACGTTCAGCAAACCTAGCAGTAGCACTTGCAGGCTGGCCGAGATCACGTCCACGATCAGAAGCGGCATGTACAAGGTCGAGATGCCCAGTGCTTCGAGCACGAGATGCCCGAAGGCGAGAATCATCAGCAGCACGACCGCCTGGATCTTCACGATCTCGTACAGCCCTGCCCGGACGCTGCTGACCATCATGTCGCGCATGTCGTTGATGTGGCGCAGGGTGGCGCCGCTGCGCACCGCATCGTAGAAACGGTCATAGTATTCGACGAAGTCCGCCTCGATACGTACGAGAAAGGTCGCCATGCCGGGCATCACGCATACGTATGCAATGAACACGGGAATGTCGTAGATCACCGACGCATGCAGCCGTCCGATCACCTGCGCGCCCGTCTCTGGCGCATACCAGAACATGAACTTGTCGATCCACACACCCAGGTTGAACAGCAATCCCACCAGCGCGAGGCTCGGATACGCAAAGCGTTTTTCCATCACCTCGAACGAAATAAAGCGCGCGCTGCGGTAGTTGCGGTAGATAAGCCCGGACAGACCAGCGAGCAGCACGACATGCCCCGCGACGAAACCACCGAGCAGACCAGACAGTCCATGACGATTGAGCATGAGTGCGAACGCCACCGTGCAACCGTAGCCAAGCGCAAATACATACAGGATTTGCCGGTACTGCTTCACGCTCGACAGGAAAATCACCGCGATCCAGATATTGCTGACAACGACGAGGCCCGCCACCATCAGAAGCCGGTAGATCAGCGGCTCGCCGCGAAAACCGAACGTGACCGCGATCACGCCGAGCAGGCCGGCGACCGACGTGGATACCAGGACGACGCCGTTATAGTTGGAAAGCACGAGGTCGTCGCGCTTTTCGAACAGACGGTCTGAAATAAACCGCGTGAACGATAGTTGCAAAGGCCCGGTCAGGATCAGGCTGCATGCGATCAGATACGTCACCGAGACCTGGAACTGCACGATCGCATACTTGGGTATCACAAACGCCAGGCTCAAAAGACCAATGATCAGGATACCGAATATCGACAGGATAAGCGGGCCCGAGCTGATGAGTCCGGCGTACGCATAGGCGCGCGCAACGCCGGTCAGCGTCTGGTGTTTCAGTATCTTGCGAAGCTCGAAACCGATGCCCGCCATCAGTTCACTCCTTGCGATTGAGCCGGCGTGCCTGCAACGGCGCCATGGTGCACCGGACAGCCGCCGCGGGCCGCGGCCTGGCCGTCGGCATCGCCAGCCCGGGTGGGCGCCGCCGTCAGGCGCTGGTACAGCACGCGGTATTGTTCAATCATCTGTTTCTTCGTATAGAAGCGGCGCACGCGTGCAATGCCGGCTTGCTGCGCGGCTAGCCAGCGCGGCTCGTCGCCGAGCAGTTCGAGCACGGCCTGCGCGAACGCGGCCGGATTGGCGATCGGCACGACACTGCCCGCGAAACCCAGCGCGGCGTCTTCGTCGCCGGAGCCTTCAATCAGCTGGCGGCATGAGCCGACGTCGGTCGTGATCGCGGGCACGCCCGCTGCGAAGCCTTCGAGTACGACGAGCGGCAATGCCTCGCTGATCGAACTCAGCGCTATCACATCCACTTGCGGCAAGATCTCATCGACGCGCCGGAAGCCGAGAAACTTCACGTTTTTCGCAAGCCCGAGGCTTTGCACGAGTGCATGACATTCCAGTGCGTACGACGGGTCTTCCTCCTCCGGACCGACAATCCAGCCCTCGATGTCCGGCATGCTTCGCGACGCGATGAACAGCGCCCGGATGAAAGTCTTGATGTCCTTGATCGGCACCACGCGGCCAATCAGCGCGACCACGTTGCGCGCACGCACGGCGCGCTTTTCGATGAGCGGCGCGAACGCATCGACGTCGACGCCGTTCGGAATGTTGCGCGTGCGCGATGCCTGTGCGCCGTCGGCGATCTGCCGCTGGCGATTGGTCTCGTACAGCGCGACGATGTCGTCAGCGGCGTCGTACGCGAGCTTGCCCAGCGCTTCAAAGAAGCGCACCCACAGCTCGCGGAAATAGCTGATCCGGGAAATGTCGCGCTCGAACGCACCGCGGTTGTCGCGAATCCACTGGCTTTGCAGCAGATCGATCTTGCGTTCCTTGGTATAGATGCCGTGTTCGGACACGAGCAGCGGCCGCCCCGTCCGGTAGTGGGCGAGTGCGCCGAGAAAGCCCGCATAACCGGTGGACACTGTGTGATAGACCCTCGCCGGCGGCAACTGCTGCGCCACGCGCGCCAGTTGCCACAGCGGCTTGTGCATGATCCGCACGGTCCAGAAGTAATCGGTAAACGACGGGTCCGTGCAATACCGGTTGTACTGGTCGACGATAAAGTCCCATGCGGCACGGCTCGACAGGAACTGCTCCTCGCTCAGCGGCGCGTTGTCGCCGATCAGTTGCACCATGTCGGCCATCAGCACACCCGCGTCCGCGGCGCCACGATTGCGCCATGCGTCGTGCAAGGCCGCGGAGCGGGCGAACGCTTCCGCGTCGCCCGGAATCTCACGCGCCAGCTGCGCATCCGCAGGCGCGGCCTCGTACAGATAGTGCGCCTCGAAATGCACGACGTTATCCGGCAGCGCATACGCGGCGCCTTCGTAATCATCTTCGCGGCTACCCACGAATACGATGGAGAACTGCAGTTCGGGATAAGAGCGGATCATTTCGTTGACCCAGCTTGACACGCCGCCGCGCACATACGGGAACGTGCCTTCCAGCAGCAGGCAGACATCGGCTTGCGCGGCGCGGCGCAGCAGTGAAGGTTTCATGTTGACCAGTAACGCGCGACAGGTTTGAGCATGGGCAGCGTCGCGGCATTGCCGAGCGACGCCAGCAGTTCGGACACGCGCGCAAAATCGCCGCGCAGATATTCAACTTCGGCAAGCCATGGGACGAGACGCTCGCGAGGAAAGCCGAGCGCCTGCGCACGCGCCATGTGTGCGGCGGCTTCGTCCGCCGCGCCGTTGGCAAGCGAAAGCCGGCCGCGGATCATCCACAGGGCGGCGTCGCCGTCGTCGATTTCGAGCGCGGCGCAGGCATGGCGGTCGGCCTGCTCGAGCGTATGCCGGTAGACCGCGCCCTGCACGAGGTTCTGATAGATCAATTCGGAATACAGCTCGGCTAGCTGACGATTGATCGCGCGACGTTGCGCATCGGTCGTGGCCGTCTCGAGGCTTTGCTCGCTCTGCAGGATGCGCTGCGTGACTTCGTTCTCCGCCTGATCGAGCGTTCCGTAAGCGATCAGCCGCACGTCTTCCACGGGGTCTGCAAGCAGTTCGCGCAGCAGAGTGCCCGTGGTGCGCGTCGGCATGGACTGAATGGCGACGAGTGCGGACAGCCGGTCGGTCGCGTTGACCTGCGTGTTGACGATACGCGCCTGCAAACGTGCGCCGCCGCCATGCGACACACGCGACATCAGATAAGTAACGAACTCGGGCGCCGGGACGTCGTCCATTGGGTCGCCGCTATTCGCACGCGGCGACCACGCGGCCCACAGACAGCTCGCGAGCACGACAAGCGCGCCGAAGAGCGGCACGAACGTGCATGCCAGCCACAACAGCAGCAAACTCCAGCCGCGCGGCTCACGATAGTGCAACGGCAGAAGCGCGCGGCAAAACAGCGCCTGCAAGGCCGCGCCGACCAGATTGATGGCGACGACCGGCAACAGCGGATCGAAACCTGTCTGTGTCCCCGCGATGCGCCAGATCAGCGCGTACTGCACGATGCCCCCGAGCACGAGGCCGACAGCGGCGGCCGCTGCTGCGATAGCACGATGCGTGGACGAGGCGCGGCGGTTGGTCTTTACGGACATGGCGTCAGACCTCGATGCCGCTACGCACGAGAAGACGCTTGAGCGCCGGGCCGGGGTCGCCGCCAAGATGCAGCGTATGCACGCCGATGCGCGCGCCTTCCAGATCGAGATTGAACTGCGCGCGCAGGCTGCTTTCGATCCGCGCGAGGTAACCGTCCACGCCCGTGGCATCCGTCACGGGCATCAGGTTGATCAGCACCGACTGCCCCGCTGACTTGACCGGCCACATCAGATCGAGCGCGCGGCGGCGGCGCATCACGTGTTCGAAGAACGAATCGCCTTCATCGTCGTGCGGGAATACCAGCGCGACCAGCGACGATGTAACGCCTGCCGCCCGTTCGAGGCGCGTGAGGCGGCTGACGTCGAGCGCGAATTCGTATGGACAGTCTGGCACCGAACGCAGGATTTTTTGCACCTGCTCAGAATGCTCGACGCCGTCCGCGTAATAGCCGAGCAATACGAGCAGCAGTTGCAGATTGTCGAAATTCAGCGACAGGAACGGCATCCGCCTGATCGCCAGCACGGCGAGTAGCCGGCCATCCGCCGAAATCACCGGCGCGCACACCAGCAAAGCCGAGCTGGTGACGGGCTGCCCGTCGCTCCTCAGATGGGCGACCGCGTGGGTGTCGAGCGCGCGTGCGACGAGTTCGTCGTGCGGATCGAGATCGAACGCGTCGCCGATACGAGCGAGCGCTTGCCCTGCAATCTTGCCGCCGTGCACCGGATAGAGCCCGGCCACTTCGATCTGACATGCCTGGGCGACGAATTCGAGCAGCGCATGCGCGCCTGGCATGCCTGCCTGGTCGCTTTGATCCGGCGCGGCCGGCGCCTGATCCAGGCCGTGCACGACCGACAGACGGCGCAGTTCCGTAATCGAATCGCGCAGCGTCGTGGGTCTCGACAGCAGATCCTTCTCGAGCCGCTCGTGCGACAGGCGCATCAGGTAATGGCTATTCGTGATGGCGACGAGCCGGTCATTGAGATAGTCGTTCAACGTGTTCGCGCGTTGCGCGCGGTTGCCCCACGTATCGCCGAAATGCCCCGCGACGATCGTTTGCAACAGGCCGCCGGTGAAAAACAGCGTCGGCCAGGCTTCGGCGCTGCCGTGCATCAGTACCTGCCATGCGCCGATCAGCATCGCACAGGCCAGCAGGCCGAGCAGCGTGCCATAGCGCAGCGCGACGATCAGCGGCGCGAACCACAGCCACGGAAAACCCGCGTGCAGCAGAAACGGATCGTTGCGGTCGAATGTCCAGCACAGCGCGCCGATGACCGCGACGAAGACGATCGTCTCGACAACGGAAAACGGCCGCGTCACCGCGGGTGCAACGAAGCGCCGCAGCGCGCCCAGATTTCCGAACGGATTCGAGTGACGCGGCTTCGCCGCACTGGTGGCGGATTGCGCGGTGACGGTATTCACAGCCGACTCCTCATGATGTGTCGGGATACAGATGACAGCATGCGTGCGCCAGGCGGCGCGACCATCAACCGCGTACGCGCAGCGGCGACAACAGGCTGCCGATCAGCGACGATGCAACGCTCGACAGGCTCGAACGCGTCCAGCCGCTTTTCGACCCCGTGGCGCTCCACACGACCTGGCCCGACGCGACGTCGATCAACTCGAACGTGACGCCCGCCACCGGCTCGCCGTCCACGCCGACCTTGTAGCGCCACTCTTCCACTGCGCCGGTCAGCACGTATTTCACGTGCTGCTCGCGGGCCCATGCGAGCTTTTTCTCGCCCAGATCGCGCTGCGCGGTATCGAACATCACGTTCGCGGAAGGATCGACCGGCGCGATCCGCACGTCGGTCAGACCGTTGGCCCGCAGCGTATTCGCCGCGATCGCCGCGGCGCTGCTGCCGGCCGCGGGCGTCTCGGTGAAGTTCGCCATCGACACGATCGCCACCGGGTCCTTAGCGGCAAGCGCCGGCGATCCGCTTTGACGGATCGAACCGCAGGCGCCCAGCAACAGCGCCGACACCGCGACCAGCGCGGACCATTTGACGAGGCCGAACCCTCTATTCATGCTGTTCATCGAACCACTCCTCAGTAAGGTTGTTTTTGTCGCGGGCGCGCTAGCCCGCAGTATCGGTAGAACGGATCAGTAATCAGTAGTACCAGCTGTAGCGCGCGCCCAGTACCGTGACCGGCGTGCCGATTTTCGACACGCGCTGGTGTTGCAGAAACACGGCGAGATGGTCGTTGCCCAACACCGTCCCTGCAATGCCCGCGCTGAATTGCGGCCCCCAGCCCTGAATCGAATCGTGCAGCAGACCGACGTCGAAGAAAGGACGCCAGCGGTGCGTGTACTGTTCGAGCAGATCGTTGCCCGCGCCGAAAAAGAAACCGTATTGCGTGTAGGTGTCCGGCATGAAGTCGCGCGGAGTCGCCGGTTGCAATGCCACGGGCAACAGCCGCGAGATCAGCGGGTCGGCCTGCCCGCTCGCGCCGTAGCCGCCGTGCGTAATCAGCGCGCGCAGCGTGTAGTCCGGATATTGCGTGCGGATCCGGTAACTGACCTCGCCCGTCGACAGCACCCCGCTGCCCAGATACGTGCGGGCCTGGCTATAGAAACGATCCGCCTCCACGCTGCCCGAGAACGTTATGTGCTGCGTCATGCGATAGGTGAAATCGCCGATCACGTTGTCCTTCATCCCGCCCACCAGCAGCGATTGCGTTTCGTCCGCGACCTGATTGCGGCCGGCGCGCAGGCCGAGCGTGAGGGGCGAATTGCGGCCCAGTTCGCCTGCCAGATCGAGCGTGTAAAACGAGGTGGATGCAATGCGCCGGCCGCCCGTGACCGTGAGCGACGTGTCACGCGTGCGCCGCTCGCCATAGATGTTGAGCCAGCGGTCAACCGAGGGGACGTTGACCAGTTGCGTGATGTCGGTCGAATGCTGGAAATGCTGGACCGCCGTCACGCCGACGAGATATCGCTCGGCGATCTTGCGGCTGCCGGCAAGCGTCGTCTCCACATAGTCGAGCGGATGTTCGACGTAGTTGGTGACGCTCGCGTCTATCGATTGCGGCCAGTCGAGCGCCGTCTCGGTCACGCGGGTATGCAGTTCGGTATCTTCCGGCGCGCCGCCAAGCGCGTCGAATGCCAGCTCTTGGGCGCGGTCCGGCTTGTCCACGGCAATCGTTGCATCGATGCGGTCGTAGACGGGCAGTCGCGAACGCTCCTCGTCGAGCAGGCGCGTCATCTCGGGCACGTCGTTTTCGGCGAGGGCGATTGTCAGACGCGCGTCGGCGGGCCGCGACAGGCGCTCGGCGTATTGCTGCGCGAGCCAGCGCTTCGCCAGCGGATTGCTTTCGTGCGACAGTGCCCACGCAATCGCCACGTCTTTTGCGACCGCGCCCCGCACGCGTGCGTTTTGCGGCAAATCCGCGCCCTGCATCGGCGCGCCGCCAGGCAGGCCCTTCACCGCGCCGATCAGCGTGCGCCGCGTTTGTGCCGTGTCGGCGGGCGTCGCATGATTCGACATCAGCCCGTCGAGCAGCGCAGCCGACGTGTCGCCCGTTGCGAACTCGGTGGACAACGTGACGCGCCGGCCACGCAGATCGGCCACTGTTTCTGCGTCCTGCAACGTGCGCCCGCGCATCGACGCGCGTTGGGCATTGCGCGGCGTCGCGAGCTTGGCCTGTTCGTCCTGAAGTTGCAGCCACACTTTCTTGCGGATCGTCCACGCAAGTCCCGCATGGCCCGACTGTTCCTGCGCGTCGGCATAGGTAAGCAGCCACAGTGGATCGCGTGACATCACGCCGGTTTGACGGCGCAGATACTCAAGCGCCGCGACGGGACGATTCAGGCGCATTTCGGCTGCGGCGAACGGTCCCCACAACGCGGAACTCTGAGCGGCGCTGCCGCGCCAGCGCTTCAGCGCCGCCCGCAGATCGGCGTCGCTGCCGTAGTCGACCAGCGTCCATAGATACGCCGCGCTCACGTCGGAGCCCGCGCCCGGAAGATCGACCGCCCGCTTAAGATCGGCGAGTGCGTTTTGCGGCTGCCCCACGAGCCGGTAGTATTCGGCGCGCACGCCGAGCAGCGCGGGCGACGACTCCGCTGTCACACGCTCCTGCGGCGTGAGGCCGTCCAGCAGTGTGGCGATACGGTCCAGCGCCTGTGCGTCCAGGTAGTAGTAGATCGCGTCGCGCAAGGCGCGCGCCGTGTGCTCGCGCCGAAAACGCAATTCAGCAACGCGGCCCGCGTCGATCGGATAGGGATCGTAGAAGTCCGTCATTTCGCCCAGATCTTCCGACGTCGCGGTACCGTTGGCGAGCAGACGGCGATACGCTTCGTTGGCGTCGTCATCGCGTTGCAGCAACCGCGCCAGTTCCGCATAGTTGCGCCAGAAGATTTCGTCACCGGCTTTTGCGCCCGCGCGTGCCGACTTCAACGCGGCCAGCGAGGCGCGATAGTCGCCTTGCCGATACAGAACGCTCGCGGTGCGCAGAGCCGCCGTCGCGTCGTCCGGATGGCGCGCCTGGACTGCCCGGTAGATGGCGAGCGCCTGGTCGTCGTGGCCGGCGCGTTCGGCAAGCGTGCCGATGCGCTGATCGATTGCGTCGCCGTTTGCGCCGCGCGGCAACGAGCGGAGGAAGGACAGACCGTCGTCAGGGCGGCCAAGCCGCTCGTAGGTGGCAATCACGCTGTCCACCAGCTTCATGTCGCCGGGTGTGGCGTGAGCCTGATGAACCAGCGCGACCAGATACGCTTCGTCGTCGTTGAGCATGGGTGCGATTCGCAGCACGTTCTGCCAGCCGACGGGGTCGTTCGACACCTGCGCATATTCGAGCCAGGACTTGAGCGCGAGCGGCGGGTGCCTGTTCCATTCGGCCACCTGGGCGAGCCGCTTGACCCACAGCGCTGAGCGCGGGTCGCGCTGCACCTCTTGCGCGGCAATCTTCTGTGCGTTCGGCAAGTCGCCTGATTCGACGAACGCCTGGAACACGGTGTCCGCTATGCCCGCGCCACCAGCGGACCTTGCGGATGAAAGCGCTGCGGCTGACGGCGCTGCCGCTGCCGGTGTGCTCGCGGCTTTCGTCGCAGTTGCAGCAGTTGCAGCAGTTGCAGCAGTTGCAGCCGATCCGGCCGATGCGGTCGAGACCCGGACGACCCGCACCGCGCCCTGCCCTTCGACGCCGCCGCCTGCCGCGCGCCGGCTCGCGCGCAGGAAACCGCTATTCACCGCGACGGGGCCGTCCATGTACGCGTAGCTTGCGGTGTGAGCAGGCAGCGCTTGCGGCGACTCGTCGTGCGGTGCTATCGACGCATAGCGCGCCAACATTTTCGCGTAACGGTCAACCGCCGCCGGCCGGTTCGCTGCGCGCGCAACGCTCAGCAATACGACGAGCGTGCCCGGATCGTCGACGAGCTTGCCTGCGTGCGCGTCCGCCGCGGCGAGCGCATCGTCGAGCAGATTGCCCGCTTGCAACGCGCGTATGCCGGCCACGAAACAATGGCGTTGTTCATCGACCGTATGCGCTGCCGCCTGCTGACGGAACCATGCGTCCGCGGCCGCGCGATAATCGCCGACCTGAAGCGCATAGCGCGTGATTTGCGTGTCCCATTTCGTGCGTCCCTCGCGATCGTTCGCCGAGAGCCGTGCGTAGAGTTGCATCGCAAGGTCGGGCAGGCCGGCGGCAGCCGAGCGCTGCGCAAGCCATTCGACGTCCTTCGGCGCCCATTGCAGGTGCGCCGCCGCTTTCAGCTTCGCGCGGAAGCCGGCCAGTTCGACCGCGCGGTGCGGATCGTCCTCGGTAGTCGCAAAGGTGCGCTGTTCCGCCGTCGAAAGACGCAGCATCGTAGCGCTGCGCCGCATGTCGTCGGTGCCAAGCGCGTCCATGCGCGCGGCGATCCGCTCGGTATCGGCGGTGCGGCCAAGATACGAATATTGCGCGCCGAGCAGCGCGAGGAATTCCTCGTTGTCGGGCCGCACTCGCGACCATGCTTCCAGGTAGGCGACGCTCAGTTCGTTGGGCGCGCCTACCGAGGCGACGCGCTGGCGCAAGCCGCCGCGCGGCGACACGCCGTACAGCGCGAGCAGAACGACGCCCGCCAGCAGATAGACGAGCCAGGCCGGTGCGATACGAAGACGTTTAGCGCTCACAGGAAATCTCGACGGGCTGATAGTTCACCTGCAGACTTGCGGCCGCCGGCGTATCGAAGCGCACCGTATCCCCTTCGCGGCGCGTGGCGACCCGGCGTCCGGCCACGCTGACGCTGCAGCTCTGCGCACCGGCCAGGCGGACGAACGGCTGGTAATAGCCGCCGAATTCGAAGGACATGCCGTTCGGCTCGCGCCTGAAGTTGCGCACGAAACCATTAGCTTCGGTGATGTAGGGCCATGCACCCGACGTCGGAACCGCTTCGCGGCCAGCCGAGGGGTTGAACGACACACGTGCGGCGCCGTCCGCGATGTGAATGTAGATGCCGTCCGGTCCCGCCGAGTACCCGGTGACGCCGGTGGAGGCGCGCAGATCCGGCGTGCTCGTCGAAGGCCAATGCAGCTCGCGCACTTCGCCGTTGCCGCGCACGATCCAGTCGTCGCCCGCGCGGTTGCCCGCACCGGCACGCGCATCGGTGTCGCCATGCACGGCGCGCGCGACGGCGAATGAACGCCAGTCGAGCACCTTTTCCGTGTAGTCGGTCATCTGCACCGGCAGCACGGGCTGTTTGAGCACCGCCGTGAATATCTGGTCCAGCGCGCGCAGCGAGGCGATTTTCGTGCCGCTATACATGTGGTAGTACAGATCGATCGGCTTGAAGCGCAACGGCTTGTCCGTCATGTCGAAGGTTTCGAGCACGCGCGTGAAGCCGTAGAACGGGCCGAGCCAGTCGTTCGTATAGACGTTTTCGTCCTGATTCGGCGCGTAGACCTGGTAGGCGCCCGGCCCCTTATCCACGCCGATGGGCGCGATGTTGGTCCAGCTACTCGCGCTCTTCGTAATGACGGTATCGCCGCCGTTCACGTTGGCGACGCCCGCCGCGTACACCTTGCGAATCACGATTGCGGGCGGCTTGCAGTTGCCCGGCCATTGCAGGATGGTCGTCTTCTTGCCGGGCGGCGCGAGGCGCGTGTTGATGTAATCGATCGAGCCGGTCACCTCGCGATCGATGTCGAACGTGTAATTCGGAATGTTCAGGGAGAATGCGGTATCGCCGCCGCCGCGGTCTACCCGCTGGCCGGTCGTGGCATCCACACTGCCCCAGTCAAACGGATGCGAATAGGTATGCGTGCCGATCGCGACATAAGGCAGCGCGAACATCTTGCGCGCGATCTCCTCCAGACGCGGCGAAATCTTGGGGTAGAGGCCCGTGGGGCCGACTTCCCCCTCGATGACGGAGAGCGTCATGGGCACTTTGTAGCGCGTGAAAATCTGCTGATAGAGCGCGTCGCCTGAGTAGTCGGCGCCGGGGAATTCGGCGCGCGACGCAAAACCGTCGCCGTCCACGTGCGACATGAAAAGTCGCCGTCCGTTTTCCGTCGTCACACTCGGCGACGGCATCTGCGTGAGACGCAATGCGGCGGTGAGAAACGAAATGGGCTGAATCGCCCAGCGTTCCTGGTCGATGCCGTTGAGCGACACGACCGTGTATGGGCTCATCGCGAAGCCGCCCCATGGGGTGATCGCGACCGGGTCGACGATAGCATCCCCGCTTTGCACCCGCAGCAGTGGCCGGCTCGCGGCACCGACGCGCACGCCGGTCAGATCCCGCGGACCCAGCTTCGGATCAACTTCGAAGCCGATCATCCGATCGCGCGAGACCACATCCACCTTGTCGGTGAATGGACCTGACACCGCTTGCAGGTCGAGCGCGGGTCCTTCGTCGGCGGCCGCATCGAAACCGAACTGGCCGAGAAACGCAACGGGCACGTGGGAGGCGATGCGAGCATCCACCCAGTTGCGCCACGCCGCGCTGTCCTGCGTGCCGGTGCCCTGCAGCCACGCAACGACGCCGGCGTAACGGTCCAGCGTGATGCCATCGGGCAGCGGGTCCTTCACGTTCGCGTACTCGACGTCGTAGCCGAGATAGTTCAGCGGCGTCGCCAGATCGCGCACGCCGGGCGTTTCATCGAGCAACAGGTCGTCGCCGGTGTCCTGCAGGATCAGCACTTTGCGCGGCAGAACTTCGATTGCGCCGATACCCACCACGTTGCGCCTGACGTTGGTCACGTACGGCGTCACGCCCGTTGCCACCACCTGCGCGGCCGTCTTGCGCGCACATGCACGGTCGTCCGCGGCGCAGTATTCGACCGACAGCACAGGCACCCCCGTCTGCTGCATGAACGCTTGAGCGGCGACAATGCGCGCGGCGCTATCGTTCGCCGAGACGACGGCGTCTCCGTCGCCGTTGGCGCTCACGCCGCGAATGAGCGAAGCACCGACGACCGCATACAGCGCTTTGGCATGCGGCGCGGCGAGCTTCAGCGCGTCGGCGCCGCCAGCGATTAGGAGCGCGCCTGGATGCGCAGCGTGGATTGCGTCGACGGAGGCAATAGCATCCGGTGTATCCAGCAGAAAGCCGCGATAACCGCGTTGCCACAGCGGCTCGATCTGGCGGGCAACGAACGCATCGGCTGTGCCGGCATTTGCATCGGGATGCGTTCGCGCAAGCCATGCGGTATGGCGCAGCACATGTTCCGGGGGATTGAAATCGTAGGCGGGATCGACGACCACTGCGTCGAAAGCCTGTAGAAGATAGACCGGCATGTTGGCGCCGTCGAAAAATGCGACATTGACCGATGGCGCCTCGCGCGGTGCGCCTTGCGCTTTTTTCTGTGCCTGTGCTGGCAGGGGTGCGCCTTGCACTTTCGCGGGCTGAGCGTTTCCGCCGATGGAAATCGTAGCAAGCGCCGCCACAACGGCGCACTGCAAAGCACGCATCGCCAGTTGCGGATAAACCCGTCTGCACAGTTTGCGCTGCCGCCTCGACAGCCCATGTGGCACGTCGCGAAGCGGCGATTGCCCCTCGATTATCGTTTGAAACCCCGGTGTCATATTTTTTGTTCGCTTTTTTGGTCTTTCTCTGACCGACGATTAAGGCAGCATTTTCCTGGCTTTCACCCGACACCCCGACGCGACACACCGCGTTTTAAACGATTTCCCAGACTAACTCGGATAGCTGCACTATTACGGCCACCATTTCATTGGACCGGATTTATCATCAGCCCTCGTCCAGGCTGCGCATTCTAGTCGCACTCTTGTGTAAGCGCACGTATATTTTTTCGCCGAAAACTCGCTTCGCGTATTCAAAGTGGGCCGAACATCATAAAACAGACGACGTATGGAATCGCAATACGTTTGCGCAAACGTTTTACTGCCTCGGAAGATCGCCAGCAAGCCACATTCGTTTGAAAATAATTAACGATTCGCGAAGCCAAAAGGTCTATTTGTTGAAAATATGCAACGGCAGCTGACTCTTACGGGAAGTCGGGTATCGCGCGGAAAAACTCGCGAAACGCGAATTATCCGAACCCGCGCGCGACCAATCACCGCGCCGAATGCCGCACAGCCGCGTGCCGAAATCAAATTGTCATAAGGGAAAAAGTAAATATCGGACGGCGTAGAAAGTCAACTGCGCGCGCTACACGCTGTTCACGCCGCTGTATCTCGGTGTCAACGTACTTTCACGAAGCGTCCCCGTATCACTATGGCGATCACGCCGCGCCCAGACAGAGCACCATCACTTGCTAACCACAGCAGTCATCGCCGCTTCCTGATTCTGCCCCCCGTCCGATGCTGCTGTCGAATTGCTGGCCAGTTGAGCGCCGGTCAATCGCCGCTGCGAAGGCTCGCTAATAACAAGGGTGACCCGTAGCAAATCCCCCATGCGCTCATCGTAATTCACCCCTAGCAGGCTGCGGAAATACCCGAAGCAATCACGAGCGACTTTCCTCCCGACGGGGAAGCTGGAGTCGCTTTTTCCACCATCCGGGAATTGATTGCCCGATTCCCGTCTCTGGTGGCTAGTCGATGCCGTTTTTAGCCCCGATTTAGCTTATTGCGCCACCTGAGTACGGATTTGTCCCAAGGTGCGCATACGAACCAGGTTGTACGCCGCCATCGTCAGCACAAACATCTGATCCACTTTCTTCAGGCCGCGCACCATCACCTGACGCATGCCCCCAACGGTCTTGGCCCAGCCGAATCCCTGCTCGATCAGCTTGCGCTTTTGCTGTGAGACGGCGTAGCCCTCGCTTTGGGCAATCGCATCCGGCACCGCCGAATGGCGTCCCGACTTGTTCTGCGCCACATGCGGCGTGACCTTCATGTCCACACAGGCTTCCACGAACTCCTGGGCGTCATAGCCCTTATCAGCTCCGAGCGTAATCTCACGCGTCGGGTCATCGAGCGCCTGTCTGGCATCGTTAATCATGGCCCTGGCGGCTTCGCGCTCGGCATAACCATCAGCGATCGTCACCACGGCATTGGCCACCAGACCGTGGCGGTTGTCGCTCAAGGTACGACCCATGTAGCGCAATTCACTGGCCGTGCCGCCTTTACGATAGAGCCGTGCATCAGCATCGGTCTTCGACTCATGGGTGTCGTTGCTACGCTTCTCGCCTTTGAAGTTGCCCCCATCGCCGTTGGCCTGGTCGTCATCGTCACGGCGCACAAAGCTCTTATGGCCGGCCCAGGCCTGGATCAGCGTACCGTCAACGCTGAAGTGCTCGCCTGATAGCAAGTCTTTCTGCTGTGCAATGGCCAGCACCTCATTGAAGAACTCGATGACCGCGTCATGTTTAATCAGCCGTTCCCGGTTCTTGGTGAACACAGTTGGCACCCACACGCTATCGTCCATCGACAGCCCAATGAACCAGCGCAACAGCAGGTTATATTGGACCTGCTCCATCAACTGCCGCTCGGAGCGCACGCTGTACAGCACCTGCAACAACATCGCCCGCAGCAATTTCTCCGGCGCTACGCTCGGCCGGCCGCCTTTGAAGTCAGCTTCATACATGCCGGCAAACAAGCCGTTCATCTTCGACAACGCGGCGTTGGCCATCTTGCGAATCGCGCGCAGCGGATGGTCAGCTGGAACAAAGTCTTCCAGCTTACGAATCGTGAACAAACTCTCGGTGAAGATGTCGGCGCCGCGCATCATTTCTCAGGGTAGTGGCTTCCTCAGCATAACGTTTCATGCGACTCATCCGCTGACTTGCCGTCGTCGGTATTTCCGCAGCCTGTTAGGTCAACCTTCGTTTTAACTGGGATTTGAAACTGACTGGTTGGTAGGAGCACTCCCCGCGTGCTTTTAAGCTCTTGAAGACCGCGCAAGGTTTAGGCCAAAGCCTTTGAATCGGCAGCGAGCCGTTTACGCCAGGCAATCCATCCGACAACAATCGATAGTGTTGCGACGACAAGCGGCGCCACCCCATGTCCGTATTCGCCGTGCACTGTCACGGTTGCCAGCGCGGCCAACATCACGGTGCAGCCGAGCGCCGAGCCCCACAGCCGCGTCCGTGCTCGCGCCAGCAGAACAGCGGTCATGAGCTCCAGCGAACCGGTCACGAAATGGAACCAGTGCGGATATCCCCACTTCAGGTATTCCTCGAAGATGGATCGCGGGGCGACGATGTTGCTGAGTGATCCCACGACGAAAAAAGCCGCGAGAACCAAAGGCAATAATATCTGGCGCCAGGAGATCTTGGACATTCGTTCTACCTTCTGCAATGAGGGCGCCGCGAGACCAGTGTGGCCGCCTGGTCGACGAGCCGATACGAACTACTTTGTTCATGCCGTGGTGGCCTTGTAGGCCGCCGCAAAGACATCGCGAGGCGATGTCGTGCCCGCGACGTGCTCCGTGCCCGCGACGCCGAGGTCCATCCAGCCCGCGTTGACCGCATCGAACATCGCTTCGGCCGGTCCGGTGTGGCCCTTCGGAATGCCGAACTGTTCGAACGATGCCGCCCACCCGGCCCGCGGGATGGCAAAGGCCTTGACGTCGCGCTGCAAGACTTCGCCCAGTTGGGCGGCGACTTCATCCGCGCTGACCATCGAGCCAAGCTCGACGACGCGATGCCCCGACCACGCTGGCCCGGTCAGCAGCGTTGCCACCTCGGCGCCGATATCGTCGGTTGCGACCATGGTCGACTTTCGGCTCGTCGGGTCGTAGTAGACGGGTAGCGTGCCGTCCTGGGCAACGTGCAAGCCGTAAAGGAAGTTTTCGAAGAAGCCGCCGGCTCGCACATAGGCGATCGGCAATGTCAGGTGGCGCAGTCCCTCCTCGAGAAGCGACAGCGCCGTGATCATTCCCAGCCCGCTGGTTCTGTTCGCACCCATCGACGACAGCACAACCACCCGCGGCGGCACTGCCCTGGCCAGCGCTTCGACATAGTTCGCGATCACGCTCTTTGCTTCCCTGAAATCCGGCGACGGTGCCCAGACCGCCGGCAGCATGACAAATGCACCTTCGACTCCTTCGAGCGCCCTCTCTACGGCGGCCGCATCATTCCAGTCGCCGTCGACCAGTTCCACACCTTGATCCGCCCAATTCGCCGCCTTCTCGCGATTGCGGACCAGCGCCCGGACTTTCCTGCCTTGCGCCAAAAGATGTTGCGCCGTTGCGCCGCCTACGCGTCCCGTGATTCCCATAACCAGAAACATGTACTTCTCCTGAAATTAGTATCCTGCGACTCCACCAAACGCCCGGTCTAGAGGTCCGCCGGAGTGAGGAACGGTCTTTGTCTGAGGGCAGGTCTATCATAGAGACCTCTGCCCCGCGCCGTAAGGAGGCAGTTTTTTGTTACCAGAAGAGTCAAAGGGAACCCGAATGAGCACGTCCCAGAGTGCGATCGACAGATTCAGCCGATATCAGCGTCAATTGGCCGACGCCCAGCCGGCACACTGCGCGGTTCGCGACGTGCTCGACCGCATCGGCGACAAATGGAGCATGCTCATGGTCATGGAACTCGCGACGCGATCGCAGCGCTTCAGTGAGCTTCACCGGGCCATCCCGGACATTTCCAAGCGCATGCTGACCCAGACACTGCGCGATCTCGAGCGCGACGGACTCGTCACTCGCCATGTTTTTTCAACGAGGCCGCCGACCGTCGAATATCGTTTGGCCGCACTAGGCCAATCCCTGTTGGAACCGATGGCGGCGCTCATCGATTGGGCCGATCGTCGTTATCCGGAGATCCATGCCGCGCGCGTCCGCTTTGACGACGCACCCGGTGATGTCCCGCGCTAGATGCCTGGCCTAATGTGAGCGTGATGGTGAAAGCCTGAAGCGGTCAGCTTATGTTGGGCTTCGCAGATGGCGCGGAAGGACACATCTCTCGTTTAGTACTCGACTTGGGACGCCGAGGCGAAAACCGCATTGAGAACGCGTAGCAGGCGCGCGGGGAAGCGAGTTGGCGCCGACGCGGTTATACCGCAGAGGCCATCACATTTTCTCTGACGGCGCGACCCATTGCGTCGCCTTGCCCGAATCAAGGGCTTCCACCAGCGCGGCGAGCGGCATAGGCTTAGCGATGTAATAGCCTTGGGCTTGCCCGGCGCCGATTTCGCGCAGCGCAGCGAGCGTCATCGCATCTTCGACACCTTCCGCGACTACACGCAGGTCAAGCGATTCCGCCATGCGCACGATCGCGCGGACAATAGCCCGCGTGCGCGGATTCGACGATAGGCCGAAGGTGAACGACTTGTCGACCTTGAGGCCGCTAAAGCGATACTCGTGGACATAGCTGAGCGACGAAAAACCCGTCCCGAAATCGTCCAGTACCACGGACACGCCGTTATCGGCCAAACGCTGCATCGTACGTCGTGCTATCTCTGGCTCCGCAATCAGCGCGCCCTCTGTTAATTCCAGGCAGATGCGCGACGGCGCGACTCCGTGCTGCTGGAGGAGCGCGAAGACATCGTCCGCAAAATCCTCGCGAGTCATGCTGTAACTCGAACAGTTCACATGTACGGGCGGCCAGCCGGCGAGCCCCGGCTGGGCGAGTATCACTGCGATACGATTGAGCATGTATAGATCGAGCCGACCCATTACCCGGAGTCCTTCCATCGCAGGCAGGAATTCTCCAGGGGTGAGCACGCGGCCGTCTGGCTGGCGCCAGCGAATCAGGGCTTCGAGCGCAGTCAAGCGGCCGGTGGCGGTACAGACGATCGGCTGAAAAAAAGGCACGAGTTCATCGTCTTTTTTGAGCGCAGCGCGCAAGCTGCCTTCCTGTTGCATCTGATCCGAAACCTGGCGTCGCAATTCCTGATTGAACACCACGTAACTGTCACGCCCGCCGTTTTTCGCCCGGTACATCGCCGTATCGGCATCGCGCAGCAGGTCCGCCGGTTCGCCGTGAAAGTCATCGTCAGCGGACACAATGCCGATACTGCATGACGAAAAAACCACGTGATCGCCGATAGAAAACGGCACGTCGAATGCTGACAGTATCCGCTCGGCGAGCTCGATCGCGTCTTCGACGGAAGCCTCGGCGGAGAGGATCGCGAATTCATCTCCGCCGAGGCGCGCAAGCATGCATTTATCCGCGAGACAATCACGCAGCCGCGTGGCCGCCGACACCAGGAGTTGATCGCCGAAATGGTGACCCAGACTGTCGTTCACGACTTTGAAGCGATCGAGGTCGAGGAACATTACTACCAGTTGCTGCCCGGCGTCGCGGTGCCTCGTCCATTCCGCACCAAGCCGCTCGAGCAAATAGCGGCGATTAGGCAGGCCGGTTAGTGCATCATGAAAGTTCTCGTGCCACAGTTGCGCGTTTGCCTCGTCGAGCTCCCGCGTGCGTTCCTGGACGCGTGCTTCCAGCTCGACGTTGGCAGCATGTAGTGCATCGGCGGCGCTGCGTCGTGATAACGCGGTGTCGATGTGACGTGAAACAAAGGTCAGCAGTTCCTGATCGCGCGGCGTGTAGTGAACGTCCGGGGAGTAGCTTTGCACTGCAAGCATGCCCCGCACGTTGCCGCCTTCGAAAAGCGGGATGCCGAGCCAGGAACGTAGATTGAGCTGATCGTGGTCAAGTTCCACTTTTCCTTCGCGAATGAGGCACTCTGCATCGGCGCGATTCAGTAGACACGGCCGACGCAGCGAGATCACGTATTCCGTGAAACCTCGTTTGCGACGTCGCGGGGCCGGCTGATGGTGAACGAGTTCATCGGCGTAGTAAGGAAACGAA
Source organism: Paraburkholderia sp. RCC_158 (assembly GCF_041355255.1). NCBI lineage: Bacteria > Pseudomonadati > Pseudomonadota > Betaproteobacteria > Burkholderiales > Burkholderiaceae > Paraburkholderia > Paraburkholderia sp. RCC_158. The sequence goes on along the minus strand of NZ_JBFUPM010000012.1, from coordinate 25,985 downwards.
ACCGTTTCGGTATTCTCATCGTAAAGCGCGATGTAGAAGTTATGCGCGTCGAGCAGTTCTCCGAGGATGCCATGGAGATCGCGGAAAAACCCGACCATGTCTCCCGGCGCGCTAGACAGTTCCGCGATTTTGAAAAGCGCACCTTGCAAATGTTCCGCGCGTTTGCGCTCCGCCACCTCCTGACGCAACGCAGTGTTGACTTCTGACAGTTCGGATGTTCGCCGGGTGACGGTCTCTTCCAGATTGGCGCGATGAAGAATTCGGTCCAATGCCATTGCAACGTGACCCGCGACTACCAGGAACAACGCGCGGTCTTCGGCGCTATAACTGCGCGACACGTCGTACACCTGCATGGCAAGCATCCCGAATACTTCATCCGATGCATTTTTTAGCGGGGCGCCCATCCAGAATTCCGGGCGGTCGCCAACGCAATAGAAACGTCCCTGCTTTTCAGCCTCGATAATGCCCGCAGCGTCGATCAGCAACGGTTGTCCACTGGTCAGCACATGGCCCGTCAATGACAGGCGGTCCGGGTCGACGACGTCGTAGCTTTCCGGCTCGAGCGCCTCAACGTCGATAACATCGACGTAATACGGATAGGTGATGCGTCCGCTTGCCTGTTCATACAGCGCGAGATAGAAGTTTTCCGCGTCGATTATCGTCGCGAGCTGTCGGTGCACGGCGAGCAGGAAAGCCGAGCGCTCTCGGACAGTGCTGGCTATGTAGGCGATTTCGTACAGTACCTGCTGCGTCTTCTGCGCGCGCGCGAGCGCGTCCGCAAGCAGTTGCACTCCCAGCGCATTCGCGAATGCGGCAAGGGCCTCCTCATGCGGCTGCGCAGGCGGTGCAAGGAGCCATCCGAAAGCGCGGTCGCTGGGTCCTGCCGGCCAGCAATGCAGAGCTTCCGCCTCGCAAAACTCGTTGAGTTTATTATTGGCCAGAACTTCCGGCCATACCCGGTGAGCGCGGGCATGCGCCGCCAGATGTAGTTTTTGTCCCGCGCGATACCATGCCCATTCTCTTCCGCGAAGAAGGTCGCCCGACGCTCGAAGGAGGTTATCGATCGATGCTGTCGCCTCTGTCGACGCAGTCAGGTGTATCACTGGACTTCCGGCAACTGTCGTCGGATTGTCGTCCTTCACTCCTGTCAAGCCGCGATGGTCCCCGGAAACGATATTCATCGACGCTCCATGCAATATTGGTCTTGCATGCCTCCACATCCAGTAACGATCTCTATGGTGTCGTCGGAGCTGTTTAGAATTTGCCTGCCGACACTCGCTTAACGGCAACTGGCGGGTTTTCCTTTATGGCGACATCATTTCCATGTGGGCAGCGGTCTGCGGCAAGCTCTCAGAGGAGCCCGCTAATCGCGATGACTTCCGCGGCGGGTGCGGCTAACTGTGCGAAGGACATCTGGCCGTTACACAACTCCGCTGTCCGAATCAATGTGTTAAGCGATTCGGCTTCCTCGACGCGGCCGTAGTCAGACTTTGCACGTGTGTCGGAGTGGCGAACCAGTTCCTCCCATTCTGCCATCGTCATCTCAGCGATGGCTTGGAGTTCTGCTCTTTCGGCGCCATCCCGCGCCCGGAACGGCGCCGGACCCGATAGATAGCCGGGAGGGGCAGCTACGCGGCCACGGCAAGGGCTCCGCTCTCGTTGTCCTTCACGACTAGCAGCGCAACAGGCACCATCGACGCGGACCTCGCATTCGGTCAAAGAACCCAAGACGCGGTGGATAAACGTGAAGCAACATCGAAGGGCTCCCGTGCGCTTTTGCCGCGACACGCGCTGGCCCAGCCAGCCCCGGGCTGTCGTCATCGCTTTTGAGCCCAGAGGGTGTTAGGCACTTGGACAGTCGGCGCAACATGTACAAGCATGAGCATGGCGAAGACAACGAAGTGCAGGCCTGCTAACGTTTCAGGTAGGCGCTCGTAGTCTCGCGCCAGTCGTCGGAACCGGTTGAATCAGCCGAAACTACGTTCGACAATCCATCGGCGCGGCAGCAGCACGAAGCCCTTCTTCGCCTCTGGCAGTTTGATGATCTGCAGTTCGATGCCTTCGTCATGCGCAGCCTGTCGGGTTGTGTCACCGGTATAGCCCTGGTCAACGAATGCAAGCTTTACCGCCTGAGCAGTTGCCTGCTGAACCTGACGTGCAAGCTCGGCTGCCTGTGCGCGCTCCTGCTCGTTGGCCGGCGTGATGTGCACCGCCAGCAGCAGACCTAACGTGTCGACAGCCGTATGGACTTTGCCGCCTCCCTTGCGCTTGTGACCGTCGTAACCCGCGCGCGGTCCGCGCTCGCAGGTGGACTGCAGGGTGCGCCCATCCAGGATCACCGCACTGGGCTGACCCGGACGCTCCTGCGTGACCCGAATGACGGGTCGCACATCACTGACCATTGCCTCGAAGCAGCCCGCGTTCAACCAGCGTTGCATTTGCTGGTAGACCAACTCCCATGGCGGAAAATTGGTCGGCAACATACGCCACGACGCACCCGCGCGCGCCATCCAGCCCAACGCATTGAACATCTCGCGCAGTTCATACCGCCGCTGTGGCGCATCTTCATTCATCAACGTTAGATAGGGGGCCGCAAAGCTCCACTCTTCATCCGAGACATCTGTGACGTATGGCTTGCGTTCTGTCACTCCGCCAGGGTACCAGGTCTGGCGAAAAGTGCCTAACACCCTCTAGCAGGCTGCTGAAAAGCGCCCCGTCATGACGACCGAAGCTACGTTCAGGAGACTTGCGCGTGCAATTTCCCGCTGAATTACCGGTGTGCCGCGCGATCCGCGCGGGGCATGCGCACGTATGCAGCCCTGCTGGCGCGCAGTCTTCACGCCGTGACGGCTCATCGCGCCGCTCCTTGCGGCACCACCCCTGGCATTCGGGCCATGCGGGTCAGATTGCTCGCAACCATCGTCAGCTTGAAGTGCTGGTCGACGCGCTTGATACCGTGATAGACCGTCTGCCGGATCCGACCGACCGTTTTATCCCAGCCGAAATGCTCTTCGATTCGTTTGCGGATGATCTGGCTGATCCGGTAGCCCGCATGCCGCGAAGTGCGACCGTCGATTGCGCTTGCGCCGACCACCAGCCCCGAGCGGTTCTCCATCAGGATGTGCCCGTTAACTCCAAAGGAATTTTCTCTGCCCCGTTGGATTTGTCGTACACACGCCATAGTTGACATTTGTTTAAGATCTTGCGAAGTACCTCTGGTAGTGTGCGCGGTACTGGACACCTCGAAGAACGAAAATGAAATACCAGGCGCAAGAGATTGACTTCAGGAAGCTTCGGAGTGCGGTGGTTGCTACAGCGAGAACGAGCGCCGCGCGTCGTTCCTGCAAGAACGGCGGCCCCCTGAACTGCAGGGTCAGTTGTCATTCGACGGGGCGCGCGTTGTTTGCCCTCTCTACCCTGGCGCTTGCAGTCGGCGGCACGCTTCCGCAGCAAGCGTGGGCTCTCGACATCACCGTTAACAGCGAGGCGGAATTGCGCGCGGCAATCGGCCAGGCCAATGCGTCCATAGACGCGAGCTCGACCATCTTGCTGGGGAGCAGTTTTCAGGTCGGGAACACCGCGCTGCCCGCGCCCGCCAAGGCCTTGACGGTCGATACCCGGGGCTTCACGCTCTCTGGCACCAGTGGCGGCGGTAACACCCGATGGTCGGGCAGCACTGCAACGCTGACACTGGCGGGGACGATTGTCGGTGGCGCGAGTAGTGGGGCGGGCGGGCGTGGAGGCATAGGCGCGGGGCTGACTGGCGGTTTGTTCGTCAACAGCGGCACGATCGCCGGTGGCGACGCGCTTGCTGGCGGAATTTCAGGAAGCGCAGTGCAGCTCAGGAACGGCGCCACGCTGACGAACAACGGCACTATCCAGGGAGGGAACGCCAACGGCGCAGGCGCAGGAGCTGGAGTTGCCGTCGACGTGGGCGGACTCGGCGCCGCTACGACGCTGATCAACAACGGTACGATTCGCGGTGGTACCGACCTGACGGGCGCCAATGTCGGAGCCGTCGCGCTCATTACCCGAACTGGAGCGCTACCCGTCGTCAACACTGGCACCATCGCCGGTGGAAACGGGGCCGCCGCGATCCAGGCGAACAGCGGGAACATCAGCCTGATGAACAGTGGCACCATCCGGGCCGGTAGCAGCCAGGCTAACGCGCTGCAGTTCGCCACTGGCAACACCGGTACGGCTACGCTTGAGCTCCGGGCGGGATCCCTGATTGTGGGCAACGTTGTTGCAAACGCTGCGTCGACGGGTAATACGCTGCGCCTTGGCGGCACGGCAAACGATGTCTTCGACATCTCAGCGATCGGCGCGACCGCGCAATACCAGAATTTCAATATCTTCGAGAAAACCGGCGCGAGCACCTGGGCTCTGACTGGCACGGGCACGACTGCCACGCCGTGGTCAATCCAGCAAGGCACACTGCAAATTGGCAACGGCGGAACGAGCGGCAGCATCGTCGGCGACGTGACGAATGACGGCACGCTCGCCTTCGATCGCAGCGATTCGTTCAGGTTCGATGGTGTGGTCAGCGGGACCGGCTCGGTCAATCAGGTGGGCACAGGCACGACTGTCCTGACGGCCGCGAACAGCTATACGGGTGCCACGAACGTTATGGCAGGCACGCTCGCGGTCGGCGATGAGACTCACGCCGGTGCATCTGCCGGCGCAGGCCTGACGAGTGTGGCTGCCGGTGCATCGCTCGGCGGCTACGGCACCGTGTCCGGTTCGGTGAACAACAGCGGCACCGTGGCCGCCGCGAACGCCCTCGCATCGTTCGCCTCAGGCAACACCGGCACGTTCCGGATCGGCGGCGAGCTGACTAATGCCGGCATCGTCAATCTCGCGGCTGCCTCCGGGAGGATTGGCAATGTGCTGAGCGTCGGTGGCAACTACACCGGGACGAACGGACAGGTCGTCCTTAACACGTTACTCAACGAAGGCGGCGCAGCATCGCAGTCGGACCGGCTCGTCGTCGGGGGAAATGCCAGTGGCACGACGGCGATCAAGGTCAACCAGTCGGGCACGGGCGCACTGACCACTGGCGACGGCATTCAGGTCGTTCAGGTCAACGGAACGTCGGCGGCGAACAGTTTCCATCTTGCGGGACCGGTCCAGGCAGGCGCCTACCAATACATGCTGTTCCAGGGCGGGGCCACCGACACGAGCGACTGGTACCTGCGCTCGCAGTTCGTGGCGCCGACCGCGCCTGCAGATGCCGGCGATCCCGCGACACCGCCCGCTTCCTCAGGCCCCGCAACGTCGCCGCCGGCCAGCACCGCTCCTGCCGCACCGGGACCTGTCGCCTATCGGCCGGCGGTGGTCGGCTATTCCCTTACGCCGCTGCTCAATGCCGATTACGGCTTCACTCTTCTTGGGCGCCTGCACGAACGGGTAGGCGACGTTGCGAGCAGTCAGGCGGTGCAGCCTGCGCACAGCAACGGCATGTGGGGGCGTATTGGCGGGCAGAACCTTGATGCCGATGCCGGCCACCGCTTCTCGGCGGACGAGCGCACGTTCTTCGCACAGTTCGGCAAGGACTGGACGCTTTCGCGCGCTGCCAACCGTGGAACCACGCATGCTGGCGCGACATTGACCTTCGGCTCGACCTCTGCTTCTTTCAGCGACAGTGCGCGAAGCATAGCCGGGCTGGGGGAGTCGACCGGCATCGTTGAAACTCAGGCGCAGTCGATCGGAGGCTACTGGACGAGGTACCTGCCTGACGGCAGCTACTTCGATGGCGTCGGACAGCTGACGCACTACCAGAACCGTTACGGCGATATCTTCGGCGAAAGCGCAAGCCAGCACGGTTTTGGCGCGGGCGTTTCCGGCGAGATCGGCAAGCCGTTCGCGCTTGGGTCGACGGGGGTGGCAATCGAGCCTCAGGCGCAACTGCTCTATCAATACATGCACCTGAACCGTTTTAATGATGGTGTCTCGCCAGTCAGTTCCAGCACGACTAACGGATTGCGCGGGCGTGTCGGGTTCAGGGCGTTCACGGCCAATCTGGGCAATGACACCAGAACCTCGAGCGTGACGCCTTACTTCACCGCAGACGTGCTGCATGACTTCTTCTCACCGGGGCATGTCGCGGTCGGCGGCACCACGCTCGACAATCAGCTCGGCAAGACCTGGTACGACATCGGCATCGGGCTCACGGGCGAGCTCGGCAAGAGGTCAGAGCTGTATGCGAACGTGAAATACGAACACAGCATAGGTGGAGAATACCGACGGAACGTCTTTGGACAGGTGGGGTACCGGTTGAGCTGGTAACGGCCTTCTCTTCGCCAGATGGTTCTGGGCGGGGCCGTGGCCGGCCGCCTTCGGGACGCGTATGCGCGAACGGTATGAACCCGACGGAGATGCGCCCGCCGTCGGACAGGAGCGGCAGCGACGGGTCTTTTCCAGGTTCGGGCAGCGCCTGCAGTTTGCGCAAGCGCTATCGGCTGCGGCCAAGCCGGAGGAACCAGCAGAACGATCGTCCACGCAATGAAAGCCAGGCTACGCCAAGCATTGTTCCTGTTGCCCATCCTGGTCTAAGGAGGATCGGTTCAAGTTTCGAACGGGCATTGAGCGGTTGCCCGGTAAGTCGCCCTGCAAGTTAGGGGAGCCTAGCGTTATTTGCGCAGCGCTGATCAATACAGCGCCGTCCAATGGTTTGGTCAGACAGCCGGCGGCACCTTGCGCGAGAGCCTTCTCGCGAACGGCGGGATCGTCGTTTCCGGTAATGAAGATGATCGGCACGCCAGTCCGCACCATGCGGCGCTGCAGTTCCAACCCGTCTATCCCTGGCATCTGGAAAATCTGCAATCACGCACACAGGCAGGAACAAAATCGCCGACGACAGCGAGTCCAGAAATGCTTCGCCACTGGAAAAAGTCTCTGCCTGTACCTCGACGGAGTGAAACAATCGCTTGAGGGCGCGGCATCGCCGAGCCGCCCCGCGCCACTATCGTCCTCAACCCCTGGAGATCAGCGCACAGGGGGCGCTGCCGCTAACAAGCTGCGCAAGAACACCATGATCATATGTCCAATGGGCACCTCGGCCAGCATCGAGCGCTGCAGCGCAAGGCCTTGCGAGAGACCCATGAAGGCCGCAGCCAGTATGGTCGGCGATTCGGGCGGCACTCTTTCCAACCTGGCGAAAATCTGCCCGATACAGTAGGCAAGGCCATCACGATGAGCGTCCAGCAACGCCTGTGAGGCCGTTGCAAAAGCGGGATTGCGGCGTCCCTGAAGCTTGAATTCAACGCCCAGCACAGACCATTCGGGCTCTGCGTCAAGTGTCTTCGCCCAGAGCTCCAACGCGCTCAATATGTCGTCCGCAGACGCAGACGGATCGCTCAGCGTCCGGCCGATGTCGCTTACTTGCGTCCTCGACCGCTCGCGCATCAGTTCCACGAACAGCTCTTCCTTGCTCGCAAAGTTCGAATAGAAAGCACCCTGCGTATAGCCTGCCTCGGCCGCAATATCCCTGAGAGACGTACCGCTGAAACCTCGCTCGACAAACAGCCGCGTCGCCGCAGCTAGCAAATGTGCCCGGGTCTGCGATTGACTTTCTTCGCGGCTCTGCCGCCGGGGGGGGGTCACCGTTTTCATGACGCAAAGGATATCAGTTGATATTTGGAATTCAACTGGATATTATTACGATCGCATTTCATATTTCACTTGATATGTAAAGCGTATGCATGGACTCTGCCTTTGAGAGCTCCATGCGGGGCTGAATGGGGTGGCTGAGAAGCTCGTCGAGGGATCCGCCGCAAAGACTGGAAGCGATGCGCCAACTTGATCATGTATCACGGAACGAGCACATGAGTAGCAGGGTAGAGATGTTGAAGCAGCAACTCGCACAACTCGATAAGCGGATATCTGTAGCCTGGCAGCAGGAACAGAGAGCTGCTCTCGAACACGTCCGCCAGGTCATGAACTTCTTCAACCTTGTGCCTAATCAGTTACGCATTGACCGGCGAGGCACCTACAACACCAAACCGCTTCAGATGAGATATCAGGATCCCGTCACCGGTGCAACCTGGAGCGGCCGTGGACGCGCGCCGTCGTGGATCCGGAACCGAAGCTACAACGACTTTCTGGTCAAGCAGTCCGACGCCGGGGAATCGGACTAGATGTGTTCACATTCAAGCTAGCCGAGTGACTGGTTGACGTCGCCCAAGCTGCGGCTGGGTCGATGTCCCTTATCAAAGTTGAGCGGTCCGTCGAATGGCCGTCCACGGATGTCAGCGAAAGGCTGCTCCTGGCCGTTGCGTGCCTCACGCGGCGGATCACGGCTGCGTCCGGGAGATGCTGTCGCGGGTGGCGAATCGTTGCCACCAGGAGATCAGTTTTTCGTGCCCTTCCGTTAATGAAACGGCGTCAGATGCCTGCATGAAGCATGCGAACATTGGCGCGGCGTATAGATCTGCAAAGGTCACGCCGCCGCCGATGAGAAACTCCCGGTCGTCAGACAGCCGGTTCAATTCGGATAGACATACAGCGGCACGCGGTAGCGCTGCGGCGATCTTCCGCTCGTCGGCCAACCGGCCTTCGCGAGCTGAAACCACGCGTTCAACGTAGATGTCCCAAACGAGCGTTCGGTAGCATAAGCATCCAGTATCCCAACGATCTGATTTACCTTGGCGCGAGCTTTTGGATCAGTGGACTGCAACTTGCATCCCGGAAAAGCGTCGTCAATATAACGTACGATCGCGTTTGTCTCGTAAAGGTGGAAGCCGTCGTGCTCGAATGCCGGAATACGACCGAACGGCTGGCGCTTCAAATGTTCCTGCGGAACGCCAGTCTTGGCGAACACGTCTACCTCAACCAGGCCGTAGCTGACCTGCTTCTCTTCCGGAGGAAGCTGAGCGATCCGCACGTACACGCTCCATGCGGCTCCGTATAGTTTCACCACTTCAGTTGCCGACATAGGATCGCCCCCAGTCGCCCATGACAGCGCGAACACGATGGTTTGCTTTAACGAAGAACAGTGGCCTTCAATTCAACGTGCCACTCCGTACGAGGGCGCTGATCGTCGTCGATCTGGACGTCCCCGATTAATCGCAGTCAGGTCAAGCTCGAAATAAGGTGGCAGCCACATGTGGCACGATGGCCGTGTCGCGCGATCGGGATGCCGTCATCGGTCATTGAGGCGTCCCCTTCCTCGATCACGTTCGGCGACACGTCAGGGTGACGCGGGCATGAAACACGATCACCCTTGCGGGCGACGAAGCGGCCGTCGTAACGCATCGTCGAGGAGCCGGTCAGCACTTTGCCGCCGTGGTCGGTATCGTCTTCAACGCGAATAAGGTTCATCATGAAGTGATGTGCTAAGACACCATCGACTATAGGAATCGATAGCAGACCAACTGTGTTATTGCGCTTAACTAACGATCTGAATACCAATCGTCATGTTAACGGCCATAATACCGGGTGACGCCATAAAACAAGTCATCATCTTGCGTCTTTATAACAACGATCTTCCCGTTCTTTTTCCATAACCAGGAACATTGGCCAAGCCCAACGTCCGAGCACACCTGCATCTCGGGTCGCCCTTTGCATCTTTCGTCTTCGGGAGCACAAGGCAAGGCGTTGGCACCGTGATACGGTCTCCATCCATGCTCCAACATGATTTCACGAACCTTGCCGTAGGGTGTCTCGGTTTTGATGGCTGGAACGTTCAGTCCGTCAACGCCCGACTCTGCAAGCACGCCACCGGAAAAAATGAACAGCAACGCACAAACGTAACATCTAAAAGACAGTTTCAGCCTCACGCCAATCACCTCATCCCTTGGATCTGATTGAGGACATCTACCAATTTCCCAGTAGAGCCGTCGTTATTCGTGTTGGCCGCGCCTTGGTAATACGACATGTGGCCGTTCGATATTCTACCGTCTTGAATGGGAAGACCTTGAGGGACGGAGATCGAAGCCCACTCCTGCGCCGCTGCATACTGGGCCTGATTTACAGTTCCCTTCCCGTTTTTTACAAAATCAGCCAATACGCCGCCACCGGCCTTCTTGAAGAGAAACTCCCTGAAGAAACGTTCTTGCATATCTGCATCGTATTTTTCACTCCCGGTCAACCCCAAAGCCGCCTTGCCAGACCTAAGTGTGCTTAAAGTTGTTTGATATTTCCCTGTCGCAAACATCCGGTTAGGATCAGTACCCGAGAGTGGGTCTGTCGCCAAGATTTCATCGATTGTTTTTGAGGTAACCGTTCCTGCTGGAGGATGCATATATGAATGGCCAACGCCTCCCCCCGGAACGTTCTTGGTTCCCGTATTGTACGATTCGTAACCACCCTCGCCGCCGGAGATGGCGTCGCCTATTTTCTTGATAAGCTCGTCTAGTCCGCTCGTCGCATGATTGAAATTCCCAATCAGTCCAATCGGATGGAAGTGCCACGGCGTGGGCTCCTTCGGGAAGCCCTCAACGCCTGACACCTGTTCCCACCATTGCAGCCTGTTGATCCGCTCAAGCTCGCTTTTCCAGAGCCAAAGCAGTTTCTTCATCAGTGGCGATAGGGTTTCCCACTTGCCCGGTCCGCCACCCCATTCGCTCTCGCAACGCACTACCAGATGCGAAAGCGCTTCAGCGAGCCACGGCGTCTGCTGGGCCTGACTCAATTCCTGCGCCGTTACCTTGCCGTCGTGATTCGTATCGACTGCCTTTTCCAGCTTCGTGATGAGTTCACCACCGTTCACGAGCGACGCGCTCGATTCGAATTCCGACTTGTCCTCGCCTTCGATTAATTGCTGTGTGACATGCAGGTAACGCTTGAGCATGTCGACCGGCTTGATACTGCTGTGATCGATCAGCTCAAAACCGGGCCAGTCCCACGGACCACACATGCGGGTAAGCGGATGGTCCTTCTCACACACCCATCCCTGGCAGGTCGCGCCGTCCTTCGTGCCGATCGTGATGTTCCACCAGCGCTGGCCTTTGTCGTCCTTCGCAACGTTCTGTGCACCAAGCCTGTCGAGATCGACACGGCGGAACACGTCACGGAAATCCGCACCCGGCCCCTTCGCGTTCGCGACCTTCAAAGGGAAGTCTTTCCAGCCTTTGACGACCCCTGTCGTCGTCTGGTTCGCCAGGCTCGCATCGACCCATAGCGGCGCTCCGGTGTTCTGGAGCGGTGGCGCTGGATGGTGCCCATGATGGCCGCCGGCATGACCGTGCGGGGCCTGAGCCGATGTGCTTGGCGTTGCTGGGGGAGCGATCTTCGGCTGCACCTTGATCCACCGTGAGCCTTGCACATCAGCGAGCGGCACCAGATGCAGGCCAGTCTGCGTCAGCGTCTGGTCGGGTTCGGGAACATCCGTCACCAGCAGTGCACCCGGCGAAATTTCAAGGAACGCTTTCGACTCCGGCAACTGCCTGGCCCGTTCCCGGCTCCTGCTGATGAAGTCCTGCAGGTCCGGTCCGGCAAACGTTTCCAGATGCAGCATGGGATGCGTGCGTCCCGGCGGCAGGGAGCTTGAATCGCTGTAGTCCTGATACTGGCCAAGATAGCCGATCACCGTTCCCGCCGTCACGGCGAACGGGGTCTTGAGCACCACCACCTGATCGAGCGGCTTCGGCTCGATCACGACATCCAGTTCATTCACATACACCCAGCCATACGGCACGTGTGGCGACGCCGGTTGACCCGCTACCGCCCCAACCGGCGTGCCGCTCCTGATCGTCGCGATCTTCGCCCAACCGGGCTTGTCCGACTTTTCCGTCGTGGAGACAATCAGTTCAGAGCCTGTCGGCAGCAGTCCGATAATCTTTCCGTTTGCTGAATCGCGCACACGGATGCCCGACACGGGCGACGGCGGCAGTGGCGTGCCATCGCTGGCATCACTGGCGTCGCCTGCGGCTGCCGAGGGTAGTTTGAAATCATTCCGGATGAGGGCTGCAATCGGATCGCTATCCTCGCTGCCTGTCTGTTGTGTCAGGGCCGCGGGGGACGCAGGGGGCTTCGGCGTCGGTACCTCCTGTTTGTCCTTTGCCTTCGCGCCGACCCGGTAATACCGGTCACCCTCCCAGAACGGCATCGGCTGGATTTGCGGCGCCTTCGGGTCAACGGGAGCCTCCTTCGCCGCTTCCATCGCGATCTGGTATCCGACCCAGTCCAGCAGATGCATGTACAGGCTGAAAAACACCAGCGTGTCGGCGGCGGGAGCTTTCGGGGGCTGCGCAGGGGCGCCTGGAGTGCTCGCTGCAGCTGGGGCGCTCGCCGTGCTGGCCGCAGAAGCTGAGGCCGCGGGCGTGCTGGATGCGCCCGGCGCACTGGCGGCGTTCGGTGAGGCCGCATCCGGTTTCGGTTGCGGCGGCGGAAGCTGCAGCTTGTGACGGATTAACACGAAGCCCGTCGAATACAGCGCCGAGCGCTTGTCCTGATATTCGAGTTCGGGGTATTTCGAATCGAGCCGGTACGCAACCACTTCGCCATCCGCAATCGCACGGATGCCAACGTCCTGCTTCAGTGCGTTGCCGGTTTTTCCGTCGAAGTGTATGCCGCCGTGCCACAGGCCATTTGCGCCGAGCGGGTAGAAGCCGTTCTGCGCATTGCCGAGCGCCTTCATGTAGGTCATCGGGTCGCCAGCGTCGTCTTTCCCCGTAGGTGCAAATGGAAAGCTGAAATTCAGCGCCTTGTAGGGCGGTGCGGCAGGCGTGGCGGGAGTCGCCGCGGCCTGCTGCGCGTGCGCGGGATGGGCGTGATGCGCGCCATTGTGCGAATTGCTCATGGGACTCAGTTCCCGTTGTGATTCATGACAGATGTTCTACGGTGGCCGAGGTCAGCCGGAAAACGACAGACCCCGTCCGCCTTTCGTCGCGACGGGTGTTGCCTGCAACGGGTCGAGGTTCGTCGCACTTGCCGCGCCAGGCTTGTCCCACGATGCGCAGCGTTCAAGAATGTGCCCGGTGGTGACGTTCTCGATTCCCGCGCCCTTGATGCTGATGTACGAACCACCCGCGCCAAGCCACACTTCCTCTTTGGCCGTGAGGATCAGACGGCCCGTTGCGCTCTCCACTTTCACATCCAGTTGCGCAAGCAGGTTCATCGCGTCGCTGAGCGCCTGAACGTCAATCTTTCCTTTCCCCGCGATAAGCTTGATGCCAAGGTTCTGCGCGAACAGGCTGATGCCGTCCATCACACTCGCAAGCAACGACTTGCCTGCGGCGAAGATGATGTTCTTTCGCGCGACGGTGTTGACGTGCTCGTCGGCCGCCAGGTGGACCGACTGCTGCGTGCTCGCCGCAATGCCTTCAGGACTGGACAGCACCATGACCGGCTTCGAGAAGCCGTTCGCGTTGCCCGTGCCGCCGCCCGCCGTACGGCCACCCTTGCCAACCGAGCCCGCCACGCTGTGTTCCGTCGCGTCGGTGAACGTCTTGAGCGCATCGTGACCATCCTGCAGGCTCTCGCCGCGGTTGGTCTCGCTCGCCTTCGAGACGGTTTCGAGGACCGCCTCCGCGCCCGCCAGTTGCCCGGTGGCTGCCGCGACATTCAGCGGCTGTGTGGAGACGGGTTGCGTCGAAATGACCATGCCCTGCGCCGCGCGCAACGCGCCATACGCTCCCGAGCTCAGATCGAAACCGGTGCCGATGAACGGCCCGCGCGTATTGTCCGTATGCTGGATCAGATACCCCATGTGAAGGCCGGTGCTGTAACTCGTTGAGTACAGACTCAACCGATTCTGCCCGCTGGCATCATCCATCAGGATTTCGTTAAAACCATCGCCACCGTACTCCTTCGAACGGTGACCGGAAAACAGGCCATGCGAGTGGAACACCGGTTTTGTCGCGCCCCCATGCAGCCTCGAAATGATCACAGGCCTGTCGCAGTCGCCGTTCACGAAACCGACAAGCACTTCGTCGCCCTTCCTCAAGGCGAAGTGGCCGCCGCGTTGACTTCCCGCATCCGGCATCGCCGCGCGAATCCAAGCCGACGCACGTTCGTTGCGCCCCTTGCGGCTCCACGAAAGCCAGACCTTTGAGCGGTTCAGGGAGTCGGTAAAAATCTCTTCGTTCTCCGGCGTGCCGACGATACCCGTCTGCAGATGCATCTCGGGTTTCTGATGTGTGAGCGGGCTGCGGAACGGCACGCGCCGTCGCTGCGCTTCGATCTCTACCTGAAAGAATCCCGCACTGCCGTCCGTGTGACGAACAGTCGATCCGGCACCCGCCGCGCGCGCCTGTTCGACTTCGGCGCGCAGGCTGCGCGGGAACCGCGCGAGGGCTTCAATACCCGGCACGTTGTTCTGGATCAGCCAGTCGACGGCGATGATCGCCATCTCACGTTCGTCTGCTGGTTCGCTGTCGTGAACGGGGTGGCCATCGAGCCTGTACCAGTAGCCGGGTAGTGCGCACCGCAGGCTGCCGACGCCGAAATAGCGTTTCGCGCGGCTCGCCATTTCCTCCGCGCGAATGCGTGCCTGCGCTTCGCCCATCTCGCTGTCCGACCACGAGTACCCGCCGGTATAGATGTACTTCTCACCCTGCGCGGGCAGTTCGTCCTGATTGAACGCGGGGGAACTGATCTCCTTTGGCAGGTCCGGTCGCATGTAGTCGAAGGTGTTCGTCGTAATCGCTTCGCTTTGCGTATCCTGCTGCTCGCTCCACTGCGTCAGTCCGTCGAATTCCGCGCTCATATCCGAACGGCTGAATTTCACCACCTGCTCCGGCAACGGCGGAACGAAGTACAGATCGTCCATGATGACGACGGTGTGGGACTTGCCGTCTTTCGCGAATTCGAAGCGCGGGAAAATGCCGACCTCTTCCATGCTGCGGTAGACGAAGTTCCAGTCGTCCTCCCACTGCACCCGCTGCGAATACGAGCGGATGGGCGCGCGCAGATCGAAGCGATACTGACCCTGCGCCTGCGGGGTCTTGGCGAACACATCGGACAGGATCTGCCTGCCGTCGGCTTCCTGCCAGTCGCGGCAGTCACTGCTGAGCTTGAGGAAGCTTAGCCATGACGAGAACTGGATCTGGTAATACGTCATCGGCCCATCGCTTCCCAAGCGGCGGGCATGCTGCACGTAACCGTGAATCGGCATATAGCTGCCATCATTCTGCTGAATCCACAGCGTCACCGGTTTCAGCACGAGCGCGCCGAGCCTGATTTTTTCACCGTGTGCCGACACGGCATCAACAGTGAATTCGAAATTGCCTCCAAGACGGGCCGAACCTTTCACGTACAGTGGTACGAGCCAGTCCTCGCCAAGCGGCGTATCGAGTTTGTTAAGACGCCCCCGCTGCGCGTAGCCGGCGCGCAGCGCCCCCTGCAGCTGTTCGTAAGCCATGCTGAACCCCGTGTATGGAAAACGCTTACGGCCGCCGCTCAAACCGGGGCAGCCTGTTTACTTCGAGAGTGCCTGTCTATAGAAAATGGAGCCTGTTGGTATAGGAAATGCCGACAAAACCGACCGAAACAGAAAAAGGCAAGCCTGAATCCTCATGTCAGCATCGCTCCGATTACCCACGTCGCATAAACCTGAAAATATGCTGCCATTATTACCAGATTAACCATGCGCGCGATTTTACCCGAATCAATAGCCGGCGCCATATTGACGTTGCGTCAAATCCTGTCAAATCGATGAATGCGATCAACTCCATAACGACGCATACATAAACGTCATTTTTTCGGATAGATTCGGTCACATAGAACGCATGCTGTAACTTGCCACCGGTTGATGGCCGGCCCTCCCCTCGCCCGACGCTAGCAATCTGTCGGAATGAGAACTGCGACGCCCCAGACACAAATCCTCTCCCGCCTCGCCGTCCAATGCGCGCTTACTCCTAGGCCCGGCTCGCCGACCTGGAGCCTTCGTTTCCGCCGTCCCGATTCCGACTTGAACTGGTGGAACTGGATTGCCGACTCCGCGCACCTATGAACAGACGATGATGAGGCAACGCTTACAGTAGAGATGGTCTGCGATGCAGATCACGTGCGCCCCAGCGGTCGCGTTCCCGCCAGCCGATCCCGTAGCGTTACCAGCGCTTCTCAACCTGACGCGGGGACGTTGCCATACGCTGTCTAAGCACCTGCGAGCATCGTTCCGCGGCACCGGCGGTGACCGCAGCGGCAGGCATACTGCGCCCGCACCGCAGCTGAGGAGCGACCGTCTGTCGTCAAACCGTAGGCGATGAACAGTTCCTCACCCGGCTCAATATCCGATACAGCCTGAATGTAGACCCGTCCATCATCCTCGACGGCCTCGCAGTTGGCGACACAGGCGTGGTTCAGCCAGCGCGCGCTGTTGCCGCCAAGCGAACCGTCGATGACGCCCCCGTTCGAAAGGCCGAAGAGGAACGTATGCCCCTCCTCTCCGAATCGCCGATGGCGACTTTTCGCGCGCTTCCAGCTCATTACGGTGCCGGTGTACTCGAGCATACGCACCTGTGCATTGAGCCGGCCTGGCACTGCCTGGGCGACGGTCACCTCCGCAAAGCCGTTGCCTTCGCTACCAGGGTGATCGCCTGTCGCTCCTGCCGAAATGAACCATGCGCGCCCGAGCTTCGTTGACCGCGTGCACCGGGGCAGAGAGCAACTGCTGTTCGCGCAGATCGAGAAGCCGGGTAATCGGCGCGCAGTCCTTCTCCTCGATGAGCCATATGCGCCTGCTCGCGCTTCTGGCGGCGAGGTCCAGGATGCGCTCTGCCTCGAGGTAAAGCGCATGGTCGAGTGCTCCGTACCCGGTCTCCTGAAGGTACCAGGTAACATAGAGCGCCTTGACTAGTTCTGCCAGCAGTTCGCCATTACCCTGACCACATCGGAAAGCAGCGAGAGCGAGATGGTTGCGCAGGACGACTTCCCGGACGTAGGCTGCTGTATGTGGCAACAGCATGGTTTTGCTCAGCGGCTTCCGGGGTGCCCCGTTTGCAGAGAGCCGTTTACGGCGATTTTGAGGCATAGAGCGGGGCAAGATCAGCTTGACGCCGTTTGAATCCGCCATCGTAATCCATTTACGAAACTGCAACGATGTCCGGGAAGCGATCCGCCTGTTGACACGCGTATAAAACTGCCTCACTTCCGCTAGAAATTTGCATCGAAAATTGACCCACATGTTCAACTGCCTGCTTGGACGCCAAGCAGGAGAACGGAGTGATAACCGTGAGCATATTGGCCAAGATTCGGCGGATGCGACTCCGAAACAGATACTCGCTGCCCGAAAGCGCTGCGGCTCGCATCCACGCCTCTACACTCGTATGTGTCTGCTCGGTGATCTCGAACTGCACCGGCCGTCTCGTCTTCTGCTGCATGATCGTCGCCCGCGCCGCGCGAGCTGAGGCGTATGTCCGATATTCGAAATCGCGTGAGATCGCACGCGCGTAGCTTGCTGTCGATCGCAAGGTTGAACAGTGCCAGGTCTCGCGTCCGTGTGGCGAGCTGTAAGCGAATACGGATCGCCCAAATCTCCATAAGCTTGAGTGGTGGCTTTTGGCCTGTCAGCTTTCCCTTGTTCCATGGCACTCGCCGCGCGCTGCCTACATCAATGGCTTCCATGACAATTCTCCTTTCGACGGAAGGAGAATCGCTCTGCACCGACCAGCAACAGACGGAGCCCGACCCGTTACGGTCATTCATTGCATTTCACTATGGATGGCCGCTAACTGGTAAGGTCCGGCCGATGAATTTACGCCAACGCTGGACGCAGCACGCACACGTTACCGATCGTAATCACAACCTTACCGAACCGACCTTGCGACAAGTGTTCGAAGGCTTGCACGGACGCACAATCTGCGCAGCTATAGTTATCCGCAGCCAGAGGTCCTAGGCGGCAGTCGTTTCTGCTTAACAAACGAGCGCCCACGGAGCATTCCTTGGGCCAATAAAATTTCCGGTAATGATCAAGTCACCGACGCGATGCTTGATCGCGAGCTCGCTTCACGATATGCGTTGACAGCCTCTGCTCGCCGAGGTATTGTGACCCTCGAAATATTCAAGAAGTTCGATTGCTGATCATCATTTTCCGCCCCTTCTGCGCGGTACTCGCTATCCTCTCCTCTTCCTTGAAGTTTATGTCGTTCCGCAATGGAGCTGTTGTTTTTATCTCAAGGAATTCTCATGGATACCGGTACTGTTAAGTGGTTCAACGATAGCAAAGGCTTTGGCTTCATCACCCCTGACGCAGGCGGCGACGATCTCTTCGCTCACTTCTCGGAAGTTCGCGGCGACGGTTTCAAGACGCTCGCAGAAAACCAGAAGGTGAGCTACGAGACAAAGCGCGGCCCGAAGGGTATGCAGGCCGCGAACATCTCGCCGCAGTAACGTATTTCAAGGGCCGGTCTACCGGCCCTTTGCATGTCTGCCTGACTAGTATCCTCGCGGAGCCGTGCGCTCCCGATCTGATCGCCGCGTTCGTCCGTGCGCGTCATTTGTCTTTCGACACGATCCGTCTCGCTTCATTTTCAATTTAAGCCCCTTGTACGATATAGATGTCGTACGGGCGTCGCGCGGTTATTGCTTATGCAAAATAATAAACATCTTCACCACTACAACGGTTATTCAGTCTCCCCTTCTGCACATCGGTTGCCGGACGGCTGGTTTGCCGCCAACCTTCTGCTCGCCAGGGGTGATGCCCTTGAGGCTGATCCGGTTTGCTACAAGTTCCACGCGCTCGACTATTTCGATAACGAGACGCAGGCTCTGGGACACGCTACCAGTTGGGCACGCGACTGGGTCGACAGTCGCGGATAGTCGGCAATACACTTGCATAGTAGCGGCAAGATGGACGGCGTCCAGAATCGACGAGCCACGGGTGCGGACCCCGTCAGATCACAACGATACACAGCAAGAGCACCTCTGCCTGCATGAACTGATTGCATTGCGGCGACACCGCTTGGCCCCTCGCCAGTAGGCCGATGGAGATGGGCGCGCAGGATCCCCACCGCATGATGCGAGAAAGCCCATCACGCCTGTCACATCAGCGCCGATCATACTGCTCACACAACGTCGCAATGAAGCGCCTCAAAGCTGCTTAAGCTTGCGCCCGCCAGAACGTCACTCAATCGGATCACGGGATCCGGTCGCCTGATCGACACAACGCTATTCCCGTCAATCGCATCACTAGGAGCAGATATGGCGTTATTGATCATGCAGGTCGCGGTAAGCGGGGAACTGGTCGAGATTTTCGAAATGCCGGTTGATGATGTCGACGGCCACCGGATGCTCGCTGCCGCCAATGAGGACGAACGGGTGATTCATCCCTCGGGACACGCTCTCGAAGACGGTGAGGTCTGGATTGATCTGATCGACGGAGATGGCGAGACGCTGTTCGACCAGGTGGCATGTTTTCACCGGGCGGATGCATCGGACGCTTTGCAGATTCATTTCGGCATGAATGTCGATGTCGTGAGAGATTGCCTCTCAAAGTCGAACATCGCATCGCTCCATGCAAGGCACCGTCTGGCAGCCCAAGCCTACTTTCGCAAGGTCGACCGTCTTGTCGATTGCTCGCTGGTGGGCTCCCGGCAGAGCAACCGTCGCCGTGTCGGCGACGCCAGTGTCATGGATCTCGTGATAGAGCTTCGCAGGAGGCTGGATGGTGTTGTCACCCAACTTGCGCTGAGCGAGTTGCCAACGCCTGTGCAGGCCGCGGCACAGCAACTGAAAGACGCGACGAAGAGCTACGTGGGTGCGGTGCAGAGCCTGTGAAGCAGCAGACTGAGCTGTATTGTGGAATGTGAAGGAGCAGTATGCCGAGAACGGTGAAGTATCGCGGGTTTGAGATTGATGTTGACCTCGTGCCGACTTCCGAAGACATGTTTGACGCGTGGTTTCGCATACAGGGACCGACGCCCATCCCGGGAGTAGCGGCGCTAGGCCTGCGTATCAAGGTTCCCGGCGGACCGTTTTCGCGCCGTTGGGCTTACTTCGTCGCGGAGGTCGCTGGTCAGGCGTCAATCGACGTCATCCTTGGTCCCGACGACTAGTTGGCGCCGCAAAAAATGCGAAGAGCGTACTTACTTGGCGAGCTTTGCCGTTTTTGTCGTCAAGACAAGCATCGGACACGATTGAAAGGGAAATAGGTTCATGGACGAACGCAAGCGAGACAGCATGATTGCCTATCTCCGGCACCGCATGGAGGACTTCGGCATCAGCCCGGACGATCTCGCCACCGCACTCGCGGCCGTACCGGAAGCTGACCGCTACCGCAGCGCGAATGGCGATAGCTGGAGCGGCGAAGGGGCTACGCCTCAATGGCTGAAGCAGGCGATTAGTGCCGGGCAATCCATCGGGCACTTCGAGCTATCGTCGGGGTCAGTGATCAAGCCGCCCTCGCAGACAGGCGCAGACTGGACGAACGACCCATTCGCAGGCAGTCCACTCGCGCGGCCGAGCCCCCGTTAGTCAGACCCTGCCTGCCTGTCGGTTACCTGAGCCGTGCATTTTCTTAGCTCTTGCTATCGCTCCCGCTTCGCAGATTGACTCGGTACGCGCTGGTTTGCTTACCGCACTGTCGGTTACGCATTCCGAATGCGACCGCTTAATCCTGAGGCCTCAGCTTCGGCGAGGCGGCTATATAAGCATCCCATTGATCATCTTCAAAAGCGGCGCGTGCGATCCTCCTTTCCGGCAGTAGCCGTCGAAGTCAACGATGGGACCGGTCGCGACAAACTCAGCTTTCCCCAACGCGGTAAACGCAATGATGCCTGCATCGCGGCTGGCAGGCATGTTCCGCAGCACTCTTGCTACCGCGAAGCCATTATGTTCCGGCATGCTGATGTCTAGAACGAACACGTGCGGTTGCCAGAAATTTAGCATCTGGATCGCGTCAACCCCACTCAATGCAAAGCGCGTCTCCAGTCCGTCAATCGCCAGGGATGCTGCCAATGCCTCAGCGTTCGCCCGGCTATCGTCAACCGCAAGGACGCGCGCAGAATTTCCGTTCAGCGTAAGTTGTCGCTTTCTGAAAAGTACAGGCGGTTCAGAAAATGGAATGTTTTGCATGACTGCTCTCGCATGGACAGGCACGCGCCGCATGCAGCATACCTGGAGCATAACAGGCTAGTCTGGGGGTGCGTCGGGGGTCCAATGCGATGTCGCGTGCCTCAAAGTGTCCAATCTGTAACCGTCCGAAGTTCAGTGAAGATTTGACGTCTGAGCGTTCGCTTGCGCGGCCCGTGGAAGGACAGCAGATGGCCGAACGGTGCCCGATGCCGCCGACGGCCTAGTTCCAAGCAATGCACCGTGCAGCGGACCGTAGCTGACCCATATCGGCCGTACGGCGTCTGAGATTTCTCGCCCACTAGCCGCCATTCGCAGCATCACCGCGAGAGCGATGCCAAGAAAAGGCAAGCATGTTGGAAAAGATCGCCGGACGACGTTGACGAGGCAGGCATGCGCGGCCACCATGGCAGATGGTCACCAATGCGCGATCAGGCTGGGGCTTGGTGCGCTCTGGAATGGATCGTCACGGGCGCCATTATGAGCTTTCAGGGGGATATCATGACTGAGTGCGACAAGGCGTTTGCGGGCTCAATCCCGAAGTTCTATGACACGCTGATGGTCCCGCTCATCTTCGAGGCCTATGCCGCCGATCTGGCGGAGCTTATCGCGGCCTCCTCGCCCCGTTCGGTGCTTGAAACGGCGGCCGGCAGCGGCGTAGTCACGCGGGCCCTTGCTCCAAAGCTCTGCGCTGGCGCGCGCTACGTGGTGACCGACCTCAATCAGCTCATGCTCGACTATGCCGCCACCAGGCAGGGGGCCGACAACCGTATCGAATGGAAGCAGGCAGACGCGCTGGATCTGCCGTTCGAAGATGCCTCGTTCGACGTCGTTTGCTGCCAGTTCGGCGCGATGTTTTTCCCCAACCGGGTCGTCGGCTACGTCGAGGCGCATCGCATGCTGAGGCCGGGCGGCCGCTTTGTATTCAATGTCTGGGACCGCATGGAAGAGAACGCCTTTGCCGACGAGGTCACCAACGCCGTCGCCACGGTGTTTCCGCTCGACCCGCCGAGATTCCTCGCCCGCACGCCGCATGGCTATCACGATATCGCACTGATCCGAGAGGAGTTGAACCGTGCAGGGTTCGCCGACATCGAGATCGAGACACGCGAGAAGGTGAGTTGCGCGGCCTCGGCACGCGACGCCGCCACCGCTTATTGCCTGGGAACGCCGCTGCGCAACGAAATCGAGGCGCGCGACGCCGGCTTGCTTCAGCTCGCTACGGACAGAGCGACGGAGGCGATTGCCAACCGCTATGGCGAAGGGCCGGTGGCTGGCAAAATTCAGGCGCATGTGATCGTGGCGGCAAGATCGTAGAGTCTCGGATTGCTCATATCGAATCAACGTTGATAGATCGCTCGATTGCCCGCGAGTCTAACGTGTGTGGCACGGCGGTTCGACTATGATGAATTGTCTGCGGCCCGAACTCCGCAGCGCAAGGCCGCGAACCGGCGATGACGGGACGGGGCGATGAGCGAGCAAAGCAACGTGCAACTCGTGCAGCAGGCGTACGCGGCGTTCGGCAGGCCCGATATCGACGGCGTCCTGTAGACGCTCTCCGAAAACGTCGACTGGTTCATACCGGGGCCGACGGACATCATTCCGTTCGTCGGCAGCAGACATGGGCCGCAGGAGGTAGCGGCGTTCTTTGGGACCCTTGCGTCGACGCAGACCGCGGAACGGTTTGAGCCGCTCGTGTTCATCGCCAGCGGCGATAGGGTCGTGGTACTCGGCACGCAGCGCTGGCATGTCCTTTCGATCAGGAGCACGTACGAGGACCAGTGGGCGCACGTATTCACGATCGAAAACGGAAAGATCACGAAGTTTACTGAGTACCACGATACCGCGGCGGAAGCGGCGGCGCATCGATAGTGAGGGCGCCTGCACGCGCGCTAAGCCTGTGCGCGAGACGCGCGGCTCGCGCCGATGTCGCCGCGCCACTCGCCGACTAACGACGACTCGTTCTGCCGGGGCACTGCCTCATGCACGCGGCAGACACCGCTGGGCCTTGGGAACTTCGGCGGTCGGCAGCACGCGACCGTAGTTGCCTGATGACATACTCAAGGTCGATGGCAGATTTGGGATCAGGTAGCGGCCGTTCTGACCGCTGGCTCCTGCGCCCAAGCATCATATGTAACGCCGATCATAATCGCCCGTGCGCCCAGTGAACACAAACTTTGACTTCCCTCCCCCCTGCCATACACTAGATTCGAAGCACGCTAATCGTCGCGGAACACAAGGAGCACAACCATGACTCCCTGGGAAATCCAAGGCACGGAACTGATAAACTGCAATTGCTCATACGGTTGCCCGTGTCAATTCAACTGTCCGCGCCGAATGAATTTTGAGCCACCGCGCCGATCGAGCTTTGAGCCGGGGTGGAGACCGGCCTGAAGAAGGACCGGTTGTGGATAAGTGTATGGGTTTCCGGAGTGGTTGTCCTCCTTCGTATGAGGATGCATTGCGCAGTGGAAGCTGCGAAGGGCGTAGCCCGTAGCGGCTTCCACTGCGCGGCAAGCGACGATCAGGCCGATTCGTTCGCGCTCGCATCGTCGGCTCTGCGCGCTGCTTCGCGCGAGCGGATACGCTTCTTTGCACTGGCGCTGCTATGGCGGAAACGGTAGCTTTCGTTGCCGGTTTCCACGATGTGGCAGTGATGCGTCAGCCTGTCCAGCAATGCCGTGGTCATCTTCGCGTCGCCGAACACACTGGACCATTCGGCGAAGTCCAGATTCGTCGTCACCGCAACGCTCGTGTGCTCGTACAGGCGGCTCAGCAGGTGGAACAGCAACGCCCCGCCGGCCTGGCTGAAGGGCAGATATCCGAGTTCGTCCAGAATGACCAGGTCGAGGCGAAGCAGGCTCGCCGCTATCCTCCCCGCGCGTCCCTGCGCCTTCTCCTGCTCCAGTGCGTTGGCCAGATCCACGGTCGAGTAGAAGCGCACCCGCTTGCCGTGGTGCATGATGCCGGACACGCCGATGGCGGTCGCCAGATGCGTCTTGCCCGAGCCCGGGCCGCCGACCAGAACCAGGTTGTGCGCGCCCTCGGTGAACGTCATGCCGGCCAGTTGCGTGACGAGCTGGCGGTCGACCGGCGAGCCATCGAAGTCGAAGCCCGCGATGTCGCGATGCACCGGGAACTTCGCCGCGTTCATCTGGTGGCTGACCGAACGCACGGCCCGATCCGCGACCTCGGCCTGCAACAGCCGTTCGAGCAGCCATTGCGAAGACGCCGCCTCGACATTGACCTGTTCGAGCAGTTCGGTCCAGCCGGCAGCCATGCCGTGCAGCCGCAAGTGTTTGAGTTCGACAATCAGATCACGCATGACCGGCCTCCGGCTGTTGCAGTGCCGGGCGCAGCCCGTCGTAGCGCGATGTGTCGGCCAGCGGCGGTGTCGTCAGTTGTAGCGCAGTATCGATCTTCGGCGGCATCTGCACGCTGCGCATGCGCGACAGCACGTTCACCACATGCTCGACGCTCACGCGCCCGGAGGGCGGCGCCTGCTCCAATGCAAGTTCGACGGCAACCACTACGGCGTCCAGACCGCTTTCCGGGACCAGCGCCAGAACCTTAGCCATTACCCGGTCGCCACCTGGCTCGCGTAGTAACGCCCGACGCAGCCGTTGCAGCGGCTCGGGCATATCCTGGAACGGCGCACCGTTGCGCAGGGCTCCTGGCTTGCGCTGGATCAGCGGGATGTAGTGCTGCCACAGGTATCGCACCTGTCCTTCGTCGGCCAGTCGATCGTGTTCGGCCACCACGGCATCGTCGCCGACCACCACAACACGGCCAGGATAGAGTCGCGTGCTGAGCATCTGGCCTGCGAATTCGCATGGCACGGAGTAGCGATTGCGGCCAATCACCACCAGGCAGGTCGACGAGACTCGTGCCGCACGCTCAACATAACCGTCAAACGGTGTTGGCATCGGCATCAGATGGGCGCGTTCCTGCTCGAACACGTCGGCCACACTCAGCTCACGATAGTCAGGATGCTTCACCTGATCCCACAATGACCGGCACCGCGTCGCCAGCCATGCATTCAGCTCGGCGAAACTGCCGAAGCGTTGCCCACGCGCCTCAATCCAGATACGCAGGCGGCTGTCCTGCACGTTCTTCTCGACGACGCCTTTCTCCCAGCCACTGGCGACGTTGCAGAAGTCCGGATCGAACAGATAGTGCGAACACATCACTGCGAAACGCGGATTGACCGTGCGACCCTTACCTTTGTGCACCTTGTCTACGGCCGTTTTCATATTGTCATAAATGCCCCGGCGGGCCACCCCGCCGAAAGCCGCGAACGAGCGCGTATGGGCATCGAACAGCATCTCGTGCCCCTGACTCGGATAGGCAACCAGCCAGAACGCCCGCGACGCACATAGCTTCATGTGCGACACCTGGAGCTTGCGGTAAATGCCGCCGACAACCAGTCCTTCTTCAGACCAGTCAAACTGGAATGCCTCGCCCAGTTCGAATCGCAACGGCACAAACGCCGACTTCGAAACCGCCTTACCTTCGCCTTGCCGCCAGGCCCGGATGAAATCGGTCACCCGCGAGTAACAACCGTCGTAGCCGCCAGCCTTGATCTCCTGGAACAGCATCCAGGCGGTGCGGCGTTCCTTCTTCGGTCGCCGCGCGTCGACACTGAGCGCCTGCACCAGCACCTCGTGAAACGGCGTCAACCGGGTCGGCTGCGAGCGCCGCTGATACTTCGGCTCCTCCTGAACATCCATGTTCAGATATTTACTAATCGTGTTGCGCGACAGGCTTGTGAGACGCGCTATCTCGCGTACCGACTTGTTCTGGCGGTGGAACATCCGCCGCACCTTGCCAATCATCGTCATCGGGATCATCCCCAAACACCCTGCCAGAAAAACTAGCAGGATAGGTTGATTGCCCGGCTCAGTTTTCAGTCGGCGCGATCCCTACATGTGGCTGAATTTTCGGTCGGCGTAAACAAATTCAACGCACTGCCGAACAACGGCTTCTGCGAAGCGATGGGCGCCATCTCGATCAGCAACGGTTACTACGGCGAC
>NZ_JBFUPM010000011.1:0-238222 GCF_041355255.1 Paraburkholderia sp. RCC_158 | reverse complement strand
CCGAACCGCCCGGTGCGGACCCGCATGCCGGGTGGTGTGGCAGGGGTACGGCCTCATGGCCGTCCCCTATGCCGATTACGGACCGCAAACCGCGGAACACGCGTACAGCTTGCCGTGGACTCTTGCGGTTCATACCCAGACGCGTGCGGCGCCGCGCTGCGGCAAAGGCAGCGCATGCTCCGCCGGCGGTTGCTCGCGCGCCGGCTCGCATGAAGCCGGAATGATGCCGTTGCGCGACGTGCCGCACGACGAAGGCGCTGTTCGTACGCTTTCGGGCGTGCTTGCCGTAACGCCTGTAGGCGGCTCCATATGCTGACGAATCTGAAACACGCCCGCCGATGTGACGATTGCGACGGTGGCCAGAAGCTCTGCGCTGCTGATCTTCATGATGTTGCTCTCCCTGTCGTTGCTGCCCGCGATTCTTTTCAACTCTTTTGCACTGCATGACATCGTGCGGGCGAGATGAAGAGAGCAACGCGCATGCCAATCCCAACAGCTTGCTGTGCATGCGTCGTTCGACACGCCAGGCACGCGCCGTGCGAGTAGTTGAGTGAACTCCGTCGCGCATGCATTCATGAGCGGTTCATGAGCAACTCACGACAAATCAGGGCACGCGCATGGCAACACACGCGCTAACCCTCGCGACGGATTCCGCGATTAACGAAACCCCTTGGAGGTATTGAATGGCTACGAACGTTGTTTCCGTGCTGAACGATCTCGTCGAAACATCGAAGGATGGAGAAAAGGGCTTTCGCAAGGCAGCCGAAGATGCGCGCGACACGCAGTTGAAGACGCTCTTCCTCACGCGTGCCGAAGACTGCGCCCGCGGCGCACGCGAACTTCAGGATGTGGTTCAGCGCTTGGGCGGCAAGCCGGAAACGGGCGGCAGCGTGAGCGGCGCGCTGCACCGCGGTTGGGTCGACATGAAGTCGGCGGTGACGGACCGCAGCGATCATCAGATACTCGTCGAGGTCGAGAAGGGCGAGGACGTCGCGAAGAAGAGCTATCACGACGCGCTCGAAAAAGAATTGCCCGCGGATGTGCGCGCGATCGTTGAGCGTCAATATCAGGGCGTGCTGCAGAACCACGACCGCGTGCGTGATCTGCGCGATCAGTATGCGGCGAAGAGCTAACGGCTAAGCCTCGCGTTCACGCAAAAAAGCCGTCCGCATGCGGACGGCTTTCTCTTTGCCCGGCGCGGAATTCATGAAACGCGCCGGGCTTGCTGCAACCGCATTTACTCGGCTGCGATTTTCAGGCGGTTCTTGACGCTCGTCACACCCTTCACGCCTTCCACGACGTCCTGGGCGGCGAGTTTATCGTCGGCGGAAGGCACGGTGCCCGTGAGCCACACGACGCCCTTGCGCGTCTTCACATGGATATGCGTGGACTTCACGTTCTTCGCGCCCAGCAGTTCTGCCTTGACCTTGGTGGTGATCGTGCCGTCGTCGATATGCTGACCGATGCTTTCCGACGATGCGGGCGGCGCCGAGGCGCTGGTTTGCGCGGTAGCGTTCAGTGCGAATGCGACACACGCGATGCTGCCTGCGGTCTTCAACAGATGGATGGTCTTCATGGTTCCTCCTTCGGGTGTTGATGAAATGGCGGTCTTGTTGCCTGCGGTCGATCGCGGCCTGCGCCGCCGATGACTCGCGTGGGATCGTTGCCGCTACGGTTCCGTCAGGGCCCGTTATCGACACCGGCCGGGTCTTCGCAGTCGTTGCGCCTCAGTCGTTAAACGATTAGCGCCGGATGCGAGGACACACGTCCGTCCACATAGAGCCGGGTCGCAAAGTCTGTGCCCGCGGATCAGTCCGCGCAGTGCAAAGCCGGTCGAGCCCCGATTGCAGCGGCGCTTTTCCGCTGATGAATAAGCGCTCAGCACGCCACGAAAGGGCGGAGCAAAAGATAAGAAGTGAACCCGGAATTTGCCGCCTCGCTTGTAAAAAAGGCGCCGCGCGGGGCCGCAATTCGCAAGCCCGAAAAAGCAAAGGCTAGAAAAAACAGCGTGTTGCAAAAGCTGGTACGGCAGTTGCTCTGTTCAGGTTGCTCTTTACTTCAGCTATTCATGGGACCTCAACACGATGCCTTCAATTGAACTTCGCACAAGGCAGTCTCTTGCACTCACGCCGCGCTTGCAGCAGTCCGTGCGTCTGTTGCAGCTATCGTCTCTGGAGTTCCAGCAGGAGTTGCGAACCGCGCTCGATACGAACCCCTTCCTCGAATACGATTCGTCGGAAACGGAAGACGTCGCGCTCGCAACGCCGACCCCCGACGAAGCCGGCGCGCTGCCCGCCACCGATGCGGTCGCAGCCGCCGAGCCCGACGCATTGCCCGCCGAAGCGGTGACGAGCGAGACGCTCGACAGCGGCGGCCCGGACGACATGCCGGGAGACTTCTCGGGCGACTACAGCAGCCGCAGTTCCGCACGCCAGAACGGCGATTCCGACGGCAGCGATCCCGCCGAATGGGCGCGCTCGCAGCCGACCTTGCGCGAGCAGTTGCATGACGCGCTGCGTCTTTATCGGCTGGACGACCGCGATCGCGCCGTGGCGCGCTTCATCATCGAGGCGCTCGACGACGACGGTTATCTACGCCAGGACCTCGCGGATCTCGCGGACAGCGTCGATCTCGAGCCCGAGCTGACCGAAGAAGAATTGCTGGTGGCGCTGCGCCTCGTGCAATCGCTCGACCGTCCGGGTCTCGGCGCACGTTCGCTGTCGGAATGCCTGCTGCTGCAGGTCAACGCGTTGCCCGCGGAGACGCCGGGGCGCGACGTGGCGCGGCAGATCGTCGAGCATCATCTCGAACGGCTCGCGCGTCGCGAGCAGGCTGAATTGCAGAAGCAGATTGGCTGCAGCGCAGAAGAACTACGCGTGGCCTGCGCGCTCGTGCGCAAGCTCGACCCGAAGCCGGGCAACTGCTATGGCCGCACCGAGGACAACTACGTCGTGCCCGATGTGATCGTGCGTCAGGTGCGCAACAAGTGGGTCGTGACGATCAACCCCGCTGTGCAGCCGCGCGCGCGCATTCACCGCATGTATGCCGAGCTGTTCGCGCAGTCCGCGGGCGCGAGCCGTTCGCCGCTCGCGCAGCAGCTTCAGGAAGCCCGCTGGTTGATCAGGAATGCGCAACAACGCTTCGATACGATTCAACGCGTGGCCGAATGCATCGTCGCGCATCAGAAGGCGTTCTTCCAGTACGGCGAAATCGCGCTGAAGCCGATGGTGCTGCGCGATGTCGCCGACGAACTCGGTCTTCACGAATCGACCATCTCGCGCGCGACGGGCAACAAATATATGGCCACGCCGCGCGGCATTTTCGAATTCAAGCATTTCTTCCCACGCGAACTCGGCACGGAAAGCGGCGGCACCTGTTCCGCCGCCGCGGTGCGCGCGCTGCTCAAGGAAATGATCGCCGCGGAAAACACGCGCGATCCGCTGTCCGATGTGACGCTTGCGAAGATGCTCGCCGATCAGGGCGTGCTCGTCGCGCGCCGCACGGTCGCGAAGTATCGGCATCTGATGAAAGTGCCGCCGGCGGAGTTGCGCCGCCAGGTTTGAGCCGCGAGTTTGAGTCGCGAATTGAGTCGCGAATTGAGTCGGCTCGACGTTTGTTGCATGCGGTGATTCGATCGAAACTGAAGCGCCACGTGAGACTGTCCGCCCGCGTGGCGCTTTTTCGTATCTGGACGTTTCGCGCACGCCCCATTACATTGGCGGGTCAAATCGGAAACGGGTGAGCGCGATGAAGTATTCGAGTCGGGTCGAGGGTTTGCAAGGCAGGCGCACGTCGGCGTGGGAAATTCATCGGGTCGCGCAGCAGGCGGCCGCGAAGGGCGAGGACGTGATCGTGCTCAGCGTCGGAGACCCCGACTTTGCGACGCCCGCGCCGATCGTCGAGCGCGCCATCGACGCGTTGCGCGGCGGCGATACGCACTACAGCGCGGTCTCCGGCCGCGATCCGTTGCGTGCGGCGATTGCGAGCGAACACTCGCGCATGAGCGGCGTCGCCGTCGCGCCGGCCAACGTGATCCTCACCGCGGGCGCGCAAAACGGCGTGTTCGCCACGTCGCTGTGTCTGCTCGAAGCAGGCGACGAAGTCATCGTTCCAGAGCCGATGTACCTCACGTACGAAGCCTGCGTGCGTGCGGCGGGCGCGACGCTCGTGCCGGTGCCGGTGGACCCCGCGCGTGCGTTCCACCTCGATTGCGACGCGCTCGAAAGAGCGGTCACCTCGCGCACCAAGGCGATCTTCTTCGCGACGCCCTGCAATCCGACGGGCGTCGTCATGCCGCGCGCGGACCTTGAGCGGATTGCGCGCGTCGCCTGCGAGCACGATCTGTGGGTGCTGTCCGACGAAGTCTATGCCGACCTCACGTTCGAGCGCGAACATGTGAGCATCATGTCGCTGCCGGGCATGGCGGAGCGCACGGTGACGCTAGGCAGTCTGTCGAAATCGCATGCGATGGCGGGCTGGCGCGTCGGTTGGGCAATCGGGCCGACGCAGTTGATCGAACACATGGGGCGGCTCGCGCTCGCGATGCTGTACGGCTTGCCGGGTTTCATCCAGCAGGCCGCGCTGACGGCGCTGCAAGAGAAGGCGCGAATCGTCGATGAAATGCGCGAGATTTACCGGCGCCGCCGCGACGTCGTGTTCGAGCACTTGAGCCGCATTCCGCGCTTGCGCTGCCTGCTTCCCGAGGCCGGCATGTTCATGATGGTCGACGTCAGCGGCACAGGTCTCGATACGATGGATTTCACGTGGCGGCTGTTTCGCGCGCAAGGCGTGTCGGTGCTCGACGCAAGCGCGTTCGGCGAGACCGCGAACGGCTTCGTGCGCCTCGGCTTCGTCGTGGATGAAGCGCGTCTTGCCGAGGCATGCAAGCGGATTGCGGCGTTTGTGGCGACGGTATAATTCATTCGCGATTCCGCGAATGCCTGCAAGCGCCCGCACGTGTCTTGGGCTCGCCAACGAACCTTGAACCATCCGGCTTTACGAGCCGCCGCCTATGCACTTTCGCCCGATTCAGTCCTTCACGCGCAAGCGGCTTTCCGACGTGGTCGCCGATCAGATCAAGCAATTGATCTCGGACGGCGTGCTGATGCCGGGCGATCGTTTGCCGGCGGAACGCGATCTCGCCACGCAACTGGCGGTGTCGCGGCCCTCGCTGCGTGAGGCGCTGATCCGGCTCGAGTCGGACGGTTATATCGCCACGTCAGGGCGCGGCGGTTTTACGGTGGTGGAACTCACCGCGCCGCTCATTTCGGGGCCGCTCGCCGAACTGCTTTTGCAGAATCCGCGTACCAGTGCCGATATTCTCGAATTGCGCCAGGGGCTCGAATCCATTTCGACGGTGTATGCCGCCGAGCGCGCGACAGCCGCCGATCTTCGCAAGATCAAGGCCGCGTTCGAAGCGTTGAAGGCGGCGTCGCGATCGCAGGACCGTGACAATCTCGCGGAACTGGACGCCGCGTTTCACCTCGCCATTGCCGACTCCACGCACAACATCGCGCTTGCGCATGTGATGCACGGCATCCATACGCTGATTCGCGAAGGCATGCGCCAGTACCATCGGCTGATCGATTACGACGAGGCGATGGAAAAGCAGTTGATGAGCCAGCATCAGGCCATCTACGACGCGGTCATGGCGCGCGACGCGCAAAAAGCGCGCAAGGCCGCGGAGCGGCATCTCGCCTTCGTGCGCGAGATTTATCAGGAAGACGCGGCGAAGCTGTAGACGTTTATGGGCGGTCGCGGGCGCCCGTCGCTCAGCGCCCGTCGCGATCTTCCGATTGACACGAACCGGGGACTTCCTTATATTTTTGGTCAGACCAAGCTGACCAACCTTGCCAACATGACCGCCGGCGGTGTCTCGTGCCGCGTTCCGTCCAATGAACTCATGAAAGTCGCCCTCTTTATTCCGTGCTTTATCGACGCGTTCTACCCCGAGGTCGGCATCGCCACACTCGAATTGCTGGAGCGCTTCGGCATCGAGGTCGACTATCCGCAGGAGCAAACCTGTTGCGGCCAGCCGATGGCCAATAGTGGCGCGCACGCGGACGCGGCCGGCGCCGAGCGCGTGTTTGCGCGCAACTTCGCGGGCTATGACTACATCGTCGGACCTTCGGCGAGCTGTATCCATCACGTGCGCGAGCATCTGACCGCGATCGAGCAGACGGATGAAGTCAGAAACGTGCGCGCAGGTGCTTATGAACTCGTCGAGTTTCTGCATGACGTGGTCGGCGCGCGCGAATTTCCGTGGGCTGAGTTTCCGTATCGCGTCGGCTTGCATAACAGTTGCAGCGCGTTGCGGCATCTGAAGGAAGCGTCGGTATCGGAAGTCGCGGGGCAGCCGTTTTCGAAACCACGCACGTTGCTCGAAGGCGTGAAGGGCATCGAGTTCGTCAAGCCGTCCAGACCGGATGAATGCTGCGGTTTCGGCGGCACTTTCTCTGTCACGGAAGAGCCCGTCTCCGTGCGCATGGGGCAGGACAAGGTGCGCGATCATCTGAACGCAGGCGCGCAATACATCGTATCGGGCGACATGTCGTGTCTGATGCATCAGCAAGGCTGCGCGGAACGCATGAAGGCCGACGCGCGCTTCATCCATATCGCTCAGGTGCTGAACGGGGCACGCGCATGAGCCGCATCGACCACGCGAAGGCGGCCGGCGAGTTCATCAGGAAGACTGAACACGTTGCGTTTCACGACAAACGTCTGTGGGATTTGCGTGAGAAGCGCGACGCGCAGGCGCACGGCATTGCCGAATGGGAGACGCTGCGCGAACTCGCCTCGGGCATCAAGGAACATACGCTGTCGAATTTGTCCGAGTACCTCGAACAGTTTGCCGCGGCAGCGGAGGCGAACGGGGTCGTGGTGCATTGGGCGTCCACGGCGGAAGAGCACAACGCGCTCGTGCACCAGATCATGTCCGCGCGCGGCATGACCACGCTGGTCAAAAGCAAGTCGATGCTCACCGACGAATGCAAGATGCGCGAGTATCTCGAACCGCGCGGCATTACGGTGATGGAAACCGATCTCGGCGAGCGCATCCAGCAACTCGATCATCAGGACCCGAGCCATATGGTCGTGCCCGCGGTCCACAAGTTGCGCGCGGACGTCGCGCAACTGTTCGGCCGAACCATCGGCACCGACCCGAACAATAGCGATATTCACTATCTCGCCGAAAGCCAGCGCATGAATACGCGGCCTTATTTCGTGCGCGAAAAAACGGCCGGTATGACGGGCTGCAATTTCGCCGTCGCGGAGACGGGCACGGTCGTGGTGTGCACGAACGAAGGCAACGCGGATCTTTCGGCGAATGTGCCGCCGTTGCATATCGCGTCGATCGGTATCGAGAAGCTGATTCCCAAGGTCGCGGATCTCGGCGTGTTTATCCGCATGCTGTCGCGCAGCGCGCTGGGTTCGCCGATCACGCAATACACGTCGCATTTCCGCGCGCCGCGTCCGGGCACGGAGATGCATTACATCCTCGTCGATCATGGCCGCTCGGAGCGGCTCGCGATGGAGGACTTCTGGTACTCGCTCAAATGCATCCGCTGCGGCGCGTGCATGAATACGTGCCCGGTCTACCGGCGCAGCGGCGGGCTGTCGTATGGCGGCACTTACTCCGGGCCGATCGGCGCGATCATCAACCCGACCTTCGATCTGAAACGCTATAGCGCGTTGCCGTTTGCGTCGACGCTCAACGGCAGTTGCACGAACGTGTGTCCGGTGAAGATCAATATTCACGAGCAGATCTACAAATGGCGCACGGTAATCGCCGAGCGTCATGAAGTGCCGTTCGTGAAGCAGGAAGTGTTGAAGATGGCGGGGCGCCTGCTGGCGAGTCCGACCTTGTATCGCGCGACGGTCGCGTCGATGAGCGGCGCATTGCGGCGGCTGCCAAACTTCGTGCTGTATAACCCGCTGAATATCTGGGGCAGGCAACGCGAGTTGCCCGAGGCGCCGAAGCAGACCTTCCACGCCTGGTACAAGAAAAACCGCGGAGGTGACGATGGCAACGCGTGAGGCTTTTCTCGCGAAGGTGCGGCAGGCGCAACCGGCTGCGCGTCCGCGTCCCGATGTGCCGCTCTTTCCCGCGATGGGCGGCGATCTGCGCGAGCGGTTCGCGGCTGCATTGCAAATGATGGGCGGCACATGCGTGCAAGCGCAAGCCGCGTCCGATGTCGCCGCGTTGATCCGCGAGCGGTTCGGCGCGGCGGTGTCGATCGCATCGGCTACAGCCGAAGTGCCCGGCACGCGCATGCTGACCGCCGACACCGAACCGGCATCGCTGCAGGACATCGACGTCGGCGTTGTGCGCGCGCGTTTCGGCGTCGCGGAGACGGGCTCGGTGTGGTTCAGCGAACGCGAGTACGTGGTCAACGCGTTGGGTTACATCGTGCAGCATCTGGTGGTGCTGCTCGATCCGGCGCAACTGGTGGACGGTTTGCAGGACGTTTACCGGCGCGACGACTTCCGCGATGCGCGTTATGCCGCGCTTGTCACGGGGCCGTCCGCGACCGCGGACATCGAGGGCGTGCTGATTCGCGGCGCGCAGGGCGTGCGTTCGCTGACGGTGGTGTGGCTCGCGGCAAAGCCGTAGCGGCAGTGGAGTTTGCTATCATCACTGTATAAACGTACAGGTCCTGCAAACTCCGTGGCAACCGATGCTCCGCCGGATTCCCTCGCCGGCGCTCCTTACTATCTGCTGAACTTCGAGCGTGCGCTTGCATGGCTCGCGCAACGTTACGACGATCTGCTCGATGCAGGCGAGCGCGCTTTTCTCGGCGCGTTCGCGTCGTTGCCGCAAGCGTCGCGCGCATTGCTGGTCCGCATGCTGATGCGCAAGGGAACGCTGTTTCGCGCGAGCCGCCTGGCTTACGACGAAATCGGCTGCCCGTTACGCGCCGCCGCGCCTGTTACTGCGCTCGGCTGGCTGGACGCGGCGCCGCATCTAACGCTCGACGATCTCTTTGCACTCACCACGCGCGCCGAATTGCTGAATATTTTCGCGGACGCGCTTGCCATGATTCCCGGCGCGCGCAGCCTGCGCAAGCCCGAGTTGCTGGATGCATTGCGTCCGTTTTATGCGGAAGGAGACGAGGGCGAGAACGGCAGCGGCGCCGCGCGTCCGTTGTCCGCGTGGCATGCCCAGTCGAGCGATTGCGTGTTTCGTGTCGACATTGCGCCGCTTTGCGAGCGCTTTCGGCTGATGTTCTTCGGCAATCTGCAGCAGGACTGGTCCGAGTTCGTGCTCGCCGATCTTGGCGTGTTCCAGTATGAGAAAGTCGCGTTCGGGCCGGCGTCGCGTGCATTTCAGCAGCGCGCGGACGTCGACGTGTATCTCGCGTTGCAGGCATGTCGCGATCAGCTTGAATCGATAGAATCGTTCGCATCGCTGATTAATTTGGAAGCGACAAGTGACGCGATCGACGCCCTTGTCGCGCGCGTTCGTGCAGTCGAAACGTCTAACTCGTGGCTCGAAACGCGCCGCGCGAAGCTGCTGTTTCGCATCGGCCAGTATTGCGAACGGCGGCAGATGTGGCCATCGGCGCTCGCCGTGTACGAGAGTTGCGCGTGGCCTGGCGCGCGTCATCGGCGCATGCGTGTGCTCGAGCGCGGCGAACGTTTCGATGCGGCGGTCGCGCTCGCGTCGCAGGCCGCGGCATCGCCGGAAAGCGAGGAAGAGGCGCAACGTATCGCACGCATGTTGCCGCGTTTGCAGCGCAAGCTCGGCGAGCCGGCGGTTCGCGTGCAGGCGGCGCGCGCGGCCGAGCGCAGCACGTTGACGTTGCCGAGGCCGCAAGCGCCGCAGGCCGTCGAATTCGTCGTGCGCGATCATCTGGCTTGCGACGCCGCACCGGTGCATTACGTCGAGAATGCGCTGATCAATTCGCTGTTCGGCCTGCTCTGCTGGGAGCCAGTATTCGCCGCGTTGCCCGGTGCGTTTTTCCATCCGTTTCAACGCGGTCCCGCCGATCTTCACGCGCCGGATTTTCATGCGCGCCGTGCCGTGCAGTTCGCCGCGTGCCTGGCTCAATTCGATAACGGCGCGTATCGCGAGACGATTTTGCGGCATCTGCATGAGAAGGACGGCGTGCAGTCGCCGTTCGTGTTCTGGGGATTGCTCACGCCCGAACTCGTGACGACTGCGCTCGACTGTCTGCCCGCCGCGCATCTGAAGTTGTGGTTCGAACGTCTGCTGCGCGACGTGCGCGGCAATCGCTCGGGGTTGCCCGACCTGATCCGCTTCTGGCCCGCCGAGCGCCGTTACGAGTTGATCGAAGTGAAGGGACCCGGCGACCGCTTGCAGGACAACCAGATCCGCTGGCTCGCATACTGTGTGCAGCATGGCATGCCGGTGCGCGTGGTCGACGTGCGTTGGGCCGACGAAGCCGAGTGCAATGCCACGCCCGCCACATTCACAGCGGAGCGCACGGCATGAGCTACATCGTCGCCGTGCGAGCGATGTGCGAGTTCACCGCAAGGCGCGGCGACCTCGATCTGCGGTTCACGCCCGCGCCGACTTCGCTCGAAGGCATGGCGGGGCACGTGACCGTCGCGGGGCGTCGCGCGAGCGGCTACGAAAGCGAAGTCACGCTGACCGCCACGCATCGCAATCTGACCGTGCGAGGCCGCGCCGACGGCTACGATCCGGCAGCCAATCGTCTCGAAGAGATCAAGACGCATCGCGGCGATCTCGAACGCATGCCCGCGAATCACCGCACGCTGCATTGGGCGCAGGCGCTGGTGTACGGACATATGCTGTGCCGCGCGCGCGGACTTGGCCAATTGACCGTCGCGCTGGTTTATTTCGACGTCGGCAGTCAGAAGGAAACGTTGCTGACGCAAACGCATACGGCGCGCGAGCTCGAGGTTTTTTTCGTCGAACAATGCGAGCGCTTTCTCGACTGGGCCGTGCAGGAGGAAGCGCATCGTGCGGCACGCAATGCCGCGCTCGGCGCATTGCAGTTTCCGCACGCGCAGTTTCGCAGCGGCCAGCGCGAACTGGCGGTGTCCGTCTATCGCGCGGCGCGCGACGGCAAGCCGCTGATGGCGCAGGCGCCGACGGGCATCGGCAAGACGCTCGCTACGATCTTTCCGTTGCTGAAGGCCTGCGCGGCGGAGCAGATCGATCGCGTGTTCTTTCTGACCGCGAAGACGCCGGGCCGCGCGCTCGCACTCGATGCAATCGAAACGCTGCGCCAGAGCGCTGCGCCGTTGCCGCTGCGAACGCTTGAACTCGT
This sequence comes from Paraburkholderia sp. RCC_158, assembly GCF_041355255.1. Lineage (NCBI taxonomy): Bacteria > Pseudomonadati > Pseudomonadota > Betaproteobacteria > Burkholderiales > Burkholderiaceae > Paraburkholderia > Paraburkholderia sp. RCC_158. The sequence goes on along the minus strand of NZ_JBFUPM010000011.1, from coordinate 226,967 downwards.
CGCGCGCGACAAGGCCTGCGAGCATCCGGACAAGGCGTGCAACGGCGAGTCGTGTCCGCTCGCGCGCGGCTTTTACGACCGGCTCGACGCGGCGCGCAGCGCGGCGCTTGCCGGGCCGCGTCTCGATCGCGCCACGGTGCGCGAAGCGGCGCTCGCACATGACGTCTGTCCGTACTACCTCGCGCAGGAACTCGCGCGCTGGGCCGACGTCGTAGTCGGCGACTACAACTATTACTACGACAGCAGCGCGATGCTTTACGCGCTCACGCAGATCAACCAGTGGCGCGTCGGCGTGCTCGTCGACGAGGCGCACAATCTGCTCGATCGCGCGCGCCGCATGTACACGGCGTCGCTGGATCAGGCGGCGTTGCGGCTTGCGCGCAACACGGCGCCGCCCACGTTGCGCAAGCCGCTCGAACGCTTGCAACGCGAATGGAATGCGCTCAAGCGCGCGCAAACCGCTTCGTACGAGGTCTACGCCGACGTGCCGGGCAAGCTGTTATCAGCCGCGCAGAATCTGATCGGCGCGGTGACGGATCAGCTTGCCGAAGCGCCGCTTTCCATCGATCAAACGTCGCTGCGTTTCTTCTTCGACGCGATGCATTTCGTCGCGCTCGCCGAACAGTTCGGCGAGCATTCGATTTTCGACATCACGCTGACGACAGACCGCCACGCACCGCGCGATAAAACCAGTTGCGTGCTGTGCGTGCGCAATGTGATTCCCGCGCCGTTTCTTGCGCCGCGCTACGCCGCCGCGCGCACCACGGTCATGTTCTCCGGCACGCTGAGCCCGCATCATTTTTACCGCGATACGTTGGGGCTTGCCGAGGACACGTCATGGCTCGACGTCGAAGGGCCGTTTCGCGCGGAACAGTTGCAAGTGCGGGTTGCGGGCAACGTGTCGACGCGTTGGCGCGATCGCGACCGTTCGCTGGAACCTATCGTCGAGTTGATTGCGAGGCAGTACACGGCGCAGCCCGGCAATTACCTGGGGTTCCTGAGTAGTTTCGAGTATTTGCAACGCGTCGTCGCGCTGATGCGCGAACGCAATCCTGACGTGCCTGTCTGGGCGCAGGAGCCGGGCATGGACGAAGCCGCCCGCGACGCATTTCTCGCGCGCTTTCGCGGCGCCAATCAGGGCGTCGGCTTCGCGGTGCTGGGCGGTGCGTTTTCCGAGGGCGTTGATCTGGTCGGACAGCAGTTGATCGGCGCATTCATCGCGACGCTCGGCTTGCCGCAAATGAACGAAGTGAACGAACAGATGCGCCGCACGATGGAGGCGCGCTTCGGCAGCGGCTACGAATACATGTACCTGTACCCCGGTTTGCAGAAGGTGGTGCAGGCGGCGGGGCGCGTAATTCGCACGGAGCACGACGAGGGCGTCGTGCATCTGATCGACGACCGGTACAGGCGGCCCGAAGTGCGCCGCCTGTTGCCTCGCTGGTGGCAGGTTCAATAGATAGCGCGCGCCCGGCGCCCGGTCAGTCAGTACGTCACTCGTGCGGCGAGGTCGGTCCCGGATTCGCGGGCGTGCCTGGCCCGCCCGCGGGCTTCGAGTCGACGGGTATCTGGTCTTCCACCGGCGCGTCGCCCTTTGATGCGCCATCGGACGAAGCACCATCGCCGAAAGCATGCGTCGAAGGTTCCTGCTGCGGTTCCTGTTTAGGCGGCTCGCCCGCTTCGACGCGCGGCGCGACGCTCTCCGGGTCCCACGTCAGCAGGTTGCGCTGCGGGTTTGCGATCTCGATGCCGCGTTCGCGGAAGCGGTCGAGAATGCGCCGGTTGAATTCGCGCTGCACGCCCCAGCGAGCCGAGTCGCGGCATTGCATCTGGCCGGCCAGTGTGACGGCCGAGCCGTCCACCGCGTCGACGCCCCAGAAGCTGAAGTCGGACAGAATGCCGTCCTTGAACTTCTCCTCCTCGCGCAGGCCGGCGCCGATTTCCTTGAGCGTGTCGATCGCGAGATCCACGTCCTGGCCGAATACGATGTTGACGCGGACCGCCGCATTGCCGATGCCGCGATTGGTGTTGTTGACCGTCGATACCGAACTGAACGGCACGGTATAGAGCGAGCCGTCGCTGCCGCGCAGGCGCACCGTGCGGATCGACAGATATTCGACGGTGCCGGACACGCCCGCGAGCGTGACCCAGTCGCCGACCTGCATCGCGTTTTCCATCAACAGAAAAATGCCTGTGATGAAGTCCTGCACGAGTTTTTGCGAGCCGAAGCCGAGCGCCACGCCGAAGATGCTCGCGCCCGCAAGAAGCGGCCCGATGTTCACGCCGAGCTGGCTCAGCCCGGTCAGCACGACGACGAGAGCGATCACGCAGAAGAGGCCGGTGCGCAGCATCGGCAGCAGCGTGCGCAGGCGCGCGGCGCGCACGAGGTCGCCGGTCGTGGTCCAGCGATCGAGCCGCCGTTCGACCGATACGTTCACGCTTTCCCACACGAGCAGCGCGATCACGGCCGCCACGCCGATCGTGACGATGGCCGACGCGAGCCGGTGGCCGACGCTGCCGTCGCGGAACAGTTCGCCGACATCGACGCCCCATACCGCGAGCAACGCAAGCGCGGTCACGATGCCGATGATCCACGCCACCACGCGTCGCGCGAGCGGATAGTAGCGGTACGCATGCCGGTTCACGAGCGAGCGGTCCGCGTCTTCGCGTCCGTTGAAGAGCCGCGCCAGTCCGCCGAAGATCACGATGGCGAGCACGCGCGCGCCCACCAGCACCGCGAGCGACGCGCCGCCCAGATGCAGCAGCGCGTGATAGCCGTTGCGCACGTCGAGCGCCCAGACGAACCACAGCGCCATCACGACGAACACCGAGAGCCATGCCCATGCATCGGCGAGCGCATTGCCGAACATTTCGAGCGATGGCCGCGAAGCGGCGCGCTGCCGGATCAGTTCGCCGACCGGCTTCGCGCATTGCAGGATCAGGATCGAGAGCATCACGTGGCCGGCGAGCGCGACGACCTTCATCAACGCGAGATGCGCGGCTTCGTTCAGGCCGAGCGATTGCCCGATTTCCGCAATCGCCGAGCCGACGCCGACCACGCTGACAATGCGGATCACCCAGCGATGCACGAACACGGCCCACGCATCGCTCATGCGCAACAGGCGCAGACGCGGCGCGGCCGGCTGCAGGAAGAAGCCGCTCACGATCACGATCAGGCGGCACAGCACATAAATGTCGACGAGCGAATCGAGCGCGCGGTCTGGCGGCGTGCCGTCGTCGGTGAAGATCGACATGAGGGCGCTCGCCGCGCCCACGAACACCGCCAGCGGCAGCAGGCGCAGCACGGTGATTAGCAGCGCGCGGGGCAGGCGTTGCAGGAGCGTCCAGTGATGCGTGGCGTTTTGCTTGCCTTTGGCTTCGGCCGCTTTGCCGCTGGTGGCGGACGGCGTGGGGCTTGGTGTGGATGTTGGCGTCGCGGAAGGTTGGCCCGTTGCGGGCGTCGTTGCGGCACTGGCCGCTGCGGCGGCTTGTGCGCGGGCTGTTGTTGTGGATTCGGCTTTCGATTCCGCTTGGGCCCGTGCTTCGGCCTGCGCCTCGGCGACCGGCGGTGCGGGCAACGGCGGCGCGGCATGCGCGGCGTCGGCAGGCTGCGGTTCGACGTCGACGGGCAAGTCGGTGCGCGGCGCGTCGGCGGGATCGCCATGCTCGCGGCGCGCGGCCAGCGTGCGATACGCGCGGCGCAGCACACGCCGCGCGAGCCATTCGAGCACCAGCGCCGGCAACAACGCGGCCAGCAGCGACCAGGCGACGTGCGCGAGGATCGAGCGCGCTTGCGGACTGGTCGATTGCCAGTTCCACCACGCGCGCACCGAGGCGACGTCGAGCAGCGCCGTCACCGAGTTGCGCAGCGATCCGCCGAGATGGACCGCCCAATGCGCGCCCTGACGGGCGAGCTGCGAGGCCAGTCCGTTCGATTTGAACGCGGCGGGCACGAGCGACGCTGCGCCGCTCGCGGCAGCGGGCGCGGAGGCGGCCGTCGGCGCGGAGGCCGGCGCACTCAGCGCGCCGGCCGCGGCGATGGCCTGCAAGGTATCGGCGACCTGCGCGCGGCGCCTGGGGTCGTTGAGAACCGAGAGCGCCTGGCGCGCCTGGTCGGGCGTCAGCGTGACGGCGGTGCCGGAAGCCTCCGCGGCGGGAGTGGCCGGCGTCACCGCGGCGAAAGCGGGCGGGGCGCCGAGAATGAGCAGAACGACGAAGCAGGCGTGTAGAAATTTGCGCATAAGGTATGGGACGGGCTGCGGAATGCGGACGGCGGCAGGACGCATCGGCCGGTCTGGCTGTTTTGGGCCTGGGCCCCGGTCTTGACCGACACGAGTTTCGCCGCGCAAGTTCCTGAGGCGGCGGCCGCTGCGTCGTTATGGGACGCGACGCGGCGTCCGGGCTCGCGAAGACGCGCGCGTCGGCGACGCGTCGGCAACATGCGGTAGCAAGTTGCTTGCCCGTGGGTTTTGGAGGGACCGCGCAAGGAGAGGGAAGGACTCCGTTGCGCGTGGCTCAGCGGCCAACGGGGCGAGATGCCGTGAACGGATAGTAGGCGATATAACGCCAAGGACAACGCTAAGACAGCAACGCGAGGCAGCAACGCCAAGAACAACGCCGAGGCAGCAACGCCGAGGCAACAACGGCTGGCACAACGGCACGCAACAACGGCAGGCACAACGCCAGGAACAACGCCAAGAACAACGCTAGGCACAACCAGGCTCGACACCCGAAGCCTCACACCCAGCGCCGCAACCGCAAAACAACCCGCGCCAAGGGCGGACCACCAACCCTAAACTGCCCGCCCGCCGTCTACACCGACAACCACCTAAACCTAAACCGAAGCCGTCGACACCAATCCATGCCCGCGCCGCTCAGCCTGGCTGTCCCCGTCCGCATCCGCGCCGCCGTTCGACCCGTTGCCGCCCGAAGGCTCCGGATGCAGCCGGTCGGCGTGCATCAGCCGGTACAGCGTGGCGCGCGAGATGCCCAGTTCGACCGCCGCCTCCGACAACTTATAGCCATGCCGCTGCAACGCATGTTCGATCGCGTCTTTCTCGGCCTTGCTGCGAATTTCCGCGAGCGTGACAGCGGGCCCGTTGTCCGTGGCCGGCAAGCCGAGGTCGTTCGCGGTGATGAAACGGCCCTCGCTCATCACGACGGCGCGCCGCACGCAGTTGATCAGCTCGCGCACGTTGCCCGGCCACGCATAGTTCGACATCGCGACGATCGCGTCGCTCGACAGCCCGCGCAATTTGCGCGCGCCGTCCTGCTTGTACATGCTGAGCGCATAGTTCGCGAGCAGCTTGATGTCGCCGCCGCGTTCGCGCAACGGCGGCTCGACGAGGCGCAGCACGCATAGCCGGTGATACAGGTCGGCGCGGAAGCGGCCGTCCTCGACTGCCTTGTCGAGATCGACGTGCGTCGCCGAAATAACGCGGACGTCGACGTGAATCGGGCCGTTGCCGCCGAGCCGCTCGATCGTGCCTTCTTGCAGAAAGCGCAGCAGCACCGCCTGGCATTCGTGCGGCATGTCGCCGATTTCATCCAGAAAGAGCGTGCCTTCATGCGCGCTCTCGATCCGCCCGATCTTGCGCTGAAGCGCGCCGGTGAACGCGCCGCGTTCGTGACCGAACAGTTCCGCTTGCAACAGGCTCGGCGGAATCGCCGCGCAATTGATCGCGACGAACTGCCGGCCGGTGCGCGGGGAGCGCTCGTGAATCGCGAGCGCGGTCAGCTCCTTGCCCGTGCCCGATTCGCCGGCGATGAACACCGGCGCCTCGGTCGCGCCGCATTTGTCGATGCGCCGGTACAACTGCTGCATCGCCTCGCATTGACCGACCATGCCATGCCGCCCGAGCGACGGTTCCGGCGCTACATGTCCATGCCTCAGCGACGACAGCCCATGCGCGTGGCCGAGCGCGAACACGAGACGCTCGTTGAGCCACGGCCGCGTAACGAAGTCGAAGCAGTAATCGAGGATAAAGCGGCTGACCAGTTCGTTATCCGCCTGGCCCGGCGCGATCTGCGCGACCCAGTTGGTTTCCGGGCGGCGCATGCACGCAGCGAGCGCGGACAACTGCTGCGTCGTGCAGTCTTCCGGCAGTTCGACCAGACCGACCTTGACGTTGTCGCGCTCGATCATGCGTTCCGCGCCCGCCGCGTTTTTCGCGTGCACGGCATGCCAGCCCGATGCGGCGAGGAAGTCGGCGAGTTTCTGATCGGGCGAGCTCGACACATAAAGAACGGTGCGTCCGGTGTCCGCAGATGCGAAAGTCATTTCCATTACCCCCGATTCCTACTGCTCGAAAGACTGCTGTGCGAGATATTGAAGACCGGTAGTGGCCGGCCTACAGTCGACGTTTGCGGCGGAGCGAGCAGGGCGCGGCGCAAGCCGCGAGGCACCGCATTATCGCGGCAGGCGACGGAAGGTGCCTCGTGGCAACCGCCGGAGTAGTTCATCCCCGAATCACTTATACCGTTTCTTAACTCGTTCGTTTTTTTTATGGCGCTCTGACTGGCGCATGACTCAAACATAAGCGAAAGCGCTTTGGAATGCTATACAAACAAATCAGTATCGAGAAAGTTTCCCGATTTGACGTGCGCTTATTCGGCAGTCGCCTGATTTTGCAAGGCGCCGCGCGGCTAATCCGATACTGTTCGGACGGCGATACGTCAAGCCGTGTTATGCGCGCTGGAGTACACAGCGCGTGAACGAATGCGCTTTACGCGTCGGCATACATCCATTGGCGATGTTTCATGCATGCAACAAAAATCGCATAAGCCTTTTCGGCCATTTTCGTGTCGCTTTTATGTGTTTCGGCGTCGGCATTAATGACCGGGCTCGCACACAAACCGCGAAGCCGCGCGGGCGTGGCAGCGAATGGCGCTTATCGGAAGCGTGTATTCGATGCGTTAGATGCGCATTTTGCAGACCGCGTGAGCGCCCAGACGCGTCTCGAATACGAATCACCGGCGGTTTTTCAGTTGGGCGATCGGGCGGACGGTAGCGTTGCATCGTCGGCGACGCTCCGCGCGACGGCACCTGGGCGCACATGGCATAGCCATTGCATTAAGGGAGTCGCAGCGAATCTGTTGTGCCGGTCAGTAGAGGTAACGACCGGCGCAATAAACGACTTCGTGGACGTGGCCGGGGAATGCCATTGCGTCTACGAGGCTGCGGCGGGGCCACTGACAGACGGACGTCAAACAACACGGGGCGAACGACCGATGCGAAGCGGTCGTTCGTCACCCGACGACGCAACGCTCTGACCTCGCCGGTTTTTTTCGTCTGTGAAGGTGCAAGTGTTGGGCCTATAACGACAGGTCGTCGCGCGGCAACGTTTGCGCGACCGACGTGCATAACAGGGAAGGGGCAGCGTACGGTCTGGACCAACCGGCGCGACGAAACGGGGAGAAGGCCACAGCCTCCACAAGAGAGGCACATAGCGAGGTGGACCGGGCGCCGTGTTCGCGCTTTCGCGTGGGCACGGCGGACCTGGAAGGCTGCAACGCAGCCGTCAGCGCATTTCAGTGTGTCATTCTCACGGGGGATGTCATGAAAGCACCTGTTTCCGGGCCGGCCCGCGCGCCGCGCCACGATCAGCCGGCCACGCCGGGTACTTGCTCTGTTACTCCATCAGTTGCTCAATTTGCGGGCAGCGTTGTCCGTCTTCGTTACCGGGCATGCGCCGGCATGCAGCGCGCGTTGTTTGCCGCGCCGCCGGTCGATCTGCTGACGCTCGTGATCGCTGACGCAATCAAGCGCCGCGAGCAGGCCGAGATTCAACGCCCCGCACTGCGCGATGCCTATGAATTGCCCGTTTCGCAGGAGCGCAACGCAGACCGCGATGCGGACATCCGCCGACGGGAATACGACGATCTGGACTGAACACCGTTGCGCAACAGCGGGCGGCACGGGCAAGGTGCATGAGCGCGGAAGCTGAAGCCGAAGCCCGCGCCCGCATCGTGCCCGTGGCATCATGTAAAGCCAGCTACCGTCAGCGAGCCGAATGCGGCGTCATCCACGATGAACGAATTCAGCGGTCCTAGCGGCGCTTCCGCGATCTTCTCGAATCCGATCCTCAACACGGATTCATACAAGGCGTCGCACTATCTCCAGTACCCGCCGGAAGCGTCGGCGATGTTTTCATACATCGAATCGCGCGGCGGGCGCTACGACCGCACGCTCTTCTTTGGCTTGCAGATGCTCATCAAGCAGTATCTGTGCAGTCCCATTACCGCACCCATGATCGACGAGGCCAAGGCGTTTTTCAGCGCGCACGGCGAGCCGTTCAACGAAGCGGGCTGGCGTCATATCGTCGAACGTCATCGCGGTTATCTGCCGGTGCGCATTCGCGCGGTGCCCGAAGGGTCGGTGGTGCCCACGCATAACGTGCTCGTCACCGTCGAATGCGACGACCCCGAGGTGTTCTGGCTCGCGTCGTATATAGAAACCATGTTGTTGCGCGTGTGGTATCCGGTCACGGTCGCGACGCAAAGCTGGCATCTGCGCAAGACGATTCGCGAGTATCTGCTGAAGACCAGCGACGATGTCACGCAACTGCCGTTCAAGCTGCATGACTTCGGCGCGCGCGGCGTGTCGAGCGCGGAATCGGCGGCGATTGGCGGCGCGGCGCATCTGGTGAGCTTCATGGGTTCGGATACCGTGCTCGGCGTGGTGGCCGCGAATCATTACTACAACGAGAGCATGGCCGCGTTTTCGGTGCCGGCCGCCGAGCACAGCACGATCACGGCGTGGGGCCGCGAGCGCGAGACCGACGCGTATCGCAACATGATCGCGAAGTTCGCGAGGCCGGGCGCAATCGTTTCCGTGGTGTCCGACTCTTACGATCTGTTCGCTGCGTTGAAGGTGTGGGGCACGGAGCTGAAGCAGGCGGTGCTCGACTCCGGCGCGACGCTTGTGATCCGCCCCGATTCCGGCGATCCGCGCAGCATCGTGTTGCAAACGCTGCGCGCGCTCGAGGCGTCGTTTGGATCGGTGCTGAACAGCAAAGGCCGGCGCGTGCTCAACAACGTGCGCGTGATTCAGGGCGACGGCGTGAATCCCGACTCGCTCGAGGCCATACTCGCGGCGATGGACCGCGCGGGTTTCGCGGCCGACAACATCGTGTTCGGCATGGGCGGCGCGTTGTTGCAGCAGATCAACCGCGACACGCAGCGCTTCGCGATGAAATGCTCGGCGATCCGCCTCGGCGATACATGGCATGACGTATCGAAAGACCCCGTGACGGACAGCACCAAACGCTCGATGAAAGGACGGCTCACGCTGCTCATCAATCGTCAAACGGGCGAGTACCGCACGGCGACGCTGCCGCTCGCGCCGGATCGGGACGCGCGCGCCGATGGCTCCGATTGGGACGATGCGATGGAAACGGTGTTCGATTCGGGCAAGCTGCTCGTCGATGTATCGTTGTCGGAAATCCGGGCTCGCGCTCACGCGCACGAAGGCTAGCGCATCGCGGATGCGAGCGCGGGCGCGATCATTCGATACAATCCCGCGAAACTCGGCTGATCGTGGGCGGCGCGTGCGGTTCGATTGCCGGTTGCATCGCGCACAATCAAACCGGCTTCCATATCGGCTGCAATGCGGGCTTTTAATCCGGCAACTCAAGTACACAACAAATGAGCCATCCCAACACCGAACTGATCGAGCGCTTCTACACGGCGTTCCAGCGGCGCGACGCCGCCACCATGATTGCCTGCTATGCCGATGACGTCGTGTTCAGCGACCCGGCGTTCGGCGAATTGCGCGGCGACGAAGTGCGCGACATGTGGCGCATGCTGGTCACGCGCGCGCAGGATTTTTCGCTGACGTTCGATAGCATCGAAGCCGATGAACATAGCGGCCGCGCGCATTGGACCGCGGGCTATGTATTCAGTCAGACGGGGCGTCCGGTGGTGAATCACGTCGAAGCGCGCTTTGCGTTTCGCGATGGACTCATCGTCGAGCATCGCGACAGTTTCGACTTGTGGGCGTGGATGCGCCAGGCGTTGGGCGCGCGCGGCGCGCTGCTCGGATGGTCGCCGCTCGTGCATCGCTCGATCCGCGCGCGAGCGAGAAAAGGGCTCGCGATTTACCGGCGCCAGGATCATGGCGCCTGAGCGCGGGCTTCCGCCGATGCATTATTCTTGTTCTATCCGACAGCGGAGGCGCGTATGCCGGTAGTGGATGCCGCGTGGCAGGAATGGCTGCGCACGAATGCAGCGCGCGGCTGCACGATCGATTCGATGATCGAGGCGATGGTCCAGGCGGGTTTTGCCGCCGACGCAGCCGCACAAGCCGTGCGTGGCGCGTTCGGCGTGGTCGCGTCGGGTGCAGCGGCTTCGCCGGTAGCGGCGGGCGGGATTGAAGCCGCGCTGCCGCAAACGGCGCCGAGTGCGCCTGGTGTGCAGCGTATGCCCTATGCGTACGACGACGGGCCTGTCGCGCGCGGCAACACAATCCGCGCGTTCGACCGCGATGTCCAGGTGTTGATGCGCTGCGAGCGTCCGCAGGTGATCGTGTTCGCGAACGTGCTGTCGCCGGAAGAATGCAATGAAGTGATCGAGCGTTCGCGGCATCGGCTGAAACGCTCGACCATCGTCGATCCGGCGACCGGCCAGGAAGACGTGATTCGCAACCGCACCAGCGAGGGCATCTGGTATCAGCGCGGGGAAGACGCGTTCATCGAGCGGCTCGATCAGCGCATCGCGAGCCTGATGAACTGGCCGGTTGAAAACGGCGAGGGCTTGCAGATTCTTCACTACGGCCCAACCGGCGAATACCGGCCGCATTTCGACTATTTCCCGCCCGACCAGCCTGGCAGCACCGTGCATACGGCACGCGGCGGACAACGCGTGGCCACGCTCGTCATCTATCTGAACGATGTGCCGGACGGCGGCGAAACGATCTTTCCGGAAGCGGGTTTGTCGGTGGCCGCGAAGCAGGGCGGTGCAGTGTATTTCCGTTATATGAACGGCCAACGTCAACTCGATCCGCTGACCTTGCACGGCGGCGCGCCGGTGCGTGCCGGCGACAAGTGGATCATGACGAAGTGGATGCGCGAACGGGCGTATGTGTGATTGATTCGGGAGTTACCGAGGCACGTTGCCTTCGCTTGATCAGGCGCTGCGGTAAACGTCCGCGTTATGCACTTCCATGAAAAGCTCGGGGTTCGACAAAGCGCTGAAGCCATGCGGCCGATACACATGATGCGCGTCCGTCGTCGCGAGCATGATTCTTCGCAGGCCCTGCAACGACTCGCTCGCGAATAGTTGCGTGAGCAGCGCGTGCGCATAACCTTTGCCGCGATACTGCGGCAGCACGAAAACGTCGCACAGGTACGCAAAAGTCGCGTGATCCGTGACGACGCGCGCGAACGCCACCTGTTTACTGCTCGGAGAGTCGCCAGAATCGTCGTCGAGATAGCCGCCGAAACATAGCGACCCTGCAATCGCGCGTTCGAGCGTTTCGCGCGGCATGCCCTTCGCCCACGGCGTTTCCTGCGACAGGAACGCGTAGATCATCTCGACGTCGAGTTCGTTCTTGTCGCTTGAAATTCGCAGATCGGTGACGGTGCTCATGTAGTCTCCTGAACGCTCCAGAAATTTATCAGCCCTTCGCGGGATCTTCCGTTCCACGCGAACCGCCGCCGATGCTCTGGCCGGCATCGCGCGCAAGACCCATGTAGCCGATCACCGACAGCAGCGTCAACACGCCCGCGAGCAGAAACGCGAGGCGGAAATCGTCGAGCGTGAAGACGAGGCCTGCGGTCTCGTGGCCTGTGGTCTCGCCATTGAAAAACGCGGCTGCGCGCAGCGACACTGCGCCGAATGCGATGCCGAGCCCGATCGTCATTTGCGCCGCCGCGCTCCACAGCGTGCTGGCCCCGCTCATTTGCGGCTGCGCGACGTCGGCGTAGGCGAGCGTTGCGAGCGTCGAAAACTGCATCGAGCGCGCGACGCCATACACAAACACCACGATCAGCACGAGCGCGAGCGGCACCTCGGGCGTCAGCAATCCGCACGCGATGATGAAGATGCCGGCCACCGTTACGTCGACGATCGACACCATGCGAAAGCCGAAGCGCTGCAGGATGCGCGTGGTCAACGCCTTCATGCCGAGATTGCCGAGCGCGCTCGCGAGCAGCAGCAGACCCGACTTGAAAGCGGACAAGCCGAAGCCGACCTGGAACAGCAGCGGCATCAGATAAGGCACGGCGCCAATGCCGATGCGCGTGAAGGAGCCCGTCACGACGGTCACGGAAAAGGTCGGGATCTTCAGCGTGGACACGTCGATCAGCGGATGCGGATGTCGCTTCGCATGCTGGAACGCGACGACACCGACCAGCAAACCGGCGACGATGATCGCCCCGGCAATCCACGGGTTCTCGGCCGGCTGGCTCGCCAGTTCCGCGCCGTACAGGATTGCCGTGAGCGCGGTGCCGCTCAGCAGCAGGCCGACCAGGTCGAGTGGTTTGCGTTCGCTGCCGCGCAGGTTCGGCACCATCGCGAGCGCGACGGCCATCACCGCGAGGCCGAACGGTACGTTGAGCAGGAAAATCCAGCGCCACGACGCGTAGGTCGTGATGAAACCGCCTATCGGCGGGCCGACCACCGGCGCGGCGATAGCGGGCCAGGTGATCGTCGAAATGGCCTGCATCATGCGGCTTTTTTCGGTGCTGCGAACCACGATCAGCCGGCCGACCGGCACCATCATCGCGCCGCCGATGCCTTGCAGCAGACGCGCGGCGGTGAATTCGGCGACGTTCTGCGACAGTCCGCACAGCACCGAGGCCACGGTGAACACGCCGATCGCGCTGAAGAACACGGTGCGCGAGCCGCAGCGGTCGGCAATCCAGCCGCTCGCCGGAATGAAGATGGCGAGCGCCAGCATGTAGGCCGTCATGCCGAGGCTGACGCTGTTAGGGCCGACGCCGAACGAGTGCGCCATCTGCGGCAACGCGGTCGCGATGACCGTGGTGTCGAGATACTCCATGAAAAACGTGGCGGCGACGATATACGGCAGCCAGCCGACGTGCTTGTGCGGCGCGCTCGCTGCGCTCATTGGAAGGCTCCGGGCAGCGTGGGCATGGATGCTTCGTCAGGCGTGCGGCGAATGCGCGGGCGAATGCGGGGCGCCGGGGACGCTATGCGCGTTATGCACGCTATGCGCGATGTGATGGGCTTCATTTTTCTGACTACCTTTCGCTGGCGAATACGTGTTTTGCGGGCGTTTGCGCGCGTTTGCTCCGTCCGGTGCGAGGCGGACTCGCGGCGGCCGCCTCGGGTTGCTCGGCTGGCGGTTGTGCAGCAGGGCGGGCGCGATTTCGCCGGCCCCGCTGACGTCGCTTCGCGCGGCTTTGCACGCCGGCCCTGAATCGTAGCGCAATCGAGCCTGGCGCATCAGCACGATGCGCATGCTTGCGGCGATGGCGCGCGAGGGGAGCGCCGAACGCCGAGCATGCGAGCACCCAGCACCCCGCGTGCCGCCCTCCACGCTACGTGAACACGTTTCGACGCGCTCCGCTCAATCCTTCGCGGCATACTCCCGATCCAGCCGGTCATACAACGGCTTGTTCACAAGACGCTGGCGCTCGCTGAACGGCGCGACCAACGTCGCGTCCTCGTCGAGGCGGCCATTCGTTTGCAGGCTGCCGAGCGCGCGCTGCATGCCGAGCACCGCGCCTTGCAGCGCCGCGTTCGCGTAGAGCACGATCCCGTAGCCGAGCTTGCCGAGCGCCTCGCGCGACTGCACCGGCGTCTTGCCGCCGATCACGATGTTGATCAACTGCGGCGCGTCGAACAGCGACGGCAGCCGCTCGATGTCCGCGAGCGATTCGGTCGCCTCGATGAAGAGAATGTCCGCGCCCGCCTCGATGAAGCGATGACCGCGCTCGATCGCATCCTCGATACCGTGGACGGCCGCCGCGTCGGTGCGCGCCATGATCTGCAGATTGCCGTCCTCGCGGGCATCGACGGCCGCGCGGATCTTGCCCGCCATTTCGCTCGCGCTGATCACTTCCTTGCCGGAAAAGTGCCCGCATTTCTTCGGCATGATCTGGTCTTCGAACTGGATCACGTCGGCGCCGCTGCGCTCGAGGACGCGCACCGTCTGGCGCACGTTCAGCGCGTTGCCGAAGCCGGTGTCCGCGTCGACGATCAGCGGCAGCGCGACCGCGTCGCGGATCCGCGCCGTGTGCTCGGCGACTTCCGCGAGTCCGATAAAGCCGAGATCGGGGAGGCCGAGCGACATGTTGGTGACGCCCGCGCCCGTGATGTAGATGGCCTCGAAGCCGGCGTCCTCGATCACGCGGGCGCTCATCGCATTGAAGGCGCCGGGCACGAGCAGGCCCTGGCGTTGGTTGACCTTGGCGCGGAAGGCGGCGCGGCGTGTGGCGGAAGTGGTCATGAGAGGTGTCTCCGGAAAGGTTTGATGTGTTGAGGTGATTCGGGAAGTGCAGGATGCATGCCATTGACGGCGGGCCACAGGTTTTCCATGCAGAATCAAACGTTTGCACGCGACTCTGGGCCGCGCAGCGTTTCATGGCAAAATGGCTGGGCGTTTCATGAAACGTTTCGCGGAACGCTCATAATCCCGCCTTTCGGCCGCAGCAATCGGAGCATCCCGTTGTCAACGTTCACGCCTGCTTTCGTCAACGCCGACCCGGGCCGGCCCGGCATCGCCCTCGTCAGTATTAGCCGCCTGCAGTCGCTTTGCGAGACTATCGCGCCGCGCTACGCCGGCCGCGCCCGATTTTTCTCGATCCGCGAAGGCTATGGCGCCGCGGTCACAGCGCTCCAGGCGCACGTCGATGCCGGTTCCGTCGATGTCGTGCTCGCCGCCGGCTCGAACGGCGCGTATCTGCGCGAGCACCTCAGCGTGCCGGTGGTCATGGTCAAGGTCAACGGCTTCGACGTGCTGAGCGCGATCACCCGCGCCACCGCCGCGCGGCCGGGCGCGCCGATCGGCCTTGTGCTGCACGAAACCATCTCGCACGAACTCGCCGATCTCGGCGGCTGGCTGAACGTTCGTCTGACGCAGCGCGCCTACCGTTCGGTCGATGAGGTGCGGACCGCCGTCAACGATCTGGCCGCCGAGGGCTGCCGCGTCATCATCGGTCCCGGCATGGCTTGCGATCTGGCGCAGCAGGCGGGTCTGGACAGCGTGTTTCTGTACTCGCTCGGCGCGGTCGAGGAAGCCTTCGAGCGTTCGGTCGAACTCGCGCGCGTGAGCCGGCAGAAGGAATCGAAACGCGTGCGCCTGAACACGATCGTCGCGCATCTGCGCGACGGCGTGGCCGCTTTCGACGACGCCGGCCAGCTCGAAGCCGTCAATCCCGCGATGCTCGATCTACTCGGCCTGACCGGCGACCGCCACGGCGACCGCCACCGCGATAACAACCACGGCCGCGACGTGCCCGCCGAACTCGCCCGCACGCTCCGCCCCTGGCTGCGCGAAGCAGCGGAACGCGGCGGCGCTGCGGAGGAACGCATCGAACAGATCGGCGAACGTTCGCTGATCGTCAACTGCGTCCCGATCCTCGAGCAGGGCGCGCGTTCCGGTTCCGTGGTCACGGTGCAGGACGCGCTTGTCGCGCAGCGGATCGACCGGTCGCTGCGCACGAGCCAGCGGCCGAAGCATCTGGTCGCGCGGCATCGGCTGGACGATCTGGTCGGCGAATCCGCGGCGCTCGAACGCGTGCGGCGGCTCGCGCGCGCAGGCGCGGCGCACGACGCGACCGTCCTGCTGACCGGCGAAAGCGGCACCGGCAAGGAGCTGGTCGCGCAGGGCATCCACAACGCGAGCCGGCGGCGCGGCAATCCGTTCGTCGCGTTCAATTGCGCGGCGCTGCCGGAAGGCTTGATCGAAAGCGAGCTGTTCGGCCACGAGGAGGGCGCGTTCACCGGCGCGCGGCGCGGCGGCAAGCCGGGCCTGTTCGAGATCGCCCACACGGGGACCATTTTCCTCGACGAAATCGGCGAGATGCCCGCCGCGCTGCAAAGCCGGCTGCTGCGCGTGCTGCAGGAACGCGAGGTGATGAAGCTCGGCTCGGGCCGCGCGACGCCCATCGACGTGCGGGTGATCGCCGCCACGCATCGCGATCTGCATGCGCTCGTCGAGCAGGGCGCGTTTCGCGCGGACCTGTATTTTCGTCTGAATCTGCTTCAGATAGAATTGCCGCCGCTGCGCGAGCGGCGCGCCGATGTCGTTCCGCTCGCCCGGCACTTGTTAAGCCGCGGGGCGCGCCAATATGGGTTGTCGGAGGCGTCGATCGGGCGGGTGCTGCAGTTTCTGGCGCCGCTGTTCGAGCGCTACGCGTGGCCGGGCAATGTGCGCGAACTGGAAAATCTGTTGACGCGCGCGGCCATTTATCTCGGCGACGCGGCCGGCGATCTCGACCGTGACATCGGGCCCGATCTGCTGGCGCTTTTCCCGGAATTCGACCGGATGCAGCGCGAAAGCGGCAAAGATACGCTTCGTATTGCTCCCAACGCGCACGCCGCCGACGCCGCCAGCGCTCCAGCGGCGCCCCGGATCACCCCGACCCGCGACGACGTCGCGAAGGCGCTCGAGCAGTGCGGCGGCAATCGCGCGGCGGCAAGCCGGGCCTTGGGCATAGGCCGAACCACACTGTGGCGGCTGCTCAAAGCCGACGACGCATGATAGCCCGAAGCCCCGGAGTGGATAGAATCAATCTATCGGAAGAATTAAAACAATCCACTTTACCTATTAGGCGTGGTCTGACATACTGACTCCACTTTCCAACCACTCAGAAAGAGGACTCAGCAAATGCCGATCATCAATAGTCAAGTCAAACCGTTCAAGGCACAGGCTTATCACAACGGCGAATTCGTGACCGTCACTGAAGAAAGCCTGAAGGGCAAGTGGTCGGTTTTCGTTTTCTATCCGGCCGACTTCACGTTTGTTTGCCCGACCGAACTGGGTGACCTGGCCGATCGCTACGCCGATTTCCAGAAGCTCGGCGTTGAAATCTACAGCGTGTCGACCGATACGCACTTCACGCACAAGGCCTGGCACGACACGTCGGACACGATCCAGAAGATCAAGTACCCGATGATCGCCGACCCGACGCTGGCAATCTCGCGCAACTTCGACGTGCTGATCGAAGAAGAGGGTCTGGCTCTGCGCGGCACGTTCGTGATCAACCCGGAAGGCGAGATCAAGCTGTGCGAAGTGCACGACAACGGCATCGGCCGTGACGCAGGCGAACTGCTGCGCAAGGTGCAGGCTGCGCAATACATCGCGGCGCATCCGGGTGAAGTCTGCCCCGCCAAGTGGACGCCGGGCGCAGAAACGCTCACGCCGTCGCTCGACCTGATCGGCAAGATCTAAGGTCTCGCAGCTTCCAAAGCTGCGCATAGCCTCAAAGCTTCAGGCAGTCGCGCCCACGCGGCGCATCACCGTGCGAACCGCTTCATGCAGCAGTTCGCGCGTCCCCGGGCCGCACGCGTTTTACACGAATGCGTGCGGCGCCGGGAATCCAACACCCATCGTCACGGAATCGAATAGCCATGCTTGATGCCAATCTCAAGACTCAGTTGAAAACGTACCTCGAAAAGGTTAGTAACCCTATCGAGATCGTCGCGTCGCTCGACGACAGCGCGAAATCGCAAGAGCTGCTGGCATTGCTGAACGATATCGCGACGTTGTCGGAACGCGTTACCGTCATCGAACGCCGCGGCGACAGCGAACGCAAGCCGTCGTTCTCGATCGGCGAGCCGGGCAAGGACATCGGCATCCGTTTCGCGGGCATTCCGATGGGGCATGAATTCACGTCGCTCGTGCTTGCGTTGCTGCAGGTCGGCGGCCATCCGGTCAAACTCGACGACGCGGTGATCGAACAGATCCGCAGTCTCGACGGCGACTATCAATTCGAAACGTATTTCTCGCTGTCATGCCAGAACTGCCCGGAAGTCGTGCAGGCGCTGAACGTGATGGCGTTGATCAACCCGCGCATTCGCCACGTCGCGATCGACGGCGCGCTGTTCCAGAACGAAGTCGAAGCACGCCAGATCATGGCTGTGCCGACCATGTTCCTGAACGGCGAAGTGTTCGGCCAGGGCCGCAGCGGCGTGAAGGAAATCCTCGCGAAGCTCGACACGAATGCCGGCGCGCGTGCAGCGAAGGAACTGGAAAACAAGCCGGTGTTCGACACGCTGATCGTCGGCGGCGGGCCGGCTGGCGCGGCCGCGGCGATCTATTCGGCGCGTAAGGGCATCGCGACGGGCGTCGTCGCGGAACGCTTCGGCGGCCAGGTGCTCGATACGCTCGCGATTGAAAACTTCGTGTCCGTCACCGAGACCGAAGGACCGAAGTTCGCCACCGCGCTCGAGCAGCACGTCAAGACGTATGAAGTCGACATCATGGACGTGCAGCGCGCCGAGGCGCTGATTCCCGGCCGCATCAACGAAGTGCGTCTCGCGAATGGCGCGGTGCTGAAGGCCAGAACGATCATTCTCGCGACGGGCGCGCGCTGGCGCGAAATCAACGTGCCGGGCGAGCGCGAGTACCGCAATCACGGCGTCGCGTACTGCCCGCACTGCGATGGCCCGCTCTTCAAGGGCAAGCGTGTCGCAGTGATCGGCGGCGGCAACTCGGGCGTGGAAGCGGCCATCGACCTCGCGG
Organism: Paraburkholderia sp. RCC_158; assembly: GCF_041355255.1. Lineage (NCBI taxonomy): Bacteria > Pseudomonadati > Pseudomonadota > Betaproteobacteria > Burkholderiales > Burkholderiaceae > Paraburkholderia > Paraburkholderia sp. RCC_158. The sequence continues at coordinate 208,315 of NZ_JBFUPM010000011.1, read as the reverse complement.
GCATCGTGCGCGAAGTGACGCTGTTCGAATTCGGCGCTACGTTGCGTGCCGACGAAGTGCTGCAACGCAAGCTGCGCAGCCTCGCCAACGTGACGATCGTCACGCAGGCGCAGACTACCGAAATCACCGGCGACGGCAAGAAGGTCAACGGTCTCGTCTACAAGGATCTGCGTTCGGGCGAAGTGAAGAAGGTTGAGCTGGAAGGCGTGTTCGTGCAGATCGGTCTCGTGCCGAACACCGAATGGCTGAAGGGCACGGTCGAGTTGTCGAAGCACGGCGAGATCGTCGTCGATGCACGCGGCGCGACGTCGGTGCCGGGCGTGTTCGCAGCCGGCGACGTGACCACGGTGCCGTTCAAACAGATCGTGATTGCGGTCGGTGAGGGCGCGAAGGCATCGCTCAGCGCGTTCGATCATCTGATCCGCAACAGCGAGGAAACGGAAGCGGTTAGCGAGGTAGAAGCCGAAGCGACGGTTTGATAATCGCGCCTGGCAAGTAAGTAGCGAATGACGGCGGCCCGCGGGCCGCCGTTTTTATTGCATCTGCGCTGAACATGTAAAAACACGCGGAAAAACAGGCGCAAAAAAGCCGCCCGGCGCAAACCGGGCGGCTCTCAGCGACGCAAGCGAGTATCGCGCGTCAGACCGCTTATGCCCACAACGCCGACGTCTCGATGTCGCGCAGATCGAATACCAGCACTTCGGCGTCGCGGCCTTGCGTGAAGCTCAACGCTTCCTCGCCGCGCACGCGCACGCCGTCGCCTTCGCCGAGTTCCACGCCGTTCACCGTCACGCTGCCGCGCGCGACGTGCACATAGGCGTAGCGGTTGCTCGCGAGTTCGAGCCGCGCCGTTTCGTCGCCGTTGAACAGGCCGGCATACACGCGAGCGTCCTGTTGCAACACCAGCGAACCGTCCGCACCGTCCGGTGACATAACGAGGCGCAGCACGCCGCGCTTGTCGTCCTCGCTGAAATGCTGTTGCTGATAGCGCGGCGCGGTGCCCTTTTGCGCCGGTGCGATCCAGATTTGCAGAAAGTGGACCGGGTCCGTCTTCGAATGGTTGTATTCGCTGTGCGCCACGCCGGTTCCCGCGCTCATCAACTGGATGTCGCCGGGCACGATCACCGAACCGGTGCCCATCGTGTCCTTATGTTCGAGCGCGCCTTCGAGCACGTACGAGAAAATCTCCATATCGCGATGCGGGTGCTTGCCGAAACCCTGGGCCGGCGCGACGCGGTCGTCGTTGATCACGAGCAGGTCGGAGAAGCCGTTTTGCTTCGGATCGTGATAGTGCGCGAACGAAAAGGTGTGACGCGAACTGAGCCAGCCGTGCTCCGCGCGGCCGCGTTGATTGGCGTGTCTGATTTCAAGCATCTCTTTCTCCTGTGAGCCGACGCTTTGGCGTCGTGATCGTCGTCCATGCAACTTTCGTTGCGGGCGATCGGGACTGATGTGTTGTCCGCGATCCATGAACAGGAGTGTAGGTCAACTCTTGAGGCTATAATCGGCCGTTGATCGGAAACACCGTCTCGTTCTAGTGGACAATAGCCATGCAACTGGATGACATGCGGATTTTCGTCGCGACTGTCGACGCGCATAACTTCACCGCCGCTGCGAAACGCCTGTCCCTGTCGAAGCAGTTTGTCAGCCGCCGCGTAATGGCGCTCGAAGAAGCGCTCGGCGTGCCGCTGCTCGTGCGCAACACGCGCAAACTGGCCGTCACCGAGTTGGGCCAGGAATTTTATGGGCGGGCCAAACGCATTCTCGGCGAGGTCGAGGACGCGGAGCAGGCCATGTCGCTGCGGCGCGCGGGGCCGCGTGGTCTGCTGCGGGTGAGTGCGCCGATGTCGTTCGGCATGATGCATTTGTCGCCGCTCGTCGCCGACTTTCTGCGCGAGCATCGCGACGTGCGTTTCGATATGGAGTTGAGCGACCGTACCGTCGATGTGGTCGGCGAGGGCTTCGACATGGCGGTGCGGATCGGCGTGTTGCCGGACTCGACGCTGATTGCGCAGAAATTATTCGACGTGAATCTCGTCGCGTGTTGCAGTCCGCGCTATCTGCGCCGTCGCGGGACACCGGCCGCGCCCGCCGACCTCGCGCGCCATTCATGCCTGCTTTACGGGCACGGCGGTGTCGTGGCGTGGGAGTTCGCCGTGCATGGCGCGTTGAAAAGCTTCGAAGTGCAGGGGCCGCTGCGCGCGAACAACGGCGATCTGATTCGCGATGCGGCCGTGGCCGGCCTCGGAATAGTTCGGCTTCCTGATTTCATTGTCGCCGACGCATTGCGAAGCGGCGAGCTCGTCACCGTGCTCGACGAATTTCTGCCGAGCCCGACGGGCGTGTATGCGGTCTATCCGCAACATCGGCAGAGTTCGTTGACGATTCGTGCTTTCGTCGACTTTCTGCGCAAGCATTTGAAGAAGCGCCTGACGGCGTGAACGCCAGGCGCCGCATTACTCAACATTCAATCGACACTCAGGCGTCATTCAGCCGTCGCGGAAAATAAAGCTGTAGCCGTTCAATGCGGGCACGCCGCCAAGGTGCGCATACAGCACGCGCGAGCCTTCCGGAAACTCGCCGTTGCGCACCATGTCGATCATGCCGTGCATCGACTTGCCCTCATACACAGGATCGGTCAGCACACCTTCAAGGCGCGCGCACAAACGGATTGCCTCCAGCGTGCCGGCGTTCGGCAAGCCATATTCCGGGCCGCCGAAGCGCTCGTCGAGCACCACGTCCTGAGCGGTGATGTCACGCGCGAGGCCCACTTTCTCCGCTGTTTGACGAGCGATTCTCGTGATCTGCTCGCGCGTCTGCGCGGGCTTGGCCGATGCGTCGATACCGATGACGCGCTCGGCGCGGCCGTCGGCGGCGAAGCCCACCACCATGCCGGCCTGCGTGCTGCCCGTCACCGAGCACACCACGATATAGTCGAACCGAAAACCTAGTTCCACTTCCTGCTGACGGACTTCTTCCGCGAAGCCGACAAAGCCGAGGCCACCGAGCGGATGGTCCGAGCAGCCGGCCGGAATCGCATACGGCTTGCCACCGGCGGCGCGCACGCTTTCCAGCGCATCTTCCCAGCTTTTGCGAAAGCCTATGTCGAAGCCGTCCGGCACGAGACGCACGTCGGCGCCGAGTATGCGCGACATCTGGATATTGCCGACACGGTCGTACACCGCATCCGAATAGTTGACCCAGTTCTCTTGCACCAGCACGCACTTCATGCCGAGATGCGCGGCAACGGCGGCGACCTGGCGTGTCTGATTCGACTGAATGCCGCCAATTGACACGAGCGTGTCGCAGCCCTGCGCGAGCGCCTCGGGAATCAGGTATTCGAGCTTGCGCGTCTTGTTGCCGCCAAACGCAAAGCCGCTGTTGCAATCCTCGCGCTTCGCATAGAGATGCACTTTGCCGCCCAGATGATCGCTCAGGCGCTTGAGCGGCTGGATGGGCGTCGGCCCGAAAGTGAGCGGGTAGCGGGGGAAGCGTTGCAGGTTCATGGCATCTCCGTGATCGATGGGTCGGGCGCGGGCAAGCGGTTGCCGCGTTCAGCACATGGTAGGAAAAATGCCGGGAAATGAGCTTGCGAAGAAAATGCTTCGGGCGTAACTTCGAGATCGACAACGCTGTTTGCGTTTAATTTTATTTCGCCGTGGAGCCAATGAACAAAACGAAAGTTCGCGCTGCTTCAGCGGCGCCCGCCGCCGGCAATGCCCCCAGCGACTCTCTGCAATCGCTTGACCGCATCGACCGGGCAATCCTGCGCCAGTTGCAAACGGATGCGTCCATCTCGAACGTCGCGCTGGCGGCAAAAGTAAAGCTGAGCGCGCCGGCCTGCTTGCGGCGCGTCGAACGTCTAAAGGAATCTGGCCTGATTCGCGGCGTGGTTGCGTTGATCGACCCGAAGTCCGCGGGCGCGGGCATGCTCGTGATCATCGGCGTGGTGCTCGATCGCTCCACGCCCGAATCGTTTGCGAACTTCGAAAAGGCCGCGCAGAAAGTGCCGGGCTGCATGGAGTGCCATGTCGTGACCGGCGAATTCGATTACTTCATGACCATCCGCACGCGCGACAGCGACAGCTTCAATCGCCTGCATGCCGAGCAGTTGCTCTATTTGCCCGGCGTGCGGCAGATCCGCTCGTTCATGGTGCTCAAGGAGATTCTGTCGACCACCCGTTTTCCGCTTTGACGTCTTCTGTAACGGTTCGCGTTCGCCGGCGTGAAGCGAAAAACACGCGCATGCTATTGGAGGTTGTCATTAATGCGGCGCTCGCGCGACTAATACTCGGGGCCATTCGAGCCACGCGAAACGCGCCGGGCCGCGTGAACCGCGCGTGAACCGAAAGGTATCGCCGTTATGCAGGTGCAATGAGGACAGACAGGACAGACATCATGAACATCGACAAACGTATCGACACCAAGCGCTCCCGCTCGCGCGTGGCAAGAATTTCCGTTGGCATCGGCTTCGGCGCGCTCGCACTGCTGCTCGCGCAACGCATGGCGTTTTCATCGGAAAACGCGGTGCCGATCGCGCCGCCTGCGCTTGACGAGCCCGTCTCCGCCGCGTCGGCGCATGAAGAAACCGCGGTCTTCGCGGGCGGCTGCTTCTGGGGCGTGCAGGGCGTATTTCAGCACGTGCGCGGCGTGAAGCAGGCGGTGTCCGGCTATTCGGGCGGCCAGCGCGACACGGCGCATTACGAAACGGTGAGCGGCGGCGCGACCGGCCACGCTGAATCGGTGCAAGTCGCGTTCGATCCCGCGCAAGTCACCTACGGCCAGTTATTGCAGGTGTACTTCTCGGTGATTCACGACCCGACGCAATTGAATCGCCAGGGCCCGGACAGCGGCACGCAATACCGGTCGGCGGTGTTCCCATTGAACGATACGCAGCGGCGAGTCGCGCAGAGCTATATCGCGCAACTCGAGAAAGCGCACACATTCACGGCACCCATCGTGACAAAGGTGGAACCGTTCAAGGGCTTTTATCCAGCCGAGTTCTATCACCAGAACTACCTGACGCAACATCCGAACTCGGGGTACATTGCGCTTTACGATTTGCCGAAAGTGGCCAGTTTGAAGCGCCTGTTCCCCAATCTGTACAGTGACAAACCCGTGCTTGTTCAGGCCGCGCAATGAGGCGCGCGGCGTCGTCCGGTCATGGGCCTAATGAGCCTTGAATCGGCTTTAGAAAAAAGCGCTGCCCCGTGCAGCGCTTTTTTATTGGCTTCTCTCGCGGTGAAGAGAGGCGGCTGGAGGCGCGCCTCCACGTCGTAGGCCCGCATCTTGCACTAGCAGGTCCGTCGGCAAAACTTTCGCTCTGTCTGTTCCGACGAATACCGTAGCAGTAAGCCTTGTGCATTGCGGTAGAGGGACCTGGCGCAGTAACCGGTTTTGCCGTGCAACGCATCCTGTTGCTGAAAAACTTACATGTCGCGAGTAGCAACGCGGCGGTCGCCCGAGTTCATCGCCCGACGCGCTGGGCTTGGAGCGAGCAAACGTAACCCTCTTCGCGATACGCGAGATTGGAGGCATTGGTGTTGAACAGCCGTAGAAAGCGGATCAACGAGGTCCGCAATAAACAAACAGGCATCGCGGCAATTTGCGGGGTAGCCGTCGCCATCGGCGGCGTTGCTGCTCTTCCGGGGACGGCGTTCGCGCAAACGCCTTCGCCATTGGGCGAATGGCAGTACTCGGTGGGCATTCCGCTGCAAAAGATGTGGCAGCCGACGATCCCCGACTGGCAATTGCGCGTTGGCGCTGCAGCGTCGTTTCAGCCGCGCTACGAAGGCTCGGACCGCTATCACCTGATGGCCGGCCCGAGCATCGACGTGCGCTATAAAGACCTGTTCTTCTTATCGAGCGGCGAAGGTTTCGGGGTCAACTTCGCGCAAGGCCCGAACTGGCGCGCGAGCCTCGCAGCGGTCTACGACCTGGGCCGCCGCGCACACGACGATCCGCAGGAACTGAACGGTCTGGGCAATATCAATGCCGCGCCGGGGCTCAAGCTGTCCGGCGAATACGTCATATCCAAGGACTTTCCGCTGGTCTTGCGCGCGGACGTGCGCCGCTATTTCGGCGGATCGAATGGGTGGATCGGCGATCTCGGCGCATATATGCCGATGCCCGGCAGCACGAAGAAATTCTTCTGGTTCGCCGGCCCGAACGTCACGCTCGCGGACTCGACCTATATGAATAGCTGGTTCGGCGTGAATCAGCAACAGGCGGCGCATTCGCAGTTTCGGCAGTACCACGCGAGCGCGGGCTTCAAGTCGGTGGGCTTCGGTATCAGCGCTGTGTGGCTGTTCGACAAGCACTGGTTCGCTACCGCCGACGGCGCATTCCAGCAACTCGTCGGCAGTGCGGGGAATAGTCCGGTCACGCATCGCAAGGGCAATGGCGTTGCGGACATATCGATCAACTACCGGTTCTGAGTGACGCACAAACGTGCAAGCGACAGGAAGCGTAACCGCACTGGTTACGCAACCAGCGCGGTTACGGATTCACGTGCGGCGCCGCTTGCAGCCGATGCGTGTTTTTCGACGCTGCAGCGGCGGACGCCGCCGCTTCCGATACGCCTGCGGGACCGGCTGCAATATCGCTCGGACGCGAACTGCCGACCGCCTGCGGATAGAGCGCGAGCAACGCGCGCAATACGCCGTTGGTCCAGCCGAATCCATCCTGCAACGGATATTCGCCGCCGCCCGCGGACACGCCGGGCGAGGCCGCTTCGACATCGTATTTTTCGACGAGTTTTCCAGTGTGCTGAAAGTAAGAGACGTTGGTCTTGATCCAGCGCGTCGCGATGGTTTGCGCGAGCGCGGGTTCGCTGTAACGGCGCAGGCCGATCACCGCGAGATATTGCAGCGGCGCCCAGCCGTTTGGCGCATCCCATTGCTGGCCGCTCGCGACCAGTGTAGTAGAGAGGCCGCCGGGGCGCAGCAACGTGCGCTGCACGGTCGCTGCGACGGCCTTCGCCTGCTGCCGGCTCGCGACGCCCGCATAAAGCGGATACACCGTGGCCGCGGTCAGCCTGTGCGTGAGCGTGCGATGCACGAAGTCGTAGTCGCCGAACGCCTGCAATTGCGGGTCCCACAGCACGCGTCGAATGGTGTCGGCGCGGCTCGCCGCGCGCTGTGCCATGTTCTCGGCATGCGTGACGTCGCCACGCATGCGGTACGCCTTCGCAAGCGCGCGTTCGAGATCGACCAGCAGGCAATTGAGATCGACGGGCACGAGCGACGTGACATCGACGGTAGCGAGCGTCTTGCCGTCGGCGAACCAGCGCGAGCTGAAGTCCCAGCCCGTTTCGCCGCCCGCGCGCAGATTGCGCCACAGGTCCTCCGCGTTGCGTTGCGGCGTTTGCTGCGACGTGGCGACGTCTTCGCGATAGGACTCGTCGCGTGGCGCCGCGCGCTCGTCCCAGTAACGGTTGAGCAGCGTGCCGTCCGCGAGGCGCACGACATGGCGGTTCGCATGGCCGGCGGCGAGGCCTTCGCTGCCGTTCATCCAGTACGCGTATTCACGTTGCAGATCGGGCAGGTATTGGGCGTAGACAGCGTCGCCGTCCTTGTCGGCCACGAGCCGCACCATCTGCGCGAAGAAAGGCGGTTGCGAGCGGCTCAGATAGTAAGTGCGGTTGCCGTTTGGAATATGGCCGTAGCGATTGATCAGGGTTGCGAAATTTTTCAGTTCGTCGACGACCCACGCATGCCGGCCGCTGGCCTCCAGACCGAGCATGATGAAGTACGAGTCCCAGTAATAGATTTCGTCGAAGCGGTCGCCCGGCACGATGTACGCATCGGGCAGCGGCAGCAGCGACGACCAGCGGCTTGCAGTCGAGTCCGGCTCGCGGCGCAATACCGGCCACAGCGTATCGATGTGGCTCACCACGTCCTCGTTCGGATTGGACACATAGCTTTTCGACGCTCTTGCAGGCAGCGTGAAATTGCGCTTCACGAAGTCGCCGAGATTGAAGCCGGGCTGTTGCCGCGTGCTCGCGTAGTCGGCGGCGATCTGCTCCGGGGGCGCGAGCGGCACCATGTCGGCGAACGTCTTGCTGTCCGGAAAAAGGTGAGCGAGCTGGACGTCGCGATAAAGCTCGGGATATTGCTCGGAAGGCGGCACGGGCACAACCGGCGATGCCTGCGACGGCGGCTCGACGTGCAGCGCGACGCGCGTGATGCCGTTCACCGTGTGGGCAACGTCGGCAGTAGAAGCAGCAAGCGCAGCAGTAGCGAAAGACGCATGCAGCACGAACGCCGCAACGAGCGCGCTGCGCAAACGGAAGCGGTTGGAAGCGAAGGCTTTATCGGTCATCGGCTGAGCCAGGAGAAGGAACGCATGAATGAATAAGCGGGCATTGTTCGCATCATTGACCGCGGCCGGTCCAGCAAAGTTGCGTGCTTCTTGCGCTCTTCATGAAGTAAGTCAGAGCGCGCTCACGCACGCAAAAAACGAGACCCGTCCTGTATGATTAAGCGTTTGCATAGCCACGCATGAATCTCGCCGGAGCCCTGAAAAATATTCCGGATCGCAATGATCCGCCTTGTTGAATATAGAAAAAATGACCGCATCCCAGGCTGTCGACGAACACTACTTTCGCGGCATCATTCGCCGCAACATCGCGTTGCCCTTGCTAGTCGGACTGATCACGATAGCCGTGTTCGTCGGGCTCATTGCTTACCTTGTTTCCACCACGAGTCTGGCCGAGCATTCGGAGCGCGTGATTGGCAAGGCGAACCAGATGCTGCGTCTCGCAGTAGACCGCGAATCGTCGATGCGCGGTTTTCTCATCACCGGCGACGAGCATTTTCTCGCGCAATACGAAAACGGCGGACCGCAGTTCAAGGCGCAAATGGACGAATTGCAGGCACTCGTCGCCGACAACCCGCCGCAAGTCGAAAAGCTCAAACAGGTCGCCGCGATTCAGGAACGCTGGAACCGCGTCGCCGAAGACATGATCGATGCACGGCGCAGAATGCGCGACGTCGCGAGTATTGTGGCGAGCGGTCGCGGCAAGATGGAATTCGACGAGATACGTAAAGAGTTCGACGACTTTCTCGCCGTCGAATTGCGCCTGCGCCAGGAGCGCAGCGAAGCGTCGCGGCGCGTCACTGGAATACTGGTGAGCGTCTTCCTGCTCTTTAGCATTGGCGTGAACGGTCTGCTTGCGTGGCTGGGCCGCCGTGAACTGCTGAACCTCGCCGGCATCTACGACAAGGCTTTGCGCCAGCAGGAGGAGCAGACGGAAGTACTGGAAAAACAGGTGTGGTTGCGCTCGGGGCAGCGCCTGCTTGCCGAGCGAGTAGTGGGCCAGGCCACGCCGCAACTCGTCGGCCGCGCGATGCTCGATTGCCTCGCGCAATACCTGGATGCGGCGGTCGGCGCGCTCTATGTGCGCGACAAGCGGCAAGGCACGCTGCGCCGCATCGCAACTTACGGCTTTAGCCGCGAAAGCGAGCAGGCGAGCGCGCGCGACCTGGGCGAAGCCGACACGCTGATCGGCGAGGCAGCGCTCTCGCGTCGCATTGTCGTGTTGCATGAGGTGCCCGAGAACTACATACAGGTCGTCTCGGCAACGGGAAAAAGCACGCCGAAGAATCTCATCATCGCGCCGGTCGCGAGCGAGGGCGAGGTCAACGGCGTGGTCGAATTGGGCTTTATTCGGCCACTCGCGCCGCGCGACCAGGAGTTTATCGAAGTCGTCAGCAACAGCATGGGCGACTTTATCGAGGCCGCGCTTTATCGGGAGCGCTTGCAGGATGCGCTAATCGAAACGCAACAGTTGAACGAAGAGTTGCAGGTTCAGCAGGAAGAACTGCGCGTGTCGAATGAAGGCCTCGAAGAGCGCGGCCGCGCGCTGCTCGAATCGCAAACGCGTCTCGAAGCGCAACAAGCGGAACTCGAACAGACCAACGTGCAACTCGAGGAATACGCGAACCGGCTCGAGCGGCAGAAAGCGGACCTGTTGCGCGCGCAGGACGATCTTGCGGCAAACGCGGAGCGTCTCGAACAGTCGAGCCGCTACAAGTCCGAGTTCCTCGCGAACATGTCGCATGAGTTGCGCACGCCGCTAAACAGTTCGCTGATTCTTGCCAAGCTGCTGCAACAGAACCGCACCGGTAATCTGACCGAAGAGCAGGTGCGTTACGCGGAAACGATCCACGCATCGAATAGCGACTTGCTGGTGTTGATCAACGACATCCTCGATCTTTCGAAGGTGGAGGCGGGGCAAGTGAACGTCGAACTGGAGACAGTTTCCATCGACGCAACGCTGCAATCGCTCGAAGAACTCTTCAAGCCATTGGCGGGCGCGAAGCACCTGAGTCTCGTATTCGACCGCTTGCCGGGCGTGCCGGATACGATGGTCAGCGACGGCCAGCGTGTCACGCAGATCCTGCGCAATCTGCTGTCGAATGCGGTCAAGTTCACGGCGCATGGCGAGGTCGCGCTGTCGGTCGCGCCGGCGGACGACGACATGCTGCGTATCGACGTGCGCGATTCCGGCATCGGCATTCCCGCCGACAAACTCGAGATGATTTTCGAAGCGTTCCAGCAGGCCGATGGATCGACGAGTCGGCAGTACGGCGGCAGCGGCCTCGGTCTGTCTATTTCGCGTGAATTCGCGCGCTTGCTGGGCGGCCGCATCACCGTTGCAAGCGAAGTGGGCAAGGGCAGCGTGTTCACGTTGTGGCTGCCGCTCGATGGCCGCGCGGCGCTCGCTGCGGGCAACGAAAGCGCGCTTGCGGGCTCGGCTGTGCAAACGCTCGCGAGTGCGACCGCGTCGAACGGCAACACGCAAGACGCGCTGCTCGCGCGTGCAGCATGGAGCGACGCAGCGCCCGCGGTGATCTCGCCCGCCAACGGATTGATGCCGGCAATGTCGGCGAACGGGGCGAATGGTGCAGGCGCCAGCGCCGCGCAGGGCAGCGCACCGGAGGGCGGCTCTACGTCCATCGCGTCCATCGCTTCCATCGCCGACGACCGCGACAACCGCACGCGCACGGGCCGTCTGATCGTCGCGATCGAAGACGATCTCGCGTTTGCTGAAATCCTGCGCGATCTCGTGCACGAACTCGACTTCGACTTCGTGCATGCGAGCAACGCGGCAAGCGGCCTCGCGCTCGTGCGCGACATGCGCCCCGCCGCGGTGCTGCTCGACGTGGGCTTGCCGGACCGTTCAGGACTGACCGTGCTCGAATGGCTGAAGAACGATCCGCTGACGCGTCATATTCCGATTCATATCGTGTCGGCGACCGATCACGCGGATAAGGCGCTGCATCTCGGCGCAATCGGCTACACGCTCAAGCCGACCGCGCGCTCGACGATGGAAGCCGCGATCCGCCGCCTCGAAGCGCGCTTGCAGCAGCAACTGAAACGCGTACTGGTGATCGAAGACGATGCGCCGATGCGAGAAAGCATCCGCGCGCTGCTGCAAAGCGAAAACACCGAGATCGTTGCCGTTGCAACGTTGTCGGAGGCGCTGCAGTGTCTCGAGAAGTCGTCGTTCGACTGCGTGGTGACCGACCTCGCGCTGCCGGACGGCACCGGCTACGATTTGCTGGAGCGCCTCGCGGCAAACGCCGAGCATGCCGCGCTGCCGGTGATCGTCTACACGGGGCGCATGCTGTCGGACGAAGAAGAGCACCGTCTGCGCCGCTACTCGAAATCCATCATCATCAAGGGTGCGAAGTCGCCCGAGCGCCTGCTCGACGAAGTCACGCTGTTCCTGCACAGCGTGGAGTCGTCGCTTGCGCCCGAGCAGCAGCGCATGCTGCGCACGGTGCGGCAGCGCGACAATGCATTCGAAGGGCGCACGATCCTGCTTGCCGAAGACGACGTGCGGAATATCTTTGCGCTTTCGCATGTGATCGAGCCGCTCGGCGCGAAGCTGCAAATCGCGCGCAATGGCCGCGAAGCACTCGAAGCGTTGGAAAACGGCCCTGAAGCAGACCTGATCCTGATGGACATCATGATGCCCGAGATGGACGGCTTGACCGCGATGGGCGAGATACGGCGCAATCCGCGTTTCGCGCATCTGCCGATCATTGCGCTGACGGCGAAGGCCATGGCGAACGATCGTCTGCGTTGCCTCGAAGCCGGCGCGGACGACTACGTGTCCAAGCCGATCGACGTGGACAAGCTCGTTGCGCTGTGCCGCGTATGGCTGCGCCAGCGCTAGCCGCAAACGGATCAGCATAGCGACACGGAAAGAACGAATGAGCCACCCAGAATTCGACGCACGGCAACGCATGAGCGATTTCGACATCGAGCTGAAATTGCTGCTGGAGGCTATTTACCTGAAGTACCAGCACGATTTTCGCCACTACGCGATGTCGTCGCTGCGCCGCCGCCTGTCGCAGGCACTCGATGAGTTCGGGCTCGGCACGCTGTCGCAATTGCAGGACCGCATCATGCGCGACGGCGAGCAGTTTTCGCGGCTGTTCCAGTATCTCACCGTGCAGGTCAGCGATATGTTTCGCGATCCTGCCTATTTTCTCGCGCTGCGTGAACATGTGTTGCCGCGTCTTCGCACGTATCCGTCGATCAAGGTGTGGGTAGCCGGCTGCAGCACGGGAGAAGAGTTATGGTCGCTGAAGATTCTCTTCGACGAAGAGGGCTTGACCGAACGCACGCTGTTCTATGCGACCGACATCAACCCCGACGCGCTCGCGCGCGCCGAAGCCGGCATTTACGCGCTGGACCGCATTCAGGGCTTCACGCAGAACTATCTCGCGGCGGGCGGCACGCGCTCGCTGTCGGACTACTACCACGCGGCGTATAGCGGCGCGCGTTTTGCCGGCTCGCTCAAAGGCCGCGTGGTGTTCGCCGACCACAGTCTGTCCACCGACGAAGTCTTTCTCGAAGCGCACCTCGTCTCATGCCGCAACGTGCTGATCTATTTCGATCGCGGCTTGCAGGACCGCGCGTTGGGGCTATTCGAAAACGCGCTGGTACGGCGCGGTTTTCTCGGCCTCGGCAGCAAGGAGACCTTGCGGTTTTCCCGTCATTACGAAGCCTTCGACGAATTCCGTCCAGGCGAGCGTATTTACCAGAAGCGCTGAGACCAACGTGATGCCGCGCTCAATCACTCAACCTGACGTCGACGCAGTGCGTGACGCACGAGATGCGCGCGCGTGCGAACTCGTCGTGATCGGCGGTTCGGCAGGCGGCATGGAGGTCATCAACCTGCTGCTCGCCGCGCTGCCGGCGAGCTTTGCACCCGCTGTGATGATCGTCATGCATCTGCCGCCCGACCCGCCGAGCTATCTCGTGCATGCGTTGGCGCACCGTTGCGGGTTGCCCGTGATCGAACCGGACGCGGGCGAGCAGATCATGCCGGGCCGCGTGCATGTCGCGCCGCCCGGCTATCACATGCTGGTCGAAGTGGACCGGACCGTTGCGCTTTCAACCGATGCGGCCGTGCGTTTCTCGCGGCCTTCCATCGACGTGCTGTTCGAGTCCGCGGCCGACGTGTATCGCGAGCATTTGCTGGCGCTGCTGCTCTCCGGTGCGAACGACGACGGCGTGAATGGCTTGCAGCGCGTGCGTGCGTTGGGCGGCGTCGCGTGGGTGCAGGACCCGGCCACCGCGATGTCGTCCGAGATGCCGCGCACCGCGATTGAACGCGGCGCGGCCGACTACATCTATTCTCCCGAAACCATGGCCCGGCGGCTCGCAGCATGGCCGGCCTCTCTTTGACCCGATGCCATGTCGAACTCACCCGTCAATATTCTTATCGTCGACGACATCGCCCACAACATCACCGCGCTCAAGGCGTTGCTGACGCGTCCCGATGTGGCCGTGCTGGTGGCCGACTCGGGCACGGCCGCGCTCGATCTGCTGCTCAAGCACGAGGTGGCGCTCGCGATTCTCGACGTCAACATGCCCGGCATGAACGGCTTCGAACTGGCGGCGCTGATGCGCGGCAGTCCTCGAACGTCGCATGTGCCGATCATCTTCCTGACCGCCACCGCGCAGGATGCGTCGCGCACGTTTCGCGGCTACGAAGCGGGCGCTGTGGACTTTCTCTACAAGCCGTTCGATCCGCGCATTCTGCAATCGAAGGTGGATGTATTCGTCCAGCTCGAACAGCAAAAGCGCCAGCTTGCCGCGCAGCTCGTCACCACGCGTCAGATGCTGGAAGCCAACGAGATGCTAATGGCCGTGCTGAGTCACGATCTGCGCACGCCGCTTGGCGCGGTGCTTGCGTCGGCGGAATATCTGATGCGAACCGCAGCCGACCAGCAATCGGCAACGGTCGCGGCGCGCGTCAAAAACAGTTCGCTGCGCATGGCGCGGATGGTCGATCAGTTGCTTAACCTCGCGCGTCTGCAAGGCGGACGTCTGCCGTTGCAGCCTCGTTCGATCGAACTGGCAACGCTATGCCGGTCGGTGATCGACGAATTCGCTTCGCGCGAGAACGGCAAGCGCATCCTGTTCACGAGCCGCGGCAATACGGCGGGCGCGTGGGATACGGATCTCGTGTGGCAGGCGGTGTCCAATCTCGTCAGCAATGCGCTGCACCACGGCGCGGCAGGCGACGTGAGCGTCGAGGTGGACGGCGAAGCGGCGGATTTCGTGCGTCTGAAAGTGGCCAATCGCGGCGTGATTCCACCGGAGGTTTTTCCGCATCTCTTCAAGGCGTTCGGGCCGAACAACAACGGCTCGCGTTCGCGCGAGGGACTGGGTCTCGGCTTGCATATCGTCCATGAAATCGCGCGGATGCACGGCGGCACGGTCGACGTGAAATCGGATGAAACCGGCGGCACGGTGTTCACGATCGAGTTGCCGCGAATGGTCACGCTGCAACGCGGGTCGTTTTCGGGGAGGTGATCGGGACGAACTGCGCGCGACGAACTGCGCGCGACGAACCGCGCAGTGCTTTTGCCGCGACGGCATGCGCTATGAACACCGCTGCCGACGCACGCCGCGACGCGCTGTGCTACGCTTGACGCACCCCATCCATGCCGCGCGAGCCCGAAGCCATCATGCGTTCCTGGCGCATTTCCCCGCCTCACCGAAACGAACAGATCAGCACCGCGCGCGCGGCCGATCTGGTCATGTCGATTTCGCACGGCGACGCCGACGCGCTCGCCGCCAGCATGCTGAGAACGGTCGGCGACGTCATGCCGGTTTCGCAGTGCACCGTATTTGCGTATGAATTCGACGCACGGCCGCGCACCATTTCCGCCGCCGACCACCGCGGCGGGCGCTTTCTCCGCGACGTCGCGAATCGCTATGCCGCGCATTTTTATGCACTCGACGGCAACCGCGCGATTGTCGATAACCCGCACTCGCGCGACGCGCTCGTCTTGCATCAGCAGCAAAGCGACGAGATCGAGAACGAAGCGTATCGCGCGGCATGTTACGCGCAGCCCAATGTGTCGGATCGCCTATCGTTGCTCGTGCAACCGATGGAAAGCGTGTGGCTGTCGATCAACCTGTATCGCGATCGCGCTTACGGCGTCTTCGAGACGAGCGAGTTGCAGCGAGTCGAAAGCCTCGCGCAACTCTTCGCGCAGGCGGCAAAAACGCATTACGCGCTGCATACGCAGCATGAAGAGAGT
Source organism: Paraburkholderia sp. RCC_158 (assembly GCF_041355255.1). Lineage (NCBI taxonomy): Bacteria > Pseudomonadati > Pseudomonadota > Betaproteobacteria > Burkholderiales > Burkholderiaceae > Paraburkholderia > Paraburkholderia sp. RCC_158. The sequence continues at coordinate 192,740 of NZ_JBFUPM010000011.1, read as the reverse complement.
CCGGCGGCAACCATGCTCGCACGCGTCAGACGAATCTGCCCGGCGCTCACCCCGCGCGAACTCGACGTGCTGCGCGGCACGCTCGAAGGCGCGAGCGCCGTTGAGATCGCGGAACGAATGGGCGTGAAGCCCGCGAGCGTCGTCACTTATCAGAAGCGCGCTTACGCGCGGCTCGGTATTTCGGGGCAGCGGCAACTGTTTGCGCTATGCGTGACGCCGCAGCGCGGCTGATTTCCCGCTTAAACCACGCTTCAACCACGCCCCAACCGCGTTTCACCCGCGCTTCACCCGCGTATCCGCCTGCGTCTCACGATCCCAGCGCTTGAGCCACGGCAGCAAAAAATCCGCGAAGCCCGCTGCGGGCGGCGACAACGCGCGTTCGGTCGAGCGGTACAAACAGACCTCGCGGATCGTCTCCGGTTCGACAATCCGCTTCATCACCAGACCGAAGGTGCGTGCGAGCGGCGCCACGTAAGCCGGCGCGAGCGTCACGGCGAGGCCGCGCGATGCAATACCGATAGCGGTGGTCACGTTGTCCACCACGTCCGCGGGAACGATGCGCGCCTCGACGGGGAGATCGGCAAGCATCTGGTCGACCGCGCGTTCGTGATCGCGGCCGGTCGCGACGATAGGGACGTCGCGCAACTGCTGCCATTGAACACGTCTGCGCGCGGAGAGCGGATGCGACGGCGCGCACCACATCACCCACGGACTTGCGAACGCCGCGTCCCGGCGCACACGCGCACCGCTTGGCCTGTCCGGCCCGATTGCCAGATCGACGTCCGCGCTTTCCACGCGCTCGACCAGTTGCTCCACCACGGTATCGCAAATGCGCACGACGACCTTGGGCTTGTCGCGCGCGTAGTCGGCAATCGCCGCGGGTAACGCGGTGGACGCCAGCACCAGCGGCGCGCCGATCCGCACGATGCCGGCCGCGCGGTTGCGAATATCGTCGGCAGATTGCGCGGCGGCGCGCACGTGGCGCAGCACCGATTCCGCCGATGCGAGGAAATCCTGACCCGCGCTCGAGAGATTCACGCGCCGCGTGGTCCTGTCGAAAAGACGAAAGCCGAGTTCCGCTTCGAGTTCCGCGAGCAATTGGCTCACCGCGGACGAAGTCAGTCCCAGCCGTTCGGCCGCCGCGCCGATGCTGTGAAGATCGACAATGGCGAGAAACGCCTCGTATTGACGGATGGTGACGCGAGTAAGTGCCATGACGCGATTCTAAAGAAAAACTTACGAATCGTGCAAAATCGGTTGATTGTAGATTGCCGCGCGTTCATCGACACTTGTCCCAATCGACGGAAGCACACAAAGGCGCTTAGACTTTCCGCCTCGCCTCTGTGGACGTATGCGTGCGCCACGCCAGGCTCCCTTCAAGGAAATGCCATGTTCGACCATATTCCCGCCTATCCCGGCGACCCGATTCTCAGCCTGAACGAAGACTTCCAGCTCGATCCGCGCCCGAACAAGGTCAATCTGAGCATCGGCATTTATTTCGACGACGCCGGCAAACTGCCCGTCATGGACGCCGTGCGCCGCGCCGAAACCGCGTTGCTCGACGCAATCGGCCCGCGTTCGTACCTGCCGATGGCAGGCTTGCCGCTCTACCGCGAAGCCGCGCAGACGCTGGTTTTCGGCGCGAGCAGCGAAGCGCGCGCGGCGGGCCGCATCGCGACACTGCAAACCATTGGCGGCTCCGGCGCGCTGAAGGTCGGCGCCGATTTCCTGCGGCGCTATTTCCCGGCTTCGCAAATCTGGATCAGCGACCCGAGTTGGGAGAATCATCGCGTCGTGTTCGAGGGCGCGGGCCTAACCGTCAACACCTATCCGTATTACGACGAAGCGACAGGCGGCCTGCGTTTCGCCGATATGATCGAGACGATCGGCCGGCTCCCCGAGCGCAGTATCGTGCTGCTGCATGCGTGCTGCCACAATCCGACGGGCGTCGATCTGAGCAACGAGCAATGGGCTGAACTCGTGCCGGTATTGCAGCGTCGCAAGCTGATTGCGTTCGTCGATATGGCTTATCAGGGCTTCGGCGCGGGCCTCGAAGAAGACGCCGCTTGCGTGCGCATGCTCGCGGAAGCCGACATACCGTTGATCGCAGCCAATTCGTTTTCGAAGAATTTCTCGCTATACGGCGAGCGTTGCGGCGCATTGAGCGTCGTCTGCAAGAGCGCCGACGAAGCGGGCCGCGTGCTCGGCCAGTTGATGTCCACGGTGCGCGCGAACTACAGCAATCCGCCGACGCATGGCGCGCGTCTCGTCGCGAACGTGCTGTCCGATGCGTCGTTGCGCGCTTCGTGGGAAGCGGAACTCGCCACCATGCGCGAGCGCATTCTCGCGATGCGCGGCACGATTCACGCGGGACTCGCAGGCCGTGTCGATGAAGTGATGCGCGCGCGTTACGTCGCGCAGCGCGGCATGTTTACCTATACGGGCCTGAGCGAGAGCCAGGTCGAGCGCTTGCGCAGCGAACACGCGGTGTATGTGCTGCGCTCGGGCCGCATGTGCGTCGCTGGCCTGAATGCGCGCAACGCGGAGTACGTGGCGTCGTCGATTGCCGCGGTGGTCGCGGGCGCATAGCGACAGGCAGCGCAGCCAACGCGAACGAGCACGCAACGCGCACAGCCAACAGATAACCCTGGAGACGTCGATGACGACACTTGATATGCCACCGGCAAGCGCGCCGCAAAAAGCCGGCATGCATGCGGACGAATGGCAGGCACGCGTTCAACTGGCCGCGTGCTACCGCATCTTCGACATGCTCGGCTGGACCGAGATGATCTACAACCACATCACGTTGCGTGTGCCGGAGAGCGTGAGCGGCGGCGAGCGCCAGTTCCTCATCAATCCGTTTGGCTTGCACTACAGCGAAGTCACGGCGAGCAATCTGGTGAAGATCGACGCGCAAGGGCGCGTGCTCGACGGCTCGCGTTATCCGGTGAATCCCGCTGGTTTCGTCGTGCATGCGGCGATTCACGAAGGCGTGCCCGGCGCGCATTGCGTGATGCACACGCATACCACGGCGGGCGTCGCCGTCGCGTGTCTCGAAGACGGTTTGCAGCAGACCAACTTCTACACCGCGCAATTGCACGACCGCATCGCGTATCACGACTTCGAGGGCATCACCGTGCATGCGGAAGAGGGGCCGCGGCTCGTCGAACATATCGGCGACAGGCAGGCGGTGATTCTGCGCAATCACGGGCTGCTTGCATGGGGCCGCACGTTGCCGCAAACTTTCGCGGTTCTATGGACGCTCAACCGCGCCTGCGAGATTCAGATGGCGACGTTTTCGATGGGCAAGGCGCGGCCGGTTCCCGAAGACGTCGCGATTCGCTGCTCGCGCGACGCGTTGCAATTCGATCCCCGTCACGGCGCGGGACAGGACGTGTTCGATGCGCTCGTGCGGCGCGTCGAGCGCATCGATGCGAGTTACAAGGAATGAAGCGATGAAAGTAGCGATTTACGGCGCGGGCGCCATCGGCGGATGGATCGGCGTGAAGCTCGCGCAGGCGGGTCACGAGGTCGGCGTGGTGGCGCGTGGCGCGACGCGGGCCGCGTTGCGCGAGCAGGGCTTGCGGATGATCGAAGGCGGCAGCACGCAAACAGTCAACGTGCAAGCCGCGGAAGATCCTGTCGCGCTCGGCGTACAGGATCTCGTCGTGGTCGCGGTCAAAGGGCCGGCAATGGCCTCGGTGGCCGCGCACATCGCGCCGCTGCTCGGCGCGCAAACCGTCGTGCTGACCGCAATGAACGGTGTGCCGTGGTGGTTCTGCGACGGTCTGCATGGCGACTTCGTGGGCAAGCGGCTCAAGTCAATCGATCCCGACGGCGCAATCGCCGCCGCGATTCCAAGCGCGCAAACAGTGGGCTGCGTGGTGCACGCGAGTTGCCTCGTCGAGGCGCCGGGCGTGATCCGGCATCATCAAGGCAATGGGCTGATTATCGGCGAGGCTCTCGGGCGTCCGAGCGAACGCGTGAAGGCACTCGCCGAGACGCTGGCCGCGGCGGGTTTCAATGCGTCGGTGTCGGAGCAGATTCAGCGCGACGTCTGGTACAAGCTGTGGGGCAACATGACGATGAACCCGATCAGCGCGATCACGGGCGCCACCACCGACCGCATTCTCGGCGATGAACTGGCGCGCAACTTCGTCACGAGCATCATGCTCGAGGCGAAGGAAATCGGCGCGCGTTTCGGCATCCCGATCGATCAGGCGCCCGAGGACCGGCACGCGGTCACGCTGAAACTCGGCGCGATGAAAACGTCGATGCTGCAAGACGTGCAGGCGCGCAAGGCGGTCGAACTGGATGCACTCGTGAGCGCGGTCCGCGAACTCGGGCAATTGACCGGCGTGAAGACGCCTTATACGGATGCGCTGCTCGGTCTCGCGCGCTTGCATGCCAGCACGCTGGGTCTATATTGAACACAATGCCCCGTTAAAGCAGAAAGCCGCCGCGTGTTTTTCTCGCGGCGGCTTTTTTTATGCCTGTTTTATAGGGCTATTCCAACTAAACAGCCGTCGCCGTGACGGCTTCGGACCTTGGCAAGCGCGCCGCTTCGATCAAGGACACAGCCCGTTGTGCGTCGTCGAGTCCGGTGATGCACAGCAGCGCAAGGCGAGCGAGATACAGCGGAGCATCGGCTTCGCCTTCGGCGGTGAGCGTATGACAAAGCGCCGTATAGACGCGGTCGAGATCGCTATCGGTCATGACTGGCTCTCCTTGTTTTCGATGTTCAGTGCGGCCATCAGCGCGCGCTGCGTGGTGGCCGCGCTGCCTTCGCGCCAGCGCGCGAGCACATGGCCGTCGGGGCGGATCAGGTAGACGGTGCCCTTTGCCGCATCGAGCATTTGATGCAGACGGCCGGTGTGATCGATTGCGGTTATGCCGTTAGCGTTGGCCTCGTCGCTTGCATGAACCACGGTGATTACGTTGAACGGAATCGCGCGGCTCGCCAGGTCCTCTTGCATGTCCCGCCACGCGCTCTCTTGCGATGCATCGGCGGAAAAGCGCAGCGCGGTGAAGCAGGGCGCAAGCAGATCGGTGAGGTGCATGTCGAGCAGCTTGCCATCGCGAATGGACTTGAGGCGGCACTCCGGCAGCACACTGCCTGGCGCCGCGCCATTGGTGAACGGGTTCTCCGTTGCTTCAGCCGCCACGCGATTGAGCGGCGATTGCCCATAAGCAATCGGATGCGTTTGCCGCGGATTGATCAGCGGACGCACGGCGGCATGACGTTCGGCGAGGCCCAACACGGCGCTTCTCATCAGCTCGAACGCGAAGGTCGGCGGCGCCATGAATTCGGTGCTCTTCATGCCGTAGCTCAAATTTTCGCGCGCGGCGAACACGCGCTCGTCGCTATAGCTGTCGAGCAGGTCGGGCGACGCGATGCCGTTCACCACGCAGCCGAGTTTCCAGCCGAGATTGTCGGCGTCGTCGATACCCGAGTTCGCGCCGCGCACGCCGAAGATCGGCACCAGATGCGCGGCGTCGCCCGCGAACAGCACCGAGCCGTGGCGATAGCGTTCGAGCGTCAGCGCGTTGGCCTTGTAGACGGTGATCCAGATCGGCGACCATTCGCCTGTTTCGCCCATCGCGTCCAGCACGCTTTGCACGCGCGGCATCACGTTGCCGGGTTCGACGGCCGCCTGCGGGTCTTCGTCGTCGCGTAGCTGGTAGTCGATGCGCCACACGTTGTCCGGCTGCTTGTGCACGAGAACGGTCGAGCCGGGATTCGACGGCGGATCGAAATAGGCGAGCCGCTCGGTCGCGCGATCGCTGTGCAGTTCGATATCGACGATCACGTAGCGGCCTTCGTACGTCGTGCCGGTCAGTTTGAGTCCGAGCGCCTCGCGTATCGTGCTGCGTCCGCCATCGCACGCGACGACCCAGTCGGCTTCCATTTGCCACGCGGTGTCGCCGGTCTGCAGATCGAGCGTGGCGCCGCGCGAAGCGTCCGACGCAGCGCGTTGCCCGATTGCGGTCACACGCGTTTGCCAGCGAATCTCGATCAGGTCCGCGTGCCGCTCCAGTTCGTCGAGCAGGAACTGTTCGATCTGATACTGCGCGATGTTGATCATCGGCGGCAGCGATTGCTCGTCGTCCTGATGCATCGAAAAGCGGAACACCTCGGTATCGCGATAGAAGCTGCGGCCGCCCGTCCACGGCAGACCTTTTTGCAAGAAGCCTTCAACGGCGCCCAGGCGCTTGAGTATTTCGAGGCTGCGCCGCGAGATGCAAATGGCGCGGCTGCCCGTGCATACGCTGTCGTCGGCTTCGATCAGAACGGAGCGCACGCCCTGGCGGGCGAGCGCCAGCGCGAGCGTCATGCCGACCGGCCCGCCGCCGACAATCGCAACGGACCGTCGCACGGGATCGCGTCCGTCGACGAGTGGAGGCACCGCGCCCTCGTAACGGCGCGGCGAAAATGGATAGGGTTTGAAGCTGCGGCTCATGCGGGTCTCCTCGATGTTCGCTGCATTCGCGGCCGCTGGCGTGTTCGGTTCTAGTAGAAGCGGCGCGAAATGAAAAGCGATGAGCGAAGTATGGAGGAGAGCTTGTGCGCGCCTGTCCTCATTTTGGGTACAGGCGCGGGGTGCTTTTGTGCGGGGGTTGGATCGACCACGATCAATCCGCCCCACCGGCGACATGCGAATGCCGGCCCGCCTGCAACGCCCACGCGGCGACCTGGCATTCTTCGATCATCGCGCGGAAGGTGGGCGCCGAGTGCGCCGCGGCAGTCGAGCCCATGCCGATGTCGTGCCCGTTTTCCGCGCTGCCGCCCACGCCGACCACGAGCGTCGCGCGCGGCCGCCATTCGCGCGTGCGCCGCAGCATGTTGCGCAGATACGGCGGCGAATCGGGTGCGTCGAGCGTGACGATGCAGATGATCGGCGCATTTTTATAGCTCGGTTCGTCGGCGCGCGCGCTGCGATAGCCCGAGTGCGTCGCCATGATCGGCGCGAAGCCGACGCGCCCGAGCAGTTGCACGGCGATGGCGGTCGTGACCTCGTCGAACGCGCCGCGTCCCGGCACGCATAGCACGGCGGTCTTTTCGTCGTCGTGATGTTCGGACGAGTGCTCGCGGGTCTGCTCGTGCCGCTCCGACAGATCCGCCGATGACGCCGCGTGCAGCGCGGCCGCGTCGCCCGGTTCCGGACGCGCGAGGCGGTCGGGCAAACCGTCCGCGATCTCGAGGTTTTCCACGATGTCGACCAGCGCTTCGTTGACGCTCGCCAACTGGTCGGGCATCAACACGCCGCGCATCGCGTCGTTGCGCGCGAGCTTGAGCCCTTCGAGCGCGACCTTGTCGTAGTAGTCGATCAGCGACATTTCGCGCAACAGACGCTCGGCCTGCACGATCGCCTCGTGCGGATCGTCGGCGAGCAGCCGCTGATAGAAGTTCTGCGCGGGCGTGAGCGCCGGCTGATCGCCGAGCAGCACCGTGAGAAAGTTCAGACGGTCGGCGTAACGCCCGAGCGTGACCACGCAGAGCGTGAGCGGCGTGGACAGCACGAGGCCGATCGGCCCCCATAGCCAGCTCCAGAAAATCGCCGCGACCACGACCGCGAGCGGCGAGAGCCCCGAACGGTGCCCATACAGCAGCGGCTCCGCGATCTGCCCGGCGACCACATCCACGACGATGAACAGTATCAGCGTGTACACCGCCATCGTCCATTGCGGCTGAATCGCGGCGGCCAGAAACACCGCGAGAATCGCCGCGATCCAGATGCCGATATACGGCACGAAGCGCAGCAGCGCCGCGATCACGCCGAACAGCAGCGCGCCCGGCACGCCGATGATCGCGAGACCGATTGCAATCACGCCGCCCGCGCTCAGGTTCACGCCGAGTTGCGCGACGAAGTAGCGGCTCAGGCGCACGGCGGCGTCGTTGATCGCGGTCGTCGTGCGATGCAGGTCGCGCGAGCCGAACAGACTGATCAAACGGTCACGCAAATCCTCGCGTTGCAGCAGAATAAAAATCGTCACCACCAGCACGATGAAGGTCGTTTCGATTGGCGCGATGGCCGGCGACAACGCGCGCTGCGCGAGCTGCATCGGCGTGGGCGACGGCTCGTGCACTTCGACCGGCGTAGGCACCGCGGGCGCATTGCGCGCCGCGCGGCCGGTGGGACGCGGCGGCGGCGGCTTCGAGGGCGCGACGCGTTGCAGCGTGGCCGCGGCGCGGCTCATCAGCGAATCGGCGCGGCCGATCGTTTTCTCCTGAACCGTTTCGATCTTCTGCTCGATCGCCACCTGATACTGCGGCAAGTCGCCGGCCAATTGCACGAGCTGCGCGCCGATCAGCGCGCCGATAGCGAGCAGCGCGGCGAGCGCGAACAGCACCGCAATGAAGATGGACGGCAACTGTCCCATGCGCAAACGCCGCAGCATCTGCACGAGCGGCGCGAGCAGAAAGCTGAGCAGCACGGAGAGCGTGATCGGGATCAGCACCGCGCGGCCGAAGTAAAGCGCGCATACCACCACGACGCCCGTGATCACCGAGGCAAGGCCGTGCAGGCTTGGCGCGCCAGGCGGATAAACGCGATTGGGCCGCCCAGGCGGCGGCAACGATATTTTCATGAGCACACTGTCCGATTGAGTGGCGCGGTCGCTTCTGGTCCGGCGCGATGGACGCGGCGGCGGCATAGGCCGTGTGCGGCCCATGCGGGAGAGCAAACCTTATGCCCGGATTGTAGGCGCTTTGCGTCGCGCGACGCTATATCGCGCGCTCAGCCGATGTGCACGCGCAGCAAGCCGAACAGTTGCGTGCTCACATAAAGCAGCAAACCGATAAAGCCGCCGACCACCGTTCCGTTGATGCGGATGTATTGCAGATCCCGGCCGATGTTCAACTCGATTTGCCGCGACATCTCCGGCGCGTTCCAGTTTTTCACGGTATCGCTGATATGCCGTGTGAGGAATCGCGCGAACTCGGGCGCCATCGCGCGCGCGGCTTCTTCGAGGTGATCGTTCAGCGACTGGCGCAACGCCGGATCGTTCGCGAGTTCGCGGCCCACCCATTGACCGGACGCGACGACTCGCGCATGCAGCGCCGAGTCGCTGCTATGCAGATCGCGCTTGAGCCACGCGCGCAATTCGCCCCACATGTCCTTCACATACGAAGCGAGCGCTTCGCCTTCCACGAGATAGCGCTTCAGTTCCTCGCCTTTTTGCAGGAACGCGGGGTCGCTCTTGAGCTTGACGATCAGCTTGTGCGCGGCGCCGTCGAACTTCTGCCGCAGTTCGTGCGTCGGGTTCTCGCTGATCTGTTCGAGCATGCGGTTCACCGCGTTGGCCAGCGCCTCGGCGCCTTTTTCGCCGAGCCATGCGGACGGCAGAATCTTCTCCATCTTCGGATACTCGCTCTTCACCCAATCGACGATACGTTCCGCGATAAACTCGCGCGCCTGCGGTTCGCGCAGCAGCGCGACGACCTGTTCGATGCCGGCGTCGAGCAGCTCCTGGTGACGACCGTCCTTCGTGAGCGTGTCGAGAATCGAGCCCATTGACTGCGAGAGATCGACCTTCGCAAGCACGTCGCGCAGCGCGTCCTTGATGAAGACCTGAATGCGCACGTCGTCGGTGAGATCGAGCATGCCGCTCGTCAGTTTCACCACGTAATCGCCGAGGCGCGCGCTGTTGGCGGGCTCGGCGAGCCAACGCGCGATGCTCTGCGCCGGGTCGTGCTTCCTGATCAGACCGACCAGCGACGGCACGTCGAGAAATTTGTCCTGCACGAAGACGGCGAGGTTGTCGGCGATCTTGTGCTTGTTGCGCGGAATGATCGCCGTATGCGCCGACACCAGCGGAATCGGCACGCGTCGGAACAGCGCGGCGACCGCGAACCAGTCCGCGAGTGCGCCGACCATCGCGGCCTCGGCCACCGCCTTGATACCGTCGATCCACAAGCCGCGCGGCATCAACGCGGTCGCGACGAAGACGCAGGCCGCGGCCGCGAGCAGCAGCAACGGCGTGCGTTTGGCTTTCTTCAGTTCGAGTGCTTTGTTCATCGGCGAGAGAGCCCGGGTCTGGAAACGCGAGTTTAGCGCCGTGAGGGGCGGGGCGGGGCCATGCGAGGCGATGTGGGGTGACGAAGCCCGAGCGATATGGGAAGCACATACGGCTCTTTCGACGCGTCGGCGCGGTAACATGCACGGTTGAACCGCCGCGGCGATGCGCCGAGTTGAATCGCGCGCGCCATGCGGCAACGCAATCGAATGCAAATGGAGGCACAGTGATCAGGTTTCTGCACACCGCGGACTGGCAGATCGGCACGCAGTTCGGCCAGTTCGAGCCGGACGAGGCCGCGCATCTCGCGCAGGCGCGCTTCGACACGGTGCGCCGCATCGCGGACGAAGCGACCGCGCGCAAGGTCGACGCGGTGCTCGTGGCCGGCGACGTATTCGATCTGCAAACCGTGTCCGACACGGTGATCCGGCGTCTGTTCGCCGCGCTGCAGGCGTTCGCCGGTCCGTGGATCATGCTGCCAGGCAATCACGACGCGGCGCTCGTCGAAAGCGTATGGACGCGCGCGCAGCGCCTGAACTGCGTGCCGCCGAACGTGCGCATCGTGCTCGAGCCTGGCGTCGTGTTGCTCGACGCCTGCCGCTGCGCGCTCCTGTGCGCGCCGCTCACCCAACGCATCACTTACGACGACACCACTGGCTTCTTCGATAGCGCCGAAACGCCGCCGGGTTATCACCGCGTCGGCCTCGCGCACGGCAGCGTGAGCGGCATCCTGCAGGAAGGCATCGACTCGTCCAATCCCATTTCGCCGACGCGCGCCGCGAGCGCGCGCCTCGACTATCTGGCGCTCGGCGACTGGCATGGCCACCTTCGCGTCGACGATCGCACGTGGTACGCGGGCACGCACGAGCAGGACCGTTTTCGCGCGAACGATCCGGGCTTCGTGCTCGATGTGAGCCTGAGCGAGCCAAGCGCGCGAGCCGTGGTCGAGCCGGTGCGGGTCGGCCAGTATCAGTGGCATCGCTGGGATGAAACGATCTCCGTGCCGACCGACGTCGACGCATTGAAGGCGCGCCTCGCCACGCTGAGCGGCAGCGACGTGCTGCGCGTCACGGTGAGCGGCACGGCCGCGCTCGCCGATGCCGAAGCGCTCCACGTCGCCGTCGAGGAAACCCGCGCGCGCGTGCGCGCATTGCGCGTCGACATGAGCGCGTTGCAAGTGCTGCCCACCACCGAAGATCTCGCCGAACTCGGCGCGCAGAGTGGTTATCTGGCGAAAGTGGTCGCGCGTCTGCGCGGCCTGCAGGAAGACCCGCAATCCGATCCGCAACAGGTCCGGCGCGCGGCCGAGGCGTTGTTGCTGCTGGCGCGTTTTCAACGTGAACTGCCGCGTGAGGCGAGGTCCGCATGAAGCTACAAAGCATCGCGATACAGGAATTCAAGCAGTTCACCGGACGGCTTTTTATCGACGACCTTCAGCCCGGACTCAATCTTTTTGTGGGACCGAACGAAGCGGGTAAGAGCACGATTGCCGAGGCCGTGCGCGCGGTGTTCCTCGAACGTTATAAGGCTTCGCACCTGAAGGATCTGTTGCCGTGGGGCAAGGCGAGCGGGCAGCCTTCCGTCGAAGTGAGCTTCGATCTGGACGGCGTTGCATGCCGCCTGTCGAAGCAGTTCGTCACGCGTCAGCGCTGCGAACTGAAGATCGGCCAAAGCGTGTACGGCGAGGACGAAGCGGAAGACAAGCTCGCGGCCTTGCTCGGCTTTTCGCGCGCCGCGCGCGGTCCGCTGAAGGCCGAGAACGCGGGCGTGCCCGGCTTGCTGTGGGTGCAGCAGGGCGGCACGCAGGAAATGCGCGATTCGACGGGACACGCGGCGCAGTATCTGCGCGATGCGTTGTCGCAATTGTCGGGCAGCCGCGAATCGGCGGGAGAGGACGCGTTGATCGCCGTCGTGCAGCGCGAGCTTCGGCAACTGCTGACCGCGCGCACGCAGAAGTCCACCGGTCCGCTCGCGGAAGCCGAAGCGGCGCTGAGCACATTGAGCGCCGAACGCGACGATCTTGTCCGGCAGCGCGAGCAGTTCGACGAAAACATCGCGCGTCTCGCCGCGCAGCAGGAAGCATTCGACGACGCGGAACGCAAGCGGCCCTGGGAGCTTCACGAGCAGAAGGCGCTGCTCGCGCAACAGCGCGCCGATGCCGCCGTGCAACTCGAGCGCGGCGTGCAGGATCTCGTGCAGGCGCTGAAGGTCGGCGAGGCGCAACTCGCGCTGTCGCTGCAGCAGGAACAGGCCGCGGTGGAACTGGAGACGGCCGTCGCGCGCGATCGTCAGCAACTCGACGCGGCGCGCGCCAATGTGTCCGCCGTCGAGACCGAACATGGGCAGGCGTCGAGCCGCGTCGTACAACTGGAGCAAGCCTCGGCCGATGCCAACCGCGCGCTCGAACTGGCCAACGCAGCGGTGAGCGCCGCGGATTTGCGCAGCCAGATCGGTCTTTATCGCGCCGAACTCGAACGGCTCGAAGCGGCGATCGGCGCGGCGAGCGAAGCGCACGAAGCGCTTGTCGAAGCGACACGCGCCGCGGCCGCGCTCGAAATCGACGAGACGAAACTGAAGCGCCTGGCTTCGCTCGATGCGTCGTTGACCGTGCTGCGCGCGCGCACCGAAGCGGCGATGACGCGTATCGAATACCGGTTGAACGGATCGATTACGGTCGGCGATGCGCGGATCGGCGGCGAGGGCGTGCTGCGTCTCGAAGAAGAAAAGCGCATTGGTCTCGGCGAACTCGGCGAACTGCGCGTGATTCCCGGCGTCTCCGATTTGCCCGCGCGACTGTCCGAACTCGCGGCGCTCGAAGCGCAGCATGCGCAGTCGTTGCAGGCGCTCGGCGTGGCGTCGCTCGCGCAAGCCGAACAGAGGCATGAGCAGTGGAAGGCGCTCGTCGCGCAGCAGACGAGTCACGCGAAGGTGCTCGACGCGCATGCGCCGCACGGCATCGACGCGTTGCGCGCGGCGTCGGCTTCGGCGAGTGCGCGCTTGCAGGCCGCGAACGAACGGCTCGCGGGCTTGCCCGATGTCTCGTCGGCGTTGCCGCTCGACGAAGCGCGGCGCAACGCCGACCTTGCGCGCGCCGCGTTGGAAAGCGCCCGCAAGCTGTTGAACGATGCCGCGGAGAAACGCTCGACCGGCATTGCCACGGCCGAATCGCTCGCGCTTCAGTTGCAGCGCAAGGAAGCGCAGTTGAGCGACGCGGCGTTTTGCAGCAACCGCGCGCAATGGCAGGCGAAGATTGTCGAACAGCGCGTGCAGGTCGAGGCGCTGACGAAGCAGCGCGAAGGACGCGAGCGCGAACTCGAGGCCGCGCGTCTGGACGATCCCGCCGCCGAGGCGCAGCGTTATCGCGCGTCTGCGCAGCTCGCGCGTCAGGAGCAGCATGAGCGGCAGGTGCGCATTGCGCATTTGCGCAGCCAGTTGGAGACCGTCGGTGCATCGGGACTCGGCGAGCGGCTCGCCGCGCTCGAGGCAAAGATCGAGCAGGCCACGCGCCGCAAGGACGAATTGAGCTTGCGCGCCGGTGCGTTGAGTCTGCTCGATGAAGTGCTCGTCGCCGAACGCGATGCGGCGGTCGCGCAACTGCGCGCGCCGTTGACCGAGCGCCTCGGCCATTATCTGAAGCGGATTTTCCCGCAATCGACGATTGCGCTCGGCGACGATCTGAGTCCCGCGACGCTCGACCGCTATGGCCGCGCCGATACGCTCGACGCGTTGAGCTTCGGCACGCGCGAACAGCTCGGCATTCTCACGCGGCTCGCGTACGCCGATCTGTTGAAGGCGTCGGGCCGGCCGACGCTGCTCATGCTCGACGATGCCGCCGTGCATACCGACGCCGCTCGCCGCGACGCGATCAAGCGGGCGTTGATCGACGCGGCGTCGCGGCATCAGATACTCGTGTTCACCTGTCACCCCGAGTTGTGGGACGACCTGGGCGTGAGGCAGCGGGCCATCGACGATATCAAGGCGGCGGCGTGACTTTTGCTCCTACACGCTCTATAGGCCGCGCTCATTGATACCAGCGCGGCGTGTAGACCCATTGCGCGCCTTTGCTAAAGCGGCGCGTCGTTGACGAGCCGACGATCACCATCGTACGCATGTCGACATCGGCGGAATGCAGTTCGGCTAGCGTGACCGTGCGCAGCGTGCCGCCCGGTCTGCCGATGTCGCGTCCGAGCACGACCGGCGTATCGGCCGCGCGGTATTCACGCACGATGTCGAGCGCCTTGTCGAGTTGCCACGGACGCGCGCGCGAAATCGGGTTGTAGAACGCCATCACGAGGTCCGCTTGCGCTGCATGCCGCAAGCGTTTTTCGATGATGCTCCACGGCTTCAGATTGTCCGACAGCGACAGCATGCAGAAGTCATGGCCGAGCGGCGCACCCGCTTGCGCGGCGGTGGCGAGCGCGGCCGATACGCCCGGCACGATGCTGAGTTCGACGGCGGCCCACGCGTTGTTGTCCGACGCGTCGAGCGCTTCGAGCACGGCCGCGGCCATCGCGAACACGCCGGGGTCGCCGGACGACACCATCGCCACCGAGCGTCCCTCGCTCGCGAGTTCGAATGCATGGCGCGCGCGCTGCATTTCCTCGCGGTTGTCGGTCGCGTGCACACGCTGATCGGCGCGCAGCGGGCCGGCCATTTTCACGTAGGTCTCGTAGCCGAGGATGTCGGTGGCTTCGTCGAGCGCGTCCCGGGCGGCGGGCACCATGAGATCGGCGCTGCCGGGGCCGAGGCCGATCACCGTCAGTCGGCCGCGCGCGCGGCCTATCGTGTGGGGATCGATGGCCAACGGCGATAGGGCGAGTGCGACGCCTTGGGCGTGGTCGTCGTTGAGCGTTTCGTAAGGGATGCGCAATGCGGCGTTTAAGAGCGTGTCTAGCGGGCTCGCGGGTGAATTGGCGTCTGCGGAATGACGTTCGACAAAACGCAGCGGCACGTTCAGGCTTGCGGCGGCTTCGGCCAACGCCGCGTGCGCCATATCTTCCGACGACGCCACCAGCGCCGCGAGCGAAAGCGGAGCAAGCCCGTGCGCCTCAAGTGAAGCGCGCACGCGAGCGACAATCTCCGACGCTTCTCCCAACGCCACCGCCGCCACCACGCTGCGTGGATGAATCACAAGCTCATCCTCGCGCCCATTCCACGCGTGCGGTGTTACGCGAATCGCGAGCCGCGCGGATGCGGAACGCGGCAGTTGCGCGTCGTCGAGCCACGGCGCGTCGCCTTCGACGCGCGTGCTTTCGCCCGCCAGCAGATCCGACACGAAGCGCTTGCCTTGGCCTGGATCGGCGAGCGCGTAGCCTTCGGGCGGATTCAGCACGCACGTACCGAACCTGAGTTCTCCGCTCGTCGTGATGGCGGGCGAGACACCGAGCGCGGCCGCGATGTCGCGCGCCATCACGTTGACGCCGGCAAGGCCGCCGAGCAGCGGCACGACCGCGCTGCCGTCTTCGGCGACGGCCAGCACCGGCGGCTCCGCGCCCTTGTTCGACAACAGCGGCGCGACGCAGCGAATCACGATGCCGGCCGCGCACAACGCGATGATCGGCGTGCCGCTCGCGTACAGCTCGCGCAGATGCGCGCCGAGTTCGCTAAAAGCGACATCGGCTTGCACGCGTCCTTGCAGCGCATGCACCTGCGAACCGGCAGTGAGCGCCTGAATGCGCCGCGCCGTGTCCAACGCGCCCGCGCCCAGAATCACGATGGCGGGCGGCATCATCCTTGCCATTTTTCCCCCGGCACGACGAGCAGCGAGAAATACGGCGACGCCATCGGATCGACTTCGGCGAGCGGCACGATGCGCTGATTGCCCATCGTCGCGCGCTCGACGTACAACGCACGATGCGCGAGGCCGAGATCGCCGAGCACGCGCCGCACCTTGTCGAAGTTGCGGCCGAGTTTCATCACAACGGCGGCGTCGGCATCGGCGAGACGGCGGCGCAGTTCGTCTTCGGGCAGCACGCCCGAGAGCACCGACAGGCTCTGGTTCCGATAGACGAGCGGCGCGCCGAGCACGGCCGCGCCGCCGAGCATCGAGCACACGCCCGGCACGACCTCGCTTTCGTAGCGCGCGGCGAGCCGGTCGTGCAGATACATATACGAGCCGTAGAAAAACGGATCGCCTTCGCAGATCACGGCGACGTCGCGCCCCGCGTCCAGATGTCCGCCGACGATCTGCGCGGCCGTGTCGTAGAAATCCGCGATGATCGCTTCGTACGAAAGCGGCGGCTCGAGCGCCTCCGTTGTCACCGGATAGACGAGCGGCAGATGCTGCTGCGCGTCGTGCAAATGCGCCTCGATGATGCTGAACGCGTTGCCCTTCTTGCCCTTCGCGACGAAGTACGCGACCACCGGCGCGGCCTTCAGGAGACGCAGTGCTTTGAGCGTGATGAGTTCGGGATCGCCCGGACCCACGCCGAGTCCGAAGAGACGCCCTGCACGTTGCGGCGCGGCGGTCATTCGACCTCCGTCGCCAGCGCGTTGACCGCGGCGGCGGCCATCGCGCTGCCGCCGCGGCGGCCATGCACGACGACATACGGCACGCCGCGGCTGTCGCCCGCGAGCATGGCTTTTGATTCGGCCGCGCCGACGAAGCCGACCGGAAAGCCGAGAATCAGCGCGGGTTTCGGCGCGCCGGCATCGAGCATGTCGAGCAGATGAAACAGCGCGGTCGGCGCATTGCCGATCACGACGACGCTGCCCGCAAGACGCGGACGCCACAATTCGAGCGCGGCGGCCGAGCGCGTGTTGCCGAGTTCGCGCGCGAGGTCCGGCACCGCTTCGTGCGTGAGCGTGCAGATCACGTCGTTGTTCGCGGGCAGCCGCGCGCGCGTGATGCCTTGCGCGACCATGCCGGCGTCGCAGAGAATCGGCGCGCCCTGCGCGAGCGCGAGGCGCCCCTCCGTGCCGGCATTCGGGGAGAACGCGAGATCGCCGATCACGTCGACCATCCCGCACGCGTGGATCACGCGCACCGCGAGCTTTTCGAGGTCGGCGGGGATGCGCGACAGATCGGCTTCGGCGCGGATCGTCGCGAAGGATTGGCGATAGATCTCCTGACCGTCGCGAATGTAATCAAGCATCGGTATCACTCATTTGAGTCGGGCATTCTGGTCGTGCGTCCTGGGCGTGCGTCTGTTCGGCTTGGGCGAGTTGCGCGAGGGTGTCGGCGGCTTGTGCGATTGTCAATCGACGCGCGACGCATTCGCCGAAACCCGGCTGTGCGTCGCGCCGGTAAAGATCGTAGAGGCCGGGCGCCGCGGCAAGCAGCGTGAACGGCGCGCAATGCGCGGCGGCGCAGGAGCGCGGGCAGCCGCTCAGGTGCACGTCGACGCCGGCGGGCAGGCGCTTCGCGAGCGCGAGCGCGTCGGCTTTGGTATCCGCGAGACTTTTTGCACAGCCGGTGGAACCGGCGCACGCGATGAGGCGTGAAGCGGGGTCGTTGCGATCGCATGCAAAGCCCAGCGTTTTTAGCGCGGCAAGCACGGCGGGCACGGCATGTGTGGCGATGTCGGGCAGTAGAACGCTTTGCCACGGCGTGATGCGTAGCGCGCCGTTCGCGTGTTGCCGCGCCAGCGAAGCGAGGCCATGCAGCGCGGTTGCGTCGATGCGGCCGAGCAGCGGTTGACCGCCGACGTGCCACGTTCCCGCGATACGCTGCGCGTGAGCGCCGACGCGCAGCGTGGCATCGGCGGGCGTGCTGCGTTGCCACTCGGCGAGCGCTGCGTCGCGCGCCAACGGGAAATCGACGTAGGTTTGCGCGTGTCGCAGGATTGCGTCGGCAGAATGTGCGGCGAGCAGGTGACGCATGCGGGTCGTGTCGGAGTCGGCGGCGAGATCGAGGAACGTATGCAGCAGCGCCCGCACCAGCGCCGGAACTTGCGACGGCAACACGGCGGCGAGTGCGCCTGCATCAATCGTCGCCGAATTCGTCGCAGCAACCGGTGGACAACCGGCGAGGCCGAACACGAAGCGGATCTCGCCGGAACCATCCTGCGATGCCGCGAGCCACACGTCATGCGGATGATCGAGCCGCGCAAGACGCTCGCCGCCGTCGACGAGCAGTGCGAATTTCGGCGACAGCGCCGCGAAACGCGCGTCGCTTTGCAACAGCGCGAGCAGCGTCGCGCAAAGCGGCCTCGTGTCGAAGAGCGCGGAGGGGTCGCGCCCTGCGGCAGGGCTGATCATCACGTTGCGGATGTCGTCGGCGGCTGAAGCGGTGAGGGCGGCGGAAGAGTTCGCATCGGCCTCGGCGCGAGCATCAGCACGAGCCTCCGCCAAAGGCCCAAGCCCCGCATTCACCAGCGCCGCAATCAACGCCGCTTCCTCGCCGCCACGAACGCCGCGCAGTTGCAGATTCGCGCGGTTCGTCAACTCAATCACGCCCGCCGCGTGCCGCGTGCTCGCATCCGCGATTGCGTGGGCCTGAGCCGCGCTCAGTTCGCCGCCCGGCAGCTTGATCCGGCAGATGCCGCCGTCGCGCGCGGCGACGATCCGCAGGAGCCCCGGACACGCCGAGGGCCGCAGCGCGAAAGCCGCGTCAGGCAACACAGTGGAGGAGGGAGAAGCTCGATTCAAGACGGACACCGCGGTTAGCGTCGCGCGACGGCCCGAGCAAGCGATAAAGCGGCTTGGCTGCGGCATCGGTACACCCCGCCCGATGTTGGCTGGCACGAACAGTCTCGCCGGCAGGTCTCCTGGCTCGCAGGTCGTCGTCCGTCGCGGCCTTCCCGGTCGAACCAGTGGCGCTTAGCGCAGGCGGACTCGCTGCATACAGTTGCGGGGGCAGCCGCAGCGGCGATGGTTTCCCCGCTGTGTTCCCTCTTAGGCCCCGAAGGGCACCGGCGGCTGTATTATGCCTTTTTTCGGATAGCACAACGAGGCTGGACGCTTTGACCGGCGTGGCGCAGCGCATTGTTTTGAGAGACATCATGAGGAAGGATGCATGCCGGCGTGGCTGACGGTAGTGGGCATCGGCGACGACGGCTTCGCCGGTTTGGGACGGCCCGCGCGGCGTGCGTTGCTGGAGGCGTCGGCGATTTACGGCGGCGAGCGTCATCTGTCGATGCTGCCGGCGCGGCTCGCCGCGCGCCGCGCCGCGTGGCCGCGTCCGTTCGATCTCGCGCCGTTGCTCGCCGAGCGCGGCCGCTCCGTCTGCGTGCTGGCGAGCGGCGATCCGATGCTGTTCGGCGTCGGCGCGACGCTGGCGCGGCAGTTGCCCGCCGACGAGTTGCGCGTGCTGCCCGCACCTTCGTCGTTGTCGCTGGCCGCCGCGCGGCTTGGCTGGCCGTTGCAGGATGCGGCCGTCGTGTCGCTGGTCGGCCGGCCGCTGCCGACGCTGAACGCGCATCTGCGTGACGGCGCGCGCGTGTTCGTGTTGAGCGCGGACGGCGGCACGCCCGCGGCGCTCGCCGCGCTGCTGAACGCGCGCGGCTTCGGCGCGACGCGCATGACCGTGCTCGAACATCTCGGCGGCGACGCGGAGCGGCGCATCGACGGCCGCGCGGATCAGTGGTCCGCGCGCGACGTTGCCGCGCTGAACCTGATCGCGCTCGAATGCCGCGCGACCGATGGCGCGCCGCGTCTGCCGCTCACCTGCGGCTCGCCCGACGACGCATTCCGCCACGACGGCCAGTTGACCAAACGCGATGTGCGCGCGATCACGCTCGCGCGCCTCGCGCCGACGCCCGGCGAATTGCTGTGGGACGTGGGCGCGGGCAGCGGCTCGATCGGCATCGAATGGATGCGCGCGCATCCCGCTTGCCGCGCGATTGCCATTGAAGCGCACGCGGAGCGGCAGCGCTTTATCGAACACAATCGCGATGCGTTGGGCGTGCCGGGGCTGCAACTCGTCGCGGGCCGCGCGCCTGAAGCACTCAACGGGCTGCCGACGCCGGATGCGGTGTTCATCGGCGGCGGCGTGACGGTGCCGGGTGTACTCGACGCGTGCTGGGCGAGTCTGCGGGACGGCGGCCGGCTGGTCGCCAACGCTGTCACCTTGCAAGGCGAGGCGGCGCTCGCGGCATGGCGCGAGCAGCATGGCGGCACGCTGACGCGCATTGCGCTTGCCGATGCACAACCGCTCGGCGGATTCGATACGTGGCGGCAGGCGTTGCCGATCACCTTGCTCGATGTGGTGAAGTCTTCAAGCGCCGAGCGCGCCGCAAGCCGCCCACAGCCCGAACGCTCCGCCTGACCGCGATGCGCGACGAAACCCCCGAACAACCCGCGCCGCTGCGCAGCGGCTACACGACCGGCAGTTGCGCCACCGCGACGTCGCTGGCGGCGGCGCGTCTGCTGCTCGCGGGCGTGGTCAGCGACATCGCCGAAATCGTGTTGCCGAAGGGCCAGCATGTGCCGATGCCGCTCGTGTTCTGCCGCCTGACCGACGACGGCGCCGAGGCCGGCACGATCAAGGACGCCGGCGACGATCCCGACGTCACGCACGGCGCCGTGGTGTTCGCGCGCGTGCGCCTCGTCGCGGAAGCGGGCGTGGTGTTTCGCGCCGGACCCGGCGTGGGCACCGTCACGCGCGCCGGTCTGACGCTCGCGGTCGGCGAGCCCGCGATCAACCCCGTGCCGCGTCAGATGATGACCGCGCACCTCGCCGAACTCGCCGCCGAGCACGGCTATCGCGGCGGCTTCGAAGTGACGATCGGCGTCGAGGGCGGCGAAGCGCTCGCGCTCAAGACGATGAACCCGCGGCTCGGCATTCTCGGGGGCCTGTCGATTCTGGGCACGACCGGCATCGTGCGCCCGTTCTCGTGCTCGGCGTATATCGCGTCGATTCATCAAGGCATCGACGTCGCGCGCGCGAACGGCTATACGCATGTCGCCGCCTGCACCGGCAACGCGAGCGAAGACGCGATGCGCGCGCATTACGGCTTGCCCGACATCGCGTTGATCGAAATGGGCGATTTCGTCGGCGCGGTGCTCAAGCATATGAAGCGCGCGCCGGTCGAGCGCCTGAGCATTTGCGGCGGCTTCGGCAAGCTGAGCAAGCTCGCGGCGGGCCACCTCGATCTGCATAGCCGCAACTCGAGCATCGACCTCGAACGGCTCGCCGTATGGGCCGCCGAACACGGCGCCGACGACGCGTTGCAGGCCGCGATTCGCGCGGCCAACACGAGTCAGCAGGCCGTCGCGCTCGCGCATACGCAACAGGTGCCGCTCGCCGACATCGTCTGTGAACATGCGCTTCGCGTGGCGCGCGAGATCGTGCCGCCGCAGGTGAGCGTCGAGACATTCGCGATCGACCGCCAGGGCAATCTGATCGGAGCGGCGCGATGACGCGGGTTCTGCTGCTCGGCGGCACCGGCGACGCGTTGCGGATCGCGCGGCAGCTTGCTGCGCGCGATGTCTACAGTCTCGCCGGACTCGGCAAGGTGCCCGACGATCTGTGCTGCGCAGTGCGCGTGGGCGGCTTCGGCGGCAGTGAAGGGATGCAGCGCTATATCGAACAGGAAGCGATCGGCCTCGTGATCGACGCGACGCATCCGTACGCGGCGCAAATTAGCGCGAACGCGGCGCAGGCGGCCAGGTCCGCGCGCGTGCCGTGCTGGGCGCTGCGCCGGCCCGCATGGGAGCCGCAAGCCGGCGACGACTGGCGCATGGTCGCTGACTGGGACGAACTCACGGCGGCGCTGGCGCCATTCGCGCGGCCGCTCTTCACGCTTGGACGCGAACCGCTCGCGCATCTTGACGAGATTCCCGCGCATCAGTTCTGGTTCGTGCGCTGTCTGGACTCGCACGCGGACACCGCACGCGCTCGCATACTCGCGGCGCACGGACCGTTCACACTGGAAGGCGAACGCGCGCTGTTCGCGCTGCAACGCTTCGACGTGCTCGTCAGCAAGAACAGCGGCGGCAGCGCGACCGAAGCGAAGCTCGAAGTCGCACGCGAGCGCCGCTTGCCGGTTGTGATGCTGCGCCGGCCGTCATTGCCCGCGGTGGATCGCGAGTTTGACAGCGCGGCCAGTTTGCTCGAAGCGCTGCCTCGGTCGCACTGAATGGTCTGCATCAATCATGGAGCTTTGAATGACTGTGTTTTTTATCGGCGCGGGTCCTGGGGACCCCGAACTAATCACGGTGAAAGGGCAGCGTCTCGTGCGCCGTTGTCCGGTGATTCTGTATGCGGGTTCGCTGGTGCCGGCTGCGGTGCTGGAAGGACATTCGGCGGTCGAGGTCGTCAACACCGCTGAGCTCGATCTCGATCAGATCGTGGCCTTGCTGAAACGCGCACACGATAAAGGCCAGGACGTGGCGCGCGTGCATTCGGGCGATCCGTCGTTATATGGCGCGATCGGCGAACAGATTCGCAGACTGCGCGAACTGGCGATTCCGTACGAGATCGTGCCGGGCGTGACGGCGACCGCTGCCAGCGCGGCCGCGCTCGGTTGCGAGCTGACGTTGCCCGGCGTTTCGCAGACGCTCATTCTCACGCGCTACGCGACGAAAACCGCGATGCCCGAAGGCGAGCAACTGGCCGATCTCGCGCGGCATCGTGCGACGATGGCGATTCACCTGGGCGTGCGGCACCTTGCGCGTATCGTCGACGAATTGCGGCCGCATTACGGCGGCGCGTGTCCGATCGCGGTGATCTATCGCGCGAGCTGGCCGGACGAAGAAAAGATCACCGGCACGCTGGACGATATTCTCGGCAAGGTGCAGTCGACGCAGATCGAGCGCACCGCGTTGATTCTGGTCGGCGACGTGCTGGCGGCTGAAGGGTTTGCCGACTCGACGCTGTACGCGAAGGGCTGACGCGTTGCGCATGGGCGGCGCGAAGCGGCGGCGTTGGCTTGCCGTCGCGCAGCTCGCATCGCAAAGCCTCAATCTTCCAGCGGCGCCAGCGCTTCCAGCGGCATCTTTTTCTCGGCGCCGATGTGGATCGCCGGCACGAGCGTCAGCAGCACGACCACAAAAATCGCAATCGCGAAGATCGACATGAACGTGAGGTGCAGCGATTGATGCAGCACCATGCGGATCGCGTCGCCGCCGCCGAAATTCGCCGCCTGATTTTGCAGCAGGCTTTTCAGTTGATCGGACCGGACGGCGGCGCTGCCTCCCGAATGACTCAGCCCGAAGTTGAGCACCGCGCCGAACAGCGTCGCGCCGAGCGTGCTGCCGAGATTACGCGAGAAGAGGTTCGACGCCGTGGCGCTGCCGCGCTCCTCCATCTTGACGATTTCCTGGATCAGGATGAGGCAACTGACGCTCGACGTGCCCATGCCGAAGCCCATGATGAGCGAGCCGAACGCGGCGACGAGCGGCGAGCCGCCCGGCGCGAGAAACAGCAGCAGCACCGCGCCGACCGGAATGAACGCACTGCCGGCGATCAGCATGCGCCGCAGGCCGATGCGGTGAAACACCTTGGCAGCGAGCGTGGCGCCGACGGGCCAGCCGACCATCATCATCGTCAGCGCGAGGCCGGCGATCACGGGCGAGCGGTTCAGCACGCCTTGCACGTACATCGGCAGGAACGTGGTCGAGCCCATCAGGATCATGCCGGAGAGCAAGGTCGCACCGTTGCACGCGGCAATCGGGCGGCGGCTCCACAGTGCGAACGAGATCATCGGCTCCCTGGCGCGGCGCTCCTGCAGCACGAACAGCAGCAGGCACACGACGAACGCCGCGCCGGCCATCGACGCATGCGCGAGGTCGTCGTCGCCCGCGTAGGTGAGCGCCGTCATCAACGCGGCGATGGCGGCCATGAAGAGCGCTGCGCCCGCGAAGTCGATGGAAGGGCGCGCGTGCCGCTCACCCTCGCGCAGGAAGGCGATGAAGCCAGCAGCCGACGCGAGGCCGATCGGCACGTTCATCCAGAAGATCCACGCCCACGACATGTTGTGGATGATGAAGCCGCCGACCATCGGCCCGACGACTGCCGAAATCGCCCACACGCTCGCGAGATAACCTTGCACCTTGCCGCGTTCGCGCGCCGGATACAGGTCCGCGACGATGGTCAGCGTGACCGGCTGGATCGCGCCCGCGCCGACGCCCTGAATCAGCCGGAATGCGATCATGGCCGGCATCGACCACGCGCAGCCCGCGAGCACGGAGCCGATCAGAAAGATGGCGATGCCGGCCAGCATGATCGGCTTGCGGCCGTAGAGATCGGCCAGCTTGCCGAACACCACGGTCATCGCCGTTTGAGCGAGCAGGAACGACGAGAAGACCCAGCTATACAGATGCAGATCGCCGAGTTGTGCGACGATCTGCGGCATGGCGGTGGATACGATGGTGGCTTCGATGGCGACCATCGCCATCGAAGCCATGACGGCGGCAATGACCAAAGGACGCGACGATTGCGGATGGCGGGACATGGGGCGAAGTTGGTATCAGAATAGTGGGTGCGTCTGCTGGGCGGCGCCTGGCTGATGCATGATGCACGGTCGGCGCTATGACGTCGGCGTGGCCGTTCGAGCGGCCGAAAGCGAGTATGCACCTTGCAGGGAATCTTCGCAGCGTAGTGCTGCAGTGAAGCGCTGCGTGCCGTCATGGCACAAGGCTTGCGACTCCCGCAATTCTTTCGACACATGGAGGATCATTATGAGGATCGAATTCACCGGACGCCGTGAAGTGGTGGCGGCTGCGCGCGTCGCCTTCGAAGCCAATGTCGACGGAAAGGACGTCTGGTGCAGCGTATCGCTCGACGCGCTCAACGACCATTTCGGCAACGGCGGGCCGTCGGCGCACGATCTCGTGGGCACGTTCGAGGCGAACCGCGCGCAGATCGAAAACGCCACCAAGCGGGTGCTCGAAAAAAACGGCGGGCAATCGGTGGAGCTCGAAACGCGCGATTTCGACAAGACGGCGCCGTGAGGTCGTTGTAGCTGGGCCGGCAATGCGCCGGCTTTGACGGCGCGACGACGCGGCAAGGACACGCCGGGTCGCACTGGCGCGGCGTGTTGCGCGGCGGCCTCGGCGGCGCATGCCTATCGCGTGGCAACGCGGCAACGCGGTATAGTCGCGCGAATCCGTAGCGGCTGTGCGCTGCGCGCCGCGCAACTTCGAACCTTCGACTATCGGAGAGAACATCTTGCAGGAAATCATCGAGGGCTTGATCCGCTTTCAACGCGACGTGTTTCCGCAGCAAAGCGCTTTGTTCAAGCGCCTGTCCGCCGCGCAAAGCCCGAGCGCGCTGTTCGTGACGTGCTCGGACAGCCGCGTGGTGCCCGAACTGCTGACGCAGTCGGAACCCGGCGCGCTGTTCGTGATTCGCAACGCGGGCAATATCGTGCCGTCGTATGGTCCCGAGCCGGGCGGCGTGTCGGCGACCGTCGAATATGCGGTCGCGGTGCTCGGCGTACGCGACATCGTGATATGCGGCCACTCGAATTGCGGCGCGATGACGGCGATCTCGAGCAACACGAACCTCGAACATCTGCCGGCGGTGGCCGGCTGGCTGCGTCACGCCGATGCCGCGAAGGCGATCAATGCGTCCCGCACCTATGAGTCGGCGGCGGAACGTCTCGACGCGCTGGTCAAGGACAACGTGGTGGCCCAACTGGCTAATATCCGCACGCATCCGTCGGTGGCGGTCGGGCTCGCGAACAAGACGCTGCAACTGCATGGCTGGCTCTTCCAGATTGAAAGCGGCGTGATGCTTGCACTCGATGGCCGCAGCGGTAAGTTTGTGCCCTTGCTCGAAAATCCGGACGTTTTTGCCGTGTGATCGGGTGGGGGATGCGGGCGGGGGCTTGCGCGCGCGCAGGCGTGCCTACTCCCGTGGCCCGTTGTAGCAGCGAAATGCCAGGCTGATACGCGGCCCGACGCGCTCGCCGAGCTTTGGAATGCCGTGGTCGTGCGTGAACTGCGACGCGTAGCTCATCACCAGACAGCTACCCGGCTCGAGGTCGACATGCACCGCGCGGCCGGGGCCTTTCTTCGGGCGGATCGTCATGCGGCGCACAGCGCCGAGCGATACGATCGCGATCGGCTCGCCGCGCACCAGGTTCGCCGTCTTGTCGCTGTGCGGCGCGACGCTGTCGTGTTCGTCGCGATACAGGTTCAGACCCACGCGGTTAAACGGCGCGCCGACGAGCGAGCGCACCGCTTCGAACGCCTCGCCAAGCGGCGCCGGCAAGTCCGCCGATTCGCGCAGGAACGTGGCGATAAGCCGAGGCACGGCCACCTCGCGCTCGTACATGATCCGCTGATGGCTGCTCCAGCCGATGTTCTTCAGCGCCTCGCCGAACCACTGCTGCGCGAGCGCAAGCGGGACCAGGTCGGGCAGATAACGCATTCCGCCTTCGTTGTCGCTAAACAGGGTAACGGGCTCGGGGGCAAACAGGCCTTGCTGGGACACCATGATTCAACGCCGGGCGCGCAGGCCCCGGCCAGGAAATGACGGGTTCATGCCTGTCATTATACTGTGTTTTTATACAGTGTTTCCAGGTCCCGGAAGTCTGCCGCCAGCCTCTGGTCTCCTCGCGTCGCGGCGAACTCACTCGCCGGGGCTATACAGGTCCAGCAGTTTCAGCGTCACGCCGTTCGTCCAGCCGAAGCCGTCCTGAAGCGGATATTCGCCTCCGCCGCCACCGCCCGTGCCTGCGCCTTCCACTACGTATTTCTCGACGAGCTTCTTGTCCGACGCATAGACGCCTTTCACGTCGGCGAGAAAGCGCGTGCCGATCTGCTGCGCGAGCGCGTCCTGGCCATACCGCTTCAAGCCCTGGATCGCGACCCAGTGCAACGGCGCCCAGCCGTTCGGCGCATCCCACTGCTGCGTGGTGTTGTACGTCGTGGTGACGAGGCCGCCTGGTTGCAACAACGTCGATTGCACCTGCTGCGCGGTCTTTTTCGCGCGATCCGGCCACGCGGCGCCGACGAACAGCGGGAACACCATCGCCGCGGTTTTGTTGTCGCGCGGTTTGGCGAGTTGCCAGTCATAGTCGCCGTAGTAGCCGTTCGCGTTCCACAAGTAGCGATTGATGCCGAGCGCGCGCTTCGCCGCGCGTCCCGCGAATTCGCCGACACAGCGGAAATCGCGCGTCTCGCCGCAGCCCTTCGCGATGGTGATCTCCAGGTGGAACATCAGGCTGTTGAGATCGACGGGAATGATCGACGTGGTGCGCACCGTCGCGAGCGTCATGTTGTCGCCGAACCAGCGCGAGCTGAAATCCCAGCCGCTTTCGGCGGTGGCGCGCAGTTCGCGGTACACGTCGTTAGGATTGCGCCCGGTTGCCTTTTGCGCGGTCTGAATGTCCTCAAGATAGGACTCGTCGCGGGGCGTGTCGAGCTCGTCCCAGTAGCGGTTCAGCACCGTGCGATCGGGCATCACGACCACGTTGCGCGTCGCCGATCCGGCCGGCGTCGAGCTTTCGCCCTGCATCCAGTAGCCGTATTCCTTGCGCAGCGCCGGCAGGTACTTCTGATAGACGCCGCGTCCTTCCACCTTGGCCGCGAGCTCCACCATGTGCGAGAAGAAGGGCGGCTGCGAACGGTCGAGGTAGTACGTGCGATTGCCGTTGGGAATATGGCCGAACGTGTCGATCATGTACGCGAAGTTGTCGAGCATGTTGTCGACGAGATCTTCGCGGCCCGCTTCCTGAAGGCCCAGCATCGTGAAGTAGGTGTCCCAGTAGTAGCCTTCGCGAAAGCGTCCGCCGGGCACCACGTACGGCTTCGGCAACGGAATCAGCGAGCTGTTCGGCGGCGCGCTCATGGTCGTGCGTGTGAGCGCGGGCCACAGCCAGTTGATGTGCTCACGCAGCGTCTGATTCGCGGGCGGCGTGATGACCGGCTCGCTCGGCGGCGTGAAGTACTGGTTCACGAAGTTCGCGAGCGAGAAGCCGGGCTTGCTCCTCTGCTGGTGATAAAGCTGCACGATTGCGGCGGGATCCGCATTCGGCGTTGCATCGACGAAGGTCTTCTGGTCCGGATAGATCTGCGCCGTTTGCACGGCCACGAACAGGTCGCCATAGAGTATGTCCGGCGCGGGCGGCAAGGTGCCGCCGACCTGCGTGTCGGCGTGACAGACGGATGACAGGCCGATGAGGAAAGCGAAGCTCGACACGGCGGCCGCGCGATGCAGATACTTGAACCGCGCGGCGGGAAGGGAAGGCTGCGATAAAGAAGCGGGGAAACCGGCGACGCCGGGCACGCGTCCGGCACAGCGAATGCTGCGCGCTTGCGATGACACAATCATGTCTCCTCCTGAGGAATGGACAACAGGATTGGTCGCCTCTCACGCCCTCTCTTTTGATGACTAGCCGTGATGATTCTTTTGGGGCGTGGCTAGCATGGCATAAAACAGACGGCGCTTCAAACTATGCGGGACGAATGGGTGGGCAGCGTTCTGATGAGGTGTCGCGAGCGCTTGCTGGCCGCGCTCTTTGTTTAGTTCGGATGGCGAATTAGTTAATGATTAAGTCGACGCCGTTGCTGTCCGCGATGCGGAGCTAAGCGCGCCGGCGTGTTTCAGATTAGCCCTTGATTCACGGGCTAATCTGTTTCTGAAGCATGAAAGAAACCTTCGCTCACGCACCCAACCAGCGTGCAACAACCGGCATCAGCACAGGAACCACGAACGCGGTGAACACGCCGTTAAGCCCCATGCCGAGCCCTGCAAACGCGCCCATCTGCTCGCTGACCTGGAAGGCGCGCGCCGTGCCGATGCCATGCGACGCAATGCCGAGTGCGAAACCGCGCACTTCGGGTTCTGCGATCTTCAGCGCGTTGAGGATGGCACGCGCGAAGACCGCGCCGAAGACGCCCGTCGATATGACGAGCACTGCGGTCAGCGACGGAATCCCGCCGATTTCCGACGCGACGGCCATCGCGATCGGCGTCGTCGCGGATTTGGGTGCGAGCGACGCGAGCGTTTGATGCGATGCGCCGAACAGCGCGGCCACGCCGATCGCCGACACGATCGCGGTCAACGAGCCGGCGACGAGCCCGCCTAACAGCGGCAACGCATAGCGCCGCAGCTTCGGCCACTGACGATAGAGCGGCAACGCGAGCGCGACCGTCGCGGGACCGAGCAGGAAGTGCACGAACTGCGCGCCCTCGAAATACGTGGCGTACGGCGTGCCCGTGATCTCGAGCACCGCGACCAGCAGCGCCACCGCGATCAACACCGGATTGGCGAGCGGATTGAAACGCGCCTTCGCATACAACGTCTGCGCGATCAGATACGCGATCAACGTGATGGTGAGGCCGAGCAGCGGGCTTGCCGCAAGATAGACCCAGATCGCGCCGAGCTTGGGTAACGCGGTCATTGTGCGGCCTCCGTATCGGCGCGATCGTGTGGTTGCCGGCGCTGCTGCCGGCGCATCAACGCGCGGGTGACCAGCGCGGCCGCTGCAATCGCCAGCGTCGTGCTGACGGCAATCGAGACGATCACCGCAACGGCATCGCCGCGAATGCGGCTTGCCGACACCATGATGCCGACGCCCGCAGGCACGAACAGCAGCGACAGATGCCGCAGCAATTCGAGCGCGGTCGGCTCGATTGCGTCCGCCGTTTGCGGGCGCATCATGATGAAGCCGAACAGCAACAGCATGCCGATCACCGGGCCCGGCACCGGCAAGTGGAATACGTAAGACACGCCTTCTCCAAGGCATTGAAATAGAAGCAGGGCGGCGAGCGCTCCCAGCATGTCGATCTCCAGCGCACGAAACGGAAATGCGGCCATTGTGTACCATGCCGATAATTTCGTGGTTCACGCGAGCGCATTGCCGCGAGTCTCGCGGCTCGGCAGTGCGCTATCGGCTACTTCAACCTGGATGACGCCCATGCAAATCGAACCGTTTCATATCGCCGTGCCCGATGCCGACATCGACGATCTTCACCGACGTATTCGTGCAACGCGCTGGGCGCCCGCGACGCCGTCGCCCGCATGGCAGCAGGGCATCGACCCGGCATGGCTGCGCGAGTTCGTCGACTATTGGGCGAACCAGTTCGACTGGCGCGCGGCCGAGCAGCGCCTGAACCGGCAGCCGCAATTCATCGCCGATGTGCAGGGACAGCGCGTGCATTTCATTCATCGGCGCGGCGTGGGTCACGCGCCTTATCCGCTCGTCGTCACGCATGGTTGGCCCGGTTCGTTTGTCGAGTTCGAGGCGCTGCTCGAACGGCTCTGCGATCCCGCGGCGTTCGGCGGAGATCCCGCGGATTCGTTCGATGTGGTGGTGCCTTCGCTGCCTGGCTTCGCGTTTTCGCCGGCGCCCGCGCAACCCGGCACGTCGGCGTTTCAGGTCGCGAATCTTTGGGTGTCGCTGATGAGCGGCCTCGGTTATCGGCGCTTCGGCGCGCAAGGCGGCGACCTTGGCGCGGGCGTATCGCTTGCGCTGGCGGCGCGGCATCCGCAGGCTGTCGACGGCGTTCATTTGAACTTCCTGCCGAGTTCCTACGAGCCGGCAATCGGCGCGGCGCAACGACCGTTGACATCGGAAGAAGAGCGCTTTTTGCGCGAGAAAAACGACTGGGCCGCACTCGAAGGCGGCTATGCCCACATGCACGCGACGAAGCCGCTGACGCTCGCCGCTTCGCTGAACGATTCGCCCGTTGGACTCGCCGCCTGGATCGCCGAAAAATTTCGCGCGTGGAGCGATTGCGAAGGCGACGTCGAGCGCGTGTTTTCGAAGGACGAGTTGCTGACCAACATTTCGCTTTACTGGTACACGCAATGCATCGGGCCGGCCATACAGATGTATTGGGAGAACCGCCTTCAGCCGATGCGTTTTGCCGAAGGCCAGCGCGTCGTGCCGCCCGTCGGCTTTGCGCGCTTTCCGAAAGAGATCAGCCATCCGCCGCGCAGTTGGCTCGAACGAACCTTCAACGTCGCGCAGTGGACGGACATGCCGGGCGGCGGCCATTTCGCCGCTATGGAGAAGCCCGATCTGCTGGCCGCCGAGATCCGCAGCTTCTTCAGACCGCTACGCACGTAGCGCGTCAAATCGTGCCGAACGGCGCGCGCGGACGATCTTTCAGCGTGCCCGCCAGCAAGCGCAACGCGCTGACGAGCTGATCGCGGTTCGCGGCGCAGGCGAGGTTGGATACGTTGCTCAGCGCCGCGCCAATTCCCCGGTCTCAAGCTCCGAGAAAAAGTAGACATAGAACACCTTGACACCGCGCGCCGAGTCTCTATAGTTCACCACATGGTGAAGTCTCCTGTCAGTCAACTCGATCGTACGTTTTCCGCGCTGGTGGACCCCACGCGGCGGGCCATCCTCGTCCGCCTCGAGCGGGAGCCGGGCCTGTCCGTCACGGAAATCGCACGCCCATTGCCGCTCAAGCTGCCCGCCGTCATGAAGCATCTCGACGTGCTGAGCGACGCCGGGCTCATCACGCGCGCCAAGCATGGGCGGACCGTGTCGGTTGACCTGGTGGCCGGCCCAATGGAGGAGGCGATGGCGTGGCTCAGACGCTATGAGCGCTTCTGGTCCGCGAGCCTCGACCGGCTCGCCGATTTTGTCGAAGGAGAGGAGTGAATATGCAGAAGCCGAGCCTGACGATCGTACGGCGCCTGAAGGCGCCGCCGCAGAAAGTCTATGCCGCGTGGACGAGACCGGAGTTGATGGCGCGCTGGTGGGGCCCCGACGCCGGGCCGGTGCTGAGCGCCGAAGCCGATCCGCGCGTGGGCGGCCGTTTTCGCGTGGTGTTCCAGACGCTCGACGGCGAAACGCATGATTGCCGCGGCGAATATCAGGAAGTCGAGGCCGACCGCAAGCTCGTGTTCACGTGGCAGTGGGTGACGCTGCCCGAGCGCCGCTCGCTCGTGACGATCACGTTTCGTCCCGTCGACGAAGGCACGGAAATGAATTTCACGCACTCGCAGTTCTTCGACGAAGCCGCGCGCGATGGTCACGATGCAGGCTGGAAAGGCGCGTTCGAGAAGCTCGATGCATTGATCGCGGAACTCGGCAGCACAGGAGTTTGAAGCGCTTGAAGAGGCAACATCGAATGGAGTGAACTCACACGGAGACGTCACATGCAGCTTTACTATTCAGAAACGCTGGCCCCTCGCAAGGCTTGCGCAGTTGCGCGTTATTTAGGGTTGCAAATCGAATATGTTTTCGTTGACCTCGGCAAGGGCGAGCACGTTGCGCCCGCTTATCTGGCGATTAATCCGAACGGCAAAGTGCCGTGCCTCGTCGACGGAGAGCGAAGCATCTGGGAAGCCGACGCGATCATTTGCCATCTCGCGCAACGTGCGCAATCGCCGCTGTGGCCGCAGAACGCCGAGCAGCAGACAGACGCGCTGCGCTGGCTGAGCTGGAATAGCCAGCATTTTTATCGCCACGGCGGAACGCTTTACTTCGAGCACCTGATCAAGCCCGCTATTGGACTCGGCGGACCCGACAGCGCGAAGATCGCCGAAGCGCAAGGCTGGTTTCGCAAGCACGCAGCGGTGTTGGACCGGCATCTCGAGAACCGGAAGTGGCTGCTCGGCGACGCGATGAGCATTGCCGACTTCTCGGTCGCCGTCACGTTGCCGTATGCGTCGCGCGCCGCGATGCCGCTCGGCGAGTTTCCGAGTGTCGTGCGCTGGCACGATCGGCTGAACGAACTGGAAGCGTGGCGCAATCCGTTTCCTTCGCGGCAGACCGAGGCGGCAGCAGCCTGAGCAAACGCATGTGCCGCGCGATCGTTGCCATGACCTATGACGATCGCGCGCGGCTCGGCTTATCCACCGAACCCGCCCGCTGGACTCAATAGCTAGTACAAATTCGCCACCGGTTTTCCAATCGGCTGGCTCATCTCCGCTTATCACATCCCGCACCCGGAAAATAAAAAATTTTCCGTAGTCCCGGGCGAAAATCCCGCTATTTAGAGTATTAACTCAGGCCGATTACTTAAGGCATTCGCTTTGCATACGGCGCGCGCCAATCGAAGAAAGATTGTGAAAGGAAGTTGACACGGTAACGTTTGCCAAACTAGGCTACGCACTGTCGTCAATACTGATCCTGTTTTATTGCATTGCACCCGGAAGAGCAGGCGGGCTGCGCTTGACCCGTCGATCCGCAAGGGCGGCTTTAATCGTCTTTCTGAAAGTTTTGTAATAAACGAGTTTCCGCTTTAAAAATCAGCCATTAGTGCTGAGGACATAACACGTCCATATATTCTCGCTAGCAATTCGGTGCTAGTGCGGGAGACCTTTTTCGCTGAAAAAAGAAACACGGCTGAAGTGACTCAACGCACTTTCCTTATACCGATATTGTCAGTCGAGGATTAAAAATGCGTATTAATTTCCGATTACAGGTGCAGTGCCTGGCGTTAGCCGGAATAATGGTAATGGCCGGCTGCGGAGGAGGCGACGGCTCGGCTTCGTTGACGGGCAAATCCGCGCAAGCTCCAACGGCCGCATCCGACGTTCCGCTGGTGCCGCCGGCGAGCGCCGTGCTGGCGAATACATCGATCGACAAGACCGTGCAGCCGGTCGAATTGCCGAACACGGTCACGCCGATCAACTACAAGCTGTGGTTCAGGCCGAACCCGGCGCTTTCCTCGTTCGACGGCCGCGCCGACGTGCAGATCAAGGTGCTCAAGCCGGTCAACGCGATCACGATTGCCGGCCATCGCGTCAAGTTCACCAACGGCACGATCACGCTTCAACCGGGCAACATCGCGTTGATCGCCACGCCGCAGGACGACGGCGATTTTTATCAGCTGCGGCCTGTCAGCGGCCAGATCGCCGCGGGCAACTACTCGCTGCACATGGAGTGGAGCGGCATCATCAACTTCAAGAGCTATGACGACCCGGTGGCGAAAACGGGCGGCAGTTGCGGCGACGACCACTATCCCGGCTGCTCGGCGGCCGAGGGCGTGTTCCGCGTCGATCTGAAGTCGACCGACGGCACCACGAGCGGCGCGATTCTCACGCAAGGCGAGTCGAATCTCGCGCGGCAATGGTTCCCTGGCTGGGACGAGCCGGCATTCCGGCCGACCTACGAGGTGAGCGCCGAAGTGCCGCAGAACTGGAACGTCGTGTCGAACGCAGCCGAAAAGCCGGCGGTGAACGTGGATAGCGGCTACAAGCTGGTGTCGTTCGAAAAGACGCCGCCGATGCCGTCGTATCTGCTGTTCTTCGGCGGCGGTCAGTTCGATATTCTCGAAGACGATTTCACGAGTCCGCTGCCGGACGGCAAGGGCTTGCATCTGCGCATCTTCACGCCGCCCGGCATGCGTGACTGGGCCAAGCCCGCGATGCAGCAGACCAAGCAGGCGCTCGATTACTACTATCGCTACACGGGCATCCCGTTGCCGCTTACGAAGTTCGACACGGTCGCCGCGAATGACGCGTTCAAGGAGCAGAAGGACCTGAACTTCGGCGGCATGGAGAACTGGGGCGCGATTCTGGAATTCGCCGACGACATCCTGCCCGCGCCTGGCACCACCATGTCCGATTACGGCGTGACGGTGCTCACGCACGAAGCGGCGCATCAGTGGTTCGGCGATCTCGTTACGCTCGACTGGTGGGACGACGTGTGGCTCAACGAATCGTTCGCGACGTTCTTCGAGAACAAGACCAAGGTCCGTTTCTTCCCCGACCGCTTTAGCTGGGTCGACGACGTGAAGAACAAGTACGCGGTCATCAACGCCGATCTCAAGTCGACGTCGTTCCCTGTGCAGCCGAACTTCAACGGCTGGGCGTCCAACGACTTCGTGCTGAGCGCAAGCGCCTTCACGTACGACAAGGGCGGCCATGTTCTGAAGACGATCGAGAACTATCTCGGCGAGGAAACGATGCGCAAGGGTCTGCAGCAGTATCTCGCGGACTATTCGCTCGGCAACGTGACGCCCAAGCGCCTGTGGGACGAACTCGCGAAGGCGAGCGGCGAGCCGATGGTCGCGATCGGCGACAGCTTCGTGCGGCAAACCGGCGTACCGCTGATCTCGCTCGACACGCAGTGCGATCTGACGACGAACCAGACCATCGTGACGCTCAAACAGTCGCCGTTCCCGAATCAGAACCAGTATCCCGGCACGCAGTGGACGATTCCGTTGACGCTTGCTTATGGCGACGGACTCGCCTCGCGCAAGACGGTCGCGATGAAGGACCTGCAAACGCAGTTGCGGCTGAACGGCTGTTCCGCGGTGCTGGCCGATCCGAGCGGCCTGGACTACTACGTGACGAACTACAGCAACAACGCGTGGAGCCAGTTGCTCGCACAAAGCAGCGCACTGAAGGACCCGGTGCTGCTGACGAGCCTGCAACTCGAAGCCAAGCTGCTCGTCGCGCATGGTCTCGCGGACCCGTCGCGTGAATCGAGCATCGGCTCGCTCAGTTCGTCGAATGCGATGGTTGCCCGCCAGTTGCTGAAGGCACCGGCGCCGACCACGCAATCGCTGCGTCCGACGATCCGTTATCAGGGCAAGCTGCGCCAGAAGGCTCAAGGCGAGTAAGCCGATCCGCAGCACGGCCGGCGTCGTTCGCGCGATGCCGGCCACTGCACGGTAGCGCTGCAATGTTGAAGACAATGTTGAAGATTCGCGGCCGCCGGGAATAAATTCCGCGCGGCCGCAGTCATGCCTGACGAACCGGGCCCGAAGAACGCTGGATAAGCCGGCGCGCTGTCGGTGGCCCGTCATCGTGAGGCCAACATGTCGTCCCATCCCTTCGATCCATCGCGCCGCGGCGCGCTCAAATGTCTCGCGTTCGGCGGCGCGGGCACGCTGTTCGTGCTTGCCGGCGGCGTGCTGACGCCGGTTCAACTCGCACTCGCCGCCGACGGCAAACCGGCCGCGGCGAGCGGCGTGCCGCTCTTTCTTCAGATCAGCGATACGCATATCGGCTTTAACAAGGAAGCCAACCCCGATGTGGCGGGCACGCTGAAGCAGACCATCGAGTTCGTTAACGCGATGCCCGTCAAACCTGCGCTCGCCATTCATACCGGCGACATCACGCATCTTTCGAAAGCGTCCGAATTCGATCTCGCCGCGCAGTTGCTGTCGGGACTGCCCGTCACCGAACTGCATACCGTGCCCGGCGAGCACGACGTCACCGACGGGCCCGGAGCCGAGTACTTCCAGCGCTTCGGCAAGGCGTCGAATAACAGGGGTTACTACAGTTTCGACCATCAAGGCGTGCACTTCGTGGGTCTCGTCAATGTCATGCACTTCAAGCCGAACGGCCTCGGCAGTTTCGGCGACGAACAATTGAAGTGGCTCGAAAACGACCTGAAGGCGCGCTCGTCCAGCACGCCGATCGTGGTGTTCGCACACATGCCGATGTGGACGATTTACGAGCCGTGGGGCTGGGGCACCGGCGACGCTGGCGAGGCGCTGAGCTATCTGAAACGCTTCGGCTCGGTGACCGTATTGAACGGACATATCCATCAGATCGTGTCGAAGGTGGAGGGCAACGTCACGTTCCATACCGCGCGCTCCACGGCTTATCCGCAGCCGGCCGCGGGACAGGGCTCGGGTCCCGGCCCGATGAAGGTCGCCGACGACCAGTTGCCGAGGATGCTCGGCGTGACGAGCGTCACCATCGCGCGTCATCCGCTCAGCGCGACGCTCGCCGACGCGACGCTCGTCTCGTAGCGCCAATGCCCGCTTCATGGAGATCAGTCATGCAGAACAATTTCATTCGCCGCGGATGGTTTCGGCTTGCTGCCGGCGCAGCATCTGTCACGTTCGTCGCGGTCATCGCGGGCGCCGGCGCACTGTCGGCCTGGGCGGAAACGCCCAACCAGATCGTCATCAAGGACTTCATGTTTTCGCCGATGTCGCTCACCGTCAAAGCCGGGTCCACCGTCACCTGGAAGAATCTCGACGGCGAGCCGCACACGGTCGTCAACGACGCGGGCATCTTCCGCTCGGCCGCGCTCGATCAGAACGACACGTATCAGTTTCGCTTCGACAAGCCTGGCGTCTACAACGTGTTTTGCGGCATTCATCCGAACATGAAGGAGACGATCACCGTTCAGTAACTGGGAACTCGTGTCGATGAACCGCGAGGCGTGCCGTTTTCACCATAGCGTTTTTGTGCCGAAATCTCGTCGAAACGCGCCATCGTTTGGCCGCACCAGACGAGAGGAGCGAAAACGACATTGCGTCGACGTTGCATCATCGCAGCCAGCATCTCCTGCTTGCGCTCACGCACGACGTCGCGAGAAAATTTCTCGATTTGGTGGAGGGCGCAACCATTTCCGTGCGCGTCGTGGCGCGAAGGGTTGAAGTCTGTCCGCGCGGCGTTCGTCGAAATCGGCCATGACCGGCCCGATTTTTGCATGGAAGGGAGCCCCCGCATCCGCCGCTGGTTTCATCGCCATGCGCGGCGGGCTTTCGCAGCGGGACTTGCCCCCATCGAGGCACTAAAGTGTGTCGCATATGCATGCGGCGTTGAACGTTTTACCTGCTTTTCCAGGCTCGAATGCGATCTGCCGAACAGACGTTCGAAGCAGAGCCCGTCGTGTTGTCGCTATCGGACGAGAGAGTTACATTCTTCCAGCAGCGTTTGCATCGACCGTGCGAATTGTGTGATCCAGGCCTGATGGAGCGTCAGACGGAAGAATTGCGGAGCGTATTACGATGTACAACGATCCTGACTTGCCTCCTGTTCGCGGAGACTACGACGATGCAGCGCGCGAGAGCGACGCCGCGGACGTGACGGGCACGGCCCCCCGCTTCGGACGTCTTGCGCTGTGCGTGGCGGCAGCGAGCGCGCTGGCGTTCGGCGTCGTCGGCACGGTCGCTTATAGCGTCTGGTTCAATAGCGATCAGCAGACTTATGCGGAGGCCATCGCCCGCGCGCGCCAGGCATTGCGCATGCCGGCGCCGGGCAACGCGGCAACGGTGCTGGCGAAATCGTCGGAGGTGAACGGCAATGCGCCGGATACGCGACCAGCGACGACCACGCCCTCGGCAGCATCGGTCGCGACCACGCCGTTCGTGACGTCCGCGATCGGGGCACCTGCGCGAAGTCCCGGCTCTGCGCCCGCCACTGCATCTGTCACTGCACCCGCCGTTGCACCCAACACGCCCGCCGACTCCATCGCACTGCTCGACTTGCCCGCAATGCCGGCGCAAGCATCCGCATCCACTGCCGATGACAATCGCAAGCCGTCGACGTGGGCCGGCCAGATCATACGTCCGCAGCAAGACGAGGTCGAAGAGGTGCTCGCGGACGACGGCGCCGACGCGCCCTCGACGTTGGCGGCTGCGCGAGGCGCTGCGCGTCCCGCGATGCAAGCCACCGCGGGCCCGGCCGAAGCGCCCGCGCCGGAGCTTGCATCGAGCCGTCCCGCGCGCGAAGCCAAATACGCACCGCAGGAACGGCGCGCGTCGGCAAACGGCGCGCGGCGCAAAGGCAATCTCTTCACCAAAATGGGTTCGTTCTTTCGACGCATAAGCTATCGACAACATGGCAGCGGAAGCCAGCAAGACCTCTACTCCCATCCCTGAGCCGCTGTTCGCGTCGCGCCCGGGCCTGCCGCGTGCCAACGGCTGGCGGCTCACGCTCGGTCCCGCCACCGTCGCCGTGGCGTCGCTGCTGTGCCTGCTGGTCGGCCTGCTGTATCTGGCCATGCAGATCAGGACCGTGTTCTCCGATCACGTCAAACAGGAATACGCGAGTCTCGTGCTCGAAGCGGTCGAGCGGGCCGAGACGGCGCGCGCGCGCGTCGGCGTGTGGGACGAGGTGCCCGGCGCGCATGAGTCCGCGGCCGCGGGTTATCGCGACGCGCGCGCCGAACTGACGCGGCGCCTCGCGTCGCTTGCCGCGCTGGTGAATGCGAGTCCGGCGGGCTCGCCGCGGATTCCTTCATCGGTGCTGTTGCCGGATACCACGCTCGCGCAGATGGACACGTTGCTCCACGACGCGTCGTCGTATTGGCACGCGCGACGCGACGCCGAAAGCGCCGACATGCGCAAGCGGATCACGCTCGTCGCGCGGATGTTGCTCGCCGTCGCGGCGCTGCTTTTCTGCATGCTGCTGACGGCGCTCGGCATGTATGCGAAGCGCAATCGTCTGTTGGCCGGGCAGTCGCACGAGTTCGAACACGCGGCGCTGCACGATCCGATGACGGGCCTCGCGAACCGGCGCAAGCTCGTTGCTGCGTTGGAGCAGGCCGCCACTCAGGTGTCGACCGGCGCGAGGCTGCGCAAGATCGCCGTGCTGTATATGGATCTCGACGGCTTCAAGAAGGTCAACGATTCGCTGGGTCATCGCGTCGGTGACGAGTTTCTCATCGAAGTCTCGAAGCGCTTTCGCGAATCGGTGCGCAAGGACGATGTCGTCGCGCGGATCGGCGGCGATGAATTCGCGGTGCTGGTGCGCGAATTCTCCGAGCAGGACGAACTGCGCCACATCGCGCAGCGGCTGATCGGCTGCGTGGTTCGCACCGACGAACAGATGGGCATGGGCATGGTTCGCGCGAGCATCGGCATCGCGAGTTATCCCGATCTCGTCGACGACTATCGCCGCCTCGTGGTTGCCGCCGACGAAGCCATGTACCAGGTCAAGCGCAGCGGCAAGGACGGTTACGCGTTCGCATCACGCGGGCGCGAGCAGTGAGGCAACGCTGCGCTTCACCGCTGTGCCTTACATCACGCGCTTCTCACCATCTCCTCGACACCCGCATTGAACGCTTCATCGCGGCCGCGGCGAACCTGCCGCGCGCCGGCAGCGTTCGCCGTTCTCGCGCGGCCAGGCGTCTTGCGAACGCGCGTGTCGTGTACTGCGGGACGTGCATCGACGAGATCCGCATACAACGCGAGATAGTTCGACGTCGACACTTCCCAGCTCGAGTCGCGGCTCATCGCGTTGCGCTGCAACGCATGCCACGACGACGGCTGCGCGAATGCGGCAAGCGCGCGGCCCACGGCATGCACGATGTCGTGCGGATGCTGGCCGTCGAATAGAAAGCCGGTCGCGCAATCTTCGTCGCGCGCTTCATGCGGCGCGTAATCGACGATCGTATCCGCGAGGCCGCCCACTCGCGAGGCCACCGGAATCGTGCCGTAACGCATTGCATAGAGCTGCGTGAGTCCGCAAGGCTCGAAGCGGCTGCCGTGCAGCAGCATGTCCGCGCCCGCGTGCAGCATATGCGCGCGCCGCTCGTCGTAATCGATCTGCACACCCACACGGCCCGGCCACGCTGCGGCCAGTTCCCGCATCGCGTGTTCGAAAGCGCGCTCGCCCTGGCCGAGGATCGCAAACTGCAAACGCGGATGCTGCTCGAGCAACATGGGCAGTGCGCGTATCGCTACATCGGCGAGTTTCTGTTCCGTGAGACGGCTGCCGATCGCCACAAGCGGCGCGAACGGCTCGCGCGTCAAACCGAATGCCTGTTGCAGTTCGCGCTTGCAGGCCTGCTTGCCGGCGGTGTCGTCGACCGAATAGGCGCGGGCAATGTACTCGTCGCGAGCGGGATTCCACACCGACATGTCGATGCCGTTGACGATGCCGCACAGCTTCGCCGCCTGCGCCTGCAACACACCTTCCATTCCGTGACCGAAGCAGGGCGTGAGGATTTCGCGCGCATAGCGCCGGCTCACGGTCGTGACACGATCCGCGTGTACGATGCCGGCCTTCATCATGCTGAGCGATCCGTAAAATTCGATGCTGCGCTCGTCGCTCAACGCGGGCACGAGCAATTCGGGCGGCACGCCGATCCAGCCGCCCATTGCGAGCGGATGGTTGCCCTGGAATGCGAGGTTGTGAATCGTGAACACGCTTTTCGCGGCCACGCCCGCGAGGCGCATATAAAGCGGCGTGAGACCTGCATGCCAATCGTGCGCGTGCACGATGTCGGGGCGCCTCAGATTGCGAACGCCGCGCGCCACGCGCGTCGCCGCGGCGGCGAGCGACGCAAAGCGCGTGAGGTTGTCCAGGTAGTCGCGTCCTTGCGGATCGCGGTACAGACCTTCGCGTGCAAACAGATGATCCATTTGCAGCAGCAGCACCGTCACGCCGGTGTCGGGCATCCGCCCGCGCAACAGGCGCGCGTCGCCGCCGGGCAGGCCGGTCATGCGCGCAACTGGGGCGATGTCGACGGCGCGTTCCAGCGCGGACGGATAGGCGGGCATCAGGATAGAGACGTCGACGCCCGCGTCGCGCAACGCGGCGGCATAGGCGCTGACCATGTCGCCGAGTCCGCCGGATTTGGCCAGAGGCACGGCTTCGGAAGCGACAAGTAGAACGTTAAGCGGCAAGGTGGCCCCCAGAGGACGCGATATGCACTTGTGCAGTGCGGCGGAAACACAGGGCCATAAAACAGCAAGCGCTGTGCCCAGTACGTCGTTCTTCGCGGGCAGCGTCGATGCGAATGTTTCAGCGGTTAGGGCGGTCGCGCTCCCGCCGATTTTTCACGCGGGTGTACTTTTGACGTCCGTTCGTCGAGCGCAATAAAAAAAGCCGTCGCGCGAGGCGACGGCTTTCGCAGGCGGCGTGCGCCGTCCGTATCAATGCGCCGATGCGTGCGTGTGCTCGACGCGTCCGCTTTGCGTCATCACACTCACGATGACGAAGACGATCACGTTGACCGCCAGCGCGACGAAACCGATGTTCACGTCTTTCATCGCGTCGGGCAGGAAGGGCATTAATTGCCCGATGGTCAGGTGCATCGTCGTAGTGATCGCAACGACGGCCACGCCCGCGAGGATGCCGCAGAACGCGCCTTGCTTGGTCGCCCGGTTGCGCGGAAAGAGACTGCAGATCACCGCAGGAAAGAGTTGCGTGACGAAACTGTAGCCCATCAGCAGCAAGGCCACGATGGTCTCGCCGCCATGCAGCGTGAAGGCGACCGCGACCAGCGCGACGACCGGCACGAGCACGCGCGCGAGGTTGGCGACCGTAGCGTCGGACGCATTGCGGTTCACCATGCCGCGATAGACGTCGTTGGCAAGCAGCGTGGACGCCGACGTGAGAATCATCGAGCCCGGCACCAGCGCGGTCAGAATGCCGGCCGCGCCGATCACGCCGACGAACCACGGGTCGAAGGTCTGCAACGAAAGACGGAACAGCGACAGGTCGATGTCGCCGCCTTTCAGCCCCGGCACCTTGAGCGTCGCCGCGAAGCCCACGAAGAACACGAACAGCAGAATCAGTTGATACAGCGGCAGCACCATCGCGTTGCGGCGAAAAATGCGCTCGTCTTTCGCGGTGAAGATCGAGCCGAACGTGTGCGGCCACATGAAAAAGCCGAGCGCCGTGAGCAGCACGGTCGACTGGAACCACGTCACGCTCGAGCCCTTCGCCGGGAAAGTCAGGAAGCCGGGGCGGGCGGTGTCGATGGCATGGAACATCTCGCCGAGGCCGCCGTAGTAGTGCAGCGGCAGATAAATACCGAGGAATAGGACGATCGCGAGAATCAGCAGATCTTTGACGACCGAATTCCACGCGGAGCCGCGCACGCCCGAGACGATCACATACACGGTGACCACGGCCGCGCCGATCCAGATCGCCGCCGTCGACGAAATCGCGCCATACGAAGCGGTCGCGACGATGATGCCCAAACCCTTCAGTTGCAGCACCAGGTAGGGGATCAGCGCGGCCACCCCGACCAGCGCGACGAGCGTGCCGAGCGCGGGGCTCTCGTATTTGCGCGTGAAGAAATGCGGCTGCGAAACGAGGCGCTGCTGTTTCGCATAACGCCAGATGGGCGGCAGCATCCAGTACGAAAGAATGTAGGCGAGCGTGCCATACGCCAGAATGTAGTAGACAGGGGCGCCCTTGCCGTATGCAAAGCCGCTGCCGCCGAGGAACGTGAACGTCGTATAGATCTCGCCGGCCATCAGCAGGAACACGAAGGCGGTGCCGAAGCTGCGGCCGCCCACGGTCCATTGCTCGAGGCTCATGTCGTGGCCATGCCTGGCGCGCACGCCCAGAAACAGCGCAAACAGCGTAATCGCTGCAATGATGACGAGTGCGCTCATGGGCGGACCTCCTCGCTGTCCGCCGCGATCTGCC
Source organism: Paraburkholderia sp. RCC_158 (assembly GCF_041355255.1). NCBI lineage: Bacteria > Pseudomonadati > Pseudomonadota > Betaproteobacteria > Burkholderiales > Burkholderiaceae > Paraburkholderia > Paraburkholderia sp. RCC_158. The sequence continues at coordinate 149,848 of NZ_JBFUPM010000011.1, read as the reverse complement.
GGTTCGACGGATCGAGACGGTAGATGATCGCCATGATGATCGAACTCAACACCACCCACGCGACGATCCATCCCAGCACGAACGGCATGCCGAGCAGCAGCGGCTCGACGCGGTTCACAAACGGAACACCGAGCAGAATGCCGATGAACGGCAGCGCGGCGAGTACACGAAGCAACATGGGGCAACTCCTCGAACGGTGAGTAGATCTCGTTGAAACTGCGGCTTCGCTGGCGACTGTATGCCGGATGCTTTGGTCGCGTAAAGCAGTTCAAAATAAATGTAGGCTGTCTGAAAGTTGCGCGCGCATCGATCGGCGCTCGGCAGATCCGCTTGTTGCATTGCAATGCGCCAGGCTCGTGAGCAAAGGCCGCATTGCAATGCCGCGCGTCCGCGCATTTTCCGCGAACTTATATCGCGCCGCGATATGATTCCGGCTGAGCAGCCGCCATGCCGGGCCGCCGCACAACACGGATCGCATATGATCGAAAGCCTGATCTCGGACATTCTGTTTGGCTTCACGGGGCTCATCAGCATCATCAACCCGATCGGCGTCGCCTTTGTCTTTCTGGACCGGACGGCTTCGCTGACCACCGAAGAGCGCAGGGTGCTCGCCAGAAAGATCGCGATCAATGTGGTGTGCGTGCTGCTGGTGGCGTTTTTCATCGGTACGCCGATTCTGCATTTCTTCGGCATTTCGATGGAGGCGCTGCGCATCGGCGGCGGGCTGGCCGTCGCGGTCGGCGGCTGGCAAATGCTCAATGCGCCCGACACGCAGCCCGCCGAACAGCCGGGCGTGAAGCGCGTCGACGCCGAGAACGCGAAGGCGCGCGCCTTCTTCCCGCTGACCATCCCGCTCACAACCGGGCCGGGCTCGATTGCCACGGCCATTGCGCTCACCGCGAACCGCACGCATAAGCTCTCGGAATTCGTGCTGTCGGGTATCGCCTCGGTGGTGATCTCGCTCGCGGTTGCGCTTACCGTCTATGTGGTCTATAGCCGCTCCGACGTCTTCGCCAGGTATCTCGGCACGGAAGGCACGAAGGTGGCGATGCGCGTGTCGTCGTTCCTGCTGTTGTGCATCGGCGTGCAGATCATGCTGACCGGCTTCTCCGAATTTCTCATTCCGATTGCGACGATGCAGCCGGCGGTGAGCAAATAAGCCGCCCTCCATTGAGCGCGCCGCAAAAATCTATTGCGAAAAACGGATAGTGAACGGGCGCTGCATCGCCTATAGTTCGGCGGCAATTGTGTCTTGGTCTTACTCCTGGTTTTGCCTCTGCTTTGCCCCCGCGTTGCCCAGTACAGCGTCACAAGAAGCATCATAAAAACTCACGGCGAGACAATGAGATTACACACAAAACTGGTGGCCGCACTCGCGGTCGCAAGCCCGCTTGCATATGGTCAAACGAGCGTCACGCTATATGGCCGTCTCGACGCGGGCATCGAATACATGAATCACATCGACAACGGCGCGGGCGGAAATTCGAGCCGTTGGCGCGGTGAAGGCGGCGACTGGGGCACCAGCATGCTCGGCCTGAAGGGCAGCGAGGAACTGGGCGGCGGACTCAAGGCGATCTTCAATCTCGAGACCGGTCTGCAGGTGATGGACGGCACGACGAGCGGCGGACGCCTGTGGTCGCGGCGCGCATTCGCGGGCCTGAGCAGCCAGACGTGGGGCACGCTGCAAGCGGGCCGCAATCTTTTCATCGACAGCGACGGCGTGTGGGAATTCGATCCCTTCGTGCAGCAGGCGTTTTCGTCGGCGTCGCTCGTGCGCGGACGCAACTGGCAGCAAACCAGTAATAACGTCGAATATCACAGCCCGAATTTCTGGGGCTTTGACGTGCAGGCGCAGTACGCATTCGGCAATCAGCCGGGCGCTTTCAACAGCGGCGCGAGCGGCGAGTTCGGCCGCTCGGACGGCATCATGCTGACCTATCATTCGCAGCTCTTCGACGTACGCGGCATCTACGACGAACTGCGCGACAGCAATGGCCGGTTCTCGAATATCTTCCAGAGTTCGCGCGAGTACTTTGTCGGCGCGAACGTGCATTTCGACGCGGTGAAGATTCAGGGCGCCTATACGCATTACTCGGCGCCCGATTCGCCCGCAGGTGTGGCCGACACCGCCGACCATTACTGGCTCGGCGCGACCTACAACTTCCAGCCGCGCTGGGCGGTGACCGCGGGCGGCTACTACGTGAAGGTCGGCGACGGCACCGGAGATGCCGCGCACGATCCGTCCGGCCACGCGATGATGTACGTGCTCGGCACCACCTATAACCTGTCGAAGCGCACGTTCGTCTACGGCACCGTGGGCTATGTGCGGAACAGCGGCAACTCGAACTTTTCGCTGCAGGCTTCGCCGCGCGATGCGGCGAACAACACGAACCCGCTCGTCGGCGAATCGCAGACCGGCGCTTACGTCGGCATGCTGCATCAGTTCTGATTTGCTATGTGGGTTAGCGGCGCGCGATTTTTAGCGCGCCGCTTTCACGTTGCGCTGTGCGTCCGCGCGTCTTGGTCAAACACACAAAACACACGAACCGCGAAGCGAATTCAAGCCCGCCGCACGCCAGGCCGCAGCGCATGCAGCGGCGGTGGCGCCGCGGGCGGATCGCCTTCCGGCGCGCCCGGCGGCGGGCCGCCTGGATCATCGTCCGGCGCGGGCGGCGGATCGGGATCGATGTTCGGCGGCGGCGGCGCTTCCGGGTCTATCTCGGGCGGCGTCGGCGTGTGCATGACAAAAGTGGCTGCGTCGTGCGGCTCCCATAGAATCATCGTGACCTCCGTCATCGTTCGTGTTTTGCGCGCAATGCGCACGCCTCTCTGATTCCTCCATCGCCTTTTGCGTAGCGGCTTTCGCGCGTGGAACGGACGTTGCTCCGTTCCGTCACGCGGCATGCGCGGAGCATGACGCGGCACAGCGTGGGCTGCTCCCCGAGCAGCGGGTACAGGGACAAGGAAATACACATGGCGCGACACAAGGCCGACGTCGCCGACGGCGAGTTCGAGATTTTCGCCAGCTATCACGGAACAGGCGACGGCCGTTACGTAGGTGGACTGAAGGTTGTCCGCAAAGCGGACAGGAGAATTCTTTTTCCGTTCGACGGCGCTCCCGAGATCGGGCCCTACGAGACGGCGGACCAGGCGCGCCGCGCCGCCATCGAGTACGGCAAGCAGATCGTCGCCGCCGACCGGGCTTCGCCGGAAAAGTGACGACAGCGCGCTCGCACTCGTCAAGGCATTCCGCCTAACGAAGGCGAGATCGTGCTGCCGCGGTTCGGATCGTCGGGATGTTCGTCCGGGACCACGGGACGCGCCGACAGCGGCGGATGGCTGCGATAACACACGTCGATGGAATCGTTTATTACGCATTGCGCGAATGCGTCCGCGTCGCTCTTTTGCGAGAACGTGTAAAGCGTTCGCTCGACTTGCACTTCCGTATCGGACACGCGAATGGTGGTGACTGTCATGAGGCGCTCCTTTTTACAAAGATGAATCCGAAGCTTCAGCCTGTTCGATGCAATGGCCGTGCCCAACCCGCGCGCGCATGCGTGCGGTGTGTCGAGAGAACGCGGGCTTCGCGTGATGGGGTCCGTATGTTGCTGGCATAGCGGAGTAGCCGATAAAAATGGAGAGCGCCATGCAGCCCAACACGCAGCAAGACACGCAACCTGATCCGCAACGCGATCCGCAAGCCGATTCACAACGTGACCCGCAACTCGACGCACGCCGCGACGATTCCGCCACTGCCGACCTCGCGCCGGAAGTCAAAGAGCGCAACAAGCCGAGCGGCGAGCAATACGTCGAGCCGAGTCCGCTCGGCATCGAACCGGTCGTGCAGACGGGCGTCGATCGGCAAACGAATCCGCCGCGCTCGAACGAGCACCCCGAGCAAACCGCCGAGGTGCCGCTGGGCACCGGCACGCACGGCGAGCCCGCGGGCGGCGGCGGGCGCGCGTCGCACAAGAACTGATCGCGTCAAACCGAACGGAGAGACACATGCAACAGGACAACGAACCCCTCAATCCCGGCGATGAAGCGCCCCCCGACGCGCCCGGCGTCGGCGAAGACATCTGCCGCGCGTGTCACGGCACCGGCAAAGTGGAAGGAAAGCAATGCACGGTGTGCGGCGGCACGGGGAAAGTGCTGCAAGGCATCGGCGGCGGTTGAACGCGCCGCGCGAGCGGGCGCGCTTTATGCGGCAGTGCAAGATCGTCCGTGTCCGGCATGCGATTGCCGGACCGGCCACGCTACGCACAGGAGCCATGTATGGACCGAAACCCGCACGAAAGTTCGCACATAAACTCGCCCGAAGGCTCGCGCCAAGACTCGATACACGCGTTCGATGCCGCGCAAACCGAGTACGAAGCCTTCATGCTCGAACCGCACGACTGGGTGCCGAATAACCGCAAGCTGCCGGTCGTGATTTACCGGCAAGCGGTCGATCCGGCCATCGGCGATCTTGCCGCCGCCTTCGAAGTGCTGTTCGGCCGCAACCAGTGGCCGCCGCAGTGGCGCGACGGCATCTTCGACTACCATCATTTCCACTCGACCGCGCACGAAGTGCTCGGCGTCAGCGAGGGTTCGGCCGAAGTGATCGTCGGCGGACCGGGCGGGAAAGTGGTGAGCATTTCTGCCGGCGACGTCTTGCTGCTGCCCGCCGGCACCGGCCATTGCCTGCAATCGTTCGAGGGACACTTTCGTGTCGTGGCCGGCTATCCGGCGGGCCAGCAGTGGGACATTCGCCGCGACGCGCTCACGCCGCAGGAACTGGCGGCGATGCACGCATTGCCGTTTCCGCCGATGGACCCCGTCGACGGCAAGCACGGCCCGCTTTGCGAGCACTGGCTTGGCGCGGCTGAATGCCGCTAGTGCGTTCAGTGCACCGGATATCAGCGGTGCGCGAAGTGCGGCTGATGTCCGAATCCGCAAGCGCGTGTGCAAGCCCCCCGTAAACGCCCCGCGATGTCACGCCGCGTGCACATTTGCGCGCATCGGCGCATCATCGTCAACGCCTGGGCGATGTTCATGCGTTGCGTGTGAACACCGCTCCCCTGCGACGTCGCGGCAGCGCGCGCGGGCAATCTCCCAACGGCCGAACAAGGAGTGTCCCATGCAAAACGATCCCGCCCTCGATCAGCTGTGCATCAACACGATTCGCACGCTGTCGATGGACGCTGTGCAGAAAGCCAATTCCGGCCACCCAGGCACGCCGATGGCGCTCGCGCCGGTTGCCTATCACCTGTGGCAGAACCACTTGCGCTACGACCCGGACGAGCCGCTGTGGCCGAACCGCGACCGCTTCGTGCTGTCGGTCGGGCATGCGTCGATGCTGCTGTATTCGCTGCTGCATCTCGCGAACGTGAAGGCCGTCGACGAAGAAGGCAAGCCGACCGGCGGTCCCGCGGTGTCGCTCGAGGACATCGAACGTTTTCGTCAGATCGACAGCAAGACGCCGGGCCACCCCGAGTATCGGATGACGACGGGCGTCGAGACCACCACAGGTCCGCTCGGCCAGGGTCTCGGCAACAGCGTCGGCATGGCGATGGCCGCGCGCTGGTACGAGAACCGCTTCAACAAGCCCGACGCGCCGCTCTTCGATTACCGCGTCTACGCGCTGTGCGGCGACGGCGACATGATGGAAGGCATCTCGCACGAAGCGGCGTCGCTTGCGGGCCACCTGAAGCTCTCGAACCTGATCTGGATCTACGACAGCAATCGCGTGACGATCGAAGGGCACACCGATCTCGCGTACAGCGACGACGTGGAGAGCCGTTTTCGCGGCTATAACTGGCACACGCTGCATGTGAACGATGCGAACGACGCCGCCGCGCTCGAAGCCGCGTTCGTCGAAGCAAAAAGTATTACCGACAGGCCGACGCTGATCGTGGTCAACAGCATCATCGGCTGGGGCGCACCGAACAAGCAGGACACCGCGTCCGCGCACGGCGAGGCGCTCGGCGTGCAGGAAGTCGCGCTCACCAAGAAGTTTTACGGCTGGCCCGAAGACAAATTCTTCTATGTGCCCGACGGCGTTCACGAGCGTTTCGCCGCAGGCATCGGCGCGCGCGGCAAGGCGGCGCGCGAAGAATGGCAGGCGAAATACGATGCCTACAGCAAGCAGTATCCCGAGCTCTCGCGCGAATTCGCGTTGATCGAAGCGCATGAATTGCCGGTGGGTTGGGACAACGACATTCCGACCTTCGACGCGGACCCGAAAGGCATAGCCACGCGCGAATCGTCGGGCAAGGTGCTGAACGCGATTGCCGCGCGCGTGCCGTGGATGATCGGCGGCGCGGCCGACCTCGCGCCATCCACGAAAACGAATCTGAAATTCGAGGGCGCGGGCAGTTTCGAGCACGACAACTACGGCGGCCGCAATCTGCATTTCGGCATTCGCGAGCATGGCATGGGCGCAGTGGTGAACGGCCTCGCGCTGTCGAACCTGCGGCCGTTCGGCTCGACGTTCCTGATTTTCAGCGACTACATGAAGCCGCCGATTCGCCTGTCCGCGATCATGGAAGTGGAGGCGATCTACGTCTTCACACACGATTCGATCGGCGTCGGCGAAGATGGCCCGACGCATCAGCCGATCGAGCAACTGGCCTCGCTGCGTGGCGTGCCCGGCCTGACCGTGCTGCGTCCGGGCGATGCAAACGAAGTGGCCGAAGCATGGCGCGTCGCGCTGACGCAAAAGCGCCGTCCTGCGTGCATCGTCGTATCGCGGCAAGCGCTGCCTACTTTGGACCGCAGCCGCTATGCATCCGCCGAGGGCGTGAAGAAGGGCGCCTATGTGCTCGCCGATGCACCCGACGGACAGAAGCCGCAAGTCATTCTGATGGCCACCGGCAGCGAGCTTTCGCTCTGCGTCGACGCCTACGAGAAGCTGAAGGCCGAGGGCATTGCGGCGCGCGTGGTGTCGATGCCTTCATGGGATCTGTTCGAGCGGCAGGACGAGGCGTATCAGGACGCGGTTCTGCCGCCGGACATCGACGCGCGAGTCGCAGTCGAGCAGGCCGCGACGCTCGGTTGGGACCGCTATGTCGGCAGGCTCGGCGCGCAAGTCGTGATGCACACGTTCGGCGCTTCTGCGCCGCTTGCGGATCTGAAGAAGAAGTTCGGCTTCACGCCCGAGCATGTTTATGAAGCGGCGAAGCAGCAGATTGAAAGAGTGCAGAGCAAGCGCAGCCAGGAGTGATGAACGCGCAAGCAATGCGCTAGTACAAGCCGGCGGCGTAAAAACCGCCGGTTTTTTTTATCGTGAACTCAATTCGCAGGAATCGTCACGACGGGCGCCTTGCTGCTCGTATCGGCTTCCGCGAGCGCCATCAGATTCTGCACGACCGTGAACGCGTATTTCGAGTCGAAGTCGTTGCGGTCCACCCAATACGACGACGCGCCATACGGGATCATCACGTAGGCATTCTCGGGCGCGGTCTTGCCCGAATGAATGACGATGGTCGGCCTCGTCTCGCCGCCGATCAGGCCCACGGTCGGCTTCGTCGAACCGTCGCTGATGCGCTCGGCGGGCACCTGTGCCTGCGCGCCCAGATCGGTCAGGATGCCCAGCACCGAGCGTGTCACCATCGGAATCTTGTCGGCCTTCCGCCATGCCGACGACGGTCCGTAAACGATTTCGTAGCTGCGCGTATTCGACGAAAGATGCAGCAGCTTGCGCACACGCGCGACGTCGGCGGTGATTTGCGGCGAGTCGCCGCTGGTGGTTGCGCCCATCACGAGAAAGACGCGCATCGGCTCGTTCTTGTCGCCCGTGTTGCGCGATTCCACATTCAACTCGCCCGCGAGTTGCAGACGCCGCAACGCGCGCAGCAATTCGAAAAAGCCCGGCGCGCCGGCGCTGTTTTCACCGCCGAGCGCATTGCCGTTCTGCAAGCCGCCCACCGATTGCGCGGTAATGCGCAACAGCAGATCGATCGGAACGCCGCCTTCGGCGAGCGGCAGCACGAGCGCCGGCGCGAGCGGCCGGATATAAGCGGAGGCGAAGGCTTCACCGGTGGTCGGCGTGAACGTGAAAGTAGGGTGATTCGAGTACGACACGCTGCCGGTGGCAAGCGCATAGTTCGGCTGACTACCCGAGCCCACGTTTGCGGTCGCGCCGCCGCCGGCATCGAACGTATAGGCCGCGATGATGCTGCTGACCGTGAGAAACGCCGGTGCGTCGCCATAGCGCAAGCCGACCACGGCCGCGAGAATCTCGCGCTTTTTTGCATCGCCGAGTGCGCGGGCATAGTCGACCTGATCGGCCTTCAGGCGCGCGGGGCCAATATGCACGCAGGCGGAAGAAAGGCACGCCGCGCACAGTGCGGCGGCGACCGAAACGGCTTTGATCATCTCGGAGTGTTTATCCGCTGAAGAATGAAACTTCAACGGCGGTAGCACGGTGCATTCCCGTATCGATCGTATGCGGGTTTTTAAGCGTGCTGGCTTAGCGTTCGTCCGCTGTTTGCGCTGGCCGGTCCATCGCATCGTCGAGCGCATTCCGATAGCCGCGCGATTGCATTTCCGCGAGCCGGCTCAGCGTTCTCGACAGATCATGCGCGCCTTCGAGGCCGCCCAACGCGGCATGAATCGGTTGATCCGATGCAATGAACAGCGCGCGCTTGCGGTCGTAAAGAATGTCGACGAGCCATACGAGCCGCTGCAGCGTATGCGCTTTCGTGAGCCATTCGGTACGCACGTTGTCGACGATGAGCCCACGCCAGCGCTCGGCGAGATCGAGGTAGTCGAGATGTGAACGGCTTGCCACGCAAAGCGCTTCGAAGTCGGCCCAAAGAAGAGCCGCGCCGACCGCGCGCGCAATCAGCGGGCGGCCCGCTGCGCTGAGCTTCGTCGCGTCGAGTGCGCCGCTGCTTTCGTAGCGCAGAAAAACATCGCGCAGCGCGTCGCCGGTCGCGGCATCGAGTGGAGAAAAGAAACGCGGCGACGGATGCGCCTGACCGCCGAAGCGATAATCGCGGGCGCCGTCGAAATGAATCACGCGAAAGTGCTGCCTGATCTGCCCGATGGTCGGCAAGAAGCGCTCGTGAAACTCCGGGTCGGACAATAGATGCTCCGGCGCGTAGTTCGACGTCAGCATGATGCGCGTGCCGAGCGCGATGGCCGTGTCGAGAAAGCGGCCCATCAGAAACGCGTCGGCAATGTCGTGCACATGGAATTCGTCGAAGCACAACAGCTCGATGCCATCGAGCCATTGCTTCGACACGGAGCCGAGCCGGTCGTCGCCACGCGGTTCGTTCACGAGGCGCCGGTTCATCTCGCGCAGAAACTCGTGAAAATGCAGACGCCGCTTGCGGCAATCCGCGAGTTCGAACACGGTATCGACCACGAGGCTTTTGCCGCGTCCAGGCAGTCCGTGGCAATACACGCCCTGGTATCGTGAGTGAAAATCGCGCGCAGCCGGGCGGAGTAATTCGGCGAGCGCCGCGATGGCCTCGCGTTGCCTCGCATCGGCAACGATGCCGCGGGCGGCGAGACTGTTTTCGATCAGCGCTTCATCCAGCATAGGGTGCGCTGTTGTATCGACAGGGGTTTATCTTGTGGCGCTGAACGGCGCTCATGATCGAATCCCGTAAGTGCGCCGGAATGGAAGCGGCGAATGCGCGTAATGTTACCGCAGCGTTTTGGTCGCGCTGCGCCTTGCTGCGAGAACACACTCAGCCGGTTTTAATCGGCTGCTTCGGCGCGTCTTGCGGCTCGAGGCCGAAGCGCTCGTATTGCGCGATCACCTGTGCGCCGAACAGCAGCAGCGTCGCCAGCCATTCCAGGCTGAACAGAATCACGATCGCCATCGTGAGCGAGCCGTACACCACGCTGACCTGCGAAAGCGTCGCGAAGTACCACACGAGAACATGCCGCGTGATCTCCCACAACACGGCCGCGACAATACCGCCGAACAGCGCGTGTTTCAGCGAAGGCCGTCCTACCGGCATCACCATATAAATCGACGTCAGCACAAAAATCTCACCGGCGAGACCCAGCAGATACAGCAGCACGCGCGACGCACCTTGCAACGAAACATAGGTGCCGAACAGATCGATGCCTGCGGCGCCGACCGCTTCGAGTCCACTCGACACAACGGTGACGATCAACGCGCCGACGCCGAGGAACAGGATGTAGCAATACGGCAGCAGCGCCGACAGCAAAAAATGCCGCCGCCGTATGACCACGCGATGCACGAAGATCAGCGACATCGCGTTTTCGAGCACGGTGAACGCGAGCGAACTGAAGAACAGCATGGTGACGAACAGCACCCAGCCGACCACCGCGCGATGCGCGAGGAAATTGGCGAGTTCATGCACGAGCGCCTTCGACTGGCCAGGCACGAGCCACTGCAGAAGATGCCCCAGCGCGGACAACAAAACGTGTTGCGGCACGATGCGCGACAGTGCGATGACGATGAGTATCATCAGCGGCACGATGGAAAGCAGCGCGTAATACGCGACCGCGCCGGCGAGCAGCAGTCCCTGGTTCGCGCGAAACGCTTTGAGCGCGTCGAGCGTAAACCGGCCCGGATGTTTCGCGACGTACAGCGTGCGTCGATCGATGGTGAAGTGCATGGGTCCTCGCAACAAGCGCGTTTCGCGCCGCCGATGAGCGGCGCATTCCGACACGCCTGATCGCAAAGACAAGCAAGAAAGCCGCCATGCGCATGACAGTGCAGCCGGGAATAACCTTTGCTTGATACGGCGACATGGCATCCGAACCCACCTCGAATATCGCAGCGGACAATGCCGGCCCCGGGGATCTCGTCATCGCACGGCCCGAGGGTTTGTATTGTCCGCCGGGCGATTTTTATATCGATCCGTGGCAGCCCGTCGAGCGCGCCGTGATCACGCATGCGCACTCGGATCATGCGCGCTTCGGGCATCGGCACTATCTTGCATCGCGCGCGGGCGCGAACGTGCTGCTCTCGCGTCTGCCCGACATCTCGCTGCAAACGCTCGCGTACGGCGAGCGGCTCGACATCAACGGCGTCACTGTCTCGCTGCATCCGGCGGGACATGTGCTCGGTTCCGCGCAATTGCGCATCGAATACGGTGGCCGCGTGTGGGTCGCATCGGGCGACTACAAGCTGGACCCCGACCCGACCTGCGATGCATTCGAGCCCGTGCGTTGCGATACATTCATCACCGAATCCACCTTCGGTCTGCCGATCTATCGATGGGACACGCCGCAAACCGTGTTCGACGGAATCGATTCATGGTGGCGTCACAATGCGGCCCAGGGGCGCGCGTCCGTGTTGTTCTGCTATTCGTTCGGCAAGGCGCAGCGGGTGCTGGCGAGCGTCGACGCGGGCATCGGACCGATCTTCTGTCATGGCGCGGTCGAGCCGCTCAACCGCGCGTATCGCGAGGCCGGCGTGCGCTTGCCGCCGGTACGGCTCGTCAGCGAAATTCCGCCGAAAGAGAAGGCCACGTTCAAACAGGCGCTGATCGTCGCGCCGCCGTCGGCGCAAGGCAGCGCGTGGCTCAAACGCTTCGGCGACTATAGCGACGCTTTCGCGTCGGGCTGGATGCGCCTGCGCGGCGCGCGCCGCAGGCGCGGCGTCGACCGCGGCTTCGTGCTCTCCGATCATGCGGATTGGCCCGCGCTGCAAACGGCGATTCACGCGAGCGGCGCACAGCGCGTCATCGTCACGCATGGATCGGTTGAACCGATGGTGCGCTGGCTGCGCGAGCAAGGGCTCGAAGCGGGAGCCTTCGCGACGCAATACGGCGACGACACGGTCGAAGCCGATGCGTTGGGCAGCGTCGAAACCGTCACGCAAGACTCGGTGACACATGCACCGGGCGACGAAGCCCGCGCGCCCGCATTCGACGCCCACGATACCGCGAGCCGTTCATGAAGCGCTTCGCCGCTCTTTACACCGCGCTCGACGCGACCACTTCCACGCATGACAAGCTCGAAGCGCTCACGAGTTATTTCTCCGTGGCCGAGCCTGAAGATGCCGCGTGGGCATCGTATTTTCTGGCGGGCGGCAAGCCGCGGCAATCGGTGCCCACGCGTCTTCTGACCGAGTTCGCGCGCGAACGCGCCGGCTTGCCCGCATGGCTTTTCGAAGAGTCGTATCACGCAGTGGGCGATCTGGCGGAGACCATCGCGCATATCCTGCCGCCCGCGCAACGCAGCTCCGAACTCGGCCTCACACAATGGATCGAGCAGCGCGTGCTGATCTTGCGCGGTCTTCCGCCGGACGAATTGCGCACGCGTCTTTTCAGCTATTGGGACGAACTCGACTGGAGCGGCCGCTTCTTGCTCACGAAGCTGATCGGCGGCGGCTTTCGTGTCGGGGTCGCGCGGCAACTCGTCGTGCGAGCGCTCGCGGAAGTGGCCGGTGTCGACCATAAGCGGATCGCGCAACGCATGGTCGGATGGACGGATTCGCGGCAAAAGCCGGACGCCGCGCGCTATCTGCGGCTGATCGCGCCCGAGGCATCAGAACTTGCCGGCGACGATGCGCAGCATCCAACAGAGCGGCACGACAGCGATCTCGGCCTGCCGTATCCGTTCTTTCTCGCGCATCCGTTGCAGGCCGATCCCGAGACGCTCGGCGATCCGTCGCACTGGCTGATCGAATGGAAGTGGGACGGCATACGTGCGCAACTCGTCAAACGTGCGGGACGCGTGTGGTTGTGGTCGCGCGGCGAGGACCTGATCACCGATCGCTTTCCCGAAGTCACCGCGTTGGGCGAGGCGTTGCCCGACGGCTTCGTGATAGACGGCGAGATTCTTGCGTGGGAGCCGGGCGCTATCGCGCCATTGCCGTTCGCGCGTTTGCAACCGCGCATCGCGCGCAAGACGCTGACGAAAAAAATTCTCGCCGATTCGCCCGCTGCATTGCTCGCTTACGATCTGCTCGAAGCGGACGGCAAAGATTTGCGCATGACGCCGCTCGTCGAACGGCGTGCGCGTCTCGACGCGCTGGCGGCATCGCTCGACACCACGCTTGCGCGCGATCTGCTGCGCGTATCGCCGCTCGTATCGGCAGCCGATTGGCAGACGTTGGCTGCACTGCGTGAAGAAAGCCGCGCGCGCGGCGTCGAAGGCTTCATGCTGAAGGAGCGCGAGTCGTTGTATGGCGTGGGCCGCACGAAGGCTTCGGGTACGTGGTGGAAATGGAAGATCGATCCGTATGCGGTGGACGCCGTACTGGTTTACGCGCAGCGCGGACACGGCCGGCGTGCGAGCCTGTACACCGACTTCACGTTCGCAGTGTGGGACGAAGCCAATGGCGTGCGCACGCTCGTGCCGTTCGCCAAGGCGTATTCGGGTCTTACCGATGAGGAAATGCGCCAGGTTGACGCAATCGTGCGCAAGACTACGATCGAGAAGTTCGGACCGGTGCGCAGCGTGACGCCGACACTCGTATTCGAAATCGGCTTTGAAGGCATCCAGGCGAGTACGCGTCATAAATCCGGCGTGGCGGTGCGTTTTCCGCGCATGCTGCGCTGGCGCACGGACAAGCATATCGACGACGCCGATACGCTCGCGATGCTCAAGGGTTTCATCGACGATCGGGCCGCATAAGCGCCGCAGTCATTCACCAAGCATCTAAGCCACACCATGTAAGCAACAACAACGCGGCGCGGGAGCGAATCTTGCGGCCGTGCGCCGGGTGCCGCATAGCGGCGCACGCGACGATCAAGGAGAAGAAGGTGACGCTCGATAACCGATTCGACGACAGCGAAGACGTGGTCGTATGGCGGCCGATCCAGTATGCGATGGCGTCGCACCGTCGCGTGCTGGTGGTGGACGACTATCGTGAAGCAGCCGATGCGCTGCAGATGCTGCTGAACGCGGACGGATTCGAATGCCGCGCGCTGGACGACCCGCACGCGGTATGCGATATGGCGTCGGAGTGGCAACCGTTTGCCGTCGTGCTCGACATCAAGATGCCGGGAATCGACGGCCTCGAACTTGCGCGGCGCTTGCGGGCGCATCCATCGACGGCGCATATGCTGCTTGTTGCGTGCACCGCTTTCGCCTCGCGCGACGACCGCGCCCGCGCGCGCGCGGTGGGTTTCGACGCGCATTGCGCGAAGCCGTTGACGCCCGAACGGCTCTTGCGCGTGCTCGAATCGGCTGCTGCGCTGCATGCGGCGGGGCCGCCGTAAAGCCTGCGCGGCCTTTGAAAAAACTGCGATTGCCGTTTCGCTGCATATGCTTGCCGATTCCCTCTATTTGCGCAGATCGCGGCGCGAGCGCCACACTTCATCCACGCGTTGTCCTCATCTTTTCCCAACATCTTCTACCGCCGCACGCATGCGCCGTAACAAACCGCATGTATGCAGGCCCGCCGGTTGCTGACCCTGTTGCAACGCCGTGCGTCTCGCACGCCGCACATGTTCATCAGCACTCTGGAGGATCGTATGAGCGACAAGGAACGTCCTACGCCACCGTTCGACGGACAGCAGCAGGATCAAACGCCGGGCCGCACCGCGCCGATGCAGCCGCAGCCCGATCACGGCGAGAAATCGTATAAGGGCTCGGGCCGCCTCGCCGGCAAGGCGGCGATCATCACGGGCGGCGACAGCGGCATTGGCCGCGCGGTCGCCATTGCGTTCGCGCGCGAAGGCGCGGACGTGCTGATCGCGTATCTCAACGAAGACGACGACGCGCGCGAAACCGCGCGCTGGGTCGAAGAAGCGGGCCGCAAGGCGGTGCTGGTGCCGGGCGACATCACCGATCGCGCGCATTGCAATGCGATCGTCGACAAGGCCGTGCAGGCATTCGGCCGGCTGGACGTGCTCGTGAACAACGCCGCGTACCAGATGACGTACCCGTCGCTCGACGCGATCACGGACGACGAGTGGGACAAGACCTTCGATACCAACATCGGCGCGATGTTCAGGATCTCGCGCGCGGCGGTCAAGCACATGAAGCCGGGCGGCGCGATCGTGAACACGACGTCGATCAACGCGGACCATCCGAACCCCGGCCTGCTCGCGTACGCGACGACCAAGGGCGCGATTCAGAACTTCACCGGCGGACTCGCGCAACTGCTCGCGGAGAAGGGCATTCGCGTGAATTGCGTCGCGCCGGGGCCGATCTGGACGCCGCTGATTCCATCGACGATGCCGCCTGAGAAGGTCGAAAAATTCGGCCAGCAAGTGCCGATGAAGCGGCCAGGCCAACCCGCCGAACTCGCGCCCGCTTACGTGATGCTCGCCTCCGACGAAGCGAGCTACATTTCGGGCGCAACGATTGCAGTCACGGGCGGCTCGCCGATTATTTAGGCATATTGATTGAATCTCGACGCAAGCGAACCGCAGTCTGTGCGCTAGTGCAGACAGCGGTTCGTGCGAGAACGTCCCCGATATTTCGACACGCGCCTTCCTGCCGGGCACGGCGTTTGCGCGCACCACTAGTTCTTCCTAGCGCTCGCTGTGCGTCACCCTCGTCAGGAGAACCTCCCCATGAATACACCCACTGCGGATACGCCGCTGGATGTCGCGCCGAGCGACGTCGAGCGCGTGCCGGTGAGCTTCGACATCAACGGCAAACAGCATGCATTCGGCGTCGAAGCCTGGACGTCGCTGCTCGATCTGCTGCGCGAACATTGCCATCTGACCGGCACCAAGAAGGGCTGCGACCACGGACAATGCGGCGCGTGCACCGCGATTGTGAACGGGCAGCGCATCAACACGTGCCTTGCGCTCGCGGTTATCTACGACGGCGCTTCGATCACCACGATCGAAGGACTCGCGAACGGCGAACAATTGCATCCCCTTCAACAGGCTTTCATCGATCACGATGCGTTTCAGTGCGGCTACTGCACGCCGGGGCAAATCTGCTCCGCCGTCGCGATGCTCGAGGAAGGCCACGCGAAAACCGCCGACGACGTGCGCGAACTGATGAGCGGCAACCTGTGCCGCTGCGGCGCGTACAACAACATCGTCGCCGCGATTCTCGACGTGTCCGAACCGGAGGAAGCGGCGGAGGCAGCCGAAGTCGGCGATGCAGGAGCGCGGCCATGAACCGCTTCTCCTACACACGCGCGAGCGAAGTGCCGCAAGCCATCGACCAGCATCGCGCGAACCGGGCGGCTGCGTTTATCGCAGGCGGCACGAATCTCGTGGACCTGTGGCGCGAGAACGTCGCGCATCCGCAGCTCGTGATCGACATCAACCGTTTGCCGCTTCGGCAAATCGAGCCGACCGCCGCGGGCGGACTCAAGATCGGCGCGCTCGTGACCAACAGCGCGGCCGCCTACGACGCGACGATAAGCGCGCGCTACCCGTTGCTCTCGAAGGCGATTCTCGCGGGCGCGTCGCCGCAGATTCGCAATGTGGCGAGCGTCGGCGGCAATCTGCTGCAACGCACGCGCTGCCTCTATTTCTACGACGCGGGCACGCGCTGCAACAAACGCGAGCCCGGCACCGGCTGTCCCGCAATGGAAGGCGTGAATCGCATGCATGCGATTCTTGGCGCAAGCGAGCATTGCATCGCCGTGCATCCGTCGGACATGTGCGTCGCATTGGCCGCGCTCGATGCAACGGTTCATCTGTCGGGGCCTGACGGTTCGCGCGTGCTGCCGTTCGCGGACTTCCACCGCTTGCCCGGCGACACACCGCACATCGACACGAACATGCGCGACGACGAGCTGATCACCGCCGTCGAGTTGCCGAAGCAGGGCTTCGCGGAACATCACGCTTACGTGAAAGTGCGTGACAGGGCTTCGTATGCGTTCGCGCTGGTCTCCGTTGCACTCGGGCTCGAGCTGGACGGCGACATCATCGTCAATGCGCATTGCGCGCTCGGCGGCGTTGCACACAAACCGTGGCGTAATACGGATGCCGAAGCATCGCTGCGCGGCAAGCCGCTGAATGCCGACACGGTGCGCAACTTCGCGACCGACATCCTGCGCGATGCGCGCGGCCGCCGCGGCAACGCGTTCAAGATCGAATTGACGGCGCGCGCCATCGAACGCGCCTTCGCGATGGCGGCGCAACGTTCACTGGAGGAGCACGCGCGATGAACCGCATTGAGACTTTGCCCGCGTTGCGTGCGAGCGGTGTGCCGCACAAGCGCGTCGACGGCCGGCTGAAAGTGACCGGCGCCGCGCAGTATGCGGCCGACTTCAGCGCCAACGGACTGACGTATGGCTTCGTCGTATCGAGCACGATCGCGGCGGGAACCATCGTGTCGATCGACTCATCGGCGGCACTCGCGTTGCCTGGCGTGCTGCATGTGCTGACCTGGCAGAATCGCCCGGAGTTGCCGCGCGAGGACAAGCCGTATAAAGACATGGTCGCGCCCGGCGGCAGCCCGCTCCGGCCGCTGTGGGACGATCGCGTGTGGTACAGCGGCCAGCCTGTCGCGCTGGTGCTCGCCGAGTCGCTCGAACTCGCGCGTCATGCGGCCTCGCTCGTCGACGTGCGTTATGAATCGGCGCCGCATCGAACGGAGATGGGCGAAGTGCTGATGAACGCCGAGCCGCCGTCCACGGAGAAGGGCGGCTTCGATCCGCCGCCCGAACCTCGCGGCGACGCCGACGCCGCGTTGGCGAACGCCGCGGCGCGCGTCGATGCGTTCTACAGCACGCCCGCGGAATATCACAATCCGATGGAAATGCATGGTTGCACGGTGGTGCCCGACGAGCATGGGCACTTGACCGTGTATGAAAAGACTCAGGGCGTCGTCAATACGAAGTCGTATCTGACGGCCGTGTTCGGTTTGAAGGACGATGAGTTGCAGGTCGTCTCGCCGTTCGTCGGCGGCGCGTTCGGCTCGGGTCTGAGGCCGCAGTATCACCTTGCGCTTGCGGTCATGGCCGCGCTTGAATTGAAGCGGCCGGTGCGTGTCACGCTGACGCGCCAGCAGATGTTCACGTTCGCGCATCGGCCGCAATCCATTCAGCGCGTGGCGCTCGGCGCTGATGCGGACGGCCGCTTGCAGGCGGTGATTCACGAGGCGGTGTCCGAGACCTCGCAGTACGAGGACTACTGTGACGTCGTGGTGAACTGGGCCGGCCAGATTTACCGATGCGAGAACGTGACGCTTGGCTACAAGGTCGCGCGGCTCGACGTGCCCACGCCCGCCGACATGCGCGCGCCGGGCGCCGCGCAAGGTCTTTTCCCGCTCGAAGTCGCGATGGACGAACTCGCGGAAGCATTGCGGATGGACCCGCTGCAACTGCGCCTCATCAACTACGCCGAGCGCGATGCGAACAAGAACCTGCCGTTCTCGAGCAAGGCGTTGCGCGACTGCTATCGCGAAGGCGCGGCGCGTTTCGGCTGGGACAAGCGGCCGCTCGCGCCACGCGCGCGGCGCGAGGGCACCGAACTGATCGGGTGGGGCATGGCGACGGGCGCGTGGGACGCGATGCAAAACGAAGCGTCGGCGCGCGCGGTGCTTACGCGCGATGGACGCGTGACCGTGTCCAGTTCAACCGCCGACATCGGCACCGGCACCTACACCGCGATGACGCAGATCGCAGCGGATGCACTCGGCGTGCCGCTGCAGGACGTGGTGTTCGAACTCGGCGATACGCGCCTGCCGAAGGCGCCGATAGAAGGCGGATCGTGGACGGTATCGTCGGTAGGCAGTGCGGTCGATGCCGCGTGCAAGCGGTTGCGCAATCGCCTTGTCGAACTGGCGCGGCAATATGGCGGCGGACGTTTCGCAAGCATTGATCGCGACGACATACGACGCATGGGCAAGCGCCTCGTGTGCGGTCACGGCACGGCCGACGCGATCGACATCGACGCGTTGCTCGAGCGCGCCGGGCTCGACAAGCTCGAAGAACAGGCCACCGTGAAGCCGCACGAAAAGCAGCAGGCGTATTCGATGGGCACCCATTCGGCGATCTTCGTCGAAGCGCGCGTGGACGAAGCGCTGGGCACCGTGCGCGTAACGCGCGTGGTGAGCGCGGTTGCGGCGGGGCACATCGTCAATCCGAAGACCGCGGCAAGCCAGGTGGCGGGCGGCGTGGTGTGGGGCATCAGCATGGCGCTGCATGAAGAAGGGCAGTTCGATCATGACATAGGCCGTCAGATGAACCATAACCTTGCCGAGTATCACGTGCCGGTCAACGCGGATATTCACGACATCGAGGTGCTCTTTGTCGAGGAGCACGACACGATCGTGAATCCGCTCGGCGTGAAGGGCGTGGGTGAAATCGGCGTGGTCGGCGTGGCGGCCGCGGTGAGCAACGCGATCTGGCATGCAACGGGCAAGCGCGTGCGCGACTTGCCGATTACGCTGGATAAACTGTTCGCGTGAGTTCGCTATGGCGAGGAGCGTAGCGCCGTGCCGCGGTGCATTGGCCGCGCTGCGCTCTCGCCACTTCGCGGCGCGCGAAATGCAGCGTCAATCCGCGTACTTGAATTCGGGCAATGCTTCGAGCGACTTTTTGGTCGCCTCCGGCAAAACGACACGACGGTTGGTAATCTGCAGATCGTTGAACGGAACGGCCACGAGATGCTTGCCGATGCCGAGGAATCCTCCGACGGACAGAATCGCGTAAGTGCTGCGGTCGCCGCCTGGCGAGACGATCAGATCGTCCACTGTGCCGATGGTGTCCTTGTTCTTGTTGAACACGTCCGCGCCGGTCAGCTTCGATGCGCGATAGCCGCTCGCGAGTTGCACGACGTCCGTGCGCTTTTCGGTAATCGCCTGCGGCGCGCCTTGCGCATGCGCGTTGCCGGAGAGCGAAAAAGGCGTTAGCGGCACGAGCGTGCTGACGAGCAGCGCTGCCGCGAGCAGCGCCTTGGATTGCATGCTTCGCATGATGGTTTCTCCTTGTTATGTCTCGCGCCGGTCGCGGCGCGTCGAGCCGAGTCGGCTTTCAAACGCGTTACCGCAAATTGCATGCCGCGTGGCCCCGTGGCGCGCGACGTCCAGGCCCGCGGATTGCTACAGGAGCGAGCCTCTTATCCGTATCGCCTACACTAAAAAGGCGCGTGCGCGCCCATGCTTCTCACAGGAAAACCTATGTCATCCCCGGCCAATTACTCGACGCGTATCGCGGAAGGCACGCCTTTCCCGCTTGGTGCGACATGGAACGGAAACGGCGTGAACTTCGCGCTGTTCTCGGCGCACGCAACGAAAGTCGAACTGTGTCTGTTCGATGAAACCGGTCAGCATGAAATCGAGCGCATCGAATTGCCGGAATATACCGACGAGGTCTGGCATGTGTTCGTGCCGAACCTGAAACCGGGCGCTGTGTACGGCTATCGCGTGCATGGTCCGTATGAGCCGGAGAAGGGTCATCGCTTCAATCCGAACAAGCTGCTGCTCGACCCTTACGCGAAGGCGCATATCGGCGAACTGAAATGGGCGCCGGAAATTTTCGGGTACACGCTCGATTCGGAAGAGGCGGATCTGTCGTTCGACGAGCGCGACAGCGCGCCCTTCGTGCCGAAGTGCAAGGTCGTGGACGCGAACTTTTCGTGGATTCATCCCGAACGCAATCCGTTGCCGTGGGACCGCGTGATCTTCTATGAAACGCATGTGCGCGGCTTCACGAAGCGTCATCCGCAAGTGCCGGAGAATCTGCGCGGCACCTTCGCCGGACTCGGGCAGAAGGCGGTGATCGACTACATCAGGAGCCTCGGCGTGACTTCGGTCGAACTGATGCCGATCCAGACCTTCGTCAACGACAGCTATCTGCTCGACAAGGGCCTCACGAACTACTGGGGCTATAACACCATCGGCTTCTTCGCGGCCGACCCGCGTTTCTTCGCGTCGAACAACGAGTCCGTCAGCGAGTTCAAGGGCATGGTGGACGCGTTTCATAACGCGAATCTCGAAGTGATTCTCGACGTGGTGTACAACCACACCGCCGAAGGCAACGAACGCGGGCCGACGCTCTCGTTCAAGGGCATCGACAACGCGTCGTACTATCGGCTGATGCCCGATGAGCCGCGCTATTACATCAACGATACGGGCACGGGCAATACGCTCAATCTCTCGCATCCGCGCGTGCTGCAGATGGTGACCGACAGCCTGCGCTACTGGGTGACGGAGATGAAGGTCGACGGTTTTCGTTTCGACCTCGCGACGATTCTCGGCCGCGAGCCGCACGGCTTCGACGAAGGCGGCGGCTTTCTCGACAGTTGCCGGCAAGACCCGGTGCTCTCGAGCGTGCGGCTTATCGCGGAGCCGTGGGATTGCGGCCCCGGCGGCTATCAGGTCGGCGGCTTTCCGCCGGGCTGGGCCGAATGGAACGACCGCTTTCGCGACACCGTGCGCGCGTACTGGAAGGGCGACGAGGGCATGGTCGCCGATCTCGCGACACGTCTCACCGGATCGGGCGACAAGTTCAATCATCGTGGGCGGCGTCCGTGGGCCAGCGTCAACTTTATCGCCGCGCACGACGGTTTCACGCTGAACGATCTTGTCTCGTACAACGACAAGCATAACGAGGCGAACGGCGAGGACAACAAGGACGGCCACTCGGATAACAAGTCGTGGAATATGGGCGTCGAAGGTCCAACCGACGACCCCGAGATTCGCCAGCAACGCGAGCGTCAGAAGCGCAATCTGCTTGCCACGCTGCTGCTCTCGCAAGGCACGCCGATGATTCTCGCGGGCGACGAGTTCGGCCGCACGCAGAAGGGCAACAACAACGCGTATTGCCAGGACAACGAGATCAGTTGGGTCGACTGGGAAGGTATCGACGACGACGGCCGCGCGCTCACCGAGTTCGTCAGGAATCTGACGACGCTTCGCCACCGCTTGCCGGTGCTGCGCCGCAGCCGCTTTCTGACGGGTGAGTACAACGAGGCGCTCGACGTGACCGATGCGCGCTGGCTCGCGCCGGACGGCACCGATCTCACCGCCGAGCAATGGGCCGATCCGCTGATGCGCTGCTTCGGTCTCGTGATCGACGGCCGCGCGCAGGCGAGCGGCATCCGCCGCCCCGCGTCGGATGCGACGTTGCTGCTAGTGCTCAATGCCCACCACGACGTCGTCAACTTTAAATTGCCCGACGTGCCCGAGGGCGAGCGCTGGACCTGCCTGCTCGATACCAACATGCCGGTGCGCCCAGACTTGCCGCAGTTCAGCGCCGGCGACGAGTATCAGGTCACCGCGCGTTCGTTGCTGCTGTTCGCACTCGAAGCGCCGAGCCGCGCGACGCAACGCGTGTTCGACAGACTCGAACAGCAACTCACTTCGGATGAAAGCGAAGCGCCGCCCGCTAGCTGAGCGGGAATAGCACTTGCTCTGCGTGGATGGCCACGCGCATTCGTCACGACGATGCGCGCGGCTTCGCCATGCCGGCATCCGCGAGACCTAAACCGTAGGGGACTCATATGGAACAGGAGCAGACCTCCCAGGAGGACCAGATCCGCACGCGCGCGTACTACCTGTGGGAGCATGCGCCGGAGCCGAAGGGCACGCCCGACGAGTACTGGGAACAGGCCCGCAGTGAGATCGAGAAGGAAGCGCCGCCAGTGGAAAGCGGGCCGATTGCAGAAGAGCCGAAAAAATAGCGTGATGACAGGGAGCGCCACAATCACAATCACAAGCGACAAGCAGCACGTAGCGCAATGAAGGACATTCCGGAACCGTCGCGCGGCGGGACGCCCACGCGCATCGACGCGCCGCCTGCCGCGTTCGGTCTCGATGCGCTGATCGCACTCGCGGTCGGCGCCGGTTTCGTCGCGTGCCTGTACTTCGCGCGCGCCGTGCTGATTCCGATGACGCTCGCGATTCTGCTGAGCTTTCTCGTCGCGCCGCTCGTCAAATGGTTGGGCCGACTGAAGCTTGGCCACGTTGCGTCGGTGTTTGCGGCCGTCGTGATGTCGATCTCGGTGATCGGTGTGCTGGGCGCGGTCATCACGATGCAGTTGAGCGACCTCGCCGCGGGCATGCCGCGTTATCAGGCGACGATCGAGCGCAAGATGGAAGCGGCGCACACGCTGACGGTGGGCAAGCTCGACCGTTTTGCGAAAGCCGCGGGCCAGGCGTTGCAACGCGCAACCGTCGAGCCGCCGCAACCGGAGCCGCGCCACGATGCGTCTTCTTCCGATGGCCGCGCGCCTGCCGCCGTGCCCGTCGAAGTGCGCGAGCCGGTGCCGACGCCGCTCGAAGTCGCGCGCCGCGTGTTGTCGCCGGCCATCAGTCCGCTGGAGACGGCGTTCATCGTATTCGTCGTGATGGTGGTGATCCTGTTGCAACGCGACGACTTGCGCGACCGCGCGATTCGTCTGTTCGGTTCGCGCGATCTGCACCGCACGACGATGGTGATGGACGAAGCCGCGCGGCGCTTGAGCCGCTACTTCGTTTCGCAGCTCGGATTGAATGCGGCCCTCGGCGTGGCGATTGGCGCGGGGCTTTTTTTTATCGGCGTGCCGAGTCCGATTCTGTGGGGCATCCTCGCGGCCTTGCTGCGGCTCGTGCCGTATGTCGGCATCTGGATCGCCTGCGGGCTGGCCACTGCGCTCGCCGCCGCGGTGAGTCCGGGTTGGGACATGGCGATCTGGTCGATTGCGCTCTTCGTGACGGTCGAACTGCTGGTGGGCCAGGTAGTCGAGCCGTTGCTGTACGGACGCAGCACGGGGCTCTCGCCGTTCTCGGTGGTCGTCGCGGCGATCTTCTGGAGCTGGATCTGGGGGCCCATTGGCCTGATCCTGTCGACGCCGTTGACGCTTTGCCTGCTCGTGCTCGGCCGACATATCCGGCGCCTGGAATTTCTCGACGTGATGCTCGGCGATCAGCCGGCGCTCACGCCGGTCGAAAATTTTTATCAGCGCGCACTTGCGGGCGATCCCGACGAAGCGATTGCGCAAGCCGAAGCGCTGCTGCGCGAGCGTTCGTTATCGGCTTACTACGACGAGGTGGCGATAAAGGGTTTGCAACTGGCCGCGAACGATGTCGTGCGCGGCAGCGTCACGGCGGTGCAGCTTGCACGCATCGAGTCGACCACGAACGATCTGGTCGATGGCCTCGATAGTTACGCCGACGAGCCGCCGCAGCACGCAGCAGAAAACGCAAGTGCTGAGATCGGACCGGTCGCGCCGTCGCGTGAAGGCCCGCCTGCTTCGACGGCAACGCATATGCTGTTCGCGAACCAGGCACGCGGCGCGGCCGATGAAGCACGCGAAAACGCCGCCGAGAGCGCAGAAGACGATACGCGCGAGCAAGCCTTGCAACGCGCGCCCGAACTGCCGCAGGCGCACACAATGCCGCGCGTCGGGAATCAACGCATCTTGTGCATTCCTGGGCGCGGCCCGCTCGATCCGCTTGCGACGACGATCATGCTGCAGTTGCTCGGCAAGCACGGCTTCACGGCGCGCGCATTGCCGCATGAAGCGGCATCGCGTGCGTCGATCGACCGGATGGACGCCGACGATGTCGGTATCGTGTGCCTTCTCTATCTTCAGATAGACGGCATTCCCTCGCATTTGCGCTACATGGTCCGGCGCATTCGCGCGCGCTTGCCGAACGTGTCGATTATCGTCGGACTATGGACGCCCGAAGATCTGCAAAAGTGGAGCGTCGATCTGCAAAACGCGATGGGCGCCGAATGCTACGTGACTTCCTTGCAGGAGATGCTGGCCGCTTGCCATTTGTGCGGCAGCACGACGCGCGATGAATCGCTAGCGGTGGCTAACGGATAACAACGGACGCAACCCGCGCATGTAAAAAACGCCCGGCGCTTGCGCGTCCGGGCGTTGTGCATTGTGCATCGCTGCATCGCGATGCGGATGCTATTTATTTGCCGGTAGCTTCCCCATCGTCGGACGAAGAATCTTCGTCGTCGGTCACGATTTTGGTGGTGCCGCCGGTAGAGGGCGGATCGCTCGCCGGAAACGTGTCTTCAACTTCCTTGTCGATCTGCTTCTCCGTCTTGTCGGCGTTCGGATGTTGTTCCTTGGGTTCTGGCATGGCGCTTCTCCTTTAGCTAACGAATGGTGTGCGCAAAAAAGACACGCGGTTCGCGCGGCCCACGTGCGGTGCTTTTTACATGAGCATGTAGAGTTGAACGATAAGCCGGTACGCTTCGATTCGAAGCAGCCTGTTTTTCACTTTGGTTCAGCTTCTGTCGCACGAGTCGCGCCCGACAATCCGCAATGCCTGCGCGCATGTGAGCGGGCCGCGGCGCATCGCGTCGATCAGATGCGCGGTCTGCGCGTCGCGTTCGCAGGCAAGCACGGCGGCCACGTTGTCGTCCTTCACATAGAGCGCGGCAAAATCCTGACGATCCAGATCGCCGTCGACGACAAGCTCGTCCCACTCGCTTGCATGGCCGAGGTATTCGAAGTTCTTGCCGAAGTGATAGGTCCAGAAAAACGGCACACCGCTGTAACGGTTGCGCGCTCCGCACATGTTTTGAGCCGCGATGCGCGCATGTTGCTGCGCGACGCGCCAATGTTCTATCCGCAACGGCTCCTCGTTTTCGCGCAGCGGAAACACGGCGATGTCGCCTGCGGCATAGAGACCCGGCGCGGCCTGCATGCCCGCGTTCACGATTACGCCGCCATCTTTCTGCAACGGCAAGCCGTCGATAAACCCGGTCGCAGGCGTAACGCCGGTGCCCAACAGCACGAGGTCCGCCGGAATATGTTCGCCGCTTTCGAGCATCACTTCATGCACATTGCCTTCTTCGCCTTCGAGCGAAGCAACCCTCGCTTGCAGATGAAACTTGACACCATTGCGTTCATGCAACTCGCGAAACATTGCACCGATGCGCTCGCCGAACTGCTTCGCAAAGGGCACCTTATCCGGCGAAATAACCGTGACCTGCACGCCGCGTTTGCGCAGCGCGGCTGCGGTTTCGAGCCCGATGAAACTGCTGCCGAGAATGGCGACTTGCACGGAGCCGGCGTTTTCCGAGGGGCCGCCGGCATCCGCGTCGCCGAGCGCTTCGACAATCGCGGTGGCGTCGTCGAGATGACGCAGCACATACACGCCGCCGAGTTCGCAGCCCGGAATTCGCGGCACTTTCGGCGTGCTGCCGCTGGCGAGCAAGGCCGTGTCGTACGTCAGTTCGCCGCCGCTTTCCAGATGAATCGTGCGATTGCGCACGTCGAGCCGCGCGACCTTCGCGACGATCCGCTCGACGCGGTGCTGCTCGTACCAGTCGGGCCCGAGCAGCGGCGGCACGTCGGCGGGAGGCATTTCGGCGGACGGGACAAACTTGCTAAGCGATGTGCGGTCGTAGGGCGCGTGCGGTTCATCGCCGATCAGCGTGAGGCGCCCCGTAAAGCCATATTCGCGCAGCGCCGCGCAGGCGGCCGCGCCGGCCGCGCCCGCGCCGATCACCGCGAAGTGCGGCTCTTGCGTCGCGGCGGGTTCGGTTTCGTCCGGCAGCTTGTCGGGCGTGACCATGACGTCGTCGCCGTCGACGATCACCGCGTAACGTTTGAGCGGCACCAGCGGCGGCGGCTCCAGCACCTTGCCGGTGGCCGCATCGAAAGTGCCTTTGTGCCACGGACAAATGATCCTGCCGCGGCATAGCGCGCCTTCTTCGAGCGGTCCGCCTGCGTGCGGACAGTCGGCGGAATACGCGCGCACCACGTCGCCGTCGCGGATCAGCATGATCTTTTCACCGTCCACGACAACGCGTTGGCCCCGGTCTTCGCGCAGTTGCGAAAGCTGGGCAACGTGTCGGGCGGTGGTGGGCATGCTGGTTTCCGTGAACGTAATCAGCAGGATTCGGCGCGGCAGGATGCCGCAGCGATTCGGCGACTCGGGAGAATGCGAAACTCGTTGCGTGAGCAGCAATTCATGTGCCCAACACGCCCTGATAAATCAGTTAAGCAGAAACGTTCGCGTTTCTTCGCGCGTCGCTATGTACATGGCCGAAAGTGGGGTAGATTCCTCACTAAGGAATTAGCGCACGAACGCCGCGGCACGATACGTGCGTCCGATTGCCTAACTTGTATGACCTTTGATGGAGCGTGGGCCGTGCAGCGTGCGGAGCGAGTCGCAGTTGATTTTCCGATGCCGTCGCGCAACTTTGCGGCGACGCGGCGAATGCTCCTTATTGTTCTTGCCGTTTCCATTCTGTTCCCGCTTGCCTGCCTCGCCGGTTATGGCTACTTCGATTACCAGCGCCGTATCGCCGATTCAAACGATGTGATCGACCGGCTCGTGCGCGTCGCCGAAGAACAGGCGGTCAAGGTGCTCGACCTCAATCAGCAGATGGCGTCGCGCATCGTCGAGTTGATCGGCACCGAAGACGACGCGCAGATTCGCGCGCGCGAGGCGGAATTGAACCGGCAGTTGCGCGAGATCGGCGGAGACTTCCCGCAAGTGGCGTCCATCTATCTGATCGGCGCGAACGGCGATCTGCTCGTGTCGACCCGTGCTTATCCGGCGCCAACCGTGTCTGTCAGTCAGCGCGAAGACTTTATCGCCGCGCGCGCGATGCGCCCGCATCCGTACTTCTCGCTGCCGATGCTCGGCACGCTGTCGCAGACGAACGTGTTCAACACATCGATCGGGCGTATCGGTGCGGACAGCAAATTTCTCGGCGTCGTTTCCGTCGCATTGCGCAGCGAGTACTTCTCGCGCTTTTATCGCGAGTTGACGAACGGCGATCCGTCGCTTGCGCTCTCGCTGTATCGGCAGGACGGCAGTCTGCTGGTGCGCTATCCGCCGTGGCCAGGCGGCGTGCAGCCGCCCGCGGCGAACGCGTTTGGCGCGGCCTTGCGCGACAAACAGTTGTCGGGCCATGTGCGCGTCAAATCGCCGGTCGACGGCGTGGAGCGGCTCGTTGCGTTTCGGCGCGTCGGCGATTATCCGCTCTACGTGTCGAGCGCTTATGCAACGGGCTCGATCGTCGATGCATGGCGCCGGCACTTCATCGTGATCGCCGCGCTGACCGCGGTGCCGTGCATCGCGATCTGGATGCTGGTGCTGTACTCGCTGCGTCAGCTCGACGGCGAGCGCGTCGCGTGGGAACGCTGGCAGGGCGAGGTCGCGATGCGGCTGTCGGCGGAAGCATCGAGCCGGCAACTGCAGCGCATGGGCGCGCTCGGCAATCTGGTTGCCAACGTGGCGCACGACTTCAACAATCTGTTGATGGTCGTGTCCGCCAATATCGAACTGGCGCGGCTAAAGCGCTACAACAACCTTGAGAAGGAGATGACCGCCGTGCAGCGTGCGACCGCAACGGCTGAATCGCTGACACGCCGGCTTTTGAGTGTCGCGAAGAAGCAGCCGCTCAAGCAGGAGCCGATCGACCTCAGGAAATGGATGCCGGGCGCCGCGCCGCTCATCGAAGCGGCGCTCGGCGACAAGATCGAACTGGCGCTCAGCATCGTCGACGATGTGTGGCCCGTGCTCGCCGATCCGACCGACCTGGAACTCGCGATCATGAACCTCGCGGTCAACGCGCGCGATGCCATGCCGCGAGGCGGACGCTTTGTGATTCGTTGCCAGAACAACCGGCTGGTCGGCAGCGATACCTTGCTGCCCGACGGCGAGTATGTGCTGATCGCCTGTTCGGACGACGGCGAGGGCATGCCCGAATCGGTCGCGCGGCGCGCCTTCGAGCCGCTTTTCACGACCAAGCTGGGCGGCTCGGGCGCGGGCCTCGGTCTCGCGCAGGTGCTGTCGATGTGCGAACAGGCGGGCGGCACCGCGAAGATCGACAGCGTGCCTGGCAGCGGCACGACGGTGCGGCTGTATCTGCCGCGCTATCGCGAGCGCCGCGCGACGCACGCGGCGAGTCAGACCGTGGTCGAACAGCCCGCGCTGCGGCATGCCGGCATGGTGCTGCTGGTGGAAGACAACGAGGATGTCGCCGCGGGCGTCGCAGCGGTGCTCGAGACGTTCGGCTGCGAAGTGCGGCACGAACCGACCGCCGACCAGGCGTTCGACGTGCTCAACGGCGGCGAGCGTTTCGAACTCGTGCTGTCGGACATTCAGATGCCGGGCAAGCTGAACGGCATCGACCTCGCCGAACGAGTGCGCAGCACCTGGCCTTCGCAGAAAATCGCGTTGATGACGGGCTATGCCGACGAGCTCGAACGCGCGCGCCGCATCGGCGTCGCCATTCTGGCGAAGCCATTCGATATCGAGGAACTGCACGCGCTCGTCGCTTGCGAATCGTAAGCCACGCCGTTTGTGCGGCACACCCCTTGCTGAACTCCTGATGAGGCATGCGCAGGCGGCGCGTCCGCTTGCGCAATCCGCTTCTATTCCGCATTCATCCCGACAGGAGAACAGTTATGAAGATCAAGAAGGCATTGCTCGTTTCCACACTGCTCGCAGCGTCGTCGCTGGCCATGGCGCAAGGCACAGGCGGTGCGGGTGGTGGCGGCGCCGGCGGAGGTGGCGGCGCGGGCCCGGCCGGCAACGACCCGAGCACGAGCGCCGGCGCGAATACGTCGACGCGCGAAGGCGGCGACACGGGATCGGGCACGATGTCGCATTCTAAGACGAAGAAGCATTCGTCGAAGACGACCAAGCCCGCGACCGACACCACAAATATGCCGGGCGCGAACGCGAGCAGCGACACGAAGGGTAAGTAATGCGTGCGTCGTGTGCGTAGAGTTCACGCACGCACGCTTGCGTAAGTTTCGTGAGTGACGCGCCCGTGTGCGCGTCACTCATTTACACCGCGCTGTTGTTTTTACTTTCGCGTTTGTTCTGGCTAACGCAGCCTAGCTTTTCTCTTGCGCTGCGTCGTATTTCCCGAGCGCCGCGGCGCTGTTCAAACGCGCGCGTTTGAGCAACGCCTGCTGCGCTTCCTCGACGTTGCCCGCCGCGCCTTTCCATGCCTGCAACGGCGGTTCCTGCAACGCGCGCCCATACGAGAAGCTCAGATTCCACGGCAGCGGCCCGAGGCGATTCATTGCGTCGAGATTGGCGGTGGCTTCCTCGGGCGATTGTCCGCCGGACAGAAACACGATGCCGGGCACGGCCGAAGGCACCGTGCGTTTCAGAATCCGCACGGTATAAGCGGCGATGTCCGCGGTGGACGATTGCCGCGCGTTCTCCGAACCGGCGAGCACCATGCTCGGTTTCAGCAGAATATGTTCGAGCACCACGCGATGCCGATGCAGCGCATCAAACACCTCGTGCAGCACCGCTTCGGTGACTTCGGCGCTGCGCTCGATACTGTGATCGCCGTCCATCAGCACTTCGGGTTCGACAATCGGCACGATGCCCGCTTCCTGCGAGATCGCCGCATAGCGCGCGAGCGAATCCGCATTGGCTTTGATCGCGAGACGGCTCGGCAAATTGGCCGTGATGTTGTAGACCGCGCGCCACTTCGCGAAGCGGGCGCCTTGTTGCTTGTAATCGACGAAGCGGCGTGCGAGGCCGTCGAGGCCTTCGGTGATTTCATCGCCCGGAGCATGGGCGAGCGCGATCTTGCCGAGGTCGACCTTGATGCCCGGCACGATGCCGTTTCGGGCGGCGAGTTGTGGAAACGGCGTGCCGTCGTCGGCCTTTTGACCGAGTGTTTCCTGATACAGAATGACGCCGCTCACGAATTCGCCGAGACCGGGCGTGGTGAGCAGCAGGTTGCGATACGCGCGGCGGTTTTCCTCCGTGGAGTCGATGCCGATTGTCTTGAAGCGTTTCGCGATGGTGGGACCGCTTTCGTCGGCGGCGAGCAGACCCTTGCCGGGCTGAACCATGGCGTCGACGGTGGCTTGCAGTTCGCTGCGGGTATCCATGAGATGTGCTCCCTTTGTTCGGGTTGCGGAAGAAAACCTGCCGTCGCGGCGCGTGCGGCTGCGCCCGGGTTATGACTTATTCGCCGATCAGATGCAACACGATGTCGCGATGCTGCGCATGGCGCCGATGCTCGAATAGATACAGGCCCTGCCACGTGCCGAGCACCATCTGTCCATGTTCGACGGGCACGCTCAATTGCACTTGCGTCAACGCGGTGCGCAGATGCGCGGGCATGTCGTCGGGACCTTCGGCGTCGTGCTCATAGCGTTTGCTCGTCTTCGGGCGCGAGGTTCGCGAAGTAGCGCTCCAGATCGCGCTGCACCGACGGGTCCGCGTTTTCCTGAATCAGCAGCGATGCCGACGTGTGACGGCAAAAGAGCGTCAGCAGTCCCGTGTCGATGTGCTGCGCCGCGACGAAGCGGCGCGCTTCGTCGGTGAATTCGGCAAGTCCGCGAGTGCGCGCCTTGACGCTTAGATGGTGGATGGCCTGCTTCATGATGGAAGCGCTCGTCTACGGTTTATAGCGACGCGAACGCGTCTGTGATCTGCTCGACGCTGGTGGGGCGCACGACGCGCGCCACTTCCGCGCCGTCGCGCATGAAGATCAGCGTGGGCCACAGCTTGACCTTGAACGAGCGGCCGAGCGGCCGGCCGGGGCCGTCCTCGATCTTGAGGTGCCTGACGCCGGCATGCGCTTCGAAGGCTTTTTCAATCGAAGGCTGCGCGCCCTGGCAGTAGCCGCACCAGTCCGTGCCGAACTCGATGACGGTGGCGCCGGGCAGGGCGTCGACTTCGGCTCGCGACGGGGCTTTGGTGGAATAGGGCGTCCGTATTGCCATGCATGCTCCGCTGTGGATCGGGTTGTGCGGTGTGGGGTTGCCGCGGCGCGCGGCGATCCTGTGGCCGTTGTGCTGGTCGCTACGGTAATCGCCGCAGTAATCGCGGCGGTCAACACGCGCCGCATTTTGCTTGGATAAGAGTATCAGCTATTGGTTCGGGGTTCAGACTGGCGGAACGGGGATTTGACACAAACGTACAAGTTCGTCACGCGCGGCTGTTAAACAATGCCGCACATCATCGGCAATCTGCCGGCGAATTTGAGGAAGGAAAAATGGCGGACAGGATTTATCTGGGGCGCCCCGGCACGGACGACACCATTGGCGTCCCCACTGGTTTCAGTTGGGGCGCATTCTTGCTGGGCCCGATCTGGGCTCTGTCGAGGCGCATGTGGTTTGCGGCCTTTGCAATGGTGGCTGTGGAGCTGGCACTGTACTTACCGAGCTTGTGGTTAGACCGGGGCGACATAGTGACCTTGCTCCTGTCGATCCTGTTTGGCATCGCCTGCGGTAAGTATGGCAATGGCTGGCATCGACGGGTCTTGGAGAAACGGGGGTATGCGGTGCTGTAAGTCTGAGCGCCAGTGCGGTCGGGAGTGAGATTTGGGACACGCCTCCCCACCTTTACGCGCCCGCGCGAGCGGTCGATAATGCCCCGTTCATTCCCGCCACGAAGCCTGCCGTGCGCGCCGCGCCTCGCAGGCTGGCTTCTCCTGAACTCACAGCCGCCCGTGTCGAAAAACTCACGTTTTTTTGGTCTGCTGCACATTCCCGGCTTCAAGCCGCTTGCCGCCGCCACGCTGATGCTCGGTGTGGCCATGTCGTTCACCGCGCCGTATCTGTCGCTGTTCGGCGTCGAGCGCGCCGGCATGACGCCGTTCCGGCTCGGCGTCTTCATGACGCTGATCGCGGCGAGCGGCGTGCTCGCGAGCACCTTTGCCGGCCGCTGGAGCGATGCAAGCGGGCGGCATCGGCCGTTACTGCTCGTCGCGCTCGTGCTGGCCGCGCTCGGCTATCTGTCGTTATGCGTGGTGCGCGATTACAGGCTGCTGCTCGTCGTCGGCATTGTGTTTATCGGCGTCGGCGGCTCGGCTATTTCGATGGTGTTCTCGTTCAGCCGCGCCGCGCTGCCCGTGCCCGACGCGTCCGAGCGCGCGTTCGCCAGCGCGACGCTGCGCACGATTCTCTCGGCGGCGTGGGTGTTCGGGCCGTCGGTGGGCGCGCTGGTGCTCGCGGCGACGAGTTTCACCGGACTCTTTCTGTTCGCCGCGGCGAGCTTTGCGGCGTGCGCGGCCATCGTGTGGCGCATGCGCGAGCCGCAAGGGCATCTCGGTGACCATACGGTAGAAGACACCGCATCCGAGCCGTCGTCGTCGATTACCGTGCCGCCGCTCAGGGAACCCGGAGCGGATGCGCACGAGGACCTGCCGGGCGTCGCATCGGCGAACGACATTGGCCGTGCAGTCGCCGCGCTGACCTTGCTCGGGCTCGCGGCCAACGCCACGATGATCGTGTTGCCGCTTTACATCGTGCATGGCCTGAACGGCACGCATCTGGACGTATCGGTGATGCTCGGCCTCGGCGCATTGACCGAGATTCCGATGATGCTCGCGCTCGGCGCGAAGTCTTCGAGCCTGCACAAGCCGAACTGGCTTGCCGCCTGCGCGGCGGTTCATGCGGCCTATTTCGTCGCGATGTCGCTCGCCGGAAACGTGCATGTGCTGATTCCGATGCAGATTCTCAACGCGTTCGTCGTTGCCGTGACTTCATGCCTCGGCATGACCTACGTGCAGGACCTGATGCCCGATGCGCCAGGCCGCGCCACCGCGCTCTTCTTCAACGCGGCGCGGGTCGGCTCGATTCTTTCCGGCGTGTTGTCCGGCCTGCTGGTGCAGGCGTTCAGCTATCGCGGCACGTTTCTCTTTTGCGGTTTGCTCGCGCTGTGCGCGCTCGTGCTGTTTGCCGTGCCGGGCTATCGTTATCCGCTGATGTGGCGAGCCGGGCGGCGTTTCGCCCGCACGCAATACGCGAAGCTTCAATCGAGGCGCGCGTTGCGCGGAGGGCGCGAGCTTTAGCGGGCACGGCACACGTTTCATGTGCGGCGGGCCGGTTTGCCACGCGCTGAATGACAGGGACCTTACGTCGCGCACAACTTCGGCAAGGAGGCGTATCGTTGTCGTCACGCATGCTGCCGGACGCGGCCGACGCAACAAACGCAGCATGACCATCTGACTGAAACCAGGCAGCATCACAAGGCACTTTCGGGAGCGGTGAAAATGCAGCTAGGCATGATTGGATTGGGACGCATGGGCGCGGATATGGTGCGGCGCCTGACGAAGGGCGCGCAGCAATGCGTCGTCTACGACGTACAGCCTGCGGCTGTCGAGCGGCTCGCGCAGGAGGGCGTGACGGGCGCGTCGTCGCTCGAAGACCTCGTCGCCAGGCTCGACAAGCCGCGCGCCGTGTGGCTGATGGTGCCCGCCGCGGTGGTCGACGGCACGCTTGAAAAACTCGTGCCCTTGCTCGAGCCGGGCGACATCGTGATCGACGGCGGCAACTCGTACTATCACGACGACATTCGCCGCGGCGCCGACCTCGCCGCACGCAAACTGCATTACGTCGACGTCGGTACGAGCGGCGGCGTCGCGGGCCGGGAGCGCGGTTATTGCCTGATGATCGGCGGGGAAACGCAGGTCGTCGAGCGGCTTGAGCCGATCTTTTCGACGCTCGCGCCAGGCGCCGCCGCCGCGCCCGCGACGTCAGGACGCAATCCGGGCAGCAGCACGGCGGAGCAGGGCTTCCTGCATTGCGGTCCGCTCGGCGCAGGGCACTTCGTGAAGATGGTCCACAACGGCATCGAATACGGCTTGATGGCCGCGTATGCCGAGGGCCTCAACATTCTGCGTCACGCGGATGCCGGCAAGCACGCGCGCGAGGCGGACGCCGAGACCTCGCCGCTGCGTCGTCCACAGTTGTATCAATACGATTTCAATCTGGCCGATATCGCCGAAGTGTGGCGGCGCGGCAGCGTGATCGGCTCGTGGCTGCTCGACCTGATCGCGGGCACGCTCGCGGGCGATGCCGATCTGCAACAGTACGCGGGCCGCGTATCCGATTCGGGCGAGGGACGCTGGACGATGTCGGCGGCCATCGACGAAGGCGTGCCCGCGCCCGTGCTGAGCGCGGTGCTGTTCGCGCGCTTCAGTTCGCGCGGCGAAGCGGACTTCGCGAACCGCGTGTTGTCGGCGATGCGTCATGACTTCGGCGGCCATGCAGAAAAGCCGGCTGCGCCGCCCGCGAGTTCGCAGGGTTGATCGTCCGCTAATAGCACAAGCAGCAAGCAGCACAAGCACAGAGCACAGCCGAATCCACGGAGCCGCACATGCCAGCCGCACCCGCCACCCGCACTGCACCGCACGACGTCGTTTTCCTCTTCGATTGCGACAACACGCTGCTCGACAACGACCATGTGCTCTCCGACTTGCGCAGCCACATGATGCGTGAGTTCGGCACCGACAACAGCACGCGCTATTGGGAAATTTTCGAGCAGTTGCGCGGCGAGCTCGGCTATGCCGACTACCTCGGCGCGTTGCAGCGGTATCGCACGGAGCATCCGCGGGACACGCGCCTGTTGCTGATGTCGTCGTTTCTGATCGATTATCCGTTTGCGAACCGGCTCTATCCAGGCGCGCTCGACGCGTTGCGCCACGTGGGCGAGTACGGGCCCACAGTGATTCTGTCGGACGGGGACGTGGTGTTTCAGCCGCGCAAGGTCGCGCGTTCGGGCCTGTGGGACGAAGTCGAAGGCCGCGTGCTGATCTACATCCACAAGGAGCTGATGCTCGATCAGGTGATGGAATGCTACCCCGCGCGCCACTACGTGATGGTCGACGACAAGCTGCGCATTCTCACCGCGATGAAGAATGCCTGGGGCGGGCGGCTCACCACGGTATTTCCGCGCCAGGGTCACTACGCTTTGGACCCGAAGGAGATACTCGGCAATCCGCCCGCGGACGTCACGATCGAGCGGATCGGCGACCTCGCGCAGTTCGACGTGAAAGCGCTGCTGGCGGAAAAGCCCTAGACGTTGCGCAGTTTTTCCTGCGCGTCGGCGGCGCCCATTCTGCCTGCCGCATCCTGTGCGCTTGTGCCTGCCGAGTCGCGCGCATCGCGATTCGCGCCGTGCGCGATCAGCAGATCCATGATCGTGGTGCGGTTGAACATGGCGGCGACCATCAGCGCGGTGCGTCCGTCGGGCGATGCACCTTCGACATCGGCGCCATGCGCGAGCA
Source organism: Paraburkholderia sp. RCC_158 (assembly GCF_041355255.1). Classification (NCBI taxonomy): domain Bacteria; kingdom Pseudomonadati; phylum Pseudomonadota; class Betaproteobacteria; order Burkholderiales; family Burkholderiaceae; genus Paraburkholderia; species Paraburkholderia sp. RCC_158. Next base: position 114,108 of record NZ_JBFUPM010000011.1, on the reverse strand, counting down.
AGGTTTCGACCACGGCGTCGAAACCCTTGAAAGCCGCGCCCGCGATAGGCGTCTGGCCGTTATTGTTGCGCAAGTCGGGATCGGCGCCGCGTTCGAGCAGCGTGCGCACCGCGTCGACATGTCCGTGATAGCTCGCGAGCATCAGCAGACTGTCGCCGTTGTCGTTGCGCAGATTGGGCGGCACGCCTTTTTCGATCACGGCGGCGAGCATCGCGGCATCGCCCTGGCGCGCGAGGTCGAACACCTGCCGCGCGAGTTCGAGCACTTGCGGGTCGATAGGTTGCCCGGAAGGCGGGGAAGAGTCGGCCGGATTGGTCAATGAAATCTCCTTGCAGGAACGCTGCGCCGCTCGGCGCATGAACACCGGCAGCATACACAGTTTGCGCCGTCGACGCGCGCAGCGGCACGTCCCATCACGCGTGGCCGAACAGCTTCACGAGCAGCCCGAATATGCCGACGAGGACAGCCAGGCCCGCGCACAGCACCACGAGCGTGAGAAGAAGAACGAGCGGCGCTTTCATACGGTTGGAAGTCGGCATGATGAATGTGTATGGTTAAGAGCGAGTAATACGAGTGCGCGACGATGTGCGCAGTCGCTTTGCGCAGCTTAAGCGTTTCGGTGGATGCGTGCAGCGTGGGTGGCGCAGGACTTGCAGCGGGGCGTGCGGCGTGCGGTGATGGTCACGCTTGACCACGCGCAAGCATTTGTCCGCACTCCCGAACCATGATGCGCGCATGCGGTCACACCGCAGACGACCGCGCTTCGCAACACGCCTCACCCCCGTCATGTCACGCGCATGACACGCATCGGCAAAACACTTCGCAACGTCCGCTAACCCGCCTGACAGTTCTTACGAGGAGTGACGTCATGGCTGAAGCAATCTCCCGTCCTGCCCCGCCGCAAACTCTCGACCCCGACACGCTGCGCAAGATGGACCGCTACTGGCGCGCATGCAATTACCTGTCCGCCGGCATGATCTATCTGCGCGACAACCCGCTGCTGCGCGAACCGCTGAAGCCGGAGCACATCAAGAATCGTCTGTTGGGACATTGGGGCTCGGACCCTGGACAGAGCTTCCTGCTCGTGCATCTGAACCGGCTCATCAACAAGCTCGACCTAAACATGATCTACATTTCCGGTCCAGGGCACGGCGCACCCGCGACGCTCGCGAACTGTTATCTCGAAGGACATTACTCGGAAATCTATCCGGACCGCAGCGAAGACGAAGCCGGCCTGCGGCGCTTTTTCCGCCAGTTTTCGTTTCCTGGCGGCATCGGCTCGCACTGCACGCCGGAAACGCCGGGCTCCATTCACGAAGGCGGCGAACTCGGCTACAGCCTGTCGCATGGCTATGGTGCGGCGTTCGACAACCCCGACCTGATCGTCGCGGTGATGATCGGCGACGGCGAAGCGGAGACCGGGCCGCTCGCCACGTCATGGCATTCGAACAAGTTTTTGAACCCGGTGCGCGACGGCGCGGTGCTGCCGGTGCTGCATCTGAACGGCTACAAGATCGCGAATCCGACGCTGCTCGCACGCATTCCGCGTGAAGAACTCGAAGCGTTGCTGACCGGTTACGGCCACAAACCGTATTTCGTCGAAGGTGACGATCCAAACGTCATGCATCAGCAGATGGCCGCGACGCTAGAACAATGCATCGGCGAAATCAGGGCGATCCAGCAACATGCGCGCGCCAGCGACGACACGACGCGTCCGCGCTGGCCGATGATCGTGCTGCGTTCGCCGAAAGGCTGGACCGGTCCGAAAGAAGTGGACGGTCACAAGGTGGAAGGTTCGTGGCGCTCGCACCAGGTGCCCATTGCCGATCCGGCGACCAACAGCAAGAGCCTGAAACTGCTCGAAGGCTGGCTGCGCAGTTACGAGCCCGAGTCGCTGTTCGACGAAAGCGGGCGGCTCGTCGAGGAATTGCGCGAACTCGCGCCGAAGGGCACGCGCCGCATCAGCGCGAATCCGCATGCGGACGGCGGCGTGCTGTGCAAGATGCTCGACATGCCCGCGTTTCGCGACTACGCGGTCGAAGTGAAAAAGCCCGCATCCGCGTACTCGTCGCCCACACAAACACTCGGCAAATTTCTGCGCGACGTGATGCGCAGGAACATGACCAACTTCCGCGTGTTCGGCCCCGACGAGACCGCGAGCAACAAGCTCACGGCCATCTATGAAGCATCGGACAAGACCTGGCTCGCCGACTCGCAGCCGAACGATGCGGACGGCGGCGCGCTATCGGCGAACGGCCGCGTGATGGAAATGCTGAGCGAACATACGCTCGAAGGCTGGTTCGAAGGTTATGTGCTGACGGGCCGGCATGGTCTCTTCGCGACGTATGAAGCGTTCGTGCATGTGATCGATTCGATGTTCAACCAGCACGCAAAGTGGCTCGAAAAAGCCAAGCGCGAACTCGGCTGGCGCCGGCCGGTGCCGTCGATCAACCTGCTCATCACTTCGCTTGTATGGCGTCAGGATCACAACGGCTTCACGCATCAGGACCCCGGCTTTCTGGACGTCGTGACGAATAAAAGCCCGGACGTGGTGCGCATTTATCTGCCGCCCGACGCAAACTGTCTGTTGAGCGTGGCAGATCACTGCCTGCGTTCGCGCGATTACGTGAACGTGATCGTGTCGGACAAGCAGCCGCATCTGGAGTATCTCGACATGGATGCGGCCGTCACGCATTGCACGAAGGGCATCGGCATCTGGGATTGGGCGTCGACCGACCAGGGCGCCGAGCCGGACGTGGTGATCGCGTGCGCGGGCGACATCGCGACAATGGAGGCGCTCGCCGCCGTGCAGCTTCTGAAAGAGCGTTTTGCTGATCTAAAGATCCGCTTCGTCAACGTCGTCGATCTGTTCCGGCTGATGCCCGAGCATGCGCATCCGCATGGGCTGTCGAGCCGCGATTTCGATTCGCTGTTTACGACGAGCAAGCCGGTGATTTTCAACTTCCATTCGTATGCGTCGCTGGTTCACAAGCTGACGTATAACCGCACGAATCACGACAACCTGCATGTGCACGGTTATCACGAGAAGGGCAACATCAACACGCCGCTCGAACTCGCGATCATCAATCAGGTAGACCGCTTTTCGCTCGCCATCGACGTGATCGATCGCGTGCCGAAACTGCGCGGCGTCGGCGATCACGCGAAGGAATGGCTGCGTGGGCAGATCATCGAGCATCTCGCCTATGCGCATGCCGAGGGCATCGACAAGGAAGAAATCCGCAACTGGACGTGGAAAGACTGAGCGAGGCGCGTCATGAACACGCAGCACGGCGCTTCGCCGCCGACCATTCTCGTGCTGAACAGCGGATCGTCGTCGCTGAAGTTCGGACTGTTCGCGCATTCGGGCGACGACGAATCGCTGCTGCTCGAAGGCAGCGCGCAAGGCATCGGCCGCGGCGACGGCAGCCTGCGCATTGCCGCGCCGGACGGACGCGTGCTGGCGCACGAGCAGCATGTGCTGGAATCGCAGACCGATGCGTTGCAAAAGCTCTCGGCTGTGCTTGCCGCTCAGCACTATGCGCAGCCAACGGCGGTCGGGCATCGCGTGGTGCATGGCGGGCCGCATCTGCGCACGCATCAGCGGCTCACGCCCGAGGTGCGCCGCCGCTTGCAGGATGCGGTGCATTTTGCGCCGCTGCATATTCCGCCGGCGCTCGCGTTGATCGACGAGGCGCAGACCATCTTCGGCGACGCCGGGCACTTTGCCTGCTTCGACACCGCGTTTCATGCGACGCTGCCGCCGCGCGCGGCGCAGCTCGCGTTGCCGCGCCGTTATGCGGATGCCGGCGTGATTCGCTATGGATTTCACGGGCTTTCGTACGAATCGCTCGTCGCGCAACTGGGCGCGGCGCTTCCGCCGCGCGCGGTGTTCGCTCATCTCGGCAACGGTTCGAGCGTGTGCGCGTTGCGCGACGGGAAATCGATCGATACGTCGATGGGCATGACGCCGACCGGCGGCGTGCCGATGGGCACGCGCTGCGGCGATCTCGATCCGGGCGTGTTGCTGTATCTGATGCGTGTGGAAAAGCTCGACGCCGACGCGCTCGAAACGCTGCTGAACCGGCACAGCGGTCTCGCCGGTTACGCCGATGGCGAGAGCGACATGCAGGTGCTCGAACAACGCGCGGCGGCGGGCGACGCGAATGCGTCCCTCGCGCTCGACGCGTTCGCCACGGCGGTGCGCAAGACCATCGGCGGATATGCGGCCTTGCTGGGCGGCATCGACCTATTGGTGTTCACCGGCGGCATTGGCGAGCATAGCGCGGAGATTCGCAAGCGCATCTGCGAGGGACTGGGGTTTCTTGGCCTTCGGGAGGGCGATGCGTCGGGCAAGGTGAGGGCGGTTCATACGGAAGAGGAGAAACAGATTGCGAGGCATTGCCGTGCGTTGTTGCGTGGGTGATGCACCCACTGCGAGCGACACGGCGCTCACGCGCAGGACCGGCTGCAAACGCATAGGCGTTGAATACTCCATGTGAAAAAGCAGAAAGCCAGGCAGGCGACATGCCCAGCGGCGCGCGATACGACCCGCTGCGGCGAGATAGATGCACCGCCGGCGCCCAGGCCGTTTATCATAGTGCCCACAACCAGAAAAGTGCCGCCTCGCTGAGCGCGGCAAGGCGTTTCACCGATCACCACGGCAGCCATGCCGCTACACTACATGAATTCGACTCCCGATGTTCCCTCCCGTCCTTCGATCCGCGCGTTGACGCTGCTCGAGGGGCGCGTGCTTGGCGTGCTCGTCGAAAAACAGCACACGGTGCCCGACAGTTATCCGCTTTCGCTCAACGCACTGACGTTGGGCTGCAACCAGAAGACCGGCCGCTCGCCGGTGATGAACGCGACCGAAGCCGAAGTGCTGACCGCGCTCGACGGCCTCAAGCGGCTCAGCCTCGTCATGGAAGGCAGCAGCAGCCGCGTGCCGCGCTTCGAGCACAACATGAATCGCGTGCTTGGTTTGCCGAGTCAATCGGCCGCGTTGCTGACCACCTTGCTGCTGCGCGGCCCGCAGACGGCCGCGGAATTGCGTTTGAACAGCGCGCGCTTTCATGGATTCGCCGATATTTCGTCGGTCGAAGCGTTTCTCGACGAACTCGCTGCGAACGATCCGCCACGCGTCGTCAGACTGCCCCGCACGCCAGGCGAGCGCGAACATCGCTGGATGCATTTGCTGTGCGGCGAAGTGAACCTGAGTGAGTTCGCGCAGCCGGGCGGCAGCGCGGACGAAAGCGTGCCGCTCTCCGCGTTCGAGGCGCTGAAAGCCGAGCAAAAAAGACTCGCCGACGAAGTCAGCCGGCTTCAGGTGGTGGTGCGGCGCATGGCCGCCGAACTGGGCATCGACGCGAACGATCTCGATGCGTGAGCTTTGACGCTCAGGTGTCGGTGCCGCGGCGCGGATCGGTGGATAACGCACGCTGCGTGCGATAGAAATTGCGCGGCGGCACATTCGGCGAGTCTTGTGCGAGCCGGTCAAGCTCGTCGCGAATAGCGGTCAGATAGTGGCCGTCGCGCGCGTCGGGGTCGCCCGCGAAAACCGATTCGAGACGCCGCCGCACCGCGCCATAACGCGCGCCCGCCGCGCGATGTTTTTCGGCGCGCTCCGCATACCGCAGATACGTTTGCAGCGCCGCCGACACCGCGGCGACCACGCTCACGAGCCCGACCAGCATCCTGACCTCGAACGAAACGGCGCTCGAATTCAGCGAGGCAAACACGGCCGTGCCCACGAACGCGGCCAGCACAGTGACGAGCCAGCCCATCTGCCGGTCGCGCGCGGACAGCAGATCGGCCATGTCGTAGTGACTCATCTGGGATTCGCGCGCGCGTCGGATCCATTTCAGCAGAAGCTGCTGTTCGTCGACCGGCGGCTCGTAGGCAGGCAGATTCTTCATGGGGCTCGTCAGGGCAGTGGCGTGCCGCGCTCCGCGCGCGTGCACCGATGACGTTACTGTGCCACATGAAGGCGCGGCCTGGAGCCGCGCGTGTCACGCCGCCTGCGCGGCCGGCCGCGCTATGCCGAAGCGCTCGTTGTGCGGCCTGCCGTTCAGATAGAAGTCGCCGATGGCGGCCTCGCGGATGATCGCCGGATTGTGCGACGCGAGCACGCGCGCATTGCGCCAGTAGCGGTCGAAGCGCCGCGTTTCGCTCGTCGCCGATGCGCCACCCACTTCGAACAGCAGCGTCGCGGCCTGCAACGTTTGCTCGATGGCGATCTGCTGCGCCTGGAAGGTCTGGATGTCGAGCCGGAAATAGGTCTCTTCGGTCGTGCGGCCTTCGTGCCGCGCGATCAGTACTTCGTCGATGGCCCTTGCGAGCGATGCACTGATGCTTTGCGTCGAATACGCGAGGCTCGCGAGCCGGCCGACCACGCGTTGCACGAGCGGATTGTCGCGCGGACTCGATTCGCCTGGGATTCCGAAGGTTCGCGTCTTTGCCTGCGCGAAGGCGACGGCGTCGCGCAGCGCGGCACGGCTAATGCCGGCCAGATTCGCGATATGCAGCGCCTGATAGTACGACGTGAGCACGCTGTTGCGGCGCGGCGCCGACGCGTCATAGCGCCGGTACACGTTCTCGCGCGAGATGGGCACATGGTTAAAGCGCGTGGTGCCGCTGCCCGTCAGGCGCTGGCCGAAACCGTCCCAATCGTCGATACGTTCGAGACCCGGCGTGTCGGTCTTGACGAGCACGCGCAGGTCGCTTTCGCCGTCGTACGCGGTGACGTCGACCCAGTCCGCGTAGAGCGTGCCGGTGGTGTAGTACTTCTCTCCGTCGAGATGCCACACGCCGTCGGTCTGCGTGAGACGCAGGCTGTTGTTGGTGACGGCGGTGCGTTCGGCCACCGCGCCGCCGATGATCTGCCCTTGCGCGACGCGTGTGAGCCAGCGGTCGCGCAACGCGTCGTCGCCATATTCCAGCAGTGATTCAATGAAGCCGCCATGCACGCGCAGGATTTGCGGCAGGTTCGAATCCGCTTCGCCGAGGCGCGTGACGAGGCCAAGGAACTCGCTCAGCGACACGCCTTCGCCGCCGTATTGCGCCGGTACGCGCAGCTTCGTATAGCCGGCTTCGCGCAGCCATTCGACAGGTTCGTAGGCAAGCTCGCGATGCCGTTCGCGATGCACCGCGCCTTCTGCGATGCGCGCGAACACGGGCGCGAAGCGGCGCGTCAGCGCGTTGTCGTCGAAAAGTTGCGCGGCATCGGCAAGGCCGGCCGCATGCGGCGGGTTGTCGTGTGAAGAGGGCGCGGACATGGGTTCTCCGTATGGGACGCGCAATGCGCAATCCGGCAACGGTAAGACATACGGCGAGCGCGGAGCAACCAAGGATTTCGCCGATTCTTAGCAGGGAGAGAGGAATGGATTTTGTGCGTGGCCGCGGGCATGCATCGCTTTTGCCCGAAAACGCGGCGAATATCCCAAAAACATGGATGTTGCGCGATCTGCTAGGTTTACGCCGCACCAGGAACGGTACTGGACCAATAACAACGAGCAGATTTCATGCAGAAGTGCGACAACCCAAGGTGTCCGGTTTGTTACCCGAACTGGAAAGAGGAAGAAGCTGAAGAAGCAAAACGGGCCGAAGACAACAAGCACGACTGCATCGACTGCTGGCGGTTCTATCAGAAGCAGGCCGAGGCCATCGTCGCCGTTGACGATCCGATTGCGCGTAACCGGCGCATCAACGCGGCCTATGCGCAATTGTGGCTGGACGATCATCGCTTTCAGTGGGCGGGACTCGCGGCCTTCGCATCGAAGCAGGTAGGCTGCGGGCTACTGAACGCGGCCGACATGATCGTCAAATCGGCTTCGGACAGTGCTGCCAATTTGCGCAAGGTAACGAGTGTTGGCCCTGCTGCATGGATGATGGGCTACGGGGCACAGTCCGCTGCGGGCGCTGCGACCGCAGAAGGCGCTGGCAAGGTCTATCGGATGCTGGCAAAGGGCAATACGTCGCTGTTCCTCGACGTGTGGCCGCTGCACATGTTCTACAAGAAGTTTGGGCTACAGCGGTTCAAGAGATGCCTGCAAGAGCGACAGGCATTACGCGGGGTGGTCGTGTGGCCAATCGCGGATCGTGTCCTTTTCGCCGAAACCAAACCAGAAGTTTTGCGCGCCTTTTCCGCGATTGATAGCGGCGATATTTCGACCGGCGTTGAACAGCTTGCGCAACACGAACAACTCAATATCCTGCAACCGGCCATGTACAACGATCCGGCATTCGCGCTGCTGATGCGCGCCAATCAATTCGCGTGGGCGCTGCATATCCCGACCGGATCGGCGCGGGAAATACAGCTTGCCTTCGCGAACGAATGTACGGTGACGGGGGCCAACGCCAGAAACGAACGTTTCAGCAAGGAACCGCTTGCAAATCTGGCGGACGGCGCGCAACGCATGGCGTTTGTCCTGCGTGCAGCCGAGCGTTTCGACCAGCTACTACGTGATCCACTTCAGAAATACGACGTTGAGAGCTCACTTTTTCTCATTGCGCATCCAAGGTAAGCATGCTGAGTCGAAAAATCAGGTGGTCCGGCTATCTCGCTTGCATCGTGGCGGGCTGCGTTGCCGTATGGGGATTGCTCGCAATGGCACGGCCGGTTGATGAAGTCGTTCTTACGCTTGGCCAACCTTACGAACAGGTCCGCACGCAATCGCGGTCCACGCTTCCGCCTGTCCAGCCAAATGCAGCTTGGGGAGGCTACGTGCTCCGTCCTGCAAAGTTCAGGTTTGCAGACTCGCGATTTGGCTTTACGACGCCCCCGGCGAAATTCCTTAACGTGGGGTATGACAAACATGGCAATGTATGGTCAGTGAGTCTTTCGCCGCAAGTCGAAACACTACCGCTTGACGAATCGATGGCTATCCTCACGGACTTACAGAACCAGTTCAGGCGAGGGGGATGGAAGCCGTTTCACTCGTCGACGAATCGCCCGATCGAAGACACGCAGACGGCGCGCGATGCAATTCGGGCGTGCCACGCACCGACGACACGATGGCAGGCCGACAACAAGTATCAGGTTTCGCTCAATATCCGATGCTTTCGGACGGACGACCGACCAAACGAGGAGCGCTACCTGATTACCCTCGACCTTAGTTTTCCGTTGCTCGAAGATAACGCCGGCGACAATTGAACGGATAGGCTGGCGAGCGACTCGCCGGCATTTTTCTGAAGCGCCCAACACACGACGGTTCGCCCGCGCGCGCAGGCGCACATCACGCTACGACCGATCCCGATTGCGCGCTCGCGTCGCACCGGTGATGACCGCGATGCCGAACAGAATCACGGCCACGATCGCGATGATGTGCTGCGCGACGTGCAGCGCCGTCAATCCCCACGCGACACCGCCGATAAAAATGATCCATCCGACCAGGTAGATAAGCAGGGTCATCGTTTTTCTCCTTCTGTTGTCGGCTCATGGCGCCGGTTGCCTGCCGTGAAAAATTTACCGTGCGCTCCGATGGTTGCCTATGACGCCGCTAACGCAAGGGCCATCGGCAGGCTTATTCCCAAGCACATTGCGCGCCTGGCTTCGTGATGCAGCGCATGGCCTGTCGTCGGAACGCGGCTTGCTTGCTTCGCGTGCATATCCGCCCCATGCAAAAACGCGAAGCGAGCAGCGCAACGCGACAAAATATGGTTACCACGAAGCGCACACCCAAGCGCACACCGAAACGCCCATCATCCACGGAAGGCGAAGAGCCGGCCGCGCCCGAGGTCGATCCCGACCAGCATCCCGCGACACTCGACGATTGCCGCCGCTGTCCGCTCTGGGCCAACGCGACCCAAGGCGTGCCGGGCGCCGGTCCACGCCGTGCGCCGATCATGATGGTCGGCGAGCAGCCGGGCGACAAGGAAGATCTGCAAGGCTTGCCGTTTGTCGGCCCAGCCGGCGCGTTGCTCGACGACGCGCTTGTCGAAGCCGGCGTCGGTCGCAAGGAAGTCTATGTGACCAACGCGGTCAAGCATTTCAAATGGACGCCGCGCGGCAAGCGCCGCATGCATAAAACGCCGGGGCAACGCGAGGTGGACGCGTGCCGCTACTGGCTCGATCAGGAACTCGAGAGCGTCGGCGCTCACGTGATCGTCGCATTGGGCGCGACCGCGCTGAAAGCCGTGCTCGAAGATCCGAAGTCGCGCTTGCAGGACGCGATCGGCAAGGTCATCGAACACGGCGACCGGCTCGTGGTCGCGACGTATCATCCTTCGTTCGCCTTGCGTGCGCCCGATCCCGAGACACGTCATCGCGCGTATGCGGCGATCGTCGCCGCGCTGCAGGACGCGAAAAAACTCGCGCAGCGGCGCAAATAGAAGCGGGCGTGGCGTGCTCTCACGCCGCCGCTTGCTGCGCGTGCAGCCCGAGGCGCTCCATCAATCGTTGCGCGTCGAACGGTGCGTTGGTTTTTGCATCGTTGTCGAAATAGCAGTACACGTCACGCGTTTGCGCGCGAGGCGGCTGCAGGGCCGGCGCGGCGAGACGCGCGTCGGCGGGCTGCGAACCCTGGCTCCACGATTCGATTCTGCGCGCCCATCGTTCGAGCGCCGCATCGGAGTACTCTCCCGAATACTTGGTCTCGGTGCCGTGCAGACGGATGTAGACGAAGCCCGCGCTGAGATCCTCGAACTGCGGCCATGCTTCAGTCGAATCCGACACGACGAGCGCGACCTTGTGACGACGCAGCAGCTTCACGAACGCGGGGTCGACGAAACTGTCATGACGCACTTCAATCGCGTGACGCAATTTGCGTTTGCGGTCGATCTCCACATACGGCGTCTTCACGCGCTGATCGTGCTGTTGCGCGAGCGCGAGCGCCGCTCCGGTATCGCGCGGCAGCAGGCTCAGGAAGCGCTCCATGTGCTCAGGATCGAAACGCAACGACGGCGGAAATTGCCACAGTATCGGCCCGAGCTTGTCCTTCAGCGCGAGCAGTCCCTGCGCAAAAAAATTCGCGCACGCGACGGTGGCCGTCTCGTCGCGAAAGCGCAGAAGGTGCGTCAGATAGCGTGCGCCTTTCACGCTGAAAACAAAACCGGGCGGCGTTTCCGCGTACCAGTGCTGCCAACTGTCGAGCGATTGCAGGCTGTAGTGCGTACCGTTGATTTCGATCGTCTGCATGAGGCCCGATGCGTACTGCAACTCGCTGTCCTGCTTCAGGCCTTTCGGATAGAACGTCCCGCGCCACCCTTTGTAGCGCCAGCCTGAAATGCCGATATGAATCTCGCCGGATGTGCTTTTCACGTCGATGCCCAAATGTCTGACGTCTGTCTCTGAACCTGGGGCGCAGCAATGGCCGTGCCATCGCAGGGCACGCACGTTGCTCCATCCGCGTATCGGACGATGCATTGGAGGCACGCATGGCAGGCACGGATTTCCGCAGCACCGACCTACAGACGCAAAGCGACGGCACGATGCGCGTGACGCATCGCGGCGTGGATATCGTCGTCAGTGCGAAGCAGAACGATCGGGGCGCGTGGGTCGCGCGAATCGACGCGTCCGTGGACGGCAAGCCGTTCGCGCTGCCCGACGCCGAACCGGTCACACCGGAATGGACGACGCATGCGGAGGCGTTACGCGATGGCGTCGAGCGCGGCTGCTATCTGGTCGAGCGAAGCAAGGCCGGTCACGGTCTCGAAGATTCAGCGCACGGATCGGGAGGCGACTGATGAACCGTCTCGCCAATCTCGTGTGCCGCGCGACGGTGTCGGGCACCGCAGCGGGCAGCGCCGCAGCCGTCGCCGCCGCCGCGCGAGCGCGCGCCGACGGCAGCACGCCGTACGCGCCGCTCAACGCCGTCACGCATTGCTTGTGGCCGCGCCGCGCGTTCAGCGAAACGGGTCCGAGCGCGCGCTTCACGCTGACGGGTCTCGCGATCCATCAGGCGTCGGCGATTTTTTGGGGCGTGCTGTTCGAAGGATTACTGGACCGCTGGCAGTGCCATGTAAAACGCCGCGCCGGTGTCGCGGACATCGCGGCGAGTGCGGTTACGACTGCGGCCGTCGCTTATACCGTCGACTATCACATGGTGCCGCGCCGTCTCACGCCAGGCTTTGAAGCGCATTTGACGAAGCGCTCGATGTTCTACGTGTATGCGGCGCTCGCAGCAGGTTTCGCGGCCGCCGCGCTGTGCCGCGGCAACGGCAATGGCAACAGCAACAGCAATGGCAACGGATGAGCTGACGTGACCTCATCGGACCCGCTCACGCCACTTCCGCCTTCCGCACCTCCGCCGCGCGCTCGACCAGAATCACGAACGGCTCGCCCTCGTGGATTTCATAGCGGCGAATCTGAGTGACCTGCTCGGCGGACAGCACCTTGCCCTTGGTCATCAGCAGCGTGCCGCGCGACGTGCGCAGATCGTCGGCGAGTTTCATGCCTTCCTTCAGATGCGATGCGTCGACGCGGTCGGGCACGCCTTCCGGCGTCAATTCCGCGTGCTTCATCAGCAACTCGATGTACTTCTCCGCAATCGCCGGATCGTAGCGAATGCCGCTTTGCGCGCGCACGGTCGAGATGATCTGCGCGTCGTTCATCTTTTGCGGCGCAATCACGCCGATGCGCAGATCTTCCGCATCGCGCGCCAGCGCAAGCACGCGAGCGCCGAGCGGAATCAGGCCGCCGAGCAGGCCATCCGGCGTGCCGCGTCCGTCGTAACGTTCATACTGATGGCGAATCATCGCCTGCACGCCGCTTAGTTGCGAGACCGGCGTGAGCGCCATCTGCCCATGCAACGGATGAAGCTGATACAGCTTCGCTTCCTGCGGCTGAAGCTTCGCGATAGGCGTCTTCAGCAGCGCATCGGGCAGAAACAGTTTGCCGATCCCATGCAGCAAGCCCGCCATCAGCAATTCGTTGCACGCGTAGTCGCTCAGGCCGAGCGCGGCGCCGAGCTGTCTTGCCGTCTCGCCGATTCGCGCCGAATGGCCGGGCAGCCCGCAGCGCATTTCGACCATGTTCGCGCAGACCTTCACCATCGTCAGGAAGTTGCTTTTGAGGTCTTGTTGCGCGCCTTCGAGAAACATCACGGTCTGACGTATTTCCTCGGTGCGTGCATCGACCTCGCGCTCGAGTTCCATGTTGAACGACGAGAGCTTCTCGTTCTGTTCCTGCAACAGCGCGGCGAGCCGTTCGGTCTTGCGTTGCAGCGCGAGCTGTTCGAGCGCGCGCTGGATCGTGAGCAGCAGATCCTGGTCGTCCCACGGCTTGTGCAGATAGTGATAGACGTGGCCTTCGTTGACCGCGCGCACGACCGCATCGACTTCGGAATAGCCGGTGAGCAGAATGCGGATCGCGTCGGGCGCCATGCTGCGCGAGCGCGACAGAAACTCCGCGCCGTCCATGTTCGGCATGCGCATGTCGGAAATGATCACGTCGACGCGCGCCGATTCGAGCAGCGTGAGTGCTTCCGCGCCGCTGTTCGCGCTCAGCACCTCGTACTTCAGCGGGCGCAGCAGGCGTTTGAGCGACGAGATCACGCCGGGCTCGTCGTCGACAAGCAGCAGCGTGGGGACTGTCGCGGGCGCTGCATCCGCAGCGGCATCGAAAGAAGCGAGCGGTGTTTGCTGCACGGGTTCTTCGCGAGCGGGCTCGATGGAATTGCCGGTTGCCTGAAGCTCAGCCATGATTAACCTCGTGGTTAGCGCAAATAACAGCGCGTTTTACAGCGCGCTTTGCATCGGCCCGCATTACAGCGCTTCCAGAAAGTGGTCGAGCGCTTCCTTCATTCCGCGGATTGCCGCATCGGGCAGCAACAGCACCATGCGCGCGCCGAAGCCGCCTTGCTCGAGCGTGAAGTGAATCTCGAGCAGCAGCGCGACGTCCCAGCGGCCGCCGGGCAGCAGTCCGTCCCGCGTCTTCGTCGCACAAGGCAACAGCGTCGGCTGCGAGAAGCAGATGTGCCGCCCCAACTGTTCGAACACGCTTTGCACGCAGGCGCCGACCAGCAGGTTCGTGATGTCGCACAACACTTCGACTTCGGTGTCGGGCTCGCCGACGTCATGACCCATCAGTTGTTGCAGTTCGCGCTGACCGTCCTTGCCGACCAGCACGATCGCCTCGCCGGATATGTCGGATTGAAACGCCTGGCGCACCGGCCGCAATTCGCTGTCGTCCTGTGCGCCGAGCGCGACGCGCAATTGCTCGACGCCGACGACGCGGATATTCGGCACCGACAGCGTGACGAAAGCGCCCAGCAGTTTGGCCAGTGCGGCGGCGGCCTTGCCCATGCCGACGTTGCAGATCTCCTGCAACGCGTCGCGCTGGTCTTCGTTCAGAAACTGTTCATTCATGGAGACCGTACTCCGCGAGAATCGGCCGGATCGCTTCGGGCGATACCGGCTTGGAAATGAAGCCGATCGCGCCGAGCGACTTCGCGCGCTCGACGGCGCCGCACTGCACGTCCGCCGACACGACGATCACAAACGTATCGAGGCCCTCGTGCTGGATCGCTTCGAGCACCTGAAAGCCGTTCATGATCGGCATCGTCAGATCGAGAAACATCACGGCGCCCTTGCCGGCGCGATACAGCTCGAGCGCGGCCGCGCCGTCCGACGCCTGGGTGATCTCGATGTCCCACTCCTCGGGCAGCGAGCGGATCAATAGTTTGCGGGCGAGTGTCGAATCGTCGACAACGAGTACAGGCAATGGCATAGGTCTACCTCATGTGGCTGCCGGCGACTGCGCCGGCAACGCGATTGCATCGAGCGAACCGCTTTGCGCGAGCGCTTCGGTGTTGCTGTCTTCAGGCTGCGCTCCGTCGACGGGCAGCGTGACGCGGAAGGTGGTGCCTTCGCCGATGGTGCTCGCCACGGAGATCGTGCCGCGATGCGCGTTGACGATTCCATAGGTCACCGACAAACCGAGGCCGGTCCCCTGGCCCACGGGTTTCGTCGTAAAGAACGGATCGAAAATGCGCTTCAACAGTTCGGGCGGAATGCCGCACCCCATGTCGGCGACTTCGAACCACACGCGCGACGGGTCGGCCGCATCCATGCCAGTGCGCACGGTGATGGTGCCGCGCGGCGCGCCGTGCTGCTCGTGATTGCCGCCGTACGCTTGCGCCGCGTTCACGACCAGGTTGAGCACGACCTGGCTGATCTGCGACGGAATGCAGCGCACGAATGGAATCTCCGCGTATTCGCGCACGAGATGCGCGCAGTACTTCACTTCGTTATGGACGATGTTCAGCGTCGACTCGATGCAGCGATGAATGTCCGCGAGTTCCCATACCTGCGTGCTGTCCACGCGCGAGAAGTCGCGCAGATCGACCACAATGGTGCGCACGCGCGCGAGTCCTTCCTTCGATTCGTGCACGAGCGTCGGTGCGTCGCCGAGCAGATAGTCGAGGTCCGCCTGTTCCGCGAGCGCCTCGATGTCATGCTTCAGTGCGGGCGCGGCTTCGCTCACCATGCGTTGAACGTCGGCGGCATAGCGGATCAGCGTCTTCACGTAGCCGTCGAGCGTGTTCAGGTTCGACAGCACGAAGCCGACCGGATTGTTGATCTCGTGCGCGACGCCCGCCGCGAGTTGGCCGATCGCGGCCAGCTTCTCCGATTGCAGCAATTGCTGATGCGCATGCGCCAGCGCATCGTTGAGCGAAGTAAGCTGCTGGTTGCGCACGGTCAGCTCGGCCAGCGCGTTCGTGACCGCCTTCTCGCGATCCTGAAGCTCGCCGTACGCAATGCACACGTCGGTCGTATCGACGATCGCGACGCCGACCGCGACCACTTCGCCGCGGCTGTTCTCGATCGGAATGAAGTTGCAGTTCTGGCGCATCGCGTCGATCGTGCCGGTGATCGGACGCGAATGCTCGAAGCGAAACAGGTACGGCCGATGCTCCCACGACGAATAAGCCGGCGTGCCCAGCACGAACACGCCTTCGATCTTTCTGCTGAGCCACTGCCGCGGCAATTCGGGAAACACGTCGAGCAGATTCTGGCCGACTACCGATTCGGCCGAACGCCCGCTATGCGATTGCATGAAGCGATTCCACGTCAGGATGCGCAACTCGCGATCCACGGTGAAGACACCGCAGTTCACGCGCTCGACAATAGCTTCCGACAGACTGGTTTTCACCGAAGAAATGGCCCGTGAAAAGACAAAGCATGCGGCGCTCTCTTCGCCGCCATGAATGAATTAACGGAACGTAAGGGGCGCGCGCGGAGCGGTATTTACCCTGGGCCAAAGCGCATGCAACGTGGCGCAAAAGCGCAACCGCAACCCCAACCGCAATGCAAGGGTTTCCCGTAATGCGCGGCGTATCAAGCGGGCCGCGAATCCGCCGTTAACACGAGCAAGAGGAATGTCTCGCCTCGCGCGCTCCGCATTGAGGAGAGCGCGAGGCGATGACGCATCGTTCGGCATATCGGGAGAAGTCATGCATTCACGCCTTGGGCTCACGGCCGCGTTGCTCGTGCTCTGCGGCCTGTGCATGCGTCCCGTGTGCGGACAGAGCGCGCCGCAGCCCGCTCATCGCGCGACAGCCGACACCGCGCTCGACCTCGCCGCGATGCAGCGCGCCGTGGATAGCGCGAGCGAACCGGCGTCGCATTGGAGCGGCCCGAAGTCTGGACCGTCGGCGGTGCCCGGCGCAAGCATCGCGATCATCTGCGAGGATCTGCGTAACGGCGGCGTGCTGGGCGTCGCGAAAGGCATCAAGGAAGCCGCCAACGCGATCGGTTGGAATACGCGTGTCTACGATGCGCACGGAACCGCTGAAGGCCGCAGCAAGGCCGTTGCCGCGGCGCTCGCATTGCAGCCGGACGGCGCGATCCTCGTCGGCGTCGACGCGGGCGAGATGAAGCAGGACTTGCAGCCGTTCGCCGCGCGCCGCATTCCGCTCGTCGGCTGGCATGTCGGGCCAATTGCAGGCGCAATGACGAACAGTCCGGTCGCGATGAACGTGTCGACCAATCCGCTCGACGTCGCGCGCCTCACGGCGATGGCCGCGGTGATTCAGTCAGGCGCGCGCGCGGGCGTCGTGGTGTTTACCGACGGCAATTTCCAGATCGCAAGAGCCAAGACGGATGCCATGCTCGACGTGATTCGCGCATGCCGCGATTGCCGGCTGCTTGCGGTGCGCGATGTGGCGATTTCAAAAAGCGCCGAGCAGATGCCCGCGGTCACCGACGAACTGCTCGCGCAATACGGCAAGAGCTGGAACTACGCGCTCGCGATCAACGACATCTACTTCGACTACGCGGCGCCCGCGCTCACGCGCGCGGGCAACATGGGCCGCGGCCTGAGCATGCTGTCCGCGGGCGACGGCAGCGCGGCCGCTTTCCTGCGCATTCAGGCCGGCACGTTCCAGACCGGCACGGTCGCCGAGCCGCTCAACTTTCAAGGCTGGCAACTCGTCGACGAATTGAATCGGCTGCTCGCGCATCAGCCGGTGACAGGTTATGTGTCGCCGGTGCATCTGGTGACGGCCGCAAACATCGCGTTCGATGGCGGATTGCAAGGGCAGTTCGATCCTGGCAACGGCTATCGCAACCTGTATCGCGGCATCTGGAAGCGATAAAGGCGATGAACGCGCCGATGAACAAAACAACGCACCCGGAGCGCAGTTCATGCGACTAGCGGCGAGACGCCTGAAGCTGTTGCCGCGCTCATTGCGCCGGCAGTTCACGCTGGCGACGGTCGTGCTCACGCTGCTGATCGCGACGAGCGGCCTGACCGCCGTCTACACGCTGCGCGTGGCGACCAACGAGACGCGCCTGCTCGCCACCGGCGAACTCACGCGCATGCAGGCCGCCGACACGCTGGTGCAGCACACGTTGCTGATCGAGCGCGAATCGGCGCGGCTCGCGAGCACCGGTTCGCTCGATGCGATGCGTGCGAGTTACGCGGACATCATCAGGCAACTGCAACTATTCGACCGCCTGTCGGACCGGCTCGCCGCCGCCAATGACGACGACGTCAGCGTGCTCGACCTTCATCAGGCGAGCCAGTTGTTTCGCAACACGGTGAACATCGTCGCGCAGTTGCGCGAGAGCGAGTTGAGCGCGGCGATTGCGCATGCGCCTAACGTGGCGGATCAAAACAGCACGGCCGCGGGAGCCGATTCGCAAACCGTCGCCTCGCGCGATCGATTCAGCGACGGCCTGCGTCAGCAAGCGAGCGCAATGGTCGCCTCGGCGCAGCTTCAATCCGACCGATGCACGCAGGAGTTTCAGCAGGCCGTGCAGCGGCTCGCGGCGACATCCGCGCGACACGAGCGCTGGATTACCGGTCTCGTCGCCGTGAGCCTGCTGTTTGCGTGGCTCGTCGCGCATGCGTTTCTCGGCAAGCATGTGCTCGCGCGCCTCGAAGTGGTCAGCAGCAATCTGCGCAGCGGCGACCCTGCCGATGAGCAGCACGTCTCGCGCATCGTCAAGGGCCGCGACGAGATCGGCGAAATGGCGCGCGCGGTCGAGCAGTTCCAGGACGACCGGCGCCAGCTTGCGCATGCGTACGCCGCGCTGCGTGAAGAAAAGGCGCGTCAGGAAGCGCTCATCAACGAGTTAGCGCAAGCGCATAGCCAGTTGTTGCAGTCGGAAAAGCTCGCGTCGATTGGTCAGCTTGCCGCGGGCGTTGCGCATGAGATCAACAATCCGGTTGGCTTTGTGAATGCCAACCTCGGCACGCTGCAACGCTATATGGCGGACTTGTTGACCGCGCTCGCCGCTTATGAGCGCAGCGAGGCCGAGCTGATTGCGGAGTCGCGGGCCGCGCTCATCGAACTGAAGCGCGAGATCGACATCGACTATCTGCGCAGCGATATTCCGACGCTGCTCTCCGAATCCGTGGAAGGCTTGCAGCGAGTCAAGCGCATCGTGCAGGGCTTGAAGGACTTTTCGCATGTCGACAAGGCCGAGAAGCAGTGGGCCAATCTCGAGAGCAATCTCGACACGACGATCAACATCGTCTGGAATGAGCTGAAGTACAAGGCTGAGTTAAAGCGCGAGTTCGGCGCGATTCCCGAGCTCGAATGCATTCCGTCGCAACTCAACCAGGTCTTCATGAATCTGCTGATGAACGCGGCGCAATCCATCGAAGGGCATGGGCACATCGTCGTGCGCACAGGTCACGACGAAACGAGCGTATGGATCGAAGTGGAAGACAGCGGACAGGGCATCAAGCCGGAACATCGCGACCGCATCTTCGATCCGTTTTTCACGACCAAACCGGTCGGCACAGGCACGGGGCTCGGCTTGTCGATTTCGTATGGCATCGTCAGGAAGCAGGGCGGGCGCATCGAGGTGCGCTCCGAAGTCGGGCACGGCTCGACCTTCAGAGTGGTGCTGCCGAAGAGTCCCGAAGAAGCGCTGGCCGCAAGCGCAGAATTGCCATCACACCGACGCGATCAGCGCCTCGCCTGCTGCAAGACGATTCGCGCCTTGTACAAGCGGCTGGCCGTCGCGGCCCGCGAATGTGGAGAGCAGCACCACGCCCTCACGCGATTCGACTTCGGCATCCGCTGCACCCATGTTGAGCGCAATGAACAAACGCTGGCCGCGATGATGCCGCTCGTAAGTCAGCACGTCGCCATAAGCGGCGACGTGTTCAATCGCGCCTTGCACGAGCGCCGCATTGTTGCGCCGCAATTTAAGCAGCCGGCGATAAAGCGACAACATGCTCGACGGATCGCCGTTCTGGATAAGCACGCTCGTGTCGCTCGCGACCGGTAACCATGACCTGCCGGTTGTAAAACCGGCATTCGGCAGCGACGTGTCCCATTGCATCGGCGTGCGCTCGGGATCGCGTCCCTGGCCGATGCCAGGCTGGCGTATTTCAGCGGGGTCTTGCACCTGATCCGGCGGAATCACGCCATCCGTCATACCGATTTCATCGCCGTAATACAGCGTCGGCGTGCCGCGCAGCGTCAGCAGCAGCACCGCGGCCACGCGTGCCTGCGCGAGGCCCACGCGTGAAGCGACGCGCGGATTGTCGTGATTGCCGAGCACCCAGTTCGGCCATGCGTGTTCGGGCAGCGCGGTGTCGTAATCGCGGATCATGCGTGCGATTTCGCCGGCATGCCATGTTGCGTTGAGCAACTGGAAATTGAACGGCATGTCCGCGCCGTCGCCGTTCGCGCCGTAATAGCGGATGAGTTGCGGAACCGGCAAATAGATCTCGCCGATCAGCACGCGCTGGCCGTATTCGGCGAGCGTGGCGCGCATCGAGCGCACGATGTCGTGCACTTCGGGCTGGTCTTCGGTGTACGTGTGCAATTGCCGGTGATGGTCGGGCTGACCCGGCTCATAGGCGGGGTTCGGCGGATTGTCGCGGAACTGCGCGTCCTTGATGAGAAGCCACAGCACGTCGACACGAAAGCCGTCGACGCCGTGATCCAGCCAGAACCGCAGCACGTCGTCCATCGCGCGGCGCACCTGCGGGTTCCGCCAGTTCAGATCCGGCTGTTCGCGCAGGAACGCGTGATAGTAGTACTGGCCGGTACGCTCGTCCCATTCCCACGCGGACCCGCCCATGCGGCTCTGCCAGTTGTTGGGCGGCCCGCCGCCGGGCGCCGGATCGCGCCACAGATACCAGTCGCGCTTCGGATTGTCGCGCGACGAGCGGCTTTCCTCGAACCACGGATGCCGGTCCGACGAATGATTCGGCACGAAGTCGAGCAGCACCTTCATGCCGAGTCCGTGGGCGCGGTCCGCGAATTGCTTGAAGTCGGCCAGAGTGCCGAACATCGGGTCGATGTTGCAGTAGTCCGCGACGTCGTAACCGAAGTCGGCCATGGGCGACGGGTAGATCGGAGACACCCACACTGCATCGACGCCCAGTTCGGCGAGATACGGCAGACGCGAGTTCATGCCCGCGAGATCGCCGATGCCGTCGCCGTTGCTGTCCTGAAACGAGCGCGGATAGATCTGATAGATCACGCCGCGTTGCCACCATGCCAGTTCCGACATTGCAAGTCCTCTCAACGATCGATTGTTATGGCGCAAGGCGCAGGTTGCATGCTCAATGACCTCTGGTACAAGAACGCGATTGTGTATTGCCTCTCGGTAGGCACGTTCATGGACGCGAACGGCGACGGTGTCGGCGACTTCAAGGGCCTTCTGCGCCGCCTCGACTACCTGCAGGGGCTCGGCGTGACGACGGTGTGGCTGATGCCTTTCCAGCCTTCGCCGGGGCGCGACAACGGCTACGACATCTGCGACTACTACAACGTCGATCCGAAATACGGCACGCTCGGCGACTTCTCCGAGTTCACGCATGCGTGCCGCGAGCGCGGCTTGCGCGTGATGATCGACCTGGTCATTAATCACACGTCCGATCAGCACCCGTGGTTCAGGGAAGCACGCAGCGATCCTGAGTCGCAGTATCGCGACTGGTATGTCTGGTCCGACAGGCAGCCGCCGAACGCGAAAGACGGCGTGGTATTTCCCGGCGTGCAGAAGTCCACATGGTCGTTCGACAAGCAGGCCAAGCGCTGGTATTTCCATCGCTTCTACGACTTTCAGCCGGACCTGAACACGGCGAACCCGTACGTGCGCGCGGAATTGCTGAAGATCATGGGCTTCTGGATCCAGCTCGGCGTGTCGGGCTTTCGCATGGACGCGGTGCCTTTCGTGATCGCGACGAAAGGCCCGAAGGTCAAGAAGCCCGTCGAGCAATACGACATGCTGCGCGCGTTTCGCGAGTTCCTGCAATGGCGTCAGGGTGATGCGATCATTCTCGCCGAGGCCAACGTGCTGCCCAATACCGACCTCGAATATTTCGGCGATCAGGGCGAGCGTCTGCAGATGATGTTCAATTTCCAGCTCAATCAGCACACGTTCTACACGCTGGCAACCGGCGATACCGCGCCGCTGAAAAAAGCGCTGACGGCGACGCGGCCGCGTCCGTCGACCGCGCAATGGGGCGTGTTTCTGCGCAATCACGACGAGCTCGATCTTGGCCGCCTCACGCCCGAGCAGCGCGACGCCGTGTTTGCCGCGTTCGCGCCCGAGCCCGACATGCAGCTCTATGAGCGGGGCATTCGCCGCCGGCTTGCGCCGATGCTCGCGGGCGACCGGCGCCGGCTCGAACTCGCCTACAGTCTGATGCTGACGTTACCCGGCACGCCGGTGTTCCGTTACGGCGATGAAATCGGCATGGGCGACGACCTGCGCCTGCCCGAGCGCGAATGCGCGCGCACGCCGATGCAATGGTCGACGGAACCGGAAGGGGGCTTCACCAAGCACCCGAAGCCGCCGTGCCGCGTGATCACGGGCGGCGCTTACGGGTTCGAGCGCATCAATGTCGCGACGCAGCGGCGCGATCCGAATTCGCTGCTGAACTGGATGGAACGCATGATCCGCATGCGCCGCGAAGTGCCGGAAATCAGTTGGGGCGACTTCGCCGTGCTGCGCACCTCGCGCAACGATGTGCTCGCGCTTCGCTACGACTGGCGCAACAACTCGGTGATATGCCTGCATAACTTCGGCGCGCAGGCATGCACGGTGAAATTCCGCTCGGGCTGCAAGGAGCCGGAACAGAACCGGCTCATCAACCTGCTCTCGGACGATCACAGCGAGGAGAAGGACGACGGCCGTCATGCGGTCGTGCTCGAGCCGTATGGCTATCGATGGTTTCGGGTCGGCGGGCTCGATTATCTGCTACGGCGCGGCGAGGTCTAGGCACGCGCATAAAATCCGCAACCTGCGAGGCGAATGCAATGAACAAGCTTCACACGCGATGGGCCGAAGCGCGCCTCGGCGCAGTCGCCGCGATGCTCGCGCTGAGTCTGGCCGCCTGCGCGTCGACGACGGAGGACATCGGCGACACGGGTTTGGGTCCGCGTCCCGAACTGCCGTCGCCGCAAACCTCGCTGCTGCCGACCATCAACATCGCGCCCGTGCAAACGCGCCCGAGCCAGAGCATCCCCACCGCGCCGCCGGGCTTCACGGTGACGGCATTCGCGAGCGGGCTCGAGCATCCGCGCTGGGTGTATCCGCTGCCCGACGGCGATCTGCTGGTCGCGGAAAGCAATGCGCCCGCGCAGCACGACGAGCACGGCGGCATTGTCGGCTGGGTTCGCAAGCAGGTAATGAAGTTCGTGATGAAGCGCGCGGGCGCGGGCGTGCCGAGCCCCGACCGGATCGTGCTGCTGCGTGGCCAGGGCGGCACCGCGCAAAGCCGCAGCGTGCTGATCTCGGGGCTTCATTCGCCGTTCGGCATGGCGCTCGTCGGCGACTCGCTGTATGTCGCGGACACCGACGCGCTGTTGCGCTTTCCGTATCGCGCGGGCGATACGCAGATCACAACACCCGGCGAGAAGGTGGCCGATCTGCCGGCCGGGCCGATCAATCATCACTGGACCAAAAACGTCGTGGCGAGCCGCGACGGGCAGCGTCTCTATGTGACGGTCGGCTCGAACAGCAACGTCGGGGAAAACGGCATCGAGGCGGAAGAGGGGCGCGCGATGATCCTCGAATTCACGCCCGCGACGGGGCGCTCGCGCGTGTTCGCAGCGGGCCTGCGCAATCCGAACGGGATGGACTGGCAGCCGGAGAGCGGCGCGTTGTGGGCCGCCGTCAACGAACGCGACGAATTGGGCGACAACCTCGTGCCCGACTACATGACCGCGGTGAAGGACGGCGGCTTCTACGGCTTCCCCTACAGCTATTACGGCCAGCACGTCGATACGCGCGTGAAGGAGCAGCGGCCCGACAAGGTGGCGAGCGCGCTCACGCCGGACTATGCGCTCGGCAATCACACGGCATCGCTCGGACTTGCGTTCTATACCGGCAGGAGCTTTCCGCAGCATTACTGGGGCGGCGCTTTCGTCGGCCAGCACGGCTCGTGGAATCGCAAGGAATACAGCGGCTACAAGGTCGTTTTCGTGCCGTTCGAGCACGGGCGGCCGGCGGGCATGCCGGAGACTTTCCTGAGTGGCTTTCTCAGCGCCGATGGCCACGCGCTCGGGCGGCCCGTCGGCGTCGCCGTCGATAAGGCGGGCGCGTTGTATGTCGCCGACGATGTCGGCAACGTGGTCTGGAAGGTGGTGTATAGCGGCAAGTGACGATGCGGCCTGTTCGAGCCGCGGCGCGCGCGGCTCAGGCCGCCGCGGCCTCGCGGCATTGCCGCATTGCCCGGTAAAATACCTGCCACTCACGACGGCGCGGAACGCTCCATCCCCGCCTGCTTACTTTGATTTTCGAGGCGTTCATGTCCATGGAAACAGACATCGTCACCGACGAACGGGTGGCTCAAATCGCGGACCGCATGGCCGGCGAAGGCAAGAAGGTGTCCGCGCTGGCGATCTGGGGCGAACTGCGCTGCGGTTCGATCGTCGCCGTGTCGGCGGCCGTCGAGCGTTGGCGGCAAGCGCGCCAGCCAGCGTCGGCGGAGGCGCCGGCGTCGGTCATGACCGGCTTGCCGGACGACGTCGCGCAAACCATGCTGAGCGCTGCCGGCAATCTGTGGGCGAGCGCGCGCGAGGAAGCCGAGCGGGTCGTCAATCAGCGGCTCGCGCTGGCGGGCGGCCACGCGGAGGCGCTCGCCGCCGAGCGTGACGAGGCGCTCGCCGAGTATCAGAACACGCTCGCCGAGGCCGAACTGGCGCGCGAACGCGTCGCGACGCTCACGAACGCGCTGAGCATTTCCGAAGAGGCCGTGAATCGCCTCGCGAGCGAACTGTCGGCGCTGCGGGACCGTGCAAAGACCGCGGAGGATCGCGTCGCTGAACTCGAGGACCGGGCCGCGGCAGCGGAGGCGCGCGTTGCGCAGACGGAGGAACGCGAGGCCGCCAGCGAGGCGCGTGTCGGGGAGGCGGAGGAGCGGGCGTTGGCTGCGGAGGCGCGCGTTGCGGAGGCTGACGAGCGGGCATCGGCGGCCGAAGCGCGCGTCGCGCAAACCGAAGAGCGGGCGTTGGCCGCTGAAGCGCGGATCGCGGAGGCTGAAGAGCGCGCCTCCACTGCTGAAGCTCGCGTCGCGCAAACCGAGGAGCGGGCGTTGGCCGCTGAAGCGCGGATCGCCGAAGCTGAAGAGCGCGCCTCCACTGCTGAAGCGCGCGTCGCACAGACCGAGGAACGCGCATCGGCCGCCGAGGAACGCGCGACCGAGACCGACGAGCGCGTACGAGACGCCGAAGGCCGCGTGGCTCACGCCGAGGAACGCGCATCGACGGCGGAAGCTCGCCTCGCCGAAGCCGAGCAACACGCGTCGGCTGTGCAAGCGCGCCTCGAAGCCGCTGAAACGTCGCTGACCGAAGAGCGCGGCGCACGCGAAGCGCTGAACGCGGCGACCGTCGCCAGGGACGAAGAAATCGCGCGGCTGATCGCCGAGCGCGACGCCGCGCACGAGAAAGCGGCCGCGTTGGGCGAGGCCGGCGAGGCCCACGCGAGAGAAGTGCAACGATGGACGGACGAATCGAACGCGGCGTCATCGCGTGCACAGGACGCCGCGTTGCAGGCCAGCGAAAGCCTCGCGCAACTCGCCGCGCTGCAGACCGAGCTTGACCAGGCGCGCGCCGAACTCGCGGCAGAGCGCGACGCGCACGCGGCTCACGGCGACGAAGCCGCGGCTCAGCGCGCCGAGGTCGAGCGCGTGCAGCACGAACTCGCCGCCGCGCGCGAGCAGCTTGCGGCGATGAGCGAGGCCAACGCGGCGGCGACGGCTGAAACGACCCGGCTCGCCCAGGATGCGTCGGCGGCAACGAGCCGCGCGCAGGCGGCCGAACAGCGCGTCGCGGAACTGGCGCGTCAGCTTGCCGAACTCGAAACGGCGCACGCGCAGCAGCAGGGCGTGTCGCCGGAAGGACTGTCCGCCGACGATGAGTCGAAAGAAGCCGTAATGGCCGACGAGATCGCGTCGCTGCGCCGTCAGATGACGAGTCAGGCGAAGGCTCACGAAAAGGCCTACGCCGAACTGCGCACGCTCGCCGAGCAGTGGATCGCGCATGCCAAGGAACTCAAGCAGCGCCTGAGCGCGACCAATCAGAAAGTGACGTTCCTCGACGCCCGCAGCGCCGCCGAAGTCGCGCTCTTGCGCAGGCTCTCGTCGGAACTGGAGCGGCTGAAGCCGGACCACGATCTGATCTCACGCGACGCGCAGCAGAAATTCATCAGCGCGACGCTCGCCGAACGTCTCGAGCAGAAGGGCTATCGCTACGATCCGGCAACCGCGGTGATGTCGAAGATCGAGGCCTGATCGACTGACGGACTGACCGCGCCGCTCGCGCCGACTTATAACGGCTTGGGCGGCGAGCCGTCGTCGTCGACGCTATGGCTGCCCGCGCCCGGCGGCGAGATCGTGTCGCGCAGTTGCGTCTCTTTGGGGTCCTTCGGCACGACCTTGTCGGCGTCGGCTTCGTCGATGGCGTCGAGCTGATTGCCGCCCGGCGTGCGCGGCGTGCCGGGCGCGGGCGACGGAATCGGCTGCGGCTGAGCCGGCCCCGGCCCCGACATGCCTTCCCGCGAAGGCGTGGACGGCGAGGGCGGCGCGGCAGGCTCGTTATTCGGACTGGAAGAACGCGAAGTGGAAGAACGGTCGGGCTGCTCGGTCATGAGGGATCTCCTGGCTGAGATTGCAAGCTGAGGGCGGTGCCAGTCCATAGCGAACGACACCAATCGCAATGTCTACGGCAAACGCAGCACGCGCCGTTCCATCAAGCCCTCGCAACAACAACCCGCCGTTCGCCACAAGCATTCAATTCAGCGCAACACCCGCGCGACCAGCGGCAGATGATCCGACGCAATACGCGCCGGCCTGCTTCTATCCACCTGAATATCGACGAGACGCGCGGCCGGATGCACCCACACGCGGTCGAGCGCAAACGCCGGAAAGCGCGACGGAAACGTGCGCGGCGCGGCGACCCGGCCAAAGCGCGTGAGCAGCGCCCGCAGCGGCCACCCCCACACGAACCATTCGTTCAGATCGCCGAGCAGGATCACGGGAAGATCGGGCGTATCGAACGCTTCGAGCAGCAGCCGCACCTGGGCGCGTCGTTCGCGCGCCGACAGGCCGAGATGCGTCGCGACGATCCGCATCAACCCATTACCGGTGTCGATGTCGACATCGAGCGCGCCGCGCGCTTCGCGGCTGCCGAACGACAGGTCCAGCGTGCGCACCGCGCGCACCGGCAGATTGGTCAGCACCGCGTTGCCGAAGCGCCGGTCGGGGCCGTCGAGCGTCGGGCCGGGCACCGCGTGCATGCCGGTCAGGTCCTGCAATTCGCGCAGCACGTCGATGCTCGCCGCGCCGCCGAGCGGCACTTCCTGCAACGCGACCACGTCGGCGTTCAAGGCCGCGATCACTTCGGCGATGCGCGCCGCCGAGCGTTTGCCGTCCGTGCCCACCGCGCCGTGAATGTTGTACGTGACGATGCGCAGCGGCTCCCCCGCGTCGCGTGTATGAGCCGACGCTGTACGCACGCGCGGCACGGGCTGCGCTTCTTCGAGGGTCACGGTTTCGTTCGCGCGGCCACTCATTGCCGCCTCATCAGCATGCGCCGCAGGACGAGCGACATGGACACCAGCGCCACGCCGATCGCGGCCACCAGCAGCAACGAAAGCGGCGTCGGATGCCTGACCGCCGTGACGAGTTGGCGAGCAAACGACGTCGCCAGCAAGACGCCCGGCGCCATGCCGATCGCGGTGCCCGCCATGAAATCCCAGAAGCGGATATGCGATGCGCCCGCCGCGAGATTGACGATCGAAAACGGCGCGACCGGCACGAGCCGCAACAGGATCACCGCGACGAGTCCCTTGCTGCGCAAGCGTTCGCTGAGCTGATTCAGGCGCGCGCCGGCCAGTTCGCGGACGGCGTCGCGGCCGAGCCAGGCGCCCACCGCCCAGCCCGCCGCCGCGGCGATCAGCGTCCCCGTGAGCGCATACGCGGCGCCCGCTATTGCGCCGAACACGAGGCCCGTCACGGCGATCAGCAACGTCACCGGCACCGAAAGCAGCGCGGCCACCACGTACATCGCCACCACCGCAATCGGGCCGAAGTGCGTGGCCGCGAGCCGTTGCGTCTCCGAGGTGAGCTTCGCGAAGCTGAGTTCGTGACCGAACGGCGTGAAGCGCCACACGACAGTGAGCGCGACGACGCCGAGCGCCAGCGCGCCGAGCACCAGCAGCTTGGCGATCACCGGACGATGTGTCGGCTCCGGCAGAAACTGTGCGAGCAGTTCATTGGCGGCGATCGGCGCTTCGGGGTCGAGCACGTGAACGCCATCCGCGATGTCGCGCAGTTCGGGTGGCACTTCCGGCGTCAACGGTTCGAGCGTGCGCACCGAATCGCTGTTGCTCTTGATGCTCGCGATCGCCGCGTTGAGCCGGCCATGCTGCGC
Organism: Paraburkholderia sp. RCC_158; assembly: GCF_041355255.1. Taxonomy (NCBI): domain Bacteria; kingdom Pseudomonadati; phylum Pseudomonadota; class Betaproteobacteria; order Burkholderiales; family Burkholderiaceae; genus Paraburkholderia; species Paraburkholderia sp. RCC_158. The sequence continues at coordinate 85,825 of NZ_JBFUPM010000011.1, read as the reverse complement.
GAGCGCCTCGTCCACGTCGGCTTCGCTCGAATCGAGATGTTCGGCGAGCAGGCGGTTGCGAATCCGCGCGATCGCCGCTTGCCGCTCGGGATTGTCGCGAGCGTCGATCACGATGCAGCACTCGGAGTCGAGCACCATCGAACGATTGTTGAGGTTCGCGCTGCCGATCACGAGCAGCCGCTCGTCGACGATCATGATCTTGCTGTGCACGTTGATGAAGCGCCCGTTCGGCGCATCGACGGCGGGCGCGTACATCGCATAGCGGCCGTTGCTGTCCGCCGCTTTCAGCAGCTTGTGCAGACGGGCGCGCAGCACGCCCATCGTCGCTTCCTGAAGCCAGCCGCTCTGCCGGTACGGACACACGACGGCAAGATCAGGGCCGTCCGGTTCCGCGATGCGTTTTTGCAGCGCCGAGCCGACCGAATTCGCCGTGAAGTACTGGTTCTCGATATAGATGTTGCGGCGCGCGGCGGCCACGGCGGCCAGATGCAGCGCCTTCACCTGCTGGATCGCGGGCCGGCCGTCGTAGGCCGGCTCCGTGAGCGAGATGCCCAGATCGACGTCGGCGAAATCCGGCTCGATGTCGGACGGCCACAAATCCGTGCGCGGCGGCGACTTGCCGTTGAACGGCCGGCCGGCCTTGCCGCTGCGGCGCGAACGGCGCCAGCGCTCGCGGGCCAGATGCGCGATGGCGGCGGCTGCGGGGCCGTCGAACATCAGTTGCGCGTCGTGCATCGGCTCGTAGCTCGTCTTGCCGAGATTCTTGCGCAGTGGGTCGTCCGGCCGATGCTCGGGCGTGTCCCAGCGCGAGCCGGTGAGGTCGATGCCGCCGGTGAACGCGAGGCTGTCGTCGATCACGACGATTTTCTGGTGATGCGATGCACCGAGCGGATGCCGGCCGTCGAGCCGGAACCACAAGCGGCGGTGCGCATGCCACGCCGGTTTGTACGAGGGCAGCCATTCGCGCTCGAACGCGTACAGCATCGCGAAATCCCAGCCGAGCAGATAGATGCGCAACTGCGGATTCGCGTCGAGCACCGCGCAGAGAAATTCGGAAAGCTTCGGCGGAAAGCCGTCGTCGACGCCGCCGGGAACCAGCTCGATGCGGCTGTCGATATCCCAGCCGAGGATAAACACCGAATGACGCGCGCGCGGAATCACCTTGCGCAGGACCGCGTAATACGAAGCCGCGTCGATCAGCACGCTTGCACGGTGCGCCTGGAGAATCCATTCGCAGGTGGAGCCGGTGTCCATCACCGCGCCGTTCGGGACGGCGGGCGGCGCGTCGGCGGTATCGCGCGACGGCGGATCGAGCAGTTCGGATTGCATCGGGTCAGGTTCACTCATGGCGGCGCGTGCTGCGGGTTTGTGTGCTGCGGGTTTGTGCAATGGGTTCGTGTTACAGGTTTGGGCAGCGGGTTCGTGCGACGGTCAGTGGCAACCGGCATGCAAGTCGCATTCCACGGCCTGTCAGCCGGGTGCATTCGACCGCGTGTGACAGCGCTCGCCGCTATTGCAAGCGGCGGGCGGCGTGTATTTGCTCTACGTCCGTTGAAAATTTGGCAGACATAATGCTGCGACCGTTTAAAGCCCCGCGAGATGCCTGGCGCACGCGCGAGGCATGCGCTTTGCAAGGCGCTGCCTATTTGCTTCCAGGAGTCGTGCATGAATTGGCAGGCACCGTATGTCGTCGCGCGATCCGGCGAAGGCGCGCCCCGCAGCGCGAAAAATCGCGTGCAAGCGGGCACGGCGAGACTTGTCGGTGCGACGCTCGTGGCGCTGTCGTGCGCGTGGCTGCCGTGCGTGTCGGTGGCGGGCTCGCTGACGCAGGCGCCGTATGGCGTCACCGCCGATGGTCATCCCGTCACGCGCTACACGCTCACGAACGCGCACGGCTTGACCGTCAGCTTTCTGAGCTATGGCGGCGTCATCAGCGAGCTTCGCACGCCGGACCGTCGTGGCCGCATGGCGAACATCGTGCTCGGCTTCGCGAGTCTTGCCGACTATGAGAAGTTCAACGGCAACATCCATTTCGGCGCGCTGATCGGCCGCTATGCGAACCGCATCGCGAACGGACGCTTTACCCTCGACGGCCAGACGTGGACGCTGCCCGTCAACGATCCGCCGAACACGCTGCACGGCGGTCCGTCGAGTTTCGATGCGAAGATATGGACCGTGAAGCCGGTCGAATCGCCGCACGGCGCGAGTGCCGAACTGAGCTACGTGAGCCCCGACGGCGAGAATGGGTTTCCGGGCACGCTCACCACGCGGGTCACCTACACGCTGACGGACGACGACGTGTTCCGCATCGACTATCGCGCGAGCACCGACAAGCCGACCGTCGTCAATCTCACCAATCACTCGTATTTCAATCTGGCGGGCGAGGGCAGCGGCAGCATCGAGCGGCAGACGATCCAGATCGCGGCGTCGCGCTACACGCCGACCGATTCGACGTCGATCCCAACCGGCGAACTCGCGAGCGTGGCCGGCACGCCGATGGACTTGCGCAAGCCGACCGCGATCGGCGAGCGGCTGCGTTCGTCGTTCAGGCAACTGGTCTACGCGCACGGCTTCGATCAGAACTGGGTGCTTGACGCGGCGCGGCAGGAAAGCAACGCGGCGGACAAGTCCGGCGAAAACGCGCTCCCGCGCTTTGCGGCGCGCGCCGTCGATCCGGCAAGCGGCCGCGTGCTCGAGCTTTATACGACGCAGCCCGGCTTGCAGTTCTACACCGCCAACGGCTGAACGGCAGCGTGGTCGGCACGTCGGGCAAGACCTACCGGCAGGGCGACGCGTTCGCGCTCGAGGCCGAGCATTTTCCGGATTCGCCGAACCAGCCGGCGTTTCCGTCGACTGTGCTGCGGCCCGGCGAGACGTTCCACGGAGTCACCGAGTGGCGCTTCAGAACCCAGGGCGCGGCGGGCAAATAAGCGCGCGGCACACATTATGCGAAACCGTTGAGACCAGGCTTTTCCACCGGCAAGGAGATGAATATGGCTCAGCATCCCGCTCGCTCGCAGAACCACCGCCATCCCGACGAACCGCGCATGGAGGAAATCGAACGTGCGCTCGAAGGGGCGGAGTTTCCGACCACCCGCGACAAGCTGGTCGAGCTTGCGCAGCGCAATGGCGCGGACGGCGAAGTTCTGGCCGTGCTCAAACGAATGGGTGATCGCTCTTTCGACAGTGTGTCGTCTGTGGTTCGGGAGGCTTCGAACGTGGAATAGGGCGCGGTGTTGCGTCCATGATGCGTCCCTGCGGTCGTGATGCGGCGCTCGCAGCAGCGTAGTAGCGCGATAACGTGAATGGACCGCGCCGCGCGTTTCGGCGCGCGGTCCATCCATTCACGACCAGGCGAAATCGCCCGCATTCAGCACAAGCGCCAGCGTGCCGACGAGAATAAAACTGAACGCCCATATCGCGTGGAGATTGAACCAGCTTCGCGACACGAACCTGAGCCCGAGATAACGGTAGACGAGCCACGCGATCGCGCCGCCCGTGAGCACCATCGCCGCAGCATGCACGCCGGACACGACGAGCGCCATGCCGAGCCGCGACTGCATCAGCGTCTGCGCGGCTTCGTGCGCGCGGTCGAGATCGTTCGCGCTGCACAGGCCCAGGTAGATCGGCACGAGCATCAGTCCCGCGCCGTGCGCGAGCGCGATTGCGAACGACCACAGCGCGAGCCGCGACGGCGCAATGCGCGCGAGCACTCGCGGATGACGCCGCCACAGCAGCAGGAAAACGCCGAAGCCGATCACGAGCGCGCTCGCGCCGGCCTGGATTTCGCGCTGCCACGCGAGCAGCGCGCCGAGCATCGCGAACGGCGTCACCATCAGGAAGATCGCCAGCACATGGCCGGTCGCGAGCCACAGCAGCGCGCTAACAAGCGCGCACGCTTTCCGTTGCATCAATGCGCTCGATACGGCGAGCGGCCATCCCATCGCCGGATTTGCGCCGTGATAACAACCGCTTGCGACGACCGCGAGCCACAGGCCCGCGTGCGACCAGCCTGCGCTCAAACGCCCACCGACGGATAGCAGAACGAATCCGTCGAGCAGTCGCCGCCTTCCAGACGGATCTGATGCGCGCGGTAGCCGTCGGGGAACCTGACCCAGAAATCGTCCGCGAGCGCGAGGCCGCCTGCCGGGTCCGCATGCGCCATCACTTGCGCGGCGGGCACGCCGTTCGGATAGAACTGGTTATCCCACGTCGAGTAAAGCGAGTTCGTCCAGTAGACGCGCTTGCCGTCCCGGCTGATCTCGACCATCTGCGGGCCGCCCGTGAACGCCTCGCCGTTCGGATGCGGCGTGCGCCGCACGATGCCGCCAAGATGCACCGAGCCGGCGAGCTTCGGCTTGCGTGGCTCCGTCACGTCGTATTGGCGCATTTCGCCGGTGCCCCAGCAGGCGACGTAAAGGAATTTATCGTCGATGGAAAGATCGATGTCCGTGACGAGCGGCGGCACCGCGCCGAATCCTTGCAGCAACGGCGGCAGCGATGCCGGGTCGGCGGGCTCCGGTGGAATCGTCGCCGTCTTCTCGATGTGAAACTGTCCGCCTTCGCGCCACCAGGTCCAGATCGAGCCTTCGAGATTGGTCGTGTCGACCACCACGCCGATAAAGCCGTACTCACGGCTCGGGTCGTGCGCGGGCCGCACTTCGAGCGCCATCTGGTGATTCGCGCCGAGATCTATCGTCTGCACATTGCGCCGCGCGCGAAGGTCCCAGAAGTGCACGGCGTGGCCGTATTTGTTCGCGAGCAGGTCCTCAGGCACGATGCCGTTTTCGAACTGCGGCGGCAGCGCCCATTCGCTCGACACCATGTAGTCGCGCGGCAGATTCCACCAGAAGTCGTAGTGCTTTTGCTGCGGACCGCGGTCGATTTCCCAGCGGCCGAGCACCTCGAACGTTTCGCAGTCCATGATGAAGATGCCGGGAGGGCCGTCGGTGCCGTCCGGGCCTGCGCCGCCGAGCGTGCTCACGTAAATGCCTTCGGGTCCGCAATGAACCGTGTGCGGACGCGAATAGCCGGTCTTGCGGAAGATTTCCTCGGGCTCGATGATCTTGTGAATCTTCGCCTCGGTCGGATGCGGCTTCGTATCGACGATGTAAATGCGCGACGAGCGCATGCCCGGAATGATCAGATAGCGCCGTTCGAGAAACGCGTGGCCGGTGAGCGGCGAGAGCGCCGACGAACACGCGTTCCAGCCGAAATGATGGAATTCGTCGCCCTTGTTCGGCACGGGCACCGTGTGAACCACCTGGCCATAAGTCGGCGAGCCGGGCTTCACGTCGATGACGGCGAGTGCGTCCGGCTGCGAAAAGTCGGGGCTGAGCAGCAGCGTGTACGCGTATTCTTCCGCGGGCGCATCCATCGCGAGACGCGGCGAGGCGTGGAACGTGGGATCGGGGCGCATGCCCATGACGGTATCTCCTCTGTCTGGCTCGGGGCGTGGCGCGACGTGGTGTGATCGCGGCCCGCGTTGTGCGCGCTGAATGTGCTGAGCGCGCCCCGGCTTTAGATTTAGTCCACCGCAGCCGCGAGAGCAACCCGGAGTTTCGCCGGGCTTTACAGGAAGCTATCGCGGGACACGGCTTTTAAGCGCTGACCGCAGTGTCTGCAAGCGGCTCCTCAGGCCAGATTCGGCGGTCCGGCCCTCAGCACGTCGACGTGTTTCGGAATCAGGCCGAGGTCGAGGAACGCGTCCGCGATCTGCTGCTGTTCGCCGAGAATCGCGCGCGTGATGCGCTCGGTGCCGAACTGCTGACGCGCCACGGCGGCATCCACGACCGGTTTCGGCAAGCCCCAAAGCTGCGCAAGTTCGCTCGACAACTGGTCCTTGTTGCGGCTGCCCCATTGGTCGACCTTCTCGATTTCCTCGATCACGATCCGGATCACGTCGGGATTTTTCGCCACATAGCTCTGCGACGAGAAGTAGTAGCCGCGATTGCCGACGACGCCGCTCGCATCCGCCACCACGCGCGCGCCGAGCGTCTTCTGCGCGGCGGCGAAGAACGGGTCCCAGATCACCCATGCGTCGATGGAGGCGCGTTCGAACGCGGCGCGCGCATCGGCGGGCGCGAGGTAAGCCACGTTCACGTCGGAGTATTGCAGGCCATGCTGACGCAGCAGCTTGACGAGAAAGTAGTGGACGTTGCTGCCCCGGTTGAGCGCGATCTTCTTGCCCTTGAGATCCGCCACCGAGCGGATCGACGAGCCCGGCGGCACCAGCACGGCTTCGGATTGCGGCCGCGGCACGGTCGCCGCGACATAGGCGAGCGGCGCGCCTGCGGCTTGCGCGAAGATGGGCGGCGCTTCGCCGACATCGCCGAAATCAATCGAGCCGACGTTCAGCGCCTCCAGTTGCACGGGACCGGCGGCAAACTCCGTCCAGCTCACAGATACGTTTAGCGGCGCAAGCCGCTTTTCGAGCGTGCCGCGGCCTTTCAGCAGATTGAGGTAGCCCTTCTGATTGCCGATCCGCAGCGAGCGCGGCGCGGCTTGCGACGGCGCCTGCGCAAACGCGAGCGGCGACACCAGTGGCGAGACGGCGACCGATGCGGCTGCCGCGGCGGCGCCCACGGAGAGTTTGATGAACGAGCGGCGGTGGTTTCGATTTGTTGTCGTGGACATGGCAGGCGAGAAAGTTAGGGATGCATGGGCCAATCCATCGTACCCGCGGGCGCGAGCCTGACGAACCGATCTTTCGCCGTAAGCAAATCAGCGCGGATGGAATAGACGCGACGGCGCGCTTCGCATCGCCGCGCGCGGGTTCGCGCGAACGATGCCCGGCGCGCAGTGCTGCCGGCATGATGAGAGCCCCGGTTCACCACCCGCGTTTTAATCGTGACGTCAGTGCTTTCCGCCTTCTGCCCGACTCGTCGCGTCGATGCGCGAGCCCTGCGCGCGCATGCTGCATCGCGCGTGCATGCGTGTGCCGTCGGCTTGGCGATTGCGTGCGCGGCGAGCGCCGCAACGCCCGCGCAGGCCAACTGTTTCGACGATGCCGCCGCCTATCAGCACGTCAATCCGCTGATTCTGCGCGCGATCGCCTGGCAGGAGTCGCGCAACCAGCCTGGCGCGACGCACGCGAACGCGAACGGCTCGACCGATTACGGCGTCATGCAGATCAACTCGATTCATTTGCGCACGCTGTCGCGCTACGGCATCACGCGCGACGAACTGATGACGCCGTGCAAGAACATCTACATCGCCGCGTGGCAGTTGCGGCGGCAGATCGTCAGGTACGGCAATACCTGGGCGGCGGTGGGCGCCTACCATTCGGCGACGCCGGCATTGCGCGACCGCTACGCGCGGCAGATCGCGGCGATCCTTCGCGGCTGGAACGTGCTGCCCGCGCGGCGAGATAGTGGCGCGGGAATCGAGCGCGTGTCAGATTCACGGGATGCCCAACGCTGAGCGCAGCATGCGGGCGGCATCGCGATGCGCGAGCGACGCCTCGGGAATCATGCCGCCCATCGAGAAAAAGCCGTGGATCATGCCCGGGTAATAGACGACGCTCGCTTCGTTGCCGTGGCGCTTCAGCTTGTCGACGTAGCGCGCGTGTTCGTCGCGCAGCGGGTCGTATTCCGCCGAGACGATCCACGCGGGCGCGAGTCCGCTCCAGTCGCGCGGCGCTTCGCGCTCGCCGTCGAGCGGCGCGAAGCGCCAGTCGCGGCGGTCATCCGCAGTGGCGAGGTAATGCCGCTGAATCCAGCGGATGATGTCGAGCGACAGAAAATAGCCGTCGCCAAATTGACGATGCGCTTCGGTTTCCATTCCCGCCGACAGCGCCGGATAAACCAGCAGTTGCAGCGCGAGACGGATGCTGCTGTCGCGCGCGCCGACCGCGCAGACGGTCGCGAGCGTGGCCCCGGAGCTTTCGCCGCCGACGGCGAGCCGCGTGCCGTCGATGGCCAGCGACGCCGCGTTCGCATGCAGCCAGCGGAGGGCGTCGAATGCATCGTCGACGGCATGCGGGAAGCGGTATTCCGGCGCCAGCCGATAGCCGACCGAGACGACTGCGCAGCCGGCTTCGTCGGCGAGCGCGCGGCATAGCGCGTCGGCGGTCGCGACGCTGCCGACCACATAGCCGCCCGAATGAAAGAACAGCAAGGCGGGCTGCGGATCGGCCCAGCACGGAGGCGCCGGATAGTAGACGCGCGCGTCCAGCCGGGCGTGGTCGCGCGTTTCGATCGTCAGGTCTTCGACGGCCGCGAGCGCGCGCGGCGGCACGTCGCCGAGCGGCGTGTAGTAATCGAAGCGCTGCCGCGCGGTGCGCAACTCGAGGGCGTCGAGAGTCTGCGCGCCGGCGCTCGTGCGACGCGCGAGGAACTGCTGCACGCTGGGGGCAAGCGACATGGCTTCGTCCGATCGGAGGTGACCTGATCGAGCGTAGAAACCGGTCCATGCAGATGGCTTGCAGGCGCGAAGGGGGAAGTGGGGATGCGAAGTGGGGTGGCGGAGTGGGGCGATGCCGAAGCGATGCGAAGTGAAACCGGAAGCTAAGCGGGTGCCGATGCCGAAGCCGAACCGAAACCGGACGCCGATACCGGAGTGGAAGGTGAAGCCGATGCCCGAGCCAGTGCGAACGCCGATGCCAGTGCCAATGTGTAAGCCGATCTCGATGCCGCTCTCGCTTTGGTAGTCGCCAGGCACCCGCGCGCCTGGCGGCAATAGCGCTCAACGAGTAACGTCATTGCCACCCGCGTCCCGACCGGGCGGCAACACGCGCATCAGGCTGCGCACCCGACGAAGGCCAGCCGTACGCCGCCGCATTAGCCTCCCAACCCGTCGGCCGCGCATAAGGCGGTGGCGAAAACGGCGGCTGACCAGGCGCGCCGGAATAGTGCGCCTGCGGCCCTCCCTGCCAGGGCTGCGCATACGGCGCCGACTGCTGCCCATATTGACGCCAACGCGCGCCGAATTGTCCCGCGCCTCTGCTACCGCGGAACAGCAGCATGCCGAGCACGCCCATCTCCGCGATCGAACTCAGTCCGAACAGCGCGCTCATCGCGCCGAACGACATGCCGCCGCCCATCATTCCGAGCGACAGCACCGAGGGTATCGTCATCAGCCCCGCCACCACGGCCCAACCCTTCATGCTGGACCTGCCTTGCCACGGCTGGGTAAGACCTTGCGCGGGCGGCTGGTAATTCGGGGCGTGCGGCGGGTGCGGTGGATGCGGTGGATGCGGTGGATGCGGCGGATACGGTGGATACGGAGGGTGAGGCTGCCCGGCAGCGGCGGAACTCGGCCCGCCGAAAGCGCCGGGAGAGGGGCCAGCGGCGCCGGCGTTACCAACACCCGCACCACTGACGCTTGCAGCACCTCGACCCCCGTTCGCGCTCCATCGCACCCTTCGCGCACCGTCCCCGGACGTACCGCTTGCCGCGTGCGGAAGACCATCGATAGGCGAGTTCGAGCCCGGCCGGGCCCGAGCGCCGCCTGGCACGTGCGGACCCGTTGGCGAATGTGCATCGTCGGGCCCTTGCGGACCATACTGACCGTTGCCGATGCGCGGATCGGAGAATGGCGGGTTGCCGCCAACGGGAGTCGACATGATTCCTCCTGTGCCGCGGAACGGCTCAATCAGCGGATTGTCGTCTTCCTGCGGAGGACTTATATCCGCCGATGCGAACCCTCCATCGCACACGCGAAGCGGGATCGCGCTCAGCGATCCAACGCGGTCAGCGTCCCGGACGTCGCGTCCTCGGCGAACTCATCGATCCCACGCTTGCAAGGTCTCGAACGTCGCGCCCGCGACCGACCTCAGCGATCAACGCTTGCAGCACCTTCACCACCGCGCTCTCGCTCACCCTCACCGATCCAACGCCTCCAGCACCTCAAACGGCACACCCTCCGTCACAATCTCCCGATCGCCCACAGCGCCGGTCCTTGTCGTCAGTTGCAGCACGGCGTTGGGGCCGAAGCTGCGCGCGCTCGCATTGCGCTCCTTCACTTTCAGCTCGATGGCCATCCACGAAGCGGGGTCGTCCAGGATCGTCGCGTTAGCCGCGGCGATGCGCGTCTGAAGCCGAGCGTCGCCGCCCGCCTGCGCGAGCGCCGCGTGATTCGCGTCGAGCCGCAATGCGGCCTGCCGCCGCAATCGATAGCGCTGCACATATGTCAAATTCGGCCGCTGGTTCTTGCGCACGCTCGCCAGATGCTCGTCGATGCGCTCCGCCGCCTGCGCGTCCGGCGAAGGTTCGTAACGCACATGACTGGCATGACCACTCTTGCCGAGCGCCTCGTTACGCTCGCGGCGCGCGAGAGCCTCGGCGGCAAAGAGCGCGACGAGCTCGCCGCGCGCGTCATCGACGGCGCGCGTGTAGGTCCGCGCGTCCAGATACTCGATGTCGAGAATCGAGCCGCGATGATTGAGCCGGCCATCCTCGCGCACGAGCAGCAGCTTCGCGGAACGGTTGCGCTCGCGCAGGGTCATCGTCGCGGCGGGCGCGTCGATAGAAAAGAGGCCCACCGTGTGCCGGCCCTCGCCATCGAGCGGATGAGAAAAGCCCGGCGCGATGCCGCCACGCAACTGCCAATGGCTGCCGATGCCGACACGATGCTCTTCGACCTGCACGCGGCCGCTGCGCTCGACCACTTCCGCGCTCTGACGCGAGCGCTGCCAGCCGCCGCCCGCCGACGGCCCGGTTCGCACCGACAACGGACGCGTGCGTTCGCCGCTTCCCGGATCGACGACGGTGTCGCGGCCGAAGCTCGCGACCCTGGCCGTCGCGTTCGCGTCGAGCGTGACGCCGCGCCGGCCGTTGAGCGTGTGAGCATCGGTCCAACTGATGGACACGTCCGCGTCGTCCCAGTAGCGCGACGCGAGGCGGTTCCAGACGCCTTCGGGCCCGTCGTCGTGCGCGCTGGCCGATTCGTCGAACAGATGCTCGACGATGCCGGCCAGCTTCGCGCGCAGCGACGCGTCGTCGTAGCCGCTGCCGTCGGGCAGCAACCGCCGCGCGACGCGCAGCGTCACGCCGCGCGGCTCGCTGAGTTCGCGCGCATGCAGCGTGGCGTTCGCGACGAGTCCCGCGCGCAGCGCCGTCAACGCGGTGCTCACGTCATAGCCGACCAGCAGCCCCGCGCCGACCTGCCGCATGCTCGACTTCGCTGTGCCGATGAAGAGCGCCGCGCCATGCGTCGAGCGGCTGATGTCGATCACCGCCTCGCGGGTGCGCGACGCGCGCAGATCGAGGCGCGGCGAAATCGGCATGCCGTGTCCGCGCAGAACGGTTTCCACGGTGATGTTCAGGCCGCGCGTGCTGATGCCTTGCCGCCCGCCGTCGGTGAGGCGCAGACGCTGCCCGGATTGCAGATTCGCGGCCACGTCGACCAGCGTCTCGCGCACATCGTCGACATTGTTCGCGGCGCGCATGTCCGGCGCATGCTGCGTGGCCGCCCGCAACTCGTTCACGGTGTGCCAGAACGGCGCGTCGTCGGGCAGGCCCGCCACCTTGCCCCACACCGCAAGGCGTTCGACGGTGAACGGGCGCTTCGCGATCAAGCGGAACGGCCGCGTTTTCGCGAACTGCTGCGGCGGCATTGTGAGCCAGGCGGCGGTGGTTCGGCGGAGGCTGGCGCGGAGGCGGCGCGGCATCGGGGCGTGGGCTGCTGATGCCGATGTGGATGAATTCGCACCGACCTGCACCGGCTGCGTCGCTTCCTCGCACATCGCGTGAGCGCGCTGCGCGATCGCGCGCAGCGTGTCGTCATCGAGACGGCCGGGTGGAAAGCCGCCGCGCTCCAGCCAGACGCTTAGCGCCGCGAGTTCCGCGAGCGACGCCTCGGGCCGTGCATGAGCGAGCGCCGCGCGCGGATCCATCGCCGGGCTTTCTAGCAACTGCGGCAGCGCCGCCTGCAAGTGCTTGCGGACCTTCGCCTCTTCGGCGGCGATGGTTTGGCGCGGCACGCCCTGAGTGCCGAGACGCAGCGCGGAAAGCGGTGAACCGTGCCGACCGCGGAATATGCGCGGCAGCAACGTCTTCCAACGTTTTTCGCCGACGCGCGGAATCGTGTTTTCTGTGAAGCGCGCGAGGCGCTGCTTCGTTTGCGACAACTCGCTGTGGCGCCCGTCGCCACGGAACGACTGACGCCACGCGAACAGCGCGCCTCGCTGATCGGCGGTCAATGCGTCGCGCCCGTGGGTCAGCAGGGTCGATGCGGCATCGAATGCGCGTGCGGCCAGCGTCGTGGCGCCAGCACTATTCGGTGTGGGCGCAGCCGCGGCTCGCGGATTTTCGCCGATCGTGCTTATGCGGGCCGCGAGTGCGCCGGGCGCGGGATCGTCGGTTGCGGTCGAATCGTCTGCGTGGATCGGCTTGAGTGCATTGGCGCTCGTCAACAACGCTTCGACGCCGAAGCGATGGAGGTCGTTGTCGTAGGGATTGAGCGTCGCGCTGCGCAGCGCGGTAAGTATCGCGCGGCCCTCGCCGGAGCGCGCGAGCACGCGCGCCGCGCGCCATGCGTCGCGCTCGGCGTCGCTCGCCGAACGCCGCAGATGCGGTGCCGCGAAGTCGAGCATGCCGATGCGCTCGATCATCAGATGCGCGGATCGGCAATCGGCCGCGCCCGCTTGGGCGAGCGCGTCGGCTAACAGTGCGCCCCGCAGCGCCGCTTGCATGTCGTTGAGATCGGTGGCGTGGTCGGCGGTATTGTTCGCGATGTCGTTCGCAAGCTCGTTGGCGATTTCGTTGGTGGTGTTGTTGGTGGTGGTGTTGGTGGTGGTGTTGTTAGCGGCGCGGTTCGCAATGTCGTTGGCGGTCTCGCTGGTGGTCGCATTGGCGGTGTGGTTTGCGATACCGCTGACGGTTTCATTGGCCGTCCCGTAAGCGGAGAGCGAGGCAGCACCGACCCGCTCCTCAGCCGAGCAAAGTCGATGCAAACGATCAGCAAGGGCCGCTGCATCGACTGGCTGCTCGAAGCCGTCGTTAAATAGCCGCTGCACATACCCAACGAGCCCGGCGCGCGTCGTGATGGCATCGAGCGGAATCTGCCGCGATGACGTCGCTGCCTGATCCGCTTCATCTATGTCATGCGCGACGGCGCCACCCTCGCGCGTACCCAAAGCACCAGCAGCACCCGCAGCCAGCAGTGCCATATCCGCCAACGGATCGGTCCCGCGCCGCGCATGTCTCGCCGTGGTGATCGGCGGAAAGCGGCGCTCCCCAGGCGCGTGATCCTCGGGCCCCGACGCGCTGCCCTGCGTGCTGTGCTGAAACAGCGCGGTGCTCAATTCGACGCGGCGCGCGCCGACGACCCGCGCGGGCCGCGCAAGCGCCCCGCGAAACCACTCAGGCATGCGCCGCCGCGTCGGCGTCGGCGGGAGCGCCGCCGCGGCCTCCGCTTGCGCCGCGGCAGGCGCGTTTTCGATCAGGCTGTCAGCGGACGAAACATCGAGCGGGCGATAGCGGAACATGTCGACGCGGCAGAAGGAGACCGCGTTGCACTATGTCCTCCCAATGTGACAGCCGGTTGCTGCGGCGCCGCGCGATGCGAAGCGCGGCATCGAATTACGAAGCGACGATGTGTGATTCTTCCGCAGCCGCGCGCGCATTCGCTGGATCCTGGACATCGCCCGCGTCGAGATGTGCGTCCAGCGACGCGTATTCGTTGAGCCAGCGTGTCGCAGGCGTGTCGTCGGGCGCTTGCAGCGGACGCGTCATCGCATAGAGATAACTGTCGCCGGCCAGCAGGCCGCGATTGGGCCGGCATTCGTAATTCGTCAGCTTCGCTTCGAGTGTGAAGCCGAGCTTCTCCATGCTGCTGTGCGCGTCGCCATCCACGGCGCAATACGCGTAAATGCGCAGAATCGGCGGCTGCGCGAGCATCCACGCGAGCAGCTTGCGCAGCGCATGCAGGCCCGCGCGCCGGCGACGCGCACCGCCGCGCCGGCTGATCATCACGCCGACTTCGACGCGCGGCGGATGCGGCCGCAATTCGATCATGCCGGTGAGCCGGCCGCTCGCGCGGTCTTCGAGAACCCAGCGGATCAGTGTGCCGTCGCGCCAGCCTTGCACGGAATCGTCGATGAATGCGAGTGTCTCGTCGAGTTGCGTGTGACGCTTGAAACTGAGGTCGCGCGTCGTCGCGGCATCGCCGAGCATGGCTTCGAAAAGCGCTTCGGCATCGCGCGGCTCGGGCGGCCGCATCAACAGGTCGGCGGATTCGATCAGCGCGGGAAAGCGGAATGGCGATGGCGACATCGGAGATCTCCAGGCGCGGCGTTTGATCCGATTGTCGATGAAGAGATGCATGACACATCGCGGATGCCGCGAAGGCGGAGGCGCGAATGCGAAGGGGAACGCACACACTTTCGCATCGCCTGCCGGCATTTCGCGCGGCCCGATACGTCGCGTGCGAGCCAACGCTAAGGTGCCGTCATGGCGGCACATGCCGGTTTGCCGCGCCGAACCTGGGAGAGTCCAACGTGAGCAGCAAAGCCATTGCCGCATTGCCGGCGGCGAGCGTCGGCGGCATAGAAGGTGCAGGTCATCACGCGTCGTCAGAGAAAGCCGCCGGGCGCGCGGCGCTCGTGCCGACGAGTGTCAAGCTCGCAGGCGAACTGGCGCAACTGCGCGACATCGCATCGCCGCCGCAAGGCCCGGTCAAGTTCAGCCTGTCGCGCAAGGGCGGCGACAATCTGCCGGTGCTGCGCAGACCAAGTGTCGTGGTGATCGCGCCAGGCGCGGCACGCGTCGACGACGATAGCCAGTCGTCGTGGACGCGCACGCTGCCGGTTCGGCCCGTGCAAACGCGATTCTCCGACGCGCCTCCTATCGGGCAAGCCGCATTCGACGCGGCCGCCGCGAGGGACATGTTCGCCAACATCGCGTTGCTCGTTGAATTCACGAAGCGTGTCGGCGAGGTGATTCACGGCGCGACGTGAGCCGGCTGTCATGCAGCGCTTGACCGGCCGCTGTACGCGGTCGCGTCTTCGCTTGCGTGTGCGTCATCAAGTTGGCGGCTGCGTCACGGGAACAGGTTCGACACCGTCGCGCAGCAACTCGCGTCGTTTCAAGCACGCAGCCACGTAAATTCCCCCGCCACGATCCCTTCGAACATCTCATCCGTCGATTCGATGATGTTCTTGCGCCAATAGCGGCCATGCTCGGCATAGTGCGCGAGCAGATCGGCGAGCGCGGCGCCGTCGACGTCGTAAGTCATCGGCACGCGAAGCACGAGCACGATGCCGCCCGTATCCGTATCGAGCCCGAGTTGCGCCTGGTCTTGCGCGTAGATGAGCAGGTTCGCTTCCAGCATCAGCCGGAACACGACCAGCGTACGGCCGGCCGTCACCGTGCCGTAATGAAAATTGGCGTAGAGCGCGTCGAGATCGTTTTCGAAGTGTTCGAGCCGCACGTCGAAGCCTTCCACCTCGATCGAGCGCGTGCGCAACACATGCTCGGCATCCGCGAGGCCGACCGTCGCGCACAGATCGCGCACCAATGATGCGTAGCGCTCCGAACTATCGTTGGTGTCCAAATCAAAGGCCCGCGCAACTCAATAAAATCCCGCCGATGACGCAAAGAGCCGGCACGCGGCGAACCGCGAGCCGGCCGGCAAACTGGCGACAAGCTTGCACCGCATTCCGCAGCGCGGTTTGCGGCGCGCCTGGCGCTTAATGCCCGGTGCCGCCCTGGATCGTCTGACCCGCGGTTTTCATGGTGTTGGCAACCGCGCCCGCCAGCGACATCTGCAGCGTGGCCTGCGCCGCGCCGATAGCAGCGGTGCTGCCTTGCGCGGCCATGCCGGTGATCGCACCCATTGCCGGACCGATAGACATAAGACCTCCTCGTGCTCAAGTTAAGAAGAAATGCTGCCCTGTGCGGCAGGCAACCACAGCCGCCGCGCAGGGGCGAGCCTCGTGCGCGGCGCTCAGGTTGCGCCGCGTTTGTCCGCAAGCTGCCCGACGATGCGACTCGCGGCGAGCAGACCGCGATAGAGCTTCGCGAGATCGTTGCGGTCGAGTTCGGTTGCGCCGTGCGCCTCGCCGACGTTTTTCGCGGTCGCCTCGAGCGCCTCGCGTATTGCGGCAAGACGCGGTCCGCCGGCCGGATCGGCGAGCGTCTTCTGCAGATCGTTGAAGTCGGCGGCGCACGCTTCGAGCGGCGCGTAGATGTTCGATGTTTGCGTCATGGGAACCTCACTTCGGTAGCGGCAGATAAGCGGTTTTGTTTGCCGCGGTCTTGTTCGCCGCGCGCGGGGCGGGCGAGGGCGGCGTCGCGGGAATATCCTCGACGGGCTGCATCACGCCGCGTGCAGCGCCGCTCGCGATTATCGCGGGACCGTTATTGGCGGATGTTTCGTCGCTACTCGCATTCTTCTGCGCATCGCTCGCGCTATTTTCCGCGGCGTTTCCCGCACCAGAAGCCGCCGACGAAGCCGGCTCTTCCGGCAGCGTATAAATGTGTTTGACGCCGTCGGGTGTCTGTCCGTAGCGCACATCGTCGGAGGACATCAGGAAAGAGAACGAAGGCGCCGACGGCAACGCATCGTCAGCTTGCGCGACGCGCACACGAACGTCCTTCACGTTGTCGCTGAGATCGTGGCGCATGCGCGCGACGGCCGATTCGACGTCGCGCGGATTGGCCGCCTTGCCGCTGATCTCGAAGTTTCCGCGTCCTGTGTAGACGACTTTGAGTCCCTGCATCGCGAGCGAATCGGCGATGTTGCGCACGTCGTTCTGCGCGATGTCGTAGTGCCTCACGATGCCGTTCGGCGAGATCCGCATCAGCATCTTGCGCACCTGCGTGTCTTCGTCGGGCGTCGCGACCATGCCGCTCACCATCACCGTCGCGCCTCGCACCTGCGCGTGCAGTTCCTTCATGTGCGCGGCGGCGAGTTCGAGATTCACGCGCTGCGCGAGGTCGCCCGCGTCGCGCGGCAACGCGGCACGGCTGACGGCTGTCGTCAGCATCACCGAGCCGATCACGAGCACCGCGCCGAGCATCGCGCACGCCGAGACGATGCCGGTCATTCTGCGGCGGCGCGAGCGCTCCGCCGCGCGCCGGGTTTCGTCCGGCTTGACGAGCAGCGTGGACAGCAGGTCGAGATCGCTCGGCCAGGCCGCGTCGTCCGAGCCGATGCACACGACGGTATCGCCGAACTGCATCGGCACGAACTCGAGCAGGATGACGGTGCCCGGCTCGTCTTCGTCTTGCGATGTGGGGAAGGCTCCCTGAGTGCCGTCGTTGCTTTCGTTGTTGTTACTGCTTGACTCATTGCTTTGAGCCGCGAAGTTTCCCGCCATGACCGCCATCATCCGACGCGCGCTCACCACGCCGCTCGCATCGACGATGAGCAGCACATCGTCGCCATGCCAGTCGGAGATGCGGATGTCGGCGTCGTCGTCCGCGCCGATCCGATGAGCGCCGGTGCCGAGACGCAATTCCGCGCCGGCATGCACGCCAGTCAGGATACGCAGCAGCTTCGTCATGGAAAGCCCGTTCAAGGATGATGCGGCGCGCAGCGGCACGCCTTCGACACTCACTCTAGCCGCCGCCGATGACGTTCCAGCACACAATGCGAAGCGGATACATGGAAAGCGAAACTGCGCGCGAGGGCGGGAGAATGCGAGGCACTAACGGCACTAACGGCACTAACGGCACTAACGGCACTAACGGCACTAACGGCACTAACGGCACTAACGGCACTAACGGCGCGCGGCGGCCGCAAGCGCCGCGCCGCGCTGCACGATGCGCACGTTCAATGCGCGCTCGCGCATTGGCGATGTCGACGGCTTGCCGTACCTAAGCAGCAACAGCGGCAACAGCAGATTAAGCCGTCCTGTGCGGCCGATTTGTTCCGCCGATGCTTCGCCTCCTGCGCCTGCGCCCGCGCGATCTGAACCAGCGCCTCGCGATGCCGACGCGTCGATCAGCCGCTGCCGCCATGCGCCCATGTCCGCGTCGCCGGGTGCACCGGTTTGCAACTGCACGCGAAGCAGATCGATGAAGCGCTCATGCAGCAGCGCATCGAGCGATGCCTGCGGACGCGCGGCGGCTTCATCGCGCGATGCGAGCAGCGCGTCGCACCAGAGGCGCGGCAGCGTCTCCGAAAGATCGGCGCGACCCGCTTGCACGTCGACGAACTTCTGCAACGGCCCGCGCTCCGGTGCCGCGATCGCCGCCCGGCCGCTGCTGCGCATGCGAACCTGCGTGCGCGGCGCGCCATTCTCGCGATTCTCGCCGTCAGCGCCGTCGCGGCCGTCATGCGATTGCCCGCCATTGCCGCGGCCACCGCCGCCGTCGCGCGTTATACGGCCGGAGTCGGCGGCATCCGGCGCATGCTCGCTCGCATCGTTACCCGTCACGACGATGGGCCGTCGCATGCCCGTGCGACGCGCGGCATTGCGCCTGCGCGCGTTGAGCGCCGCGAGCTTGCGCGCGAGCTGCGAACCGCGCATCGCCGCTTGCTGCGTGCGCGCATAGCTGAACGTAATCGTGCCGCGATACAACACCGCGAAGCGCGCGACCGTTGTTTGCTGCGAGCGTTCGCGAGCCGCATCCGCGTGTGCCGTCAGCGACGCCGCGCTGAACGGTGTGCCGACGCGCGTCATTGCGGCACCGCCGTATGCATGATCTCGTTCGCGAAGTGCAGCAGCGCCGCCGCTGAAAACGGCGCGGCGATCACGATCGCGACCGTCACCGCAATCAGCTTCACGCCGTGCGAAAGCGTCTGATCCTGCATCGACGTGATCGCCTGCAGGAACGACACGCCGAGTCCCACGAGCGCGGCGACGATCACGATAGGCAGCGAGATATACATGCAGAGCAGCATGCCCTGAGTGGTGAAGCGAACGAGCGTGTCGATGTCCATGAGTCAATGTCCATGAGTCGATGTTCCCGATCTTTGCGTGCTAACGATACGTCATCACAAGGCCGTGAATCAGCGTCGACCAGCCGTCCATCACGACGAACAACAGCAGCTTGAACGGAATCGCCACGTTGGTCGGCGTGACCTGATTCAAGCCCATCGCGAGCAGCACATTGGCGATGATCAGATCGATGACGATAAACGCGATGTAGAGCAGAAAGCCGATCTTGAACGCGTCCGTGAGTTCGGTCAGCGTGAAGGCGGGCGCGAGTACGATGAGGTCGTTTTCATGCAGGCTCGACGCGGCGTCTTTCGGCCACACGACATTCGCCGAGCGGATGAAGAAGCGCTTTTCGCGCTCGTTCGTGTGCTTCTGCAAGAACGTGCGGAACGGTTCGCGCGCGGCGCTGAAGACCTGGATCAGCGCCTGAGTGGGCTGGCCGGCGATCGTTTGGCCCTGCATCGATTGCATCGCCTGCATGCCGACCGGCGCCATCACGTACAGCGACACGAGAATCGCCACGCCGTTGAGCACCATGTTGGGCGGCACCTGCTGCACGCCGAGCGCATTGCGCAACAGGCCGAGCACCACGACGATCTTCGCGTAAGACGTGACGACCATCGCGACGAAAGGGACCAGGCTGATCGCAACGATGACGATCAGCAGTCCGGTGATGTCACTGAACTGGACCATCGCCGTGCGCCATGCGCAAAATGCGGATGCCCAGATGATCGCCCACGGTGACGAGCTCGCCATAGCCGATGGTCTGTCCGTGCGTGACCAGCTTGAGCTGCGCGTCGGCAACGGGCGTCGGCAGTTCGAGCACATAGCCGGGGCGCAGCGCATACAGTTGCGAGAGCGGCAGCGCGACGGTGTCGACTTCGAACTGGACGGGCAGATCGAGTTCGCCGATGTCGATCGGATTCGAATGTTGATCCGGTGCGAGCAAATCGTCCGGGCGAACGGGGTCCAGCTCATCGGTCATGATGGGCTCCTTCGTGAGTGAAAGCCTGCGGCCTTCAATGTTGACTTGCGCGTGAACGCGCATCAGGCCGGGCGAGCCCCAGGCCACGGTGGCGGTCGCCATCGCCGTCGCGGGCTCGGCGAGCGGGGTGGCGTGGGTCGTGGCGTGGGTCGTGCCGTTGGCGTCGGCTGGGTGAGCGGCGCAGGTTTCGTCGATGCGTTCTGCGCCGCTGGCCGCCAGCAGCGCGCGCAAGTTGCCCGGCAGCGAACGCAGCAACACATCGCCGGCTTCGAGCGCGCGCAACGTGTCGACGGGCAGACGGCGTGAGCCGAGTATCAGGCGTCCGGGCACTTTATAGCCGTCGAACGGCGCGCTGTTTTGTGTCTGCGATGAAGCGTGCGCACGAAAAGTGTCGGCGGTAAGGTGGACTTTGCGGGTGCCGTGCAATGCTTCGAGCGCGTCCACCACGGACGCAGCAAGCAGCACGCGCGCGCGATGCCGTGTGCCGTCGAGCGAGAAGGTCGCGTCGAATGTTGCGCAATCGTGCGCCGAAGGTTCAGGCGGCGTGCCGCGCGCGAGCTGAGTGACATGCATATCGCCGAGGCCGAGCGCAGCGAACCGCTTCAGCAGCGGTTCGAGCAGCACACCGGCGACGGCGATGCGCAACGCGCGAGCCGTATCGCCGGGCACGGGCGCGCGAGAGAGCGTGCCGTCGGGCAGCGCGGCGATGTCGAGGGCAGGATACGCGGCGAGATCGAACAGCACGCGAACCGCGCCGGCCGCATGCGCGAGATCGAGCACGCCGGGCTGTTCGAAGGGCGCGTGACTGCGCTCGGCAGCGGGTTCGAGCGTCGCTTGCCAATCGACGATAGCGGCATCGCGCGCGAGCCATTGCGCAGTGCCGGCATCGCAGACGAGCCGCGCGACGCGCGCGGCAAGCGGCGGCACGGCGCGAAGCGGCAGTCTTGCGATGGGCGCCGTTTGGGGAACCCTCGCCGCCGCACGTTCCGCGGCAGCGTCCACCCCTGGCATTTCGGCGATCGAATAACCCATGCGGCGTCGGTTCAGGAATGCGGCCAGCGTCGGCCAGGATAAACGACGGGCGGCGCGCTCACCACACCGTCAGTTCGATGTCGCGCGGCGTGCCCCACGCGTTCAGCAGCGAAGCGAGCTCGCGTTCGAGCATCGCACTGTGGTCGAAGAGTAACTGCCGCGTTTCGATGCCCCGCGTGTCGAACCGAAGCGACAACCAGAAACGCGAAAGAGACAGATAGAGCGTCGTGTCCGGCAGAATGCGTTCGTCGAGCGGAATGCGCACTTCCCAGTTGCCTGCGTCGCCGATGGCCGGGTCCGCGCAGAAGGCCGCGACCTCTCGCGCGAGCGAGCGCGCCAGTTCGAGGAAATGGCCTTGCGTGCGAAAGAGGGCGTCGACGGCGGGCATCGTCGCTGGCGGCAAGCGCTGTAGCAACGCTTCGTGCGCGGCGATAGCGCGTTCCGATGCGCGCGCGCTTTCATCGGCGGCATGGGCTTCGGTCTCGGCTTCTGTTTTGGCGCTTGAATCGCGGGCGTGATCGTCGCCGAAGCGGTTCGCGTGCGCGTCGTCTTCTGCCGCGCCGTTTGCTGCGCACTCGCACTCGGCTTGCGACGCGCCTGCGGCTTCGTCGAATGAAACCGGCGTGCGGTGCGAGCGCGTGCGACGCACCAGCGCCGCGTAATCGAAACGCCGCGCGCGCGCGGCGTCGGCGGCGGGACGCGAATCGGCGTCGGACGGAATGATGCGCAGCGGCCGCGGTTCGATGATCGTCATGAGCGTGAACGTGAAGGCGATCGGCGCGGCTAGATCGTCACGCGGCCGAGCGGCTGCAGTTCGACATGCTCGCCGAGTTCCTGATACGAGTAGACGGCGAGCCAGCCGAGCCGCGCCTCGATCATGCGGCGCACGTAGCGGCGTATATCCATCGACGTGACGAGTGCGACGCCGTCACGCGGCGTATCGCCTACAAACGATTGAATGCGGTCGATCAGAAAACCGACTTCATCGGGCGGCAGAGCGAGGAAGTTGCCCGTCGGCGTCTGCTTGATCGCCTGGCGGATATGCTGCTCGACCGGCAGATCGAACAGTACCGCGGGCAATTGCCGGCCCGCGCCCGCCGCGCGATGCGCGAGAAAGCGCGCTAGATCGCCGCGCACGTATTCGGTGAGCATCAGCATGTCCTTTTCTTTTGCGCCCCACACGACGAGGCTCTCCAGAATATTGCGCACGTTGCGGATCGGAATCTGCTCTTCCAGCAGCCGGCGAAGTACATCGGCGATACGCTGCGGCGGCAGCACCTTATGCACTTCGGCGACGAGTCCCGGATACTCGGCGTTCTGCTGATCGAGTATCCATTGCACTTCCTGAATGCCGAGAAAGAGCGACGCATGTTTGCGCAGCATCGCGACCGATGCATGCGCGATCACCTGTTCGGCACGCCACGCGGGTTGCTTCGGCGGCAGGCTCTTTTCGTCGACCCACCACGTGGGCCCAGGCCCGCCGTCGAGTCCGCGGCGTTTTTCACTACGAGCGGCGAGTGCTTCCGCGTCGGCGGAAATTGGTTCGCGTGTGCCCGTGAGCCTCGGGTCCGGCAGCATCACCTTGCCGGGCGGCAATTCGATTGCGCAATACGGCACATCGTGCATCAGCAGTTCGCAGCTCGACGCGGGCAACTCGTCGCTGGTCCACATCGTGATACCGGGAAACGGCAAGCCGAGATACTCCTGCAAACGCGCGCGTTCGGTTTCGAACGAGCGGTCGAGCGCGACCGTCGACAGACGCGCGACGAGGTCGGGCGAGATGCGCACGCCGAGCGGGCAGGTGAACTGCGGCGCACGCGTGAGAATCGCGGGCGTCTCGGCTTTGGAGCCGGCGCGCTGCATTGCGTTGACGGCCTCGCCCGCATGCGTGGTCGCGGCGGGCTTGCGCTTGCCGAGCCGATAGCCGCAGAACGCGAGGATCGCCGCGAGCAGCAGGAACAGCGATGTCGGAAAGCCGGGCACGGCGGCAAAGCCGAGCAGCAGCAGGCTCGCGAAGTAGAGCGCGCGGGCGCTTGCCGACAACTGCCGGCCGATCTCGTCGCCGAGCGACAGAGGCCGCGCGTCGCGTTCGTCGGAGACACGTGTGATCATGACGCCCGCGGCCACCGAAAGCAGCAGCGACGGAATCTGCGAGACCATCGCGTCGCCGACCGACAGAATCGAAAAGCGGTTCGCCGCTTCGCCCGCCGTCATCTCGTGATACGCGACGCCCACCGCGATCCCCGCAATGATGTTGATGAGCGTGATGATGAGCCCGGCCACCGCATCGCCCTTGACGAACTTCATCGCGCCGTCCATGCCGCCGTGCAACTGGCTTTCGACGGCCAGCGTCGCGCGCTTGCGGCGCGCCTCTTCGGGCGTGAGAAGGTTCGCGCGCAGATCGGCGTCGATGCTCATCTGTTTGCCGGGCAATGCATCTAGCGTGAAGCGCGCGCCGACTTCGGCCACGCGTTCGGAGCCTTTCGCGATCACGATGAACTGCACGGTCGTGATGATGACGAACACGACCATGCCGACCACAAGGTTGCCGCCCACCACGAGTTCGCCGAAACTTTCGATGATGTTGCCAGCGTCCGCGTGCAGCAGAATCGACTTGGTCGACGCAATGTTCAGCGAGAGCCGGTATAGCGTCGTGAAAAGCAGCAGCGACGGAAACACCGAAAGCGACACCACGTTGGGCACATACATGGTCACCATCAGCAAGGTCACGCTAATCGTGATGTTGATCGCGAGCAGGATGTCGATCAGAAACGGCGGCAGCGGCAGGATCATCAGCGAGATGATCGCGACCACCAGCAACGCGATGCCGATCTCACCGACGGCGGGTAGCTTAAGTGTCTTGAACATCGCGGCTCTTGAGGTTGTCGTGGCTGTCGTGGTTGTCGTGGCTGTGCCCGCCGTGCGGGCTCTCGATTTGCCGCGCGCCGATCGCGTCGACCCAGCGGAGAATCGCGGCGACGGTCTGGAACAGTTCTTCGGGAATCGGCTCGTCGATGCCGACCTTGTAGAGCGCGCGCGCGACCGGCGGGTTGCCGATGATCGGCACATTCGCGTCGCGCGCGAAGCGCCGCAACTGCGCCGCGCTTTCGTCCATGCCGCGCGCGATCACGAGCGGCAACGGATGCTCGGCCGGCGCATAGCGGATTGCGACCGCATAGTGCGTCGGATTGACGATCAGCGCATTCGCGAAGCCGACGCGCTGCGCGGGCGCCGCCGACGTCGCGAACTCGCGCGCGAGCTTCTTGCGTTCGGCCTTGATCTTCGGGTCGCCGTCCATCTGTTTGCGTTCGCGTTTGACTTCGTCCTTCGACATCTTCAGCTTGCGCAGAAACAGCACGCGTTGCAGCTTGACGTCGATCACGCCGATCACGATGAACACGGCCACCGCAACGGCAAAGAGCTTGATGAGCAGCGACCAGAAGAGCTTCGACAATTCCGGCAGCGGCTGATACAGCGAACCGACGATCAACGGCAAAATCCATTTGATCGTGAACCACATCACCACGCCGATAATCGCGGCCTTGACGATCATCTTCACGAGGTCGATCACCGTGCGCCACGAAAAAATCCGCTTCACGCCGTCGACGGGACTCACGTGCTTCAGATCGGGCACGACAGGCTTGGTCGCGATCTGAAAGCCCACTTGAGGCATCAGCGCGGCCACTGCCGCGAGCGCCGCGGCGCCCACGCACGGCACGATCACGATGAGCGCCTGTTTACCGAGGTCGAACAGCTTGCCGTACATGAGCGGCTGATCGTGATTGCCCGACGCGAACTCGAGCGCGGTCGTCACGATCGAACGCAGCGCGCCGCCGAAGCTCGCCGCCGCGAACGCGAGTACGCCGACGACGGCGGCCATCGTCGCGGCGTCGACCAGGTCGGCGCTCTTCGACGTCTCGCCGTCCTTGCGTGTGTCGCGCAGGCGTTTGTCGGTAGGCTGCTCGGTTTTTTCTTCGCTCATGACATTCCGCTGGGGTCATCGCATGCGCTGGGTGCCGCTGTGTTTGCCGCTGTTTGTGCCGCTGTGGTCGATATGCGGTGCACGCGGCTCCTTGCCCTGGTAGCCCGACGGTAGCGGGCCGCTCGCCACGCGGCGCAGCGGATGCGAAGCCCGCGTCCGGCAAACGAAGCGACGCGGTTCGGGCTCGCGGCGTTGCATGACACGACACGCCGCTCGCACCACTTCGCGTGGATCACGCTCGCTTCGTATCGCGCATTTGCGGCGCAAAGCGGAGCGGTATCCTGGTGCATCGCTGCGCGCCGCATGCCGATGCTGAATCGGCCTTGCGCGGCAGCGCTTCGTCGACAAGTCCATCAGCAGGAGTTCTCGCCATGAGTACCGCCACGCCGGATTACCTCAACTGCAGTCAGGCCATCGTGGGCGGTCTGATCGACACGCTGTCCTGCGCGCTGCTCAACAATTTTCCGACGCTCGAAGCCGATCCGTACGACATCGAATTGACGCTCGACGCGCTGCGTCTGTTGCGCCCGCGAATGGCCGAGCTCGACACGATGGAAGCCGTGCTCTACATGCAGCGCGGCCATTGGGACGATGCGATCCGCGTGTTCTCGCGTGTGATCGAAGGCGCGCCGCACTTCTCGTATGCGAAGGCGCTGCTCGCGTTCTGCCTGTCCGTGAAGGGCGATGCCGGCTGGCGTCAATGGGCGAGCGCGGCGCTCGCGCAGAACCCGGACCGCGACACGCGCCAGCTCGTGCGCGCGCTCGAAGCTCGCGACGATCTGCGCGAGGCGATTCGCGTCTATCGCAACGGCGGCACCTTCGAAGTGCCGCTGTCGATCACCGCGCTCAACGACGACCTGCCGCAAGAGCCGCCCGCCATGAGCCCCCCGCCGCCCACCGCTGCGCATAACGAGGCGATCGCGCAGCAAGGCTATTTGCGCATCTGATTATCTGTTCGCGGCGGTCGGCATGATGCTACGTCATCCGAAACATTCAACGGCACGAGGCTGAGCATGACACTTCCTGTGACGAACCAGCAGATCGCGGCCGCGTTGCAAGCGGCAGCGCCGGCATCGCACGCGGCCGGTGGCGACGCATCGCTGCAACAGGCCGGCGACCGCTTCAAATCGCTGATGCAGAATCCGCGCATGGCGCCGCCCAATCGCGGCGACGACATGAGCACCAATGTGATCGCGAAGATGGCGGCGTCGCAGGACGCGGAGATCCAGAAGTCGGTGAACGACGTGGTCGCGTTGTCGAGCCAGGCGAACAGCATGTCGGTCCAGGAGATGACCGCCGCCGCGATGAAAGCGACGCTCGAACTCGCCAGCACGCAACTCGACATGGAGGCCAAGATGGGCGTGGTCAACTCGTCGAAGTCGTCGGTTGAAACGCTGATGAAGAATCAATAGCCCATGTTGCAGACGATGCGAGAGGCCACGCACGCTAGACATAGCCCGGTCCGCGCGATGCGCGCGGCCGCGCTCGGGCTTGCGCTTGCCGGCTGTATCGTGCTCGCGGGCTGCCAGAAGGAGTTGTATCGCAATCTGACCGAACAGGACGCGAACGAGATGGTGGTGGCGCTGCTGGAGCAGGGCGTCGATGCGTCCAAGAGCACCATCGACAACGGCAAGAGCTGGACGCTCGAAGTCGACGACAAGCAACTGGTCCACGCAATGCAGGTGCTGCGCGAGCGCGGCCTGCCGCATAGCCGTTACGACGATCTCGGCAGCCTCTTCAAGAAGGACGGCCTGGTGTCGACGCCGACCGAGGAACGCGTGCGCTTTATCTACGGCTTGTCGCAGGAATTGTCGGCGACGCTTTCGAAGATCGACGGCGTGATCGTCGCGCGCGTGCAGATCGTGCTGCCGAACAACGATCCGCTTGCGCAGCAGATGAAGCCGTCGTCGGCGTCAGTGTTCATCAAGTACCGGCCCGATTCCGACGCGAACGCGCTCGTGCCGCAGATCAAGACGCTGGTGATGCATAGCGTCGAAGGTCTGACTTACGACGCGGTGAGCGTGACGGCCGTGGCCGCCGATCCCATCGATCTGCCGAAGCCCGCGCCCGCGCAAGTCTCGCCGCTGCCGACGCTGATCGGTGCGGCGCTGGCGTTTCTCGTCGGCGCCGCGAGTCTCTTTCTGTGGTTGCGGCGTGGGATGCCGGCGAAGGGCGCGGCGGGTCCGCTGTATCCGCGTGTTTATGCACGAATCAGCGCGCTCGTCGGCAAGTGGCGGCGTGCGAAACCTTCTTCTGCGGCGTGATGATGGCGGCGGTGTCTTCGGGTGGGTTGGCGGCGTCGGGGGCGGCGGGGTCTTCGCCTGCGCTTTCGGCTCAGGCATCAGCGGGTTCTTCGGTTGGGTTGGCGGGGACGGGATCAGCGAGTTCTTCCTCTGCGCTTTCGACGCCCGCATCCACCGCGTTTCCAGCAGCACGCTCCGCGCCATCCCCCGCAGCCTTCCCATTTTCGCGCGCCGCTGCAGCGCTCGCCGCGTGGCAGCGCAATGCAAATGACGCCGCGCGCTGGGCGCATCCGTCATGGTGGGCGCCCGCGCTCGATGCGTCGCCGGCCACGGTATCCGCCTCATTCGACGCACTGCGCGACGCGCTGGCGAACACAGACACCGGTGCCGTTGCCGCCTGTTCGCGGGCGCTGTTGCATGCGGCCGGCGTGCCGCTGCCGGACTTCGACAGCTTGCGCGCGCCCAGTCCGCTCGTGCTCGATGCGTTGCCCGTCGACGACGCGTTGCGCGTGCTGCGCATGCGCGCGCTGCTGTTGCGTCGGGCGGAGGTGCGCAGGTTGATCGACAAGCCGAGCCGCCGCCGCCTCGCGGAATGGATCGGTGTGCCGCTCGAACGGTTGGGTGGTGCGCCGAGGCATGGCGGCGGCGCCGGCGGCGCGTCGGCTAATGTGCCGGATGTAGCGCGCCTCGTCGCGCGCGGCCATCTGCCTTCGCTCGAAGAACTCGACGCGGAAAGGCTGGCGTACGAAGGCTATGCGCTGATCGCACGTGACGTGGCGCTGTCCGCCAGCGATGCGCAGGAGGCGGCGCTGTTCGCGTGGCCATGCCCCTGTCCGCTCCTACGCCTCGCCTTGCCCCGCGACTTACCCCCGCCGTGGCCCGCCACGACCGCGCGCGAACTCGACACAGGCGGCACCGCGCTCCTCTTCACGCAACTTCCCGAACTGCTTCCGGAGTGGGCATGGCTATTTGGCTGAGATCGGACCGTCTACTGCCCGCCGCGGTCAGCATCGACGGCGATGCACGCGGCAGTGGCCATGTCGGCGCGCATGCGGACGTGGTGCCGCGCGCCACGTTCGGCGCGCTAATCGAAATCGACGCCGCGTACGCGCAGCTAGCCGCCGACCGCGAAGCAACCCTCGCCGCGGCGCGCGACGAAGCCGCGGCGATCATCGCCGCCGCGCACGCCGAAGCGCAAACGATTCTCGCGGCCGCGCGCGACGAGTACGAGCACGCCGCCACCCGCGGTTACCGCGACGGCGAACAGCGCGCGCTCGCGGAC
The DNA here is from genome assembly GCF_041355255.1 of Paraburkholderia sp. RCC_158. NCBI lineage: Bacteria > Pseudomonadati > Pseudomonadota > Betaproteobacteria > Burkholderiales > Burkholderiaceae > Paraburkholderia > Paraburkholderia sp. RCC_158. The sequence goes on along the minus strand of NZ_JBFUPM010000011.1, from coordinate 57,472 downwards.
TGGGTCGAGCGGCTCGCAGACGCGGGCGCCGGCCAACGCCGCGCGCAACTGAAAATGCGCGAGCGGATCGCGAGCATCGTGACCGTTGCCGTCGAGCAGATCGTGCAGGTCCAGCACGCCGATCAACTGTTCGAGCGGGCGCTGTCGGCGGTCGACCGCATCGTCGAAGGCGCGACGTGGCTGCACGTCGCCGTGAGCCCCGTCGACTACGACAAGGCCTGCGTCGCGTTCGAACGGCTGTCCGCGCGCTGGCGCGATCTCGGCCGGCCGTTTCCGCTGTCGGTGGTCGCGGACAAGCGGCTCGCGCCCGGCAGTTGCCTGTGCGAGTCCGATTTCGGCGCCATCGACGCGAGCCTCGCGACGCAAATGCGCGCGATGCGGCTCGCTGTCTCGCGGGCGCTCAAGCAGTCCGCGAGCGAACTCGGCGCGGTCGCCGAATCGCTCGCGCCGTATGTGCAGGAGCACGAGCACGCCGCCGCCGAACTCGCCCATGCAGACGGTGACTGGAACGGCGGGCACGACGAGGGCTCGCGATGACCCCGCCGCGCGCAGCCAATGCGCCCGCCATCCACGAAGCCGACGACCCGGACGACGCGCTGCTTCCGCTTTTCGATGCCGAGCGCCTCGCCGATGCGATCGAACACGAGATCCTGTCGACAGCGAGCATCGCGCGAACCGGCAAGGTGCTCGAAGTCATCGGCACGCTCGTCAAGGTGGCCGGACTCGACGTGACGCTCGGCGAACTGTGCGAGCTGCGCTCGGCGAACGGCGAATTACTTCAGCATGCCGAAGTAATCGGCTTCACGCGCGACGTCGCGTTGCTCTCGCCGTTCTCGCGGCTCGCCGACATCTCGCGCTCGACACGCGTCGTAGGACTAGGCCGCTCGCTGACGGTGCCGGTCGGCGACGCGTTGCTGGGCCGCGTGATCGACAGCCTGGGCGAGCCGATCGACGGACTCGGGCCGCTCGATACCATCGAAGAGCGCCCGGTCTTCGCGAATCCGCCTTCGCCGATGAGCCGGCGCATGATCGACACGCCGCTTGCGACCGGCGTGCGCGTCGTCGACGGCATGATGACGCTCGCCGAAGGTCAGCGCATGGGCATCTTCGCGCCGGCGGGCGTCGGCAAGAGCACGCTGCTCGGCATGTTCGCGCGCGGCGCGCAATGCGACGTGACCGTGATCGCGCTGATCGGCGAGCGCGGCCGCGAAGTGCGCGAGTTCGTCGAGCTGATTCTCGGACCCGAGGGCATGGCGCGCTCCATCGTCGTGTGCGCGACCTCGGACCGTTCGTCGATCGAGCGCGCGAAGGCGGCTTATGTCGCGACCGCGATTGCCGAGCACTTTCGCGACCGCGGCCAACGCGTGCTGCTGATGATGGATTCGCTCACCCGCTTTGCCCGCGCGCAGCGCGAGATCGGCCTCGCCGCCGGCGAGCCGCCCGCGCGGCGCGGCTTTCCGCCGTCGATCTTCGCCGAGTTGCCGCGCCTGCTCGAACGCGCGGGCATGGGCGAGCACGGCTCGATCACGGCGCTCTACACGGTGCTCGCCGAGGACGAGTCGGGCAACGATCCGATTGCCGAGGAAGTGCGCGGGATCGTCGACGGACACATGATCCTGTCGCGCGAAATCGCCGCCAAAAACCAGTATCCGGCCATCGACGTGCTCGCGAGCCTGTCTCGCGTGATGCCGCAAGTGATGACGCCCGACTACGTGCGCGCGGCAGGCCGGCTGCGCGAGTTGCTGGCGAAGCATCGCGAGGTCGAGATGCTGCTGCAGATCGGCGAATATCAACCGGGCGGCAATCCGCTTGCCGACGAGGCGATTCGCAAGATCGACGCGATCCGCGCGTTCTTCAATCAGGCGACGCATGAACTGGCCGCGCCGCAGGACACCGAGGCGCGGCTTTTCCAACTGGCCAACGGTTGACACGATGAGCACGACGCACAGTCCCGAGACGACACGACGACGGGTGGCCGCGCTTCAACTGACGATAGGCTGTCGCGAGCGGCTCGAGCGCCGTCTGCAAGTGGCCCTGATCGCCGCGCGCGCTGCGCATGCCGAAGCGCTCGCGCAACGCGACGCGCAACTCGCGCGCACGGAGGCCGAGCGCGAGCAATTGCGCGGTTTTCACGCCCGCATCGCGCAGATGATGACGGGCGGTAGCGCCGTTCGTCTCGCCGAACTCAACGCGACGATGCGCTATGCGGATGTCGTCGCCGTGCGTGTTCGGCAGATGGAAGGCGAACTGGCAGCGATTGACACCACGTTGCGCGGCAAGGCCGACGAACTCGCCGCGGCTACGCGCGCGTTGGCGGTGAATCGCAGCCGCATCGAACTGTGCGGCGAGCGCATCGCGCACTTGCATGTCGAGCTGGATCGTCAAGCCACCGACGCCGAGGACGACGAAGCGGAGGAAACCGCGCTAGCGCGTTTGCGTCCGCCGACCGGCATCCACGGCAGAGCCCTTTGAAGACACCGCGCAATGAGCACGCCACACGGTTCCAAATTTGATTAGCCATCCGTAATGTACGACACCATCACCACACTGCCGCAATTCGGCGCCACACTGATCCGCTCGCTGACGGTGCTTGGCGTGTGCTCGGTGCGGCTCTTCGTGATGCTCTACCTGTTTCCTCCGACGGCGGACGGCATCCTGCAAGGCGTGGTGCGCAATGGCGTCGTGCTGCTGTTCAGCTCGTTCATCGCGTATGGTCAGCCGGTTTCGCTTTATACGTCGCTGACCGGCACGGCGCTTGTCGTGATCGGCTTGCGCGAGGCGGCCATTGGCCTGCTGCTGGGCTTTGCGGCATCGACGGTATTCTGGGTCGCGGAAGGCGCGGGCATCTACGTCGACGATCTGGCCGGCTACAACAATGTGCAGATCACCAATCCATTGCGCGAAGAGCAGTCCACGCCGACGGGCACCTTGCTCGCGCAAGTGGCGAGCGTCGCGTTCTGGACCTTCGGCGGCATGACGTTCCTGCTCGGCGCGCTGTACGAGTCGTATCACTGGTGGCCGTTGACCGCCGCGACGCCGGTGCCCGCGAACGTGCTCGAAAGCTTCGTGCTGCAGCAAACCGACTCGCTGATGCAGACCACCGCCAAGCTCGCCGCGCCGATGATGCTGATGCTGCTTCTGGTCGATTTCGCGTTCGGCTTCGCGGCGAAGTCGGCGCAAAAACTCGAGCTGATGACGCTCAGTCAGCCGGTGAAGGGCGCGCTCACGGTGATGATGCTTGCGCTCTTCGTCGGGATTTTTGTCGACCAGGTCCGCGATCAGCTCGTGCTCTCGGGTCTCGGCGAACAGTTGCGCGCCATCGCGGGGCCGCTCCGCAAATAAGCGGGCAAATAAGCCGGCGCGCATGCGCGCATGCCGCGCCGCCAATTCTCAACACTCCTCAAATGCGCATGAACCGTCAGATTTGTTGAGGATGTGCTTCACACGCTTCGATACATTGGGCATCGCCGGCTCACGTTGCATGTTGCATGACGCACGGCCAACCCATCGACCATCGTGGACATCGTGGAACCCATGAACAACAAACGGCTCATGCTTGCTGCCCGGCTGGCAGCGTCTCTTGTCTTCGCGTTGCCCGCCTTGCTCGCGGCGCCCGCCGAAGCCGCCGCGATCCGCTGGCGCAGTTCCGTGGTCCACGTCAGCGCCGAAGGGCAGGACGTGAAAGACGTGCTGCGCGATTTCACCGCCGGACAAGGTGTGCCCGCAACCATTTCCGGCGACGTCCACGGCAGCGTGAGCGGCCGCTTCGACATGCCGCCGCAGCGCTTTCTCGACACGCTCGCGTCGAGCTTCGGCTTCGTGTGGTTCTACGACGGCAGCGTGCTGTCGATCAGCGATGTGAACACCGTCACGCGGCGGGTCATCAAGCTCGATCATGCGAGCGCCGCCGACTTGCGCGCGGCGCTCACGCAACTGCGCATCGAGAATTCGCGCTTTCCGATCACTTACGACGAGAGCCAGAGCACCGCGCTCGTGAGCGGCCCGCAAGCGTACGTGCAACTCGTGTCGGAAGTCGCGCGCCGGCTCGACGACAACGCGGCGCAGCGCTCGGGCTCGATGATTCGCGTGTTCCAGTTGCATCATGCGTGGGCCGCGGATCACAACGTCGAGATCGACGGCAAGACGGTGACCGTGTCGGGCGTCGCGAACGTGCTGTCGTCGATGTACCATCCGCGCGACAAGCGCGGGCGCAACGGCGCGGACAGCTACGAGCAGGCCGCCAATCGCGCGGCGCGCGAACCGACGATGCGCCGCCTGCAACCGATGCGCGACGTGACCGGCAGCACCGACGGCGGCGGCTACGAAAGCGGCGTGAATCCGCCGCTGCCTGCCGGCATTGCGGCGAACGGCGGCGTCGCGCCGGGCATCGGCGGATTGCTGAACGGCATGGCCGCGGGCGGTGGCCCTGGCATGCAGTCGGTGGGTTCGTCCGATGGCGGCGACGGCGGCAGCGGCGACACGTCGGTGAGCGGCAGCCAGACGCTGCCCGTGATCGAAGCCGATCCGCGCACGAACTCGGTGCTGATCCGCGATGTGCCGCAACGCCTGTCGCAGTATCAAAGCCTGATCGACAAGCTCGACGTGCGGCCGCGTCTGATCGAAATCGAGGCGCATATCATCGAGATCGACGACAACGCGCTCAAGCAGATCGGCGTCGACTGGCGCGCGCATAACAGTCACATCGACATTCAGACCGGCAACGGCACGACGCAGCAAAACGGCTACAACGGCAACATCGATCCGATCTTCGGCACGCAGACGCTGTCCGACGGCACGACCGTCATCAACACGACGCCGCTCGGCGGATCGCTCACGGCGGTGCTCGGCAACGCGGGCCGCTATCTGCTCGCGCGCGTGAACGCGCTGCAGCAAAGCAATCTCGCGAAGATCGATGCGAGCCCGAAGGTCGCGACGCTCAACAACGTCGAGGCCGTGATGGACCAGAAGACGCGCTTCTTCGTGCGCGTGTCGGGCTACACGTCGGCGGATTTGTACAGCGTGTCGACCGGCGTGTCGCTGCGCGTGTTGCCGCTCGTCGTGGAAGAAAACGGCAGGACGGACATCAAGCTGAACGTTCATATCGAGGACGGCGCGATTACCTCGCAGCAGGTCGACAACATTCCTGTGATTACGACCAGCACGATCAACACGGAGTCGTTCGTCGGGCAGGGCGAGAGTCTTTTGATTGCCGGCTATCGCGTCGATACGTCGACGAACGGCGAAACCGGCGTGCCGGGTCTCTCGAAGATTCCGCTGATCGGCGGGCTGTTCCGTTATCGCGACGACCAGCGCAGTCACATGGAGCGCTTGTTTCTGCTGTCGCCGCGCATCATCGAGTTTTGAGCGCGACGCTTGGGGCTTAGCCGTTGCCGCGCGTGCGCGCGGCGAGGGCGGCTGCGCTCAGCAACGCGTACGGCGCTTTCGGCGCGCTGCTCGCGGACGCGGCGAACGCTGCTTGCGAGTCGCCCCACGCGGGCGCATTGCGGGCCACCGCGCTATCGGCGGGATGCACTTCCGCGCGAGGCGGCGCGGCCGGCGCAGCGACGGGCTGCATCGGTGCGAGGCAGGTCATGGCCGCGGCTGTGCGGGCATCGTCGTGCAGTGTCTCCAATGCGACGCCGTGGCTATCCACGCAATCCACGCTATCCATGCTCTCCGCGCTTTCAACGCTTTCTTCAAGCGCGGCCTCCGCTGTATCGGTCATCTCGATGCGGTAGCCGTGCGCATACAAGGTCCGCAGATGCACGCCCCACGGGCCGTTCAGTTCCAGCTTCTTGCGCAGCTTGTAGATGTGCTGTTCGAGCGTGCGTCCAATGATGTCTTCGGAACGGCTCCATACAGCGCCCGCGATCTGGCGGCGGCTCACATATTCGCCGCGGCGCGAGAACAGCAGCCACGCAATCGCGAATTCGCGCGGCGTGAGGCGCACCGCGTGGCCGTCGACGTGAACCGTGCAGTTGCGGCGATCGAGCCGGTATGCGCCGCATTCCAGCGTGTCGCTCGAATCGGCGCTCTGTAGTTGCACGCGCAACAATGCGAGGTGCACACGCAGCATCACCTCGCGCGCATCGACGGGCGACAGCACGACGTCGTCCGCGCCCGCATCGAACAGCCGCGCGATGGCTTCGCGGTCGTGGCCGGCGCCGATCACGATCAGCGGCGCGCGGCGGTCGGCATAGCAGGCACGCCGCGCGAGCACCGGGCGCAGCGGATTGAGACCGGTGTCGGCGTCGATCAGGATCGCGCTGTATTCGTCGCGATAGATTGCGCGCGCGAAGGCGACGTCATCGGCGAACCGATGGCAGACTGCGCCGTCGGCTTCGAAACAACGGCAGATCAACCCGAACAGTGTTGCGCTTCTGGTCATCACTGCAAGTTTCATTTTTCCTCCGTGCGATACCGCTCGCCCGCGAGACTCACGGGCGAAAGGCGAACGTCATTCGTGGAACGGGTAGGCGGATGCGTTTGCGGTTTAGGCCGATTACGCAATTCGAATGACTCGACAGTAGAGGGAGCGGTCCATCAAGGATGTAACGTTTTGTTTCCTCACCGCGATTCAATCGCCTGCTTGAAAAGCGGATCACGAAATTGCCATTTTTCGACTACCTGTTTCTCGTAGTTCACTCGGCGCAATAGACGTTTTTTGCCGCTTGCCGAAAAAATAATGACGGAGCAGGGCGCGTTAAACCTTACAGACGCGAAGCTGCGCGAAGCGCGGAAATCGCTTTTGCGACAGCCGTTTACGCGCGATCCTTACATTGATGTAATGTTAGCGTAAGGTTAGGGCGCGGTTTGGACGCCGGCCAATATTTAACCGCTGCGGTATTGGGGGCAAGCGACACGCGCGTCCATCGCTTGCAATCCGTAATACGCATTTATTTCCGCACGAGCGCCTGCTTAATTGCGCGTCTGCCGTTATTTACCGCTATGAGAATTGTTGAGCGTGTTTAATTACGGATTGCCTAATATGGGCTCGCCGCAGGTGAATCGTGCCTCGATCCGACTGGAGACTCGCCGTGCCGTATCTGCTCAACGCCTGGTATGTCGCCGCGCTGTCCAGCGAGGTCACGGCGGATGCCCCGCTGGCCCGCACGCTGCTCGACGAGCCCGTCGTGCTGTATCGCGTCGCGGGCGGACAAGCGGTTGCGCTCGCGGATCGCTGCCCGCATCGCTTCGCGCCTTTGTCTCGCGGACGCGTGGTCGACGGTGCGCTCGAATGTCCGTATCACGGACTGCGTTTTGGCGCGGAAGGCCGCTGCGTGTTCAATCCGCACGGCGATGGCCGCGTGCCCGCGCGCGCTGAAGCGCGTCACTATCCGGTGCGCGAACGATACGGCGCGATCTGGTTCTGGCCGGGCGATCCGCAACGCGCATCTAATACGCCGCTTCCCGCATTCGATTATCTCGATCCGCAAGAGAACTTCACGAGCGAGCGCTATCTGCACACGCACGCGAACTATCAGTTGAGCGCGGACAATCTGCTCGACCTGAGCCACTTTCAGTACCTGCATCCGGAAACGCTCGGCAGCGAGCAGATGGCGAGCGGCGCGGTACGTGCGACGGTCGCGGGCAACACGGTGTCGGTGCGTCGCGAGATGAAGGGCGAATATCTGCGGCCGATGCTCACGCAGAGTTTCAATCTGCTCTATGGCGAGCGCGCCGACCGCGAACTCGACGTGCAATGGATACCGCCAGGGCTGCTCACGATCGTCGTGCGCATTTGCGAAAGCGGCTTGCCGGAGACGACGCGCGAAGCGGTTTCAGCGCACTGGCTCACCCCCGAAACCGCCGCGAGTTCGCATTATTTTTTCGCGTTCGGTTTGCCGCGCGCGATCGGCGAGCATGGCGCGGAGCTGGTGAGCCGCACGGCGCAAAGCCTGCTCGCGCCGTTTCGCGATGAGGACATTCCGATGCTCGAAGCGCAGCAACGCATGATCGGCGAACGCGATTTCTGGTCGCTGCGCCCGGCGATGCTGCCGATCGACGCGGGCGCGGTGCACGCGCGCCGCATCATGGAACGGCTGATCGCGGACGAAGCGCGGCAAGGCGTATCGACGGCGGGGGAGGTGTTGTAGTTGGGGGCTGCGACCAGCAGCCAAAGCCATCGACAAAGCCTCCGCCCGTCGTTACATCGCGCCGCCTGGCGCGTCAGCGGCCGCTGTGCCCGTGCCCGTGCTTGCAAGCGTCGGCAGAGCGCCACCAACTTCCAACGCAGCCGATTCACCCTCCGGTTCCGACACCGGCGTCCAGAACGTCAGGCTCTTGCCGATCCGGCTTTGCTCATGCGATGCACGCAAGCCGTATTTCCAACCCTGCGAACTGCTGCGCGCGACCTCACGCAGACCGAACAAACCGAGCGGCCGCCACGCCGACGGATCTTCGAACGCGCTCTGCATTTTCCGTTCGAGCGTGCGCAGCTTCGCCTCGATCAGCGCACGCTCCGCGCGGCTCAGCGTCCGCGTGGACGCATCATCTTCCAGACGCGAGCGCAACTGATTCGACAACGTCAGATACTGGTTCAGGCGCGGTACGCATTCGTCCTTGATGACCCAGCGTTCGCCGAACGAAAACTCACCGGACGATTCCAACTGCGTCTGCTCGATCACCTGTTGCAGCCGTTGCGCGCCGATGCCGTGCACCCACGCCGGATTCGCGCGCACCGAGCGGGCCCAGTCGTCGGCGTTGCGGAACATGCGGTCCTGCATCGTGTATTCGGCGACTAGGCCGCGGTTATCGCGCATCGCGAAGACGAACGACGAGCGCCCAAACGGCGTGACGTCGACGGCCGCGCCGGCCAGCGTCTTCGGGGCAGGGCTGACCGATCCCACGTCGCCTAAGTCCAAACCCGTGCTCAAACCGTCGTCGCCGAGCGCAATCGCACGCGGCGCGAACTGCGCGCCCGCGCTCGCCGTCAGCGAGCCCTGCACGGCAGTCGCGCCGATCGTGCTGGCAAGCGCGCCGCTCTCCTTCAGATCGGCGGCGGAATAGAGCGTCACGCCCGAGCTCACGCCCGCATAAACGCCGACGCGATCCGGCGAACTCGCGCCCGGCACGTTCGCACGCGCGACACCGCCGACGGTCAGCGGCGTCGCCGTGACCGAGGTCGCGTTATTGCTTTGCGACGACAGCGAAATACGTTCGTTGTCCGCGATACCGGCGGCGAGAATCTGCATGAACTCGTCGGGTGTCTGTGCCTGTTCGGCTGCATCCCAGTACGCGTTGACCATCTGCCGGCTGTCCTTGTGCCAGACCTCGGCCTCGTGCGCGGCGGTCGCGGGCGTGGGCGCGAGCCGCCGCGCGCGCAACACCACCGACTGCTCCCACGCAAGCGAGCCGCCCACGCCCGACGATGCCCAGCCGCCCGCCATGCCCGCGACGCCGGCCACATCGAGCGCCGCGCCGACGAAACCTTGCGCGCCCAGCGCGCCGTTCACGCGACTGCGGTTGCCGAAGATCATCTGGCCGCCTTCGTACGCGGTGCCGATCGAATACATCGAATCGCGCCCGCCGAGTACCGTCACAATCGGTCCCGCGGAGACCAGCAGCTTCGCGGGCAAGTTACCCCACGCGCTGGCGTCGAGCCCGAGCGCATTGCCGTCATACGATGTGAAGCCCGTGCCCGGCACGTTCTGCGCCATCAGCGCGAGATGCTGTTCGCGCAAGTTGCGCGTCGTGATCCGTTCGAGCGGCGCAATGCCGGGGTTGTCCAGCAGATCGTGCGCGGCCTGCAGATTGCGCTGCGTGGGCTCGGCGAGCGGGGCGTCGTCGGCGGCCATCGCGCTTGCATCGAACCAGCGTTCGAGCGTGGCAAGCGTGAAGCCGCCGTCCGTCATTTCATCGACGAAGCGTCGGCGCCGCTCGCGGTCGTCGAACATGCGCAAGCAGCGCTCGACGTTGGGCTGCGCTCGCGGATCGCCTTGCCCGCGCATTGCGGCGACGCGTGCGCGCGCGGCGTCCCACATCCGCCGCGCGTCGCGCCGGCCGATTTCGAACGATTCGGGCCGGCGCTTTTGCAGCTCGCGAAGCCGCGCGTCGGACGGCACGTCGGGGCGCGCATCGGTCCATGCCCGCAGGCGCTCCGCGTTCAGCGCATGCGTGAGCATCCGGCCGGGCGTGGCCGCGCGAGGCAACTGCTCGTTGCTGTAGTCGAGCAGCGCGGCGCGGGCGGCGATCAGCGCGGTGTCGTACCGTCCGCGCGTCGTGTCGAAGAACGGCGTGTCGGCGCCGAGCAGACTCGAGACGCCGATCGGCGAGCGGTTCCTGCCGAACACGCGCGGCACGTCGTGTACGGCAAGCCCTACGCGCGCCTTCGCATGCGCGAAGCGCTGGGCAGGCGGTGCGCCGTCGATCGAACCGAGCGCCGCGTCCTTGCGCTGCTGCCGCTCTGCGCCGCGCTCAACCCACGTCGTGCCGCCGTCGAACAGCAACTGTGACGCGCGCTCCAGATCGGAGCCGGGGCCGCTTTCGTCGAAGCCCATCTGCCACAAACGGTAAGCCGTGATCGCTTCGATGTCGCATGCGCCCATGTCGGTCGCGTCGACGGCGTCGGGCGGCAGACGCCGCGCCGCATCGAGCGCGAGCATCGCGTGCCGGCCATACGGATCGTCGATGAACATGCGATACGTCGCGTCGTCGTTGAGATCGGTGGGCGTCGCGCCGAGCTCGGCATCCATCGAACGCAGCTTGTGACCGGCCTGCAGATAGACGACGAGCCGCGCGGCCGCGCTGTTGCCGCGCTCCGCATGCGGGGCGCTGTCGCCGAACTGGAGGCGCAGCAGACCTTCGAGTGCGGCGCAACGCGCCTGCGCGAGGTTTTGCGCGCAGCGCCAGGTGCGGGGTTCCAGATCGTCGGGTGCGTCGGGTGGTGCATTACTGGCGATGTCTAGCGGCTGCTGCAAGCGTTCGAGAATTCGCGCGGCCAGCGCGGGATCGCCGCCGCTTGCCTCGGCGAGCGCCTCCGCGACCGCCACCACGCACTCCTGCGGCAGGCGTTCGACGGCCGGCGGCAACGACGCATCGCCACGCGCCGGCCGGGGTCTGCGCAGCGTGAGTCCGTCGAGCAGGCTATTGATGGCGGTCTGCCGCGCGTCCGCCACCTCCGGCGTGGCATCGGCTGGAATCGGGAAGAGCCGGTTCACGGCGATCACGGGCTGCATGAAGTGATCGTCGAGCGTTTGCGCCCATTCGCGGGCGGCCGCGTTGGCTTCGCGGTTACGCAGACGGCGCAGCGTCTGGCCGATCGCGCGCGGATTCATGAACTTCGGCACGGGCAGCGCGCCGCGCGTTGCGTCGTCGGCCAGGAAGGCGGCCGTGCGTCCGATCGACGCGTTCGCGAGTTGCGCGCCCTGTGCGCCGATCGCGATCGCGGCGCTGTCCAGCGATGCCGGTTCCTGCGCCGGCGCACGTTGCGGCGGACGGGGAAAGCGCGTATCGGCGGCTGGGTTGGCGACGCTGCCGGCTGCGGTGAGCGTCGATTCGAGCACGGTGACCGTGGTGTTCGACGCGCGGAAAATCCGCGTGACCGGATTGTGGCGCACGCGGTCGGACAGACGGGCGAGGCCGCTGAGCGGGGTTTGGGTGTCGGGGGTGGTGGGGTGGGTTTGTGGCTGCGGTTGCTGTTGTGATGAAGTCGCGGCGTTATCGCGGCTGGGTAGAAGAGAGGTCAGTGGCGGAAAGCGGAAGTTCATCGAGTCCTCCGAAGCATGCAGCGGCGCGGCGCGCGAGAAGCGGGAGTGTGGCGTCGGGCGTCGCGTGTGAGGCGGGCGCCGCGTTAGGCGCTATACGTCACGCGTTTCGTGCGAATTTGATGTGTCGTGTTTCGCCTCGTGCGTGACGCAAGACCCGACCACGCTATTGCGCAGCCGATGCCGCGTTCAACGGCGGCTCCGGCGCGGGCACCACTGCGGCGGGGTCGCTCGCGCGATAGAACAAATACGTCGCCGAATACGGCACGAAGAGCGACACGCCTTCCTGGTCGCAAGCCGGATTCGGCGGAAGCCCGCCAGAGGTCAGCACGCGCTGCACCGACGTCGTCCTCGCAAAGCGGCCTTCGCCTGTGCGCTCGCCGGCATTGAAGCGCGCGTCCATGCGTTGCCACGGCAGCGCGTCGGGCGTGACGGTCTGGTCGGCGGCGAGGCGTCCGATCATGTAGCTGCCGTCGTACGCACTGAACATGCGGTTGGGCATCACCGTGCCGACGCTCTTGCGCGCCTGATCGACGAGCGTGGCTTCCGTGCCTGTCGACGTCCACTGAAGCGCGCCGCCGCTTCGCCGGCAGCTCCACACTTCATCGCCGACCGCGCTCAACACGTCTTGAAGGACCTCCTGCGATCCGGCTCGCAGCGACAGCGGCAAGGTTTCGTTGGCAGGCGGGACGAGCTTTTGCTGCTGGGCGATCTTCAGTTGCGCGGAGCCGGGCGTCGGGTCGGCACACGCGGCGAGAAGACTCGCGAGCGCAAGTGCGACGAGCGCGCGGACGGCGACAGCAGGCGCATGGAACGCGGCCACGGGACAGAGCGCGGAAAGAGAATGTTTCGGCACGGCGATCTCGACGCAACGCAATGGCGGTAGTAGACATGAAGCGCAACCGACGCGCCGGCACGCTGCGAAGCGCCGGACGGATTTGCGCAGAAGCGGCTTCTTGTGTCGACCTGCGCGAGATCGCCGCGAGTGCCGCGCAATCACGACGCCTGTGCATCGCTGCGCGCTCAAAACCGCCGGACCGATCTACGCAGAATCGACTTCTTGCGGCGACCTGCGCGAGATCGCCGCGATGCCGCGCAACGACGATGCGTGCGCGCCGCCGCACGTCGCAACCCGCCGAACGAACTTGCGCAGAATCGCTTTCTATGTCGGCTCCCGCGAGAATGCCGCAACGCCGTGCAAGTACCCGCGACAACCGCTAACGTCCACGTCACACCTGCCGCAACCCCTCATCGTTCGCTTCGCTTTATTGCGCATCGTTGCGCGCGGCACACGGCAACTGCATCGCGCCGCGTTTACATTCAAGCGTGCCCGGCAACAACGCGCGCCAGGCCACCGCGTCGCTTCGCTAACAAGGAGTCGTCATGACGTATAGCGCATTTTCCACGCTGTCCTATCCGGCAGGCGGATATACGGGCGCGGCCGATACTTCGTCGCTGTTCACGCGATCCATCACGACGCAACCGAACGCGTGGGGAAACGTCGGCGGCAACGTCGGCAGCAACGCCGTCGCGAACTGGAATTCGCCAGGCGGCATGGGTGACAACGCGCTCGAGCAACTCTTCCTGCAGTTCCTGTTGAGCATCACGAGTCCATCGCAGGAATCGTCGGGCATGCCGATGCCTTCCATGCCCTCGATGCCTTCGCTCCCGACGAGCAGCGGCGGCGTCACCCAAGCCAGCTATCGCAGTTCATCCGGCACGGGCGTGGTCAACGCGAACGGCGCCGTCGAGCGAGGCGACGCCAACGTGCGGCCGGCCGGCTCGGGCAATGCGGCGGGCGTCGCCCAGACGCAGTTGCACAAGTCGGCGGCCAGCATCATGGCGGACCAGGGCGTGCCGATGGACAAGGGCGTCGACACGACCGTGTGCTGCGCGAACTTCGCGTCGGCGTGTCTCGTGAAGTCCGGAAAGATCTCGGAGTCGCAGCACACGAATCTCGTGTCGACGCTTCACAGCGAATTGAAGGGCGATGGCTGGCGCACCGTGAGCCGCAACGAGGCGAAGCCGGGCGACATCTGCATCGTCGGCGACGATGAGCACGTCGAGATCGTCGCGAGCAACGACAACGGCCGCATCACGTTGATCGGTTCGAACAATACGCAAGGCGGCAGCGGCCCGCAGGTGGTGTCGTACGACACCTATACGGGCAACCGGGGCGACGTGAAGTTCCTGTCCGAGTGACAACCCGATATGCGATGCAAGATGCGCGAGCCTCACGCGCACCGCGTCCAATCGCAACCAGCCTAACGCTCGACCTAACTAACGCTCGACCATCAACCGGTCATACCCATGAAACGAACCGTGCTGCTGCCGCGCCTGCTGACCAGGCGCGAGCCGCAAGTCCGGCATGCGCCGAGTCAACGCGCGCAATAGCGACTCCAGTTGCATCCGCGCGAGCGCCAGTCCCATGCAGCTATGCGGACCCGCGCCGAACGTCAGCGAACGTCCCGCCTCGCGCTCGAAGCAAATCTCATCGGGCGCGGCGAACACCGCCGGGTCGCGATTCGCGCTGCCGATGAGCGGCATCACGCGTTCTCCGCGACGAATCCGGCAGCCGTCGATCTCGACGTCGTCCCATGCATAGCGAAACACGGACTGCACCGCGGGATCGTAGCGATACAGTTCGCGCACGGCTTGCGGCACGAGCGAAACGTCGTCCTTCAGCGCCTGCCACGCGCGCGGCTCGCGCAGTAGGGCGGCGACGCTATTGCCGATGGACAGCAGCGTCGTGCCGTATCCGGCGATAAACAGAAACAGGATATTGACGAGCATTTCGCGCCGGCCGATGCCGCCTTCCTGTTCGAGCCGCAGGAAGCGCGAGGCCGCATGATCGGGCGCGGCGTGAGGGTCGATGGCGCGCATGAACGATTCGACTTGCGCGAGGAAGGCTTCGGTGTGCATGGCCGCGAGCGCGTGTTCCGCGGCGGACATCGGCGCGCCGCTGATCAGTTGCCACGCGCCCGCCGACGCCTCCAGATAACTCGCGCCGTGCGCATCGGGAAACCCGAGCAGACGGCAGATCGTGCGCACCGGCAACACGCTTGCGATATTCGCGACCAGATCGAAACGCGGCAAGTGCTCGCATTGATCGACGAGGCGCGCGACTTCATCGTCGATAAACGCTTGCAGCGACACCAACGCCTTGCGTGAAAACAGCGGCCCGAGAAAGCGCCGCAGCCGTTCGTGCGCTTCGCCCGTTTGAAACACGACCATGCTGGCATAGCCGAGAGGATCGTCGAGCGGCTCGGTGCCGGGCGGCGGCCGCGCCGAAAAACGCGCGTCGTCGAGTATGCGGGTGACGAGCGCATGCGACGACGCGAGCCATACGCCGCTCGCGTCGCGGCACAGCGGCCGATGCGCGCGCAACCATCGATAGAGCGGGTACGGATCGCCCGAACCCGTGCCGATGATCGACGGCAGCACGCTGTACGAGCCTGGGTCCGGGATCTCGCAGGTCATCGGCGGTTCGCCGTCAGCATGCGTGCGTGTATCGGTGAGCGGCACGTCGAACGTAAAAGTCACACGTTAAGAGTGTAATTACCCGGCAACTGTGCGGGCTGCTCAACCGTCAGCGGCTGAACACGGTTGTTCGGCGCGCTGTTCAGATTCAGATCGCCCGCGCCGATGTTCACCTGATCCGCTGCGAACTTGTACGTGCCGTCGCTCTGTTTCTCGCCTTCGACGAGGCCGCCGCTCATGATGAGATCGAAAGGCGAGCGGCCGTTCGTCATCAGTTCGTTGACTTCTTTCTTGCCGTCGGCCGTGAAGCTCACGCTGCCGTCCGCGCCCACCGTGCCGACCGATTTGCCGTTCTTGTCGTAGAGATTGCCGGACGGATCTTCGAGCAGGCTCACTTCGCCGCCGGAGCGCGTCGAGAGTTTGATGGAGCGCAGCGGCGGATTGCCGTTCGACGGCGCGCCGGGATACTGACCGGTCGAGCCGGGGAACTGGCCGCCGCCGGGATACTGACTGCCGCCCGGATACTGGCCGCCCGTGATGCCGAGGTCGTTGAGCAACTGCTGGATGTCGGCGTCGATCTGCGCCTGGTTCGCGCCGCCGTTCTGCTGCCCGCCTGGGTACTGGAACGTCGGGCTCTGGTAGTACGCGGAGTTCACGTTATTGGTGGTCATGGTTCCTCTCACAAGGTTGATTCATGCGGATAACGAAGACTGATGAGGTCGCCAGATCGCGCCGACTTCAACACAGACAGACTATGGGAAGGGCATCGGCGTGCGCGGACGGATGCGAAGCGGGGTGTGAGCACGCGAAATCCGCGCGCCACAACCGCATGCTTCGCGATCACGCTCCACGCTTCGTATGCGCGCGATAGCCACGCGCCGCGCGTCCGAGAATGCAGGGTGTCGCTCCATGCCATTCGTTCGCCCAGGTACGTGCAATGAAAAACGATCCATGCAGTGTCGCGGTGCTGGGTGTGCTGCTGACGATCTTCTCCGTGGGACTGCGGCTCGGCGCGCACGCAGACCTCGAGGAACTGCTGCTCGTGTTGCGCCAGCTTCATCCGAACCCGGCGGTCGTCGACATCTGCGAGGTGAGGCTGCTCGTCAATTCGCGGCGCTGGATCGATGCGTTGCGTCTGTTGCGGCAGATCGACGAGCAGGGCTACGGTTCGCCCGTCGTCACCGCATTGCAGGCCTGGTGTCTGTACATGCTCGCCGATCGCGACTGGCGGCGTTGCGCGGCTGCGGTGTTGCGCAGCGGCGATCCCACGGCGCTCGCGATCGTCGCGAAGTTTCTGAGCATCGGCGGGGATTCGATTGCCGCGCGCATTGCCGAAGCGTTAGGCAATGAATACACGTGACGACGCCCGCGATGAATTCCACGCCAACTCGCCGCAATGCGCAAGCGATGTCGGCCAAGTCAGCGCCGTCATCGCGACGCGGCCCCGCTGCGCGCATTGCCCGCTTTCACGATGCGGTCGTAACGCGCCTGCAATTCCGCCGCACGACGTGTATCGCCGGCTTCGCTACAGCACACGATGAGACCGGTCAGCGCGCGCTCGCGGAACGCGCTGTCCGCACACGCGTTGGCCAGTTCGTAGACGGTTTCCCATGCGGCGATGGCCTGCGCGACCGGCGCATGCGCGAGTGGCAGCGTGCTCGCGAGAACCGCATGAACGCGCATCTCGTCCCGTCTACGCGGCGTGGCGCCGGCCTGCACGCCGGCGAGCACCGCACGGCTGCGCTGCAGATATTCGCGTTCGAGCGAAAGCCGCGTCCAGAGCCAGGCCGATCCTTCGAGCAGCGAGATCGCCGTTTCGAAGCGTTCGCATTGCGTGCTCCATTCGAGCGACGCGCGCAGGTCTTCGAGATCGCTGATGTCGAGCGCGTCGATATGCGCGCGCTCGCCGCGCTTGCGATGCGCGTTCAGCCGCACGGGCAGACCCACCGCGAGCGCGAGCGCGGTGCGGTCGTATTCGCCGGCGTCGCGCAGCATGTCGCGCGCGAGATGGCGAACGGGTCGCCGGATATGCAGCATCCACTGTCCGCTGCTGTCGATTTCCTCGACGAGGCCCGCTTCGGTCAACGCGTCGAGCGCGGCGTCGGCGAGCGCGTCGCTGCGGATTGCGTCGTGCAGGGTGGCGGGCGTGCGTTCGTGCGTTTGCTCCGGCGCTCCGACGCCCGCATTCGCCGCCATCGACAGCTCGCAGGCGCCAAGCAGCCCGATGGCCGCGCAGCGCGGGAATTCGCCGGCGAACATGGCGAGGCGCAGCAAGTGCAGACGCGCGCGTCGGTCGAGCCGCGCGAAATGCAAGTCGAACGCGAGCGTGATCGGCGCCGAGCGCGAATGCGGAACGCCGGGCGTTTCGATGCGTGGCCCGATGAGCGCATCGAGACATTGCGCGTAGCGGGCCAGTGCGCTTTCGAGCGGCTCGCCGGCGCGCATGTTCTGGTCGATGGTGGCCGCGGCGAGTTCGAGCGCGAGCGGCACGCCGGCGAGCAGTTGCGTGATGAGCACGGCGGCGTCGATGGCAGCTTGCGACATCGCACCGCCGTCGAGCGCGGTCAGCAGCGCGTTGCCGCTCAGCGGACGCGGCGACGTTTGCTGGGACGTTTGCAGCGATGTTTGCTGCGATGTTTGCGGCGAAACCCGTTGCCGCTCCCGCCGCGCCGACAGCGTCGCGAGCCGCGCGAACAGCAGACGCAGCGCGTCGTATTCCGGCGCGAGCGTCGCGTTCACGCGAGGCTGTTCGGGCGTGCGCAATGGGCCGAGCGTGACGACTTCCTCGTTGCACAAGCCAAGCGGCGCACTCGCGGTCACGATCGCACGCACGTTCGGTCCGGCCGCCAGCAACGCGTCGAGCGTGTGGGCCGCGAGCGCTCCGTCGCACTCATTGCAATCGACGACGAGCAGCACGTCGCGCGTGCGCACGCCGTCGAGCAAACGCGCGAGCGGCGTCTGTCCCGAACCCGCCGGCAGATGCAACGCAAGCGCGAACGCAGCGGCGAAACCGTCGTCGGGCGTGAGCGCCGAGAGCGCCACCGGCACGACGCCGTCGCGAAAGCGCGCGGCGAGGCGGCGCGCCGCTTCGTGTGCGAGGCGCGCCTTGCCCGCACCGGTTGCGCCGACGAGCGTGATGAGCCGCGTGATCGATATGAGGCCGAGTACTTCCGAAAGCTCGGCATGTCGGCCGATGAACGGCGTGAGTTGCTGCTGCGTGCGGGCCGGGCTCGCCGCTGCGCCAAACGCGGGCTGCGCCGCGCGAGGCGCGCTCACGATCGGCGGCTCGCTCGGCAACTGCCAGCTCGGCGCGGGTGGAGCAGGCGGAGTGGGCGGAGCGGAATCGCCAGGGCCGTTGGTCTGAACCTCGGCGGCAAAGCGATAGCCAAAACCCGGCACGGTGACGATCAGATCGCGATCGTCGCCGAGCGCGCGCCTCAGCGCGGAAATCTGCGATTGAATCGTATTGACGTCGACGTTCAGTTCAGGCCAGCCGCGTCGCCCAAGCTCGGCCTGGGCGACCGGCCGGCCGCGCGCCTCGACGAGCGCGATCAGCAGTTCGAGCGCCCGCGCGCCGAGCTCGACCTCGAGACCATCGGCGACGAGCCGCGGCGGCTCCTGGGACAGCGTGAAGCGACTGAACGCCAGGATCGTTTCGCTCGGTCGTAATGACGGCATCGTGGATCTCCAGCGGATTCGGCGAGCCCGGTCGGCTGGGCGCCACCGCGTGCGGCGGATCAAATGCTCACCGGTCATGTCGATCGTGGCCGCGTGCGCAGAGGCGTTCTCGCGGCGCACGCGCGGTCGACGCCTTTTGACAATTTCGCCGGGCAATGGATTCGTCAGCTTATTGCGAGTTGCATGGTTCGGCAATAGGGTCCAGCGCGCGGGCCTGTCCACGTTCGGCAAGCATCGCGAATCTCAACAGTTCTCAAATCGGCCCGAACGCTCAGATTTGTTGAAGATGTGCGCCGCATATCTGCATAGATTAGGGGGTGCGAACGATGGTGGCATTCGCAACGATCGGTTTGCAGCAGCATGCGTGCGGGTGAATCGAGCCGCGCGCATCAACGAGGAGTAGCGCAATGTTCCTGACGCTTTACTTTCCCCTGGCGGCGTCGTTGTCCGTGCAGGATCTGCCGGACGGGTTTCTCAACAAGATACGCGACGGCGATCTGCAACCGGCGGGCGCGCAGGCGAGCCGCTGGTCGGACCTCGCACGCGGCGCCGCGGGCTCGCCCGACTTGCTGCGCCTGCATGCCGACATGCAGATGGCGCTCGGCATCTGCGACGAAGCCGAAGAACAGTATCGCCGCGCGCAGAAGGCGATCCGCTCGCCGCGTCAGGCGATCCGCGCGGCGTCGTGCCGCAACGCCGGCTGGCAGGCACTGTTTCGTCACCGGCTCGCGACCGCGCTGTCGTGCTTCGCACGGCTCGTCGACGAGCCCGACGTCGACGCGGCGCAGCAGATCGAAGCGCGGCTCGGCATTGTCGGTGCGTTGCACGAACTCGGCCGTTCGCGCGATTCGGGCGATGCGCTCGACGAACTCGCGGCCGCGATCACCGATCCGTCGCTCGGGCACTGGCGCGAGATGATCGCCACGTTGCGCTTCGACGTCGCGGTGCAGCGCGAATTACGCGGCGCGACGCTGCTTTCCGATCACGCGTACTGGCAGTCGGGCCTTGGCGACCAGACGCTGCGCGGCGTGGGCACACCAGGCACACCCGGCGCATTCCGGTCGATGGCCTCCGCAAGCGACGAAGCCGATCTTCACGAAGTCGAAGCGTTGAACGTCTGCACGCCGCTCTTACGCCAACGCGTCGATTATTTGCGTCAGTTGCGCGCGCTGGCGCGTGGCGAACGCGCGGCGCTCGACGGCATCACCGCGCATCTGAACTGGGCGCAACAGCGCGGCTTCGGCGATTATCTGCGCACCACGCGGCTCGAAGTCGTGCTCGCCGCGCTCGCGTCCGACGCGCCGCAATTGGCCGAGATGCTGCTCGAGCCGCTGCATCGGATCGACCACGCGGCGTCGACGGGGCATCGGCAGCTCGAATATCTGTATGCGGTCGCGAAGACGCATCAGGCGCTCGGGCGCAGCCGCGAGGGCATGCTGTTTTTTGGCCGCTACGCGCTGATCGCCACGCAGTGCCTGCGCGACGATTCGCAGGTGCTCGTGTCGTATGCGGGCAAGGCCGCGCGCCAGGCGCCGCAACTGGACGACGTCGCCGCACGTTTGCCCGCGCGTTACCGGCGCGCTTATCGCTACTTGCAGGAAAACCTCGACCGGCGCGATCTGTCGGTGCGCGAAGTGGCCGCCGAAGTCGGCGTGACCGAGCGCGCGTTGCAAAGCGCGTTCAAGCATTCGCTCGGTCTTTCGCCGACCGAACTGATTCGCCGTCTGCGGATGGAGCGGATTCGCGCGGACCTTCTCGACGATTCGTTCAACGGCGAGCGCACGGTGCTGTTCACCGCCAACAAGTGGGGCGTGCAGAATCGTTCGACGCTGGTGAGCGGCTATCGCAAGCAGTTTCACGAGGCGCCTTCGGAGACGCTGGAGCGGTGACGCGGCGCGTGCTGTTCTAAACGGCGGGTTCGGCGGGTTCGGCGCGTTTCGTTCTCAACACAAGTGGCTTTGAGAACCGCGCGCGCCGAACATGCTTCATCACGCGGTCAGCACATACTGCAAGTCGGCGAGGCGGCTCGACATCTGCGGATCGCCTGGACGCTCGAACGTGTTGCAGAACGCAACCGTGGCGTCCTGCGCCGACTGTGTGCTTTTTATCGCGTCGATGGCGCCCGCTTGCGTGGTCTGCAATTCGTGCTTGAGGAAGCCGTAGTTGGCCTGCTCGCTCGACGGATCGAGATGATTCGCGGAGCAATAGTCGAGATAGTCCTGTTTGCGCGAGCCGGTCCATTGCGCGATGCCATAGCCCGATTGCATGTTCGAGTTCGGCGCGCCGATTGCGCCGCCCTGGTTGATGCCTGGGTTCATCCCGCCGCTTTCGTGCCACAGATTCGCGACGACGCCCGCGGCCTGGTTTCGCGTGAGCCCAAAGTCGCGTTGCAGATTGGTCATGAAGTACTGCGCGGTTTTTTTGGCTTCAGGCGTGCTGGCCGAACTGGATTGGCCCGAGCCGTCGCCGGCCGGCACGCCGCCTGTCGTCGATGTGCTTCGGTAGCTCGCGGGCGCGGCGCGAGTTGCCGTCGAAGGCCGCGAAGGCATGGAGGGCAGGGAAGGCATCGCGGGCATGCCGGAATTCGACGCGCCGCTATCGCTGAAGAGATCGGCAAGAATCTGCTCGATCTCGCGCGCGATGTTCTCGTCGCTTGCGCTGCCCGTGCCGGAACCGCCGGGCCCGAGCTGATGAATGAGCTGGTCTAGACGTTTGAGTTCGGCGGCATCGATCATGGTGGTCTCGCTCGGAAGGTAAGGGACGAGATCGGTTGAGCATGCAGGATCGAGCCAACTGTAGCAGCGGCGAATTTTCGTTTGATGCGCGGTTCGGAAGTTGACGCCGCTAAAGCGAAGCGGCGAGGCAGCGAGCCACGGCAGCTACAAGCTAAAGCTTCGACCGTTTCCCCAGCCCGAGCTTTTCCATGCCCTCGTGAGCGTCGATCACGATCGTCGCGATTTCGCCGACGGTCACGCGCAATTCGGTCGCGCGAGAACGCATGTGCTCGTAGGCTTCGTTCTCGCTCAGCCGATGCGCGTCGATCAGAATGCGCATGGCCCGCTCGATATGTCGGCGCGCCTTGATCGCCTCCTCGAGCTTGCCGATCTTCGCGTGCAGCCGCTGCTGATAACCCGACGACGCGCGCGCCAGCACGAGTGTGCTCAGCACGCCGGTCGAGCGATACGGCTTCGTGATGACGCCGTGCGCCTGCGTATCGAGCAGCATCTTTAACGCAGTGGGGTTCTCGTAGTCGGACAGCGCGATCAGCGTGGCTTGCGTGTCGGCGGCGCTCCAGTTGCCCGCGTTCCTGATTTCGGGGCCCACCAGAAAAAAGATCACGTCGGCATCGGTGGGCAGATGAGCCGGCAGCGGCCAGATCGCGCGAACCGGGCAGCCGATGCGCCGCAACTGCTCTTCGAGCACGCTGCGGTCGTCGCCGGGCGGATGAATCACCACCACGCGCAGCGTGCGCAGATCGTCGAAGATGCGGCGCGCGCCTGCGTTCATACCGGCTCTCCGTCGAGCCAGAATTCGGCGAACCCGTAGGAAGTCAGATAAGGATCGGGTTTGACCGGTTGACGGCCTTCCCACACGATGTCGAATGCGCCGTCAGGCCGGCACACCGCAATGCGCGGCGTGAGGATCGCGTGATTGTTCGCGCGGTCGATTCGCAGCGAGCCTTCGGGCGAATCGAATTCGACCTCGTAGACCGCGTCGACCAGTTTCGCCGTATCGAGGCTGCGCGTGCGTGCCAGTGCGAGCGCAAACAGATGCACCTGGTTGTAGGCCATCTCCGACCACATGCTCGCGGGTTGGTCGCCAAAGCGCGCTCGCCACGATTCGAGAAAGCGCTGGTTGCCCGGCAGCTTCAGCGTGTTCACGTAGCTCGCGGAAATGATGTGGTTGCCGCACAGTTCAGGACCGATCATCCGCGTTTCGCCCTCGGTCATCGTCAAGCTTGCAATCGGGATGCGTGCAGGATCGATTCCGTGCTCGCGATAGAGCTTGTAAAACGCACGCGCCCCCCGGCCAATCAGCGTCGAAAATACCACGTCGGGCTCGACTGCCCGGATCTGCTCGATGACGTCTTGCAGCGCCGCGGGCTCGGCGTCGCTCGGCAGATAGACTTCTTCGACAATCTCGCCGCCATGCTGCTCGACCATGTCGCGCATGATGCGGTTCGATTCTCGTGGATAAATGTAGTCGGCGCCAACCAGAAAAAAACGCCGGCCATGATTGCGCAACAGGTAGGCCGCCAGTTGCATGCTGTTCTGGTTCGGCACCGCGCCGGTATAGATCACGTTCGGCGAGTATTCGAATCCTTCGTAGATCGAGCAATACCAGAGCAGCGCGTTATAGCGTTCGATGACCGGCAACACCGCCTTGCGGCTCGACGAAGTCGAACAGCCGAAAATGACCGTGACCTCGTCTTCCTGCAACATGCGCGACGCGAGCCGGCGATATTCGTCGGGATCGCTTTTCGGGTCATACACGACGGGGTCGAGCAGACGACCGTCCACGCCGCCTGCCGCGTTGACTTCCTCAATTGCAAGGACGGTGCCGAAAAAATGCTCCGACTCCGTAGCCGCCGTCACGCCCGTGCGCGAGAACAGCACGCCGACGCGCCAGCCCGTTTCGGCGGGCAGCGGTTTCGCGGGCGGTTGCGCGTTCGTCTCCATCGTCTCCATTCAGTGTTCTCCTCGCTGCTCTTCGCTTTGCGTTCGGTTAGACCGCGGCGCGTTGGCTAACTGT
The DNA here is from genome assembly GCF_041355255.1 of Paraburkholderia sp. RCC_158. Lineage (NCBI taxonomy): Bacteria > Pseudomonadati > Pseudomonadota > Betaproteobacteria > Burkholderiales > Burkholderiaceae > Paraburkholderia > Paraburkholderia sp. RCC_158. The sequence continues at coordinate 33,857 of NZ_JBFUPM010000011.1, read as the reverse complement.
TGTTCCCGCACTTGCGATGATTGCGTGCTCGACGAACCCTGCGGCGGCGAGGCAGCGTGCATCGTCTAACGGCCGGCCGATCACCTGCAGGCCGATGGGCGCGCCGCGCGCGCCTCTGAGGCCCGGCACATTCACACACGGACAGCCGAGCAGCGTCCAGTTGCGATTGAACGCCGGGTCTCCGGTCGACGCAAGTCCGTCGGGCGCTTCGTCGGGCGCGCTCGGTGTGAGCAGCGCCGTGACGCCGTCGAACAGTTCGGCGAGCCTGGCTTTCGCGCGAGCCATCGACGCACACGCGTTCGCATACGCCGCGGCATCGACATTCGATGCGCGCGCGAGAAACGCAAACAGCACCGGCGACAGTTGCGCGCGATGACAATCGTACTCGAAGCCGAGCGTTTGCCACGCTTCATAGCTTTGAATCGTGTCGTGCGCGGCGATCAGTTCGGCCATCCACGAGTCGAAGCGCAGCGGCCGAACGCGGCCGCCCGCGCGCTCGATCGCACGTATCGCTGTGTCGAGCACGTGGCTCGCATTCGCCGAAGGTTCGGTCCACGGATAAGTCTCGGGCACACCGAACACGGGCGGCTCCGCGTTCCGGTCGAGCGCGAGCGGACGTCCGCTCAAAACCTGCGCGAGATAGGCCACGTCGCGCACGCCGGCGGCAAAGAGGCCGACCGTATCGAACGACCACGAAAAGCATTTCATGCCGGCCGTCGGCAGCATGCCGAACGTCGGCTTGAAACCGGCGACGCCGCAAAACGAAGCGGGCCGTATCGTCGAGCCGCCCGTCTGCGAGCCGATCGCAAACGGCGCGATGCCGGCGGCAACGGCTGCGGCCGAACCGGACGACGAACCGCCCGCCGTGCGGCCAGGGTCGCACGGATTGCGCGTGACGGTCGGCGCCATGTAAGCAAATTCGCTCGTCACCGTTTTGCCGACGAGCACCGCGCCGTTGCGCTTTAACAAGGTGACGATTGCCGCGTCCGACTTCGGCCGATGATCCGCGTAGATCGGCGAACCGTACGAAGTCACGAAGTCGTGCGTGTCGAAGATGTCCTTGACCACGACGGGCAGCCCGGCAAGCGGCCCTTGCGCGGCGGACGCGTTCGCGCGCGCGGCTTCGTGCGTGGCAACGGCGGTCATCGCGCGAACTTCGGCGTCGACTTCCTCGATGCGCGCGAGCGATTCGAGCACGGGGCGGCCGCTCCCTCCGTGCGGATTCTGCGCGCCGCGCTCGAGCAGCGCATAAGCGGATTGCGGCCGATAAAACGATTGGGCAAGAGTCATGGCGTAAGTGCAGAGGAGAGTCAAACGCGCAAATGTTCGTAGATCGATTCGGCTGCCGCATCGTCCTTCGCGTTGCCTTCGTCGACGATCTCGCCTTGCTTGAGCACCGCGTAGCGGTCGGCGACCTTCAGCGCGAACGGCACGTTCTGTTCGATCAGCAAAAGCGTCGTGCCATGACGGCTGCGCTCCCATAACAGCGCATCGGCCAGCCGGTCGATCACCGAAGGTTGCAGACCCTCGGTGATTTCATCGAGCAGGATGATCGACGGGCGCATCATCAGCGCGCGCGCCACCAGCAGCATCTTCTGCTCGCCGCCCGACAGCGTGCCCGCGTACTGGCGCAAGCGGCTGCCGAACACCGGAAAAATCGGCTCGATTTCGGCGAAGCGCTCGTCGAATACGGAGACGTTCACGAGCCCGAGCCGCAGGTTGTCGCGGATGCTGAGATCCTGAAACAGCGCATGTTCCTGTGGCGCGTAGGCAATGCCGGCCCGCGCGATGCGATGCGGCGGCAGCCGCGTGATGTCCTGTCCATGCACATGCACCGCGCCGCTTTGCTTCGGCAGATAACCCATGATCGTTTTGAGCAGCGTGGTCTTGCCCATGCCGTTCTTGCCGAGCAGCGCGACGGCTTCGCCATTCGCGACGCTGAACGACAGCTTGCGCAGCACGACCGACGCCTTGTATCCGCTTGTCACGTCCTTCAGGTTCAACGCGATCTGGCTCACGACGCCTCCCGTTGTGTCGCTGCGCCGGCGGCTGCATCGCCTTGCGCGGTGCCGGCATAGATGGTCCTGACGAGTTCCGAGTTGACCACTTCGTCGAAATTGCCTTGCATCACGATGCGCCCCTGATGCAGCACCACGATACGCGTGGCGATGCCTGCGACGAAATCCAGGTCGTGCTCGACCAGCAGGCAACACAGCTTGTACCGGTGAGCGAGCGTCGCAAGCACGTTGCCGATCTGCGTGCGCTCGGTTTTCGTGAGGCCCGCGGTCGGCTCGTCCAGCAGCACGATGCGCGGTTCGAGCGCGAGCACCATCGCGAGTTCGAGCGCCTGCTGTTCGCCGTGCGAGAGATCTTTCGCGACGGCGCCGAGCTTGCGCTCGAGGTTCGTCGCGCGAATCACTTCGAGCGCATACGGCGGCAACGCGAGCGTGGCCGAGCGCCGCACGAGCGACGGCCGCTCGATCAGCGTGCCCGCAATGCGCAGACATTGCGCGACGGTCAGCGTTTCGAAGATGTTGGCGTTCTGGAACTTGCGCCCGAGGCCAAAGCGCACGCAACGGTCGGGCGGCAATTGCCGGATATCGTTGCCGCACAACATGACCGTGCCGGCCGAGCGTTCCGCGCCGTCGCTCATGCAGCGCATCAGCGTCGTTTTGCCCGCGCCGTTCGGACCGATGAGCCCGACGAGTTCGCCCGCCTGCGCGTCGAGGTCGATGCCTTGCAGCACCTTCAGACTCCCGAAATGACGCGCGACGCCGCTCATGCGCAGCGCGGGCGCGGCGGCATGAAGCGCGTCGCCGTCGCGCACCGGCCGCTCGATCAGCTCCGGTTCGCGCGTCTCGCCCGCGAGATGGCGCAGCGGCTTCACGAGCAGCGGCACGAGACCTTGCGGCAACAGCACGATCACCGCGACGAACGCGGCGCCCAAGATCAGTTGCCACGCGAACGGCATGATGCCGCTCAGATACGACGTGCCCACGTTGATCAGCAGCGCGCCGATCACCGGACCCCACAACGTGCCGCGTCCGCCGAGCGCGACCCAGATGATCAGTTGCGTGCCGAGCACGAAGCCGGTCAGTTCGGGCGCGACCACGCCGCTGAACGAGCCATAGCCGAAACCGGCGAGTCCCGCGACCGCAGCAGTGGCGACGAGCAGCCCGATCTTCACGAGCGACGTGTTGATGCCGAGATACAGGCAGCGCGATTCGTTGTCGCGAATCGCCGCGAGCACGCGCCCGCCGTCGCTGCGCACGAAGACCCACGCGAGTCCCACGACGACCGCGAGCGCCGCGCCTGCGATCCAGTACCACGCTTCGAGCGAAAGATCGAAGGTCTGATAGCCGGTCAGCCCCGAGCTCGATCCGGTCCACTCGCCGCCGGAGAGCAGCAACTGGCTGAGCACGATGGGCAGCACGAGCGACATGACCGTTGCGAAGAACGGCGAAGCGCCGCGATAGAACGACAGCCAGCCGAGCAGGGCGGCGACGCCGGCCGTCACGGCAAGCGTGGCCGCGAGCGCGAGCAGCACGTATGCCGTCGAAAAGCCGCCATGCGTGAACACCAGACCGGCTGCATACGCGCCGAGTCCGAAGAAGGCCGACTGGCCGAACGTCAGATAGCCGGTGTAGCCCCACAAAATATCGACCGTCACCGCGACGATCGAGAAGAAGAACGCCTGAATCAGCACGTTCAGCAGATACGAGCCGAACAGGAACGGTCCCGCTGCGATCAACAGAATGCCGAGCACGCCGATCATCGCAAGACCGCGCAACGATTTTTGCTGCGTGCTGACACGCTTGCTGCCCGGCGACGAGTCGCGCCCGGCATGATCCAGCGACGCGTTGACTTTAGCCATGAGAGAACCCCCGCGGACGGATGCGCAGTGTGAGCGCGGCCAGCACGGCGATGGTCAGCCCGCCGAGCACCGGGCTCACGAAGGTGCTGACGAGCACCTGGCAGGCGCCGAATACGAAGCAGGTGACGAGCAGGCTCAGCATCGAATGCCCGGACACCATCACGAGCATGAAGGCGCTGACGAGCCACGGCAGACCCATGTCGGGGTCGACGCTCGATAACGGCGTGATGAGCACGCCGGCGAGCGAACCGAAGGCCGCGCCGAGGCTGAACGTGATAAAGCGGATACGTCCCGAGTGAATGCCGAGCCCGCGCGCGAGGTCTTCGTTCATGATGACCGCGCGTGTCTTCACGCCGAAGCGCGTGCCGGTCAGCAGCGCGGTCATGATCGCGCAGATGCCGAGCGCAACCGGAATCAGCACGAGGCGGTAGGCGGAATAGTCGGTGCCCGCAATCGACACCACGCCCTTGAGCGGTGTTTCGACGAACTGCACTTCGCGGCCGAACACCATTACGATGATTTGCCCGATCACGATGCCGAGGCCCCACGTCGCGAGAATCGCATCGAGCGGACGCTTGTACAGGGGCCGCACGATGATCAGCTCGACCAGCATGCCGACCACGATGCCGACGACGATCGCAAGCGGCACGCCGAGCCACGGGTTGAGCTTCAATTGCGTGACGACGAAGCTCGCGTAAGCGCCCATCGTCAGCAATGCGCCGTGCGCGAAATTGACGATCTTCATCACGCCGAAGATCACCATCAGGCCGGCCGTCACGATGAACAGCACGGCTGTGGTGGTGAGAATGTCTAATGCGAGAACCATGGTTGTCTCCAGTCGCATCCGCACGGCGAGCCGCGCGCTCAGGCGGATGCCTTGTTGCCGGTAGCGCCTACTTGATGTTCGGGCACTGCGCGCCCGGATCGACGTCCGGGAAAGTCTGCAGGATCTTCACCGAGCCGTCCGACTGGATCTGGCCGAGACGCATCGCGAGCGGCGTATGCCGGCTCTTGACCATTTCGATCTGACCGCGCGGTCCATCGAACGATACCTGATCGAGCGTCTTGATGACCTTGCCCGGATCGGCGGAACCGGCTTTTTCGACCGCGGCCTTGTAGAGGAAAAACGCCTCGTACTGCGGCTCGGAGAGTTCGTTCGGCGTCTTCATGTCCTTGCCGAAGCGCTTGTCCATCGACGCGAGAAACTTCTTGTTCGCCGAGGTATCGATACTCGTCAGATACGAGCCCGACATGTAGATGCCGGTCGCCACGTCGCCCATGCTTTTCGCGGTGCCTTCGTCGATGGCGAGATTGCCGTACGGCAGCGTGAGGCCCGAGCCCTTCAACTGCTTTGCGAGCGCGACGTTGGGCGCACCGCCCGCGGTCGCGCTGATCAGCGCGTCGGGGTGCGCCGCGCGGATCTTCGAAAGAATCGGCGTCCAGTCCGTGCCGTCGGTCGGCAGATATTCCTCGCCGACCACCTTGCCGCCGTGCGCCTCGATGTACTTGCGCGTGAACTGCAGCATGCCGCGGCCGAACGCGTAGTCGTTGCCGACCAGATAGAACGTCTTCGCGCTCTTGGCCTTCGCGAAGTAGTCGACCACCGGCGCGACCTGCTGCTCCGGCACCCAGCCGTTCACATACATCCACGGATTGCACGAGCGCCCTTCGTAGAACGACGTGTAGATGAACGGCTTCTTGCCGCGCGCGACGATCGGCAGCGCGGCATTGCGCGCGGCGCTGGTTTCCATCGAGATGATCGCGTCGACGTTCTTCTGGAAGACGAGCGTGTCGTACGCCTTCTGCGCGCCGACCGCGCCGGATGCGTCGTCGGCGATCTCGAGCTGCACCGGCCGGCCGAGAATGCCGCCGGTTGCGTTGATTTCATCGACGGCGAGTTGCGACGCCTGCACCACTGCGGGCGCGACCACGCTGTTCGCGCCGGACAATCCAACCGCGACGCCGATGCGGATCGGCTCCGCGGCGAACACGTTCGCGCAGGTTCCCGCGCCGGCCATTGCCGCGACCGCGGCAACCAGGAAGAGTTTAGTGAACGGTCTCATGATGTCCTTCGCAGTGGTGGTGAGTAGAGTAGGGGAGTTGCACGAATACGGCATGCTTCACGTCTGAAAAGAAGGCCAGCGCGCGCCCAGCATCGGGTCGTACACGTCCGCGCGGCGATCGCGCAGGACGTGATTGAAAGCGTTCAGCGTGCGCGCGGCGCGAGTGCGTTTGACGTCGATCGTCGCGTACAGAACTTCTTCGCGATCGATGCTCGCGGGCCCCGCGAGCGGCCAGCCGTCGCCGCCCACGATCAGGCTCTGACCGATGAACAGTTGCCCGCGCTCGGTGCCGATGCGGTTCGCGCACGCGATCGCCATGCCGTTGCTGTGCGCGGCGGCCATCGTGAGTGTCGCCGCCATCGCCGAGCGGTCGTCGGGCTGCGAGGGCATCGGCACCCAGTTGGTCGGCACGCATACGATGTCCGCGCCTTGCATCGCCGCGAGCCGGTAAGTCTCCGGAAACCAGCCGTCGTAGCAGATTGCAATCGCAATGCGCCCGAGCGGTGTGCCGAACACGGGCACGCCGCGATCGCCCGGCTCGAAGAAGCGGTTTTCGTTATTCCACAGATGCAGCTTGCGATAAACACCGATGTGGCCGGAAGGACCGGTGAAGAGCGCCGAGTTATAAAGACGCTTGCCCGCACGTTCGGCGATGCCGGTGACGATATGAACGCCGAGGCGCTGCGCCGTCTCGGCGAAGAGCTGGGACGTCTCGCCATCGGGCAAGCCTTCGGCAAGCGAGAACGCCTCGTCGCGGTCCGCGAACACGTAACCGGTCGTCGCCAGCTCGGGCAATACGACGAGCGATGCGCCGTTACCCGCGGCGGTTTCCACATGCCGGATCAGCCGCGCCACGTTGGCGCGCTTCGCACCGATGTGCGGCTCCATCTGCACGCACGCGATGACGAGTTCCTCTGAGCCGGGCTTTGCGAGGTCGTAGTGCGACATTGCTGTTTTCGTCTCCCAAAACAAAAAGCCCCCTGACCAGCGTTGAAAACGCAAGGTTAGGGGGCTGCATAGCCTTCCATGTGTAGCACGGCAACGTTGCCGTGTGCCGCCACAAGATTCATGGCGACAGACTGGGACCGAATTTATGAAATCAAATTTCCCATGTCAAGCACTTAGGACGGTTATAGGGAAAGCACTTGTTTTGCTGCTTGCCGGTCGCCGTTTGCCATGCCGGCTTTACAGCAACTCCTGGTAGTACGGCGAATTCGGCGGCAGTGTCCCGCCCTGGCGCCGCACGAACTGCTGTACGCCATGAGTCGCCGACGCCAGCGCGCCGCTCGCGAAGCCGCCCTCGAACGTCAGCTCCTCGCCGATCGCGATTGCACCGTCGCTCATGCGCAGCAGCGCGGCATACAGTGTGCGCGTGTTGTCGAGCTGGTCCGGTCCGTCCATCTTGAACGCGCCCCACTGATGACGCTCCAGGCCCCAGTGCGTGTACGCAATGCCCTCGCGGCTCTGCTCGACGACGTCGGCGAGATCCGCGAGCTTCTTATGGGACGGATTCTCCGGATCGCGCGAGGCCACGTTTCGGAGTGTCTGGATAAACAGGTCCATCTGTTCGCGGCCCGTCATGCCGGCGACCTTCGTCGAATTGTCGCCGAGCGTATAGCTCGGATAGACCACGGCGCCGCCGTCGCGGGCAGGCACCACGTACGACTGCTGAAATAGTTCGTCCGCCTGAACGTTGCCCGGCAGTTGGCGGTCTTCCAGCAGATCCGCGGCGATCTTCACGGCCATCTTGGTGGCGGGCACCACGCGAGCGTCCTTGACGGCGGCGGCGAAATCGTCCGGCAGCAGCGGCTCCGAACCTTCCTGCGGACCGGTCAGGCCAAGACGTACGGCCTCGCGCGGACCGCCGGCAAAAAATAGTTCGTCGTACTCGGCGGTTTTCGTTTCCTTGCTCGTCTTGTCGAGCCACGTCACCTGATACTTTCCGTCCACTTTCTTGATGCTCGTAACTTCGGCGTTGAGCTGGATCGCGTTTTGCTCGGCAAGCGAAACGGCTCCTTCGGGCAAGTCGTCGCTATCTTCGATCACCTTGTAGAGCGGGGCATCCGCGCCGTCGACGAGCGCGACGTGGTCCTCCAGACGCTCGTCCGCGAGAAAACGGAATTCCTCCAGAAAGCCCGTGCTGAAGTAGCCCGAATAGCCGCCCACGCCGATGCCCGTCGCGCCGAACGTGCGCCATTCGTCCTTGTTCCAGGTGATGCCTTTTTCCTTCAGCAGCTCTTTGAGGCCGGACTGGAACGTGTGGCTGTCGAATTTCTGCTTGGCGTCGTCGCACAACTCGCGAAAACGCGCGGTATCGCCTGCGTCGCGCGCTTCGCGGATAGGCGCGAGCAGCGGCTCGGTCATCGAACGCATGACGTCTTCCGCGACCTTGCGCATCGTCGCGTTCTCCGGCGCCTCGCCGGGCTGCGCTTCATACACTTTGCCGCCGATAAGATACGACGTCTGCACCGAACTCGAATTCGGAAACGGCACATGCTCCAGGCCGTAATGTTCGGCGAGGCTCCAGTAGAAGTTGCCGCGCGTCGTGTGAAAGCGCATGCCGCCCGGATGATAGGGCGTCGGGTCGTCTTCCCAGCGTCCCGACGCAATCCGTCCGCCGATGTGATCCGCCTGTTCGAGCACGACCGGCTTCACGCCGATGCGGTTCAGCGCGTCCGCCGCCATGATGCCGGCCGGGCCCGCGCCGACCACGCAGACCTTGAGGTTCTCCGCGACGCCTTCGGGCAGCGCGCCGACCTGGCGGTTGTTGTCCCACCAGAAACCGGTGTAGTCGTACATGTGATCGAGCGGCATGGTCATGCGCAGATCGGTGAAGCGGTCCTTCAGCAGCGCTTTGAGATCGGCGTCGTCGCCCGCGGCTTGCATCGGCATGTCGAGCTTCTGGCGCGCCTCCGGCGTGCACGAATTGAGCAGCCGCGCGGCGGTTTCGGGCTTCATGAAGACGGCCGTATGCTCGAGCCAGTCGCGAACCGGCGTGCGCGGCAGATCGTTCGAAGCCTGGCGCGCCGTATCGCCGAGAAGGTCCGCTTGCCGGGTGCCGAGCGCTTCGAGCACGTCGCCTTGCTCGGCTTCGCAGAGCGCGTGCCATTGCAGCGTCGTCTCTAAGTGCAGTTGCTCGCGCTTCGGTCCTTCCTCCATGCTGGCGAGCAGCGTCAGGTTTTTACTGACCGCGGGGCCAAGCTTGTTGCGATCGCGCGGCCAGTCGCCCACCGGCTCCTTGAAATAACGTCCGACCGTCTGCGGCGTCAGCCGCGGCAGCGCGCGTCCGAGCATCGAAAGCGAGCCATCGCGAGCGAGCGCGCCGCAGTTCTCCGGCGTCAGATAGTCGCGCATGGACATCCTGGCGGGCCATTCCTTGCTGTGCGCCGGCGCGGCTGTGTCGGTCTTCGATGCCGGCAGCGCCTGGCGCGGGCGTGCAGATGGCGCGGGCTCGCCGGAACCTTCGGGGCCTCGCGCTCTGGCAGTCGGAAGGCTGGGCGAGAGCGGTTGCGGTGTAGCCGACGGCGTGGCCGGCTCCTCGGCGGGAATTCCGCCGAGCGGCGGCAGGTGCGGGTTGTGGCCGGATGCGGAGGAACCTGGTTCGATCTGAGGCATGTCGTATTTCCCTGGTTGAGTTGTCTCGATGTCGTGACCGCGTGAATCGGATCGCTGTGCAGCGAGTGCGAGTGCTAGTGCGGGCACGGGCCGCCGGCGGCGTGCAATGGATGAAGGGCGAGCGGCAATGCATGCAGTGCGTCGAGGCGATAGAGCCGGTCAGCGGGATTCGGCGGCCGATGAGCGGTCGGCTTGCTGATCGCTTGCTAGTCGCCTGGTGCCCGCTTGCTGCTACTCATCGCGCGCTTGCGAGCACTTGGCAGCCGCACACACGCCGGCGACGGCAGCGTCGCTGCGCGAGCGTTGATGCCGCTAGGAAAGGTACTATCGCGCGCGCCGTCCGCCCGCAGCGAAGCGAATCGCGTGACGGAGAAACGAACAGGGAAGGGAGAGTTGTCAGCGCTTGCAATGCGGGGCGATGCGCCAGAACGTATTAGTCATTCCGACGATGAGCGCATTAAACCCGGTGCCTAAGTGCAGGGCGAGAGCGAGCCGCAGGTCTATGCGACGAATCGCCCATAGGCCATATCGGCGATACACAGTCACGCCTTTTGAGTCTCACCCGGCAGAGCGAAATCGAACTGCGCGGCGAGCGCGATGCCGTACGCGAAGAGGCGATGATCGCCTCCGAGCGCAGCCGTCGCCCGCGCTGCCGAGGTCAGCAACAGATTGCACGCGGCTCGCATCTTGTCGCTGGCGCCAAGGCGGTCTTTCGGACCCGACAACGTCAACGCGCCCGCGAGTTCGCTGTTCGGCCCGAAGACCGGAACCGACACGGCGGCCGTGTCGGGGTCGCGCTCGCCGTAGGACAACGCCCACAATCTTTCGCGCACCGCATCGTGAGTGGCTCGCGACGGCTTCGAAAATGCGATGAGTATTTTTCCCGACGCGCCACGATCGATCGGAAAACGCTCGCCTTCACGAATCGACACGCGCACCGAACGTGGCGGCTCGACGCGATGCAAGACCACGCGATATTCGCCCTGCCTGACGTAAAACGACGACGTCTCGCCCGAATCGTCCGAAAGCTGCCGCAATACCGGCTCGATCACCTCGCGGATGTGAAACGACTCCTGGAATATTTGCGCCAGCCGAAGCGGCTCGGGGCCGATCGAGTAGTTACCGTCAAGTCTTCGGATAAAGCCGCCGCGTTCGAGCGAGCTCAGTAATCGAAGAATCGTGCTTTTGTAGAAGCCCGTTCGCCGGGCAATTTCGGCGAGCGAAAGCGCGCGTTCGCCCGGCTGGAATACGCCGAGAATGGCGAAGGCCCGGTCAAGTGCTGCTACGCCACCTTTGTCTGCATCGTCCGCTTGCATCTGGAATACCGTTCTGTTGTGCAGACCATCGTAGGGGTTCGCCGAAGATGCGTCAACTTTCGTCGGGCGTAACCCATACAAGGGTAAACACTGTCCACGTCGTTCTGCATAGAAGAACGATATTCTATAAAGCGGACACGGCGAACGGGTTTACCCGCTTGATGCGCAACTGCCACGCTCCTATAGTTTTGTTTAACAGAACACCATTCTGTATAGCAGAACGATAAGGAGCATCTCTTGAATACGCCTCTCCCTTTACCGGTGATGATCAGTGAAGTCGGTCCGCGCGACGGCCTTCAGAGCATCCGAACCGTCATGCCCACCGACGCGAAGCTGCGCTGGATCTCCGCGCTCGCCGCAGCCGGGCTCAAGGAAATCGAAGTCGGCTCGTTCGTGCCCGCGAAGTTGCTGCCGCAAATGGCCGACATCCGCGAGGTCGTCGCGCACGCGCTGACGATCCCAGGACTGAACGTCGCGGTCCTCGCGCCGAACCTGCGCGGATGTCAGGCGGCATTCGAATCGGGCGTCCATAAAGTGACGTTGCCGGTCTCGGTGACGAACGAGCACTCGCTGGCCAACATCCGCAAAACGACCGATCAGATGATCGAAGAAGTCAGGCTGATCGTTGCGTTGCGAGACGCTGAATTTCCCGGCATCGCAATCGAAGCCGGTGTGTCGGTTGCGTTTGGCTGCACGATTGCCGGCGCGGTCAGCGACGACCAGACGATGCGCATGTGCGCCGCGATGGCGGCGTGCGGCGTCGATGAAATCGGCCTGTCCGACACCAGCGGCTATGCGAATCCGGCCCAGGTTCGACGCCTGTTTCGCCGCCTGCAAACCGAGTTCGGCAGCAAGGCGGGCGGCGCGCATTTTCACAACACGCGCGGCCAGGGTCTCGCCAATGTGGTCGCGGCACTCGAAGTGGGCGTCACGACCATCGACTCGAGTCAGGCAGGTCTGGGCGGATGCCCCTATGCGCCAGGCGCGACCGGCAACATCGTCACCGAAGACCTCGCGTTCCTCCTCGAAGCGATGGGATACGACACCGGCATCGACATCGATGCGCTCATTGCGGCGCGCTCGATCCTGGCCGAAGCACTCCCCGGCGAAGCCTTGTACGGACACGTGCAGGACGCCGGCTTGCCCAAGGGATTCACGTACGCCGACGGTCGCAGCCCAGGCGCCGTCCAGCCTGAAGCTTGCCTCAAAGGAGCCGCGCAATGAGCGATGCCAACAACAACCCGTCGCTGCCCTATAGCGGCGTGCGCGTGGTCGAGATGACCCACATGGTGATGGGGCCGACGTGCGGCATGGTGCTCGCGGACCTGGGTGCGGAAGTCATCAAGGTCGAGCCGATCGCCGGCGACAGCACGCGCGCGCTCCGCGGTTCGGGTGCGGGCTTCTTCAGCACCTTCAACCGCAACAAGAAAAGCATTGCCGTCGACGTTAAAGATCCGCGCGGGCTCGAAATCGTGCACAAGCTGCTGGGCGGCGCGGACATCTTCAGCGAGAACTTTAAGAGCGGAACGATGGACAAGCTCGGGCTCGGCTACGCCGCGCTGTCGAAGCTGAACCCGCGCCTCATCTATGTCTCGCACAAGGGCTTTTTGCCGGGGCCTTACGACCATCGCACGGCACTGGACGAAGTCGTGCAGATGATGGGCGGCCTCGCGTATATGACCGGACCCGAAGGGCGGCCGCTGCGCGCCGGCACGAGCGTGAACGACATCATGGGCGGCATGTTCGGCGCCATCGGCGCGATGGCTGCGCTCGCGCAGCGCGAACGCACGGGGCAGGGTCAGGAAGTGCAGAGTGCGCTCTTCGAGAACAACGTGTTTCTCGTCGCGCAGCACATGATGCAGTTCGCGGTGACCGGCAAGGCCGCCGCGCCGATGCCGAATCGCCTGTCCGCGTGGGCCGTGTACGACGTGTTCTCCGTGAAGGATGGCGAACAGATTTTCCTCGCCGTGGTATCGGACACGCAGTGGGCGCTTTTCTGCGATGCGTTCGGTCTGCATGAGCTTAAAACGGACGAACGGATTGCGACCAACAACCAGCGGGTTCAGGCGCGCGATTGGTTGTTGCCCCGGCTGCGCACGCACATGGAGGCGTTCAGCGCGGCGGAAATCAGCCGGATTTTCGACCGGATCGGCTTGCCTTATGCGCCGATCACGAAGCCCCAGGACCTGTTCGACGATCCGCATCTTCTCGCGACCGGCGGACTCGCCGACGTGACCTTGCCGCCCGACGCAAGCGGTGCGGGACAGCCGGTTACCACGCGAACGGCGTTGTTGCCGCTGACGCTTGCCGGCGAGCGGCTGCGCCTGCGCGCCGCGCCGCCGGCGCTTGGACAGAACACGCAGGCGCTGCTGTCGGAGCTTGGCTATACGGCTGAGCACGTCAGGCAATTGACCGATGCCGGCGTTGTCCGCTGTCAGGAGTGGCAGGCCGGCGATCGCCTCAGTCCATCTGCAAACGAGCTTGCCAGTGCCTGAAGCGGTTAGTGGTGAAAACCGCAAAAGCCGCAACCGCAAAAGTTAAAACCGCCAACGCATCAAACCGCCCGGCCGCGCCCATTCTCGCAGCGGACCGGCGAAGTCATGGAGACGACGATGACCTCAATTTCCCCCGGCATGGCTGCCGGCAGCGTGAACGACAGTTCGCTCGAACAGCAGGCGGTGCGCAAGGCGGCGTGGCGCTTTATTCCGCTGCTCGCGCTCGCGTACTTCTTCAATTATCTCGACCGTACGAGCGTCGGCTTCGCCGCTCTGACGATGAACAAGGAACTCGGGCTCACGGCGACGCAGTTCGGCTGGGGCGCCGGCATCATGTTCGCGGGATATTGCATCTTCGAAGTCCCGAGCAACCTCGCGCTGTATCGCTTCGGCGCGCGACGCTGGCTCGCGCGGATCATGATCACGTGGGGCTTGATGGCGGCGGCGACCTCGGCCGCGGTCGGGCCCAACAGCTTCTACGCGATCCGGCTGCTGCTCGGCATTGGCGAAGCGGGCTTCTTTCCCGGCGTGATCTTTTTTCTGGCCGTGTGGTTTCCCGCTCAATACCGCACTCGCGTGCTGGCGTGGTTTACCGTCTCGACGCCGCTTTCATCGCTGATCGGCGCGCCGCTGTCGACCTGGCTTCTGCAACTGGATGGCGTGCTGGGTCTGGCCGGTTGGCGCTGGATGTTCATCATCGAAGGATTGCCCGCGTGCGTGCTCGGCTTCCTCGTGCTCAAGATGCTCGCGGATCGGCCGGCCGACGCCAAATGGTTGTCGCCGATAGAACGCGAAGCGCTGCAGGGTGCGTTCGATCGTGAAGCATCGTCGGGACGCAAGGAAAAGCACTTCGGCGCGGCGCTGAAGGACGTGCGCGTCTACATCCTCGCGATGATCTCGTTCGGCTTCACGATGGGCTCGTACGGCATCGGCATCTGGCTGCCGCAGATGCTCAAGGGACACGGCATGAGCGTGACGCAGACCGGCTGGCTCTCCGCGGTGCCTTACTTCTTCGCGACGATCGCGCTGCTGTGGTGGGCGAAACGCGTCGATCGGCGGGGCGGAGCGATTGCAAATCTCGCGGCGGGCCTCTTGATCGGCGCGGTGGCGCTCGGCGTATCGACGCACTTTCACCAACTCGGCCCGGCGCTGCTCGGCGTGACGCTGGCGCTCATCGGCACGATTGCCGGACGAACCATTTTCTACACGCTGCCGGCCCGCTTTCTGTCGGGACAGGCAGCCGCGGGCGGCCTTGCGCTGATCAATTCGATCGGCGCATTGGGCGGCTTCGCCGGACCGTATCTCGTCGGCTATCTGAAGGACAGTTTCGGCACGTTCACGGCGGGGATGATGGGACTTGCCATCGTGCTCGGCATCACGACGCTGCTGACGCTGTCGCTCTACGCATTCAATCGCGACCAATAAAATGACCATGAACACAATCCGTTCACGAGGAAGACGCAACTTTCTCAGCGCTGCCGCGACATCGGTTGCGGCTTGCGCCATCGCACCCAGGCATGCGTTCGCCACAGAGGACATGCACAGCATGAAGACCACGAGCAACTATCTGCCGGTTCGCCCGGAATGGCTCGCGTCGGGCACCGAAGCCGCGATTGAGCCGGAGATGCCGATCATCGACGCGCATCATCACTTCTACGAGCGTCCCGGCTGGATTTATCTGCTCGACGACTATCTCGCCGATGCACGCTCGGGGCATAACATCACGGCGTCCGTCTTCATGCAGGGACTGACGCGCTATCGTCAGAGCGGCCCCGAAGGGCTGCGCCCGGTGGGAGAAACGGAGTATGTCGCGAACGCCGTTGCCGCGTTGCCCGCCGGTTCGCCGCAGGTCGCAAAGGGCATTGTCGGTTACGCGGATCTTCGTCGCGGCGCGGCCGTGCAAAGCGTGCTCGACGCGCATATCGAGGCCGGCAAAGGGCGCTTTCGAGGCGTTCGGCACCTCGTGACGTGGGACGCCGATCAAACGCTGGTCAATCCGCTGTCCGCGGTTCCGCGTGGTCTGCTGCTCGATTCGAGCTATCGCGAAGGCGTCGCGCAACTGGCCGCACGCGGTCTTTCATACGATGCGTGGCTGTTCTTTCCGCAACTTCCCGAACTGTTCGATCTGGCGAAGACGTACCCCGACATGCCGATCATCATCAATCATTGCGGCGGGGTCGTGCGCATTGCGAGCTACGCGGACAAGCGCAAAGAGGTTTTCGACAACTGGTCGCGCTCGATGCGTCAACTGGCGCAACTGCCGAACGTCTATGTGAAGGTCGGCGGCCTTGGAATGCGGATCAACGGCTTCGACTTCGAGAAGGGCGAGCGTCCGCCGTCGTCGGTAGAACTGGCCGACGCCTGGAAACCGTGGATGCATACCTGCATCGAGGCGTTCGGTGTGAACCGCTGCATGTTCGAAAGCAATTTCCCCGTCGACAAAGGCTCGTATCCGTATAGCAACGGCTGGAATGCGTTCAAGCGCCTCACTGCGCATGCAAGCGCCGACGAACGCGCGGCACTGTTTCGCGGCACAGTCTCGCGCGTTTATCGGCTTGCTTGACGACGGTCTTTCGAACTCGTTTACTACCGACGCCGGGCGAGAAGCGCAGCCGCGCCACCCGGCGCATCGCGATGCCAAAGCTATTTATTGTCGCGACGCGCCTTGCGCCGCTCGGCGAACCGTTCGAAGGTCTGGACGACTTGCATGCAAACGGTAAGCACAAGAAAGATGCACAGCACGCGTACAACGGAGAACGCGTGCTTGATCCTCAGGGCCATCGGAATCGCTGTCAACGCCGTACTCCATAGAAAAAGCAAAGCGTACACGATCAAAACGACAGGACGACGGTCACAGCTTCGTTGTAGAACGTTCACCGCATGTTACGGCCATGCCTGCCAGGAGCAGGCGTTGCGCTGTGCGTCCCGGACCTTCCGACACAAGCATACGCTGCTCTCTTCGCCCCTGGCCGCCCGTTTGTAGAAGCGCTCCGGCGGTCTATCCGCTGTGAATGAACCGTGCTTATATCCATTCCAGCCGCTTCACCGCGAATCAATGGGTTGGACCCAGAATAAATCGAAAAATCCCCGCCACGTAATAATATTATCTGAAAGTCACTCTTACCGCTCTTTGCAAAACGCCATTTGCAAAACTTACCGCGCGGTGTGTCCTTCCGCACGGAGCGATAACTTTTAGACTTTTATCGTCACGCAGGGTTTTGCGCATTGCATTTTTCGGCATTTAAAAGATGCGGCGAGCCTGATTTTCCTTTTTGTTCCATCGCGGTTTGCGAAATCCGCGTTTGCAGAAGCAGTAAGCCTTCCTTGTTTGCTTGTTGATCGACAGGCATCAATCCGAAAAAAGCTAAGTCTCGCGTTGATTAGCAACTCGAATTGCGTGTTCGCGTTAACTGGTATTAATCCATTGTATTGCTTCGCGTATTGCGGCCTGAACGGTGTTCGCTACGGGCAAAAAAGAACGCAGCGCCCTGAAATCGATTACCTGGCGACGCTTCACGCATGACTTCCAGTTGCGCAGATTAATTTTCGCATTTTGCGTTTTAAAACGGACGCAGGCTCCAGGACACCCGGTTAATTGGCGCATATCTGGACGGCGAGCAGGGCGAATAAGTTGGCAAATCGTTAATTGGCGTGGGAGCCCCATGAGAATCGTTCACGTTACCGAGGCATTCGGAGGAGGCGTTCTGTCGATGCTCACGGAGCTCTGCAACCGCGCGGCGTCAGTCGGCGCGCATGTCACGGTGCTTTACTCGACACGACCTGAAACGCCCAGGAATTTCATCGAACTGTTCCACCCCAAGGTCGACCTCGTGCACGTGTCGATGTGCAGGGACGTGCATGTTCGCAAGGATTGGTCGAGCGTGTGGGAACTGGCCAGACATATACGGCGCGTCGACCCGACGGTGATTCATCTTCACTCGTCGAAGGCCGGCGTATTAGGGCGGGCGGCCGCCAAGATTGCGACGCAGAACGCGAAGGTTCTCTATTCGCCGCACGGTCTTGCATTCTTGCGTCGCGACGTTTCTCGCACGAAGCAGCTTGCGTATCTGATGTTCGAACGCATGGCCGACCTGATGGGCGGAACAGTGGTCGCGTGTTCGCCGGGAGAGCTGCGCGAAATCGAAGAGAAGGTGCGAGTGAAGGACGCGGAACTGATAGAGAACGGCGTCGACATTAGCAGCATCCCATTGCGCCGAATTCGCGACGACGGAGATGTGGTCATCGGAATGAATGGCCGCGCGTCGTTTCAGAAACATCACGAGCTCTTTATCTCTCTCGCGAACACGTTGCACGACTCGACCACGCGGTTTGTGTGGATCGGCGGCAATCGAGAAGAGGTGCCCGATGCGAGTCAGGCGTCGGCGCTTACATGCAGTGGCTGGCTAACTCGTTCGCGCGCGCTGGCGTTGATGTCCGAACTCGACATCTACGTGCAGACCTCGCGCTGGGAAGGCATGCCCGTGGCGCTCATCGAAGCGCAGGTCGCGGGCATCCCCGCGGTCGTGACGGACGTGGTCGGCAATCGCGACGTGGTCGTTCACGGCGTGACGGGATTCGTCGGGTCCGACGAAGAGATGCCGGGTTACGTGGAGCAGCTGCGCGGCAACCGGCAACTGAGGGAAAAGATGGGCGCGGCCGCAAGAGAACTCGCGGTCGCCAAATTTTCGATGGACATCATCTTTCACAGATGGCTGAGCACTTACGAGTCCACCACGGAAAAACGCAGCAAGGAAGTCATGGACACCCATTCGATCGGACCTTGCGATATCCAGCCTAACCCGGACAAGTCAGTGTAGTTCCGGCATTCGATCCGATCGACTAGTTGAGCGCACCAACGATTCAGAGAGACCCACTGTGTACAAAATTTTCTTGCTGCATCCGGGGCGGGCCAATTATCCCGAGCTTTTGGCATACCAGGACTACTACGCTGCACGCGGTGTCGATGTGGTCGCCGGAACGCTGACCGACTACAAGGCGTTGGAGAACAAGGCCGACTTTCTGGTGTGGGCGATCATGGGGTTCTATCCGAAGCAACTGGCGTCGGACTTCGTCATTCACGACTACCGGTCGCTGTCCGTCGGCGGCTCGGCGGGACTAAAAGACATCGCCAAGCGCTATCTGAACGCGCGGCCCAATTTGCGGATCTTCCAGAACACGCGGCAGCAGAACATCATGAAGTTCAATGACGACGTGCCGTCAGTGATACTTCCGATGGGCGTTCCGAAATGGATCTTCGATGTGCCGCAACAATCACCCGATGCCGAAGATATCGCCGACTTCTGCTATATCGGCGACATGAGCTTCGAGCGGGGATTCCATCTCGTCATTGACGCGTTCCTTGAGAACTTCCGCGAAAGCGATGTTTCGCTATTGCTCGTAGGCAAGCCCGAGCCGCGTCTTTACGAGCGATACGCCGGCAAGCGCGGGTTGGTGTTCGCGGGCCCGTTGCCGCAGCGCGAGGCGCTTGCACTTGTCGCGAAGTCGTCGATTGCGGTGTCGTACTTTCCATACCACCGCCCGCATTGTTATCAGACGCCAACCAAGTTGCTCGAGTATGCGGCGCTCGGAAAGAAGATTTTGTGCAATGACTCGCCGTCGAACGTCGCGTGTTGCGAGGATTTGCGGATCAACAGCATCATCACCGGCTCCTCCATCTTCGCCGGCATGACGATCGCCACCATGAAAACGGCGAAGCCCAATGAAAGGGCGAACTTCACGCAGCTTGCGTGGGACAGCGTGATCGAGAAGTCGAACATCAATAGCTATATTTCGCAAAAAATAAACTTGAGCCAATAAGAGTAACGCCGTCAGAGACAGAGAGTTCGTCGATCACCTGGGTGCCGGGTGTGAGAAACGGAGGTAGGACAAAGTGAAACTGTTTATTTTGCATACGGGCAAGGCGAACTATCCCGAAGTCGCCGCATACACCGAGTACTTCCAGAAGAACGGCTATCTTGTCGACTCGGGGACGATGGCCGAATACAGAAAGATCTCCGACCCGCAGAACTATGTGCTCTGGTGCATCATGGGGTTCTATCCACGCAGACTGCCGTCGCGCTACGTAATTCACGACTATCGCTCGCTGTCGGTGGGTAGCTACATTGAGCTGAAAGACACGGCGAAGAAGCTACTGCAGCCGCGTCCGGATCTCCGGATTTTTCAGAACGAATCGATGCAGAAGGTCATGAACTTCGACGACAGTGTGGAAACCATCCTGTTGCCGATGGGCGTGCCTGACTGGATCTTCTCGTGCAGGGGAACCCGCAACGGGTCGCTGCCCGCAGGAACCTTTTGCTATATGGGTGAAATTACGCGGGAGCGGGGCGTCGATGAATTCCTGGCGGGTTTCGCCTCGGCGCGGCGCGGTTCTGAAACCCTGGTGCTTGTCGGCGCCGTCGAAAAGGAAATTGCCGACGCTTATCATGGCGCGCCCGGCCTGATATTCACGGGAAAACTGCCGCAGCGCGACGCGCTCGATGTCGTGAAGAACTGCGAGTACGCCATTTCCACGATTCCTTACTCGCGCCCGTACAACGTCCAGACGCCGACGAAGCTCCTCGAGTATGCCGCGTTAGGCAAAAGGATCATTTGCAACGATTCGCCGTCGAACCTCACGGCCGCGGCCGAATTCGGAATACTGTGCAAGGTCACGGGGCGCGACATCTTTGCAGGAATCGGTCACCTGTCGGATGAGACCGTGCCAGCGAACGACCCGTCCGGTCTCACCCACTTGCGGTGGAATAACGTGATCGCCTCATCGGGAATAGACCGCTGCCTGAACGCGGCGCTGCGCGTTCATTGAGTGTCGTGCGATCGCGGTTATCCGCGCGCCGGCTGGCCGGAATGCGAGCGGGCGCTCCGGATCATAGAGGAGCGAGGCGCTTCCGACTCCCGCTCCGAACGCGATGAAAGCAGCAGATAGAGCATAAGCGGTGAGATCGGCGATAGGTGGCGGAGAAACGATCCATAGTCCGGTTCGAAGATCGCCTGGGTCGCAAGAAAGCTGACGATAAAACAGAAGCACAGCTTCCCGAAACGATCGGGCGCGGCAACTGCGCGTCTTCCCTGATACCGCGAGAACATCAACGCCAGCGTAAAAAACGTGCATATTCCGCCGATGGTCTGCGTCGCCACACCCGAGAGAACCAGCGGTAATGGCAGCAGGAATGTCCCGAGAATGAGCATGGCGTTCGTCACGTCCGAGACTATATTGCCACCCGGAATGATCTGTACGATAAGCGATCCCACCTCGTTCGGATATCTCGACTCGTTGACCATTTGGCGTGCGAAGTCCAGCGTTTCGCCGTATTGAATGCGGAAGTTGACGGCCACGCACGCGAACAGGACGACAGCAACGAACGCAAGAGACAGCGGCTTGCGCAGCACGGCGGGCCCGAAGTAGAGCAATAGCGCCGGCGCCAATGTAATCGCCCAGTAGGTACGAAAGAAAACGGCGATCAGCGCGACGCAAGCGGTGAATATGACAACGATGAACCGCGAGTCCTTGCACTGCAGAATCACGAGAACCGCCAGCGAGATGACGATCTCCTTCGAAGGCATGCCGATGTAAACCGTTTGTGCAACGAGCCAGAAGCAGGCGAGCAGAAATTCCGTGCCGGTCAGGGACGTCACGCCCGAACGCCAGATGGCGAGCACCAGTCCGACGGTGGACGCGAAGAATCCGATCAGGGATATTCCCGCCGTACCCGCGCCGAGCCACCGCAAAGTCCATGCGAGGTTGTCGAAGGAGTCGCCGAACGCTTCGAAGCGGCTAACCGTCACCATGCGTTCGAGGATAACCTGCTCGTCGAGCAGGAACTTGGCCGGCAGCACCGTTTCATGCGCGACGGCAACGAAGCAAAGAAGCGCGAGCAGCAGCACCCAGATTGTCGCCGACACACCGGGACTCGCGCTCGGCCCGATCAGCCCAGGTACTTTGACAATGCGCACGTTCATCCCCTTAGATTGCGACTGAATCCCGCGGCTTGATGCTCATGCCGCCTTTCGCCACGTTCACCGAACAGTAGATTCCGATGCATGCGACCAGCGTTCCCATAAAACTGAGAAGCAGCACAACGGACATGAAGTCGAGCCTGAAGAAGCTTTTGAAAGAGAAAATGACGAAAATGCTGGCGGCGCTCATCAGTTGAATCATCAGATCGAACTTCTGCTGCCTGAAGACGATAAAAACCTGTGCAAGCGAACCGAACACGGCCATTGTCAGGAAGTACGGCGAAAACAGCAGGTAGACTTCCATCGACTGCTGCCACAAATCTCCCATCTTGAAGTTGATGATGAGCGCGAGACCGAGATAGCCGGCGGCAATGAGCACCACGCTCAACGGCATCAAAACCAGCGAGAACGATGTCGCCGGATTTCTGCCGCTGCGCACGTCCGCTCCTCTTTCCACCAGATCGATCAGGTCCCGGCGAAATACAGCCCCGAGACTCTGCGACAGAAGCGACGCGGGGAAATAGCCGACGCGATAGGCGAGAGCAAACACGCCCGCGTCGTGCGGGGCGAAAGCGAGCGGCATCAGGATCGCGATTGAGTAGATCACGACCGAATTAAGCGACGTTGTCGGCAGAGAGAACTTGGCGTAATCCAATTGCAGCCGGGAGAACTTCAGGCACTCCGACGAAAGCATCGGTCGGGAAGCAAAAAGATAGCCGACCAATGGGACGACGGCCGAAGCAAAAAACACGAAGCTATATACCGCGAAGATATCCGGGCCGCTCCACGGGTGTCTCGCTGCCATCATCAGTGCAATAAATGCGACCGCGAATGCAACATTGGGAAATGCACGCTGCACGGCAATGCTCAGGTACTTGCGCTCGCTCGCCAGTGCGGAAGACAGTGCCTGCTGCAGGAATACGCCGGTCGCGAGCACCACGACGGTCAAGTACTTCTGCTGGCCAGTGACCACCGCGACGGCGGCGAGCAGCAGAGCGATTGCCGTCGCAACGCAGCTCGAACTCACCAGCGCCTGAACCGCGAGCTTCTTGTCCGCCGCCATGCAGGCCACTTCGAGCCGCAAGCCCAGCACGGAACCGGCGAACAGGCCAATCGCATTCAACTGACTGAAGTAACCGAGCTCACTCGGCCCGCAGAACTTCCCAATCAATATGACCGCAATGAAGTTCGCGGCCTGGCTAAGGACAACGCCCGCGATACTAACCACCGAATGCTTTACATTGACGATCATCTTCTATTTGGAGTTCGGTTTGGGCAAAGCCGTCCTGGTCATGCCGCATCGGCCGTGAAGGCTTTTTGCGGCATACCGTTGGACGCCGGTCAATTGCTAGATTTGGAATCGCTCGAGGCAGTCGCGTACTGATACGACAGATACCGGTTTCGCCCCGCATGCGAACCGAGGCTGTAGCGATAGGCCGCGGGATGAAAGGCGTTGAAGATCACGCCTTTGACTTCCACGTTCGCATGCCTGAGTTGCTTGACGGACTCGCGCACTTCATCGACCGAAGTCGTGCCGAAGCGCGTGGCGAGGAACACGGTGCCGCAACGGTGCGCGACTACCGCCGCATCGGATACCGCGAGAACGGGCGGCGTATCGATCAACACCATGTCGTAACTGTCGCCGACCGATTCGAGAAGACGCGCCATTGCGTCGCCCATTAGAAGTTCTGCGGGGTCGGACGGCGTAGTACCGTTGGGAAGGAAGTCGAGTCCGGGCGCGACGTTACGCTGCAGAGCCTCGTCCAGCGTGGCATTCGACGTCAAAACGTCCGCGAGCCCTGGTTGAGATTCCTTGCCGAAATAGTCGTTCAAATGACCTCTGCGCAAATCGGCGTCGATCAGCAGCACACGCTTGCCGGAGCCGGTCATCACGGCCGCAAGATTCGCGCATAGAAACGATTTGCCGATCTGTTCGCTCGGACCGGTGAGCAGCACGCGATTGTTGCCCGCTTCCAGCATTGAAAGCTGCAGCACGATACGCAAACTGCGCAGACTCTCGACCGACGGGTCTCCGGGAGAATGCGACGCCAGCAACAACAAGCCCTCGCTGCGTTCTGGCGAATCATGCTCGAGCGTTGCTTGTGTGCGCGACACCGGCACAGTCGCATACACGGTCAGACCGGTCTCCTGCTCGATGTCCTGAGGGTTCGTCACGCCGCCGCGCAGTATGTGGCGCATGAAAGTTGCGGCTATCCCCAGAAAGAGGCCGAGTACCGCGGACGCTGCGATCAGCAGCGGCTTATTCGGCTTGATGGGCTCCTTCGGTACGAGCGAACGGTCAAGCAGGCGCACGGTGCCGACTTTGCCGGCGCGCACGAGCTTCAACTGCTGCATGTTGTTGAGCATGCCGACGTAGAGATCGTTATTGACGCGCACATCGCGCATCAGGCGCAACGATTCCTGTTCGAGTTCGGGCAGTGAAGTCATTCGCTGCGAGACCGCGGCTTCTTTAGCGCTCAGCGAGGCAAGCTGTTGGTCGACGGCACGAACCGACGGATGCTCGCTCGTGAAAAGCGCAGTGAGTTCCGAACGCTTCTGCTTGAGTGCAAGCGCGCTCGCCTGCAATTCGACGCTTTCGCGCAGATACGTCTTGCCTTCCTCGCTGATGTCGAATGTGCCGCGCTTGATTCGCAATGCGTTGTAGTTGCGCTCGGATTCTTCAAGCTCGCTCTTCAGTTGCGGGAGTAGATCGCTGAGAAACGCGAGCGACTTTTCAGCCTCTGCAGCCTTGCGCGCGATATTTGCCGCGACGTACTCATCGCCGATATTGTTCAGGATCTTCGCGGTCAGTTGCCGGTCCGTGCCTGTCAATGACGCGCCGATGATGCCGCTCTGCTTGCCTTTTTCAACAATGAACAGCTTGTCTTGCAGGTTTTCCAGCGTCTTCAGTCGCGCGTTGCGCACGAGCACGAATTCGGTGCCGGGATTCGCATTGAGTGCTTGCACGCGCAGCGTTATCTTGCCGGTGCTCTCATTAGAAACGATCGTCTCGCCGACGCGTCCGTAGATCGGCGCATCGAGCTGCTTCTGGTCGACCACATAGCGGTCTCCGCCAAGCGAGGTCAGCTTGAAGTCATCGCCTTCGAGATCCTCGGGGACATCGAACGTCCCGACATCGATCGATTCATTGCCCCACGCAAAGCCGCCGACTCCGAGCAGGCCGGGCTGAGACAGGCTTTTGTTCCAGCGCGCGATCCAATTGCCGACTAGCGGAAAGCGTTTCGGCTCGGCGCTTATGTAGAGTCTGAGATTGTCGACTGCATTTCCCACGACCATGCGCGAGCGCAGTACTTCAATCTGGGCGGTGGTTTCTGTTTTAACGTCGAACAGACTAGACACGTCGCCTAGCAGACTTTTGGTGTTGGTGGGGCTCTCCTGTTCAACCTGCAGGAGAATATCCGACTGATAAACGGGCGGCGCGAGAAAGCTGTACGCGACACCGATTGCCAGCACCATGCTCGTAATGGCGAGTACAAGCCACCGGTTCGCGAGGACGACGTCGACGTAACGCACCAGATTCACGTCATTCTGGCCGGAGCCGGCAGCCTGCGATTTTGGAGAAAACTCGTTCATAGGGAACCCATCATCGAAGAGGTTTAACCGACTGCCCGCACACACATTGATGCGCAGCCGCCGATGCCAGCGAAGTTCCGTTGCCGGATGCTATTGGTCTGCTTACCGCGCGTAAGCGCCGCGGCTCATTGCTTTCCGCTCGGGTCAAGGAGCGTCGTTCGAACCCGTGGAAATGCCGATCAGACGCCTCTTTCTTGCCTCGATAAAACATGGCGGCAAACAAGGCTCATACGTTGTCGGAATGCTGCGACTCGTCGCACTCGCTTCATGCCTGAATGAAGCCGGGTCGCATGTAGAACGGTGTGAAGGCGGCGCACTGCGTGACGCGCACCGGTCAGCACTGCCAGAGTCTGCGATGCCATTTTCGACGCGTATGTTCGCGAGCGCACAAGTTCTATTGGATCACTTGCGCTGCGTTTTCTAGCGATCGTATTCGCAAAAAGCAAAGCCGTTACGCGAAAGTCGGCGCACACGGCGCGTTTGTGGTTAACCGTACGTTCGCACCTTATCGGCAACGGTATAAGGAAGCGCACAACACGTGCTGTACTTCGTGATCTCAAGAGGTGACATGAAGCCGAAGCAACTAATGCGCACGATCTTTACGCACGCCATTCTTGTAAGCGGCTTGCCCGCGCTCACACGCCTACTGCTATGGCGAGACCGGGTTGCAGTACTTCTTTATCACGATCCCGATCCTGCCACACTGGATTTACATCTTGCGTATTTGAAGCGGTATTGCGATTTTGTTCCGATGTCCGAAGTAAATAAACCGGGTATGGGTCGCCGGCGCGCAGCACTGACATTCGACGATGGCCACGTCGGAAACGCGGCACTGTTGCCGATTTTCATCAAGCATGGCGTTCGTCCGACTATTTATATTTGCAGCAGTATCGTGGCGCACGAGCGCACTCACTGGTGGCTGACACCCGGCGCGCAGCATGCGGGAGTCAAGCGTCTGATCAAGCTCCCCAATTCGCAAAGGCTCGAGGAGTTAGCGCGGCGCGGATTTCAACAGGACGTGCGCAGCGACGAAGCACCGGTCAGCGGACTAAGCAGAGAGCAGATAGAAGCCATGCTGCCGTACGTGGACTTTCAATCGCACACGCGCTTTCATCCGACGCTCACACGCCTCGACGATCAGGAATGTATCGACGAACTCGCGCAATCGAAGCGTGAGGTTGAGCAGTTGACCGGCTCACCTTGCGAACACTTCGCTTACCCGTATGGCCGATATGGATCGCGCGAGGTGGCGATGCTCAAGGCGACCGGATACAAAACCGGGCGCACTACGGCAGTGGGCTGGAACGACGAAAGAAGCGATCCGTTTCGCCTGAGCGCATTCGATATCGAAGACGATTCCTCATTACCGTGGTTTGCCGCGCAAATGACGGGCGTGCCGCTCGCCTGGCGGCTTCTACCTTTGGGCACGGTCAAGTCGATACTGATCAGAACGCTGAACTTTGCTCGCCTTGGCAAGCCGCAGACGAATGCCGGTTAATTAAGCGGTAAGTCGCAGCGGCCAACAGTTGTATTCCAACTTGCTGGAAAAATTGTGAGTGAACAAAGGCGCAACTTCCTGACGAAGATAACTACGACCGCGGGCGCGGCAGTGGCGGGGTACTTTTCGGCCAATCCGGCAACTGCGTCGAATGCAGTCAATGCACGTGGGCCGAATGGCGAAGCAAGCGTGCTGGACTTCATGTCAGCCGAGGCACGCGCTGACGCACGCTCCGGCGCGCCGTCGCTCGATCATAGCGCCGCGATACAAGCGGCTTTCAGCAGCGGCGCCGCAGTAGTGGACGTGCCCGGCGGTTACGTGTTCAAGCTGACGAAGCCGCTCAAGATAGAGAAGACGATTCGGGTGATGGGCGGCGGCGAGTTGCGCTTTACCGCAGGCATCGCGAATGCGGCGGCGATCACGGTGACTGCTCCTGGCTGCGAATTCGACGGAGTCTATCTGACGAACCCGAACATGCTTCAGTCGAATAGCGGGGCGCGAAACGTCGGCATCATGTTTCGCGCAAGTCTGGGTTCCGTGACGCGCTCGACCATTCGCTATTTTCAGAATGGCATCCAGGTTGAATCGACCGGTGAGTACCACGACTTCATCATCGCGAATAACCGGGTTATCGACTGTATCGGCGCCGGTGGCGGGCCCACGCAAAAATCCACGTATGGCGAGGATCGCGGCGACGGTATCACGGTGTGGGGTTGCGCGGCGACGATCACCGGCAATCTCGTGACGGCGAAGGCCGGTCAGGACTGCCGCATCGGCATCCACATGGAAGGGCTGGCAGACTACCATGCCGACTCTTTCCCACTGCAGGACAACATGTGTACGGTGGTCGGCAACGTCGTGCGAGGTCCGTTTCGACGAAGCATCGTCACGGAAAACGTCAACAACTCGACCATCACAGGCAACACCTGCGAAGGCGCAAAGTGGTGGGGCATCGCTATCGTCCGATCGCTGGCGTGCTCGGTCACGGGCAATACGGTGATATTCGACCGCGCCGCAACCGACGGCACCGGCTCCGCATGGGACCCGATTCACGCCGGCATTGCCGTGTATGGCGGAGCGGTGCAATGCGTGATATCGGGCAATACCATCGATCTCACGCGCGGTCACGCGAGAGCCGCAATCTGCTTGCTGGGCTCCGACGTGGATGACGCGGTCGCAGTCGAGCAGCGGGCGGCGACAAACGGCACGGCTCGCGTCACGCTTGCATCTGCAAATCCGGCCGTGCAACTCGGGCAACTCATCACCGGGCCAGGCGTGCCGTCAGCGACGTTCGTTGTGAGTGTTGCGGGGACTGCGCTGCTCGCAAGCAATCCGATAGGCGCCGGCTCGCCGCTACTGACTTTCAAATGGCATGAGCGCGGGCAGGGCACCGCTGTCACCAATAACAGTGTGCTGTGTAATGCCGCGGATGGCGCAATGGGCATTTTCGCGCAGTATCAGGATTCGCCGTCGATTCTCGGCAATAACCTGCGCTACATGGGCGCGCATGGAATCCATTGTATGGACGTGTCCGATCCCGTGATCAACGGCAATACCGTACTCGGTCAGCAAAGCGCGAAGCACGGCATCTATCTTGAGGCGAGCGCGACGGGCGCCGTGGTAGTCGGCAATGTCGTTGAAGGTTTCAACGGGCCGGGCGGAAGCGGAATTGCAGCGGCAAATCGCATCGGCGGCGTTGTGTCGGCGAATCTCGTGCGCCGTTGCGAGACCGGCATGAATCTGTCTGGCTGCACCGACATGTCGGTCACAGGAAACAGTGCGATGAGCTGCGGCACGGGCTATTCGCAGGCTCGCGGCCCGGGAATGCTGCTCGCGAGCAATGCCAGCGCGGGTTAAAAAAACAGCATCGCGGCACGCGAATTAATAGAGATCGCCGCAGTGCTTTCGCTTGCGTCATCAAACACTGTGAAGTGTGGGGTACTAAACAAACCGAAGCCGCGATCTTCGCATACGATCGTTTGCCGTCGGCGTTAATCGCTACCTCCAATACGTGACCGGTTTTCCGCCCCCCGAAACGGAAGCAACGTAGCGATCGCCGACTTCCCCAAAGAGCTTTTGCGGAGGACGACACCTTGTTTGATCCGGAAGCTCTCATGCGCGCTAAAGCCGGCGAGTCCATCCCGCTTGAAAGATCGTCGCGTCGCGTCTTCCTGCGCGATATCGCATCGCTTGCTATCGCGGCGGCGCCTTTGCCGTCATATGCACAGCATGGAACTTCGGGTCTCGTCACGCCGCCTGTTCGTCTCGACGATACGCGGCTGGTCGATCAGGCCGGCACCGAGCGGTTGCTCAACAG
The DNA here is from genome assembly GCF_041355255.1 of Paraburkholderia sp. RCC_158. Taxonomy (NCBI): domain Bacteria; kingdom Pseudomonadati; phylum Pseudomonadota; class Betaproteobacteria; order Burkholderiales; family Burkholderiaceae; genus Paraburkholderia; species Paraburkholderia sp. RCC_158. The sequence goes on along the minus strand of NZ_JBFUPM010000011.1, from coordinate 5,111 downwards.
CTTGTTGCTAGGCGGCGTGACTGCGCTTCAAACCATCTATACCGGATGCAGTTCCGTATGTCCTTTGCAAGGAGCGCTGTTCAGCGCGGTCCAGGAGCGGTTGCCACAAATACGTGGGCGTTATCCGGTTCGATTGCTGTCGATAGGAATCGATCCGCTCTCCGACTCGCCATCCGCGTTGCATGCGTGGCTCAAGCGCTTTCAGGCAGGCCCTGCGTGGACTGCGGCAACACCGACATTGCGCGACATCGACGGCATGCGTATGGCCCTTGCAGGCAGCCGCCTGCCGCTCGGCAACATTGCGGATCACGCAACCCAGATCTACTGCTTCGATGCAAACGCGCGATTGCGCTGGCGCAGCGCGGATCTTCCGCGTGCAGATGAAATTTGCAATGCGCTGAGCGCATTGGGGCGCGCGTAGTACAACCTTCACTGGAGCAGAAACCGTGGCGCCAATTCCGTTTGTCAGATTCTTCCCGCGCTATGCAGGCAAATGCATGAGTGCATTTTTCGTCGCTGCACTGGCGTTGACGCTTGCCACGTTTGCCGGACGCGTAGAAGCGCAAACGGTAGGGCCGATAGCGCTCGGCGGCAATGTGTGCGCGGACGTCGACTCTGCATCGACCACTCCCGGCGCTTCGGTGATCTCCTGGGGCTGCTCGGGCGGCGCCAATCAGCAGTGGCGGCCTGTACCGATCGGGTCGCAGTTCCATTTCGTCAATCAGAACAGCGGCCTGTGCATGGATGTGAACGCGGAGAGCAAGGCTGCGGGCGCCGCGATCATCCAGTGGTCGTGCAACGGTCAGACGAACCAGACCTTCACTGCGAAGCCGCAAGGCAACGGCTACGCGATAGTGGCTGCGCATAGCGGCTTGTGTCTGGCCGCGCAGAGTCTCACTGGATGGGGTCAGCAAATCCGCCAGCAGACATGCAATGGCAGCGCGCTGCAGACCTGGCAGTTGAGCGGTTTGAATGTGAAGACGTTGCCGTCGAAATGGTCGGGGCCTTTCGGCGTGCCGATGGTTCCCGCAGCGGCAGCCAATCTTCCCGATGGCAACGTGCTGGTGTGGTCGTCGGATATGCTGCTCGATTTCACTTCCGGTGAAATCACGCCGGGAAAGACGTATACCGCGGTGTTCAACCCAACGACAGGCACCAACAAACAGGTGCTGGTCAGCAATACCGGGCACGACATGTTCTGTCCAGGCATCGCGAATCTGCCTGACGGCCGCTTGCTGGTCAACGGCGGATCGAGCAGTTCGAAGACGAGTATCTACACGCCGTCGACGGGTCAATGGACGTCAAGCAACCTGATGAAAATCCCGCGCGGCTATCAGGGCACCGTCACGTTGAGCAACGGCAGCGTGTTCACGCTGGGCGGCTCGTGGAATGGCGGGGAGGGCGGCAAGAACGGCGAGACGTGGACATCGGGTTCGGGTTGGCAAATCAACGGCGCGATACTCGCCGACTACATATTGACCCAGGACGCGGCGGGCATATTCCGCGCCGATAACCACGCGTGGTTGTTCGCGGTGGCCAACGGACGCGTTTTCCACGCGGGGCCGAGCCAGGCCATGCACTGGTTCGACACCGCGGGTAACGGCAATGTGACCGATGCGGGCAAGCGCGCGAACGATACGGATGCGATGAACGGCAACGCGGTCATGTACGACATCGGCAAGATTCTCGCTGTCGGCGGGGCGCCGAGTTATGAGCAGTCGAATGCGACTTCGAATGCGACGCTCATCGACATCAGTACCGGCACGGCGACTGCGACCGCGCTGCCTCCGATGAGCTATACGCGGGCATTCAGCAGCAGCGTCGTGTTGCCGAACGGACAGGTCGTCGTGGTGGGCGGCCAGGCGTTCGCACAGCCTTTCTCGGACGACACCGCGGTGCTGACTCCCGAGTTGTGGGACCCGACGACGAAGGTCTTTTCGCAACTCGCGCCGCAGGCCGTGCCGCGGACTTATCACAGCGTTGCGCTCCTATTGCCGGACGGCCGGGTGCTCAGCGGCGGCGGCGGTTTGTGCGGTGGTTGTGCGACCAACCATACGGACATCGAAATACTCACGCCGCCGTATCTGCTCAATGCGGATGGTTCGGCGGCCACGCGGCCGACGCTCAGCAACGTACCGGCCGACGCGCAACTCGGCACGTCCATCGCGGTGAAAGCCACTACTGGCGTGAAGGCGTTCGCGCTGATGCGTTTGTCGTCCAACACACATGCAGTGAACAACGAGCAGCGACGCGTGCCGTTGAGTTTCACGATCGGTACGGCCGGCGAATTCATCCTGAAGATTCCCGCCGATCCTGGTGTTGTGATTCCCGGCTACTACATGCTGTTCGCGATGAGCACGAACGGCGTGCCGAGCGTGTCACGCACGTTGCGCCTCCACTGATGACGACGTCGACAACCTCGCGCCTCGCTGCTCGCTGGACGGTTTGCCTGGCGCTACTTGGCGCTGCGCTTTTTGCGCATGCTGAAGAGCGCTGCAAACCGGACGATCTTGGGTGCGCGATTTTCACCGGGCAACGTCCGGCAGCGGCGCATCTGCGCGACGACAATCAAGCGCTGCCGGAATGGACGACGCGATGCATCAATTGCCACACGCGGACGGAGCCGGCGCCCAGCTTTGCGCCGCCGCTGACACGCGGCTACTTGCTTGACGCAAAGAGCCGCCGAGGCGGGCCGCCGAGTCAGTACGACCCGGTGGCGTTCTGTCGAGCCGTCGAGGACGGCATCGATCCGGCAAGCGTGCTGCTGCGTAAGTCGATGCCTCATTTTCAGTTGTCGCGTGCCGAGTGTGCGGCGCTTTGGCGGTTTGTTACTGGGCCTTGATGGTGAGGCGGTGAAGCGGCTGGTGTGGCATTGGGTGGGAAACGCGACATTTCAAATTAGCTGGCACATGCGATTTGTTGATAATTTATATTATGTCAACTAACGTACTGGCCAAGCACAGCGCGATAGTTGGATGCCAGAGTATCCATTGGCCACACTACAACAGCGGCTTTAGCGGCGTTACCAAGCACAACGCCATCAACGCCAGAGACGCCAAAAGTTCGCCGAGAAACATGCGCCAAAATATTCCCCACCCCGTTTTTTTCTGTCCCCGATTTGTAGTGGCAACTTTTCCTATTCCGCGAACACTTCCTGCAAGGTACGCAGGGTGTCAAACATCGTGTTATCGGCAATCGCGCCTTCCTTCTTTACCAGTCGTACCTTGTCTACCGCGCGAATCTGATCCAGCAAAATCAACCCCTGTTTCCGTTCGAACGTCACAGGTATGCGAAACGGCGCAGGGCGCCCTTTCGAAGTCATCGGTGCAACGATGACCGTTCGCAGATGGTCGTGCATCTCAGGCGGCGATACCACTACGCAAAGCCGCGTTTTTTGAATCTCGCTACCTAGCGTCGGATCGAGCGCAACGAGCCAGACTTCGCCGCGCACTACCATGCAAGCTCCGCATCGTCGGCGTTGCCAAACTCACCCATCAGCAGCGCGTCGTCACCGCTCTCAGCAAGCGCCTTGCTCGCCTCAGCCCAGCCTTCGCGAGCCTTATGGCGGGGGCGACGCAGCACGATCGCGTCGTTTTCGACTTCCATTTCCACTTCGTTGTCCAATCCCAACTGCGCAAGGACGGGCTTTGGAATCAGCACGCCCTGCGAATTACCCATCCTGCGAATCGTCGTTTTCATAAGCTCACCGTAAGTACAATGTTATGCCGCCGAGCGGATCGCGTCAACACAATGTTATTACGTTGGCCGCTGCTTGTCACTCAGCCCTAAAGTCCTTCACCGCGGTCCCTCAACGTAGGTAGGGAACGGTTAGAGCGAACCTTCGCGGTCAGCTTTTTTCGCCCGAGGGAAGAAGGAGCGACGCCGGCGCCCACCCCGGCTTGCCGACGCGCCGGAGGGCGGCACCTTGCCGGTCGCTGCGGCCTGACGCTGCTGTATACCGTACAGATAACAGTATCCACTCGGCCCGGTGCCCTTGGACGCAGCCCGTCCGATGGGACCAGATGGCGAGCGGATCTCCGCACAGCCCACAGAGAAGAAATGACAATGACCTTGGATGACCTGAAACAACTGGGAATCGTCGTCGGCGAAATTGCCGATGCAGAGCAAGGTAACTCGCGGCGGTATCAAATCCGACGACGGGCAACACTGGATGGACGCCACGCCCCTGCAAGCGGCAATGCGTTGCTACGAAGAGCGGTAAATTTCAAGCTAGATGTCGCCTCAACGATTAAATTTAGGCGGCTTTTTGCTCCTGTCGGTGGTCGCGTTTGATGGATTCGAAGTTGTCTGTCTGATCGGGATTCAGATGGACCGTGTGTACGCGCTTCCAGTTTCGCGTGGGGCCTTTCCATCGTAGCGGGTTACGCTGCTTTGCCGCCTCGTAGAGCGTCGCGCGGCGATCGAGGATCTGCTGGTCGAGGTTGGCGTGCCGTTGGGCAGGCGTGACGAAACGGATCGCGCTATGACGATGTTCGTGGTTATACCAGCGCACCAACCCGGTGACCCAGGCGCGCGCGGCAAATAGAGTGTCGAACGCCTGCAGAGGATAGGCCGGCCGATATTTCAGTGTTTTGAACAACGATTCCGAGAACGGGTTGTCGTTGCTCACGCCCGGTCGACTCAATGACGGCATGACACCCAGAGCCTGCAGGGTGGCGAGCATCGTGGCACCCTTCATTGGGCCACCGTTATCCGAATGCAGGATCACCTGGCCCGGTTTGATCGCTTCACGCGCACATAGATCCTTCAGAAGCTCGCTGGCCTGGGCGCTGCTCTCTTCGGCGTAGACCTGCCAGCCGACGACCATCCTACTGAACACGTCCATGAACAGATAAAGATAGAAATACTGCCCGCGAACTGTCGTCGGCAGGTAAGTAATATCCCAGCTGAACAATTGATTGGGCTCGTCGGCGCAAACTGCGCGAGGCTTGCTGTGGGCGCGGGCCGGTCGTTCACTGCGCCGATGAGCAAGCTGTTTCTCTTCACGCAGCACCCGGTAGAACGTCGATTCCGAGGCGATGTAGCGGCCCTTGTCGGCCAATCGAGGGACGATCTGGCTCGGTGGCAGATGACCGAATTCGACAGAGTTG
>NZ_JBFUPM010000010.1:55142-254504 GCF_041355255.1 Paraburkholderia sp. RCC_158 | reverse complement strand
ATCAAATCGAAAATGATGGGCACTACTTTGATCTCGTGCCGCGCCGGCGCCTACGACGGCCGCCGCGAGGTGCTTACTCACCAACATCAACAACACGGTGAATAACATCGTGAACGGTGGCGGCGTCAAGTACTTCCACGCCAACTCGACGCTGGCTGATTCGTCGGCAACGGGTACGAATGCTGTGGCAATCGGCGGTGCAGCGTCGGCAACGACGGCGAACTCGGTGGCCTTGGGCTCGAACTCGGTGGCGAACTCGGCGACGTTGACGACGGCAGGCTTCACGCCGGTTGGCGGCACGGCGATTTCGGCAGCCACGGCAGCCGGCGGCGAAGTGTCGGTGGGCGCGGCAGGTGCAGAGCGTCGTATCACGAACGTCGCAGCAGGTCTGAACGCGACCGATGCAGTCAACGTGAGCCAGTTGCAGTCGGAAGACGCAAAGGTGAACAACGTCTCGAACAACGTGTCGAACGTCGCGAACAACCTGGCGAACACCAACAACAACGTCGCGAACCTGAGCGGCAACGTCACCAACATCAACAACACGGTGAACAACATCGTGAATGGTGGCGGCATCAAGTACTTCCACGCTAACTCCACGCTGGCTGATTCGTCGGCAACGGGCACGAACGCGGTGGCAATCGGCGGTGCAGCCTCGGCGACGACGGCGAACTCGGTAGCACTGGGCTCGAACTCGGTGGCGAACTCGGCGACGCTGGCGACGGCAGGCTTCACGCCGACGGGTGGCACGGCGATCTCCGCAGGGACGGCTCTGGGCGGCGAAGTGTCGGTGGGCAAGGCAGGTGCAGAACGTCGCATCACGAACGTGGCAGCGGGTCTGAGCGCGACCGATGCAGTGAACGTGAGCCAGTTGCAGTCGGAAGACGCAAAGGTCAACAACGTCGCGAACAACCTGTCGAACACGAACAACAACGTTGCAAACCTGAGCGGTAATGTCACCAACATGAACAACACGGTGAACAACATCGTGAACGGTGGCGGCGTCAAGTACTTCCACGCGAATTCGACGCTGGCGGATTCGTCGGCGACCGGTACGGACGCGGTGGCAATCGGTGGTGCAGCCTCGGCAACGACGGCGAACTCGGTGGCCTTGGGCTCGAACTCGGTGGCGAACTCGGCCACGCTGGCGACGGCAGGCTTCACGCCGGCTGGCGGCACGGCGATTTCGGCAGCCACTGCTGCTGGTGGTGAAGTGTCGGTGGGCGCGGCAGGTAAGGAACGTCGTATCACGAACGTCGCAGCAGGTCTGAACGCGACGGACGCAGTGAACGTGAGCCAGCTGCAGTCGGAAGACGCAAAGGTGAACAACGTTTCGAACAACGTTTCGAACGTCGCGAACAACCTGTCGAACACCAACAACAACGTCGCGAACCTGAGCGGTAACGTCACCAACATCAACAACACGGTGAATAACATCGTGAACGGTGGCGGCGTCAAGTACTTCCACGCGAACTCGACGCTGGCTGATTCGTCGGCAACGGGTACGAATGCTGTGGCAATCGGCGGTGCAGCGTCGGCGACGACGGCGAACTCGGTGGCCCTCGGCTCGAACTCGGTGGCCAACTCGGCCACGCTGACGACGGCAGGCTTCACGCCGGTTGGCGGCACGGCGATTTCGGCAGCCACGGCAGCCGGCGGCGAAGTGTCGGTGGGCGCGGCAGGTGCAGAGCGTCGTATCACGAACGTCGCAGCAGGTCTGAACGCGACCGATGCAGTCAACGTGAGCCAGTTGCAGTCGGAAGACGCAAAGGTGAACAACGTCTCGAACAACGTGTCGAACGTCGCGAACAACCTGGCGAACACCCAACAACAACGTCGCGAACCTGAGCGGCAACGTCACCAACATCAACAACACGGTGAACAACATCGTGAATGGTGGCGGCATCAAGTACTTCCACGCTAACTCCACGCTGGCTGATTCGTCGGCAACGGGCACGAACGCGGTGGCAATCGGCGGTGCAGCGTCGGCGACGACGGCGAACTCGGTAGCACTGGGCTCGAACTCGGTGGCGAACTCGGCGACGCTGGCGACGGCAGGCTTCACGCCGACGGGTGGCACGGCGATCTCCGCAGGGACGGCTCTGGGCGGCGAAGTGTCGGTGGGCAAGGCAGGTGCAGAACGTCGCATCACGAACGTGGCAGCGGGTCTGAGCGCGACCGATGCAGTGAACGTGAGCCAGTTGCAGTCGGAAGACGCAAAGGTCAACAACGTTTCGAACAACCTGTCGAACACGAACAACAACGTTGCAAACCTGAGCGGTAATGTCACCAACATGAACAACACGGTGAACAACATCGTGAACGGTGGCGGCGTCAAGTACTTCCACGCGAATTCGACGCTGGCGGATTCGTCGGCAACGGGTACGGACGCAGTGGCGATCGGTGGCAACGCTCAGGCGACGACGGCGAACTCGGTGGCCTTGGGCTCGAACTCGGTGGCGAACTCGGCGACGTTGACGACGGCAGGCTTCACGCCGGCTGGCGGCACGGCGATTTCGGCAGCCACTGCTGCTGGTGGTGAAGTGTCGGTGGGCGCGGCAGGTAAGGAACGTCGCATCACGAATGTGGCAGCGGGTCTGAACGCCACCGATGCAGTGAACGTGAGCCAGCTGCAGTCGGAAGACGCGAAGGTCAACACGGTCAACAACAACCTGAACAACCTGAGCAACACGGTGAACAACATCACCAACGGCGCGGGTACGAAGTATTTCCACGCTAACTCGACGCTGGTCGACTCCTCAGCAGTGGGTACGAACGCAGTGGCGATCGGTGGTGCAGCAACTGCGACGACGGCGAACTCGGTGGCACTGGGCTCCAACTCGGTGGCAAACTCGGCCACGTTGACGACGGCAGGCTTCACGCCGGTCGGTGGCACGGCGATCGCGGCAGCGACGGCTGCTGGCGGTGAAGTGTCGGTGGGTGCAGCGGGTGCAGAGCGTCGTATCACGAACGTGGCAGCGGGTCTGAACGCGGCCGATGCAGTGAACGTGAGCCAGCTGCAGTCGGAAGACGCAAAGGTCAACAACGTTTCGAACAACCTGTCGAACACCAACAACAACGTTGCAAACCTGAGCGGCAACGTCACCAACATGAACAACACGGTGAACAACATCGTGAACGGTGGCGGCGTCAAGTACTTCCATGCGAACTCGACGCTGGCTGATTCGTCGGCAACGGGCACGAACGCGGTGGCAATCGGCGGTGCAGCCTCGGCGACGACGGCAAACTCGGTGGCCCTCGGCTCGAACTCGGTGGCGAACTCGGCCACGCTGGCGACGGCAGGTTTCACGCCGGTCGGCGGCACGGCGATCTCGGCAGCGACGGCAGCCGGCGGCGAAGTGTCGGTGGGCGCAGCAGGTGCTGAGCGTCGCATCACGAACGTCGCAGCGGGTCTGAACGCGACCGATGCAGTGAACGTGAGCCAGCTGCAGTCGGAAGACGCGAAGGTGAACAACGTCAGCAATAACCTGAGCAACCTGGCAGGCAATGTCACCAACATGAACAACACGGTGAACAACATCGTGAACGGTGGCGGCGTCAAGTATTTCCACGCGAACTCGACGCTGGCGGATTCGTCGGCAACGGGTACGGACGCAGTGGCGATCGGCGGCAACGCTCAGGCAACGACGGCGAACTCGGTGGCACTGGGCTCGAACTCGGTGGCGAACTCGGCCACGCTGGCGACGGCAGGCTTCACGCCGGTTGGTGGCACGGCAATCGCGGCAGCCACGGCAGCGGGCGGTGAAGTGTCGGTGGGCAAGGCAGGTGCGGAGCGTCGTATCACGAACGTGGCAGCAGGTCTGAACGCTACGGATGCAGTGAACGTGAGCCAGCTTCAGTCGGAAGACGCGAAGGTCAACAATGTCTCGAACAATGTGTCGAACGTCGCGAACAACCTGTCGAACACCAACAACAACGTTGCAAACCTGAGCGGCAATGTCACCAACATCAACAACACGGTGAACAACATCGTGAATGGTGGCGGCATCAAGTACTTCCACGCCAACTCGACGCTGGCGGATTCGTCGGCGACGGGTACGGATGCAGTTGCGATCGGCGGCAACGCTCAGGCAACGACGGCGAACTCGGTGGCCTTGGGCTCGAACTCGGTGGCGAACTCGGCCACGCTGGCGACGGCAGGCTTCACGCCGGTCGGCGGCACGGCGATCGCAGCAGCCACGGCAGCGGGCGGTGAAGTGTCGGTGGGCGCGGCAGGTAAGGAGCGTCGCATCACGAACGTGGCAGCAGGTCTGAACGCCACGGATGCAGTGAACGTGAGCCAGTTGCAGTCGGAAGACGCGAAGGTGAACAACGTCTCGAACAACGTTTCGAACGTTTCGAACAACCTGTCCAACACCAACAACAACGTCGCGAACCTGAGCGGCAATGTCACCAACATCAACAACACGGTGAACAACATCGTGAACGGTGGCGGCATCAAGTACTTCCACGCCAACTCGACGCTGGCGGATTCGTCGGCGACGGGTACGGATGCAGTGGCGATCGGCGGCAACGCTCAAGCAACGACGGCGAACTCCGTAGCACTCGGTTCCAACTCGGTGGCGAACTCGAGCACGTTGACGACGGCAGGCTTCACGCCGGTCGGTGGCACGGCGATCGCAGCAGCGACGGCAGCCGGCGGCGAAGTGTCGGTGGGCAAGGCAGGTGCGGAGCGTCGTATCACGAACGTGGCAGCAGGTCTGAACGCTACGGATGCAGTGAACGTGAGCCAGTTGCAGTCGGAAGACGCGAAGGTGAACAACGTTTCGAACAACGTTTCGAACGTCGCCAACAATCTCGCGAACACCAACAACAACGTCGCGAACCTGAGCGGCAACGTCACGAACATCAACAACACGGTGAACAACATCGTGAACGGTGGCGGCATCAAGTACTTCCACGCGAACACCACGCTGGCGGATTCGTCGGCAACGGGTACGGACGCAGTGGCAATCGGCGGCAACGCGCAAGCGACGACGGCGAACTCGGTGGCACTGGGCTCCAACTCGGTGGCGAACTCGGCGACGTTGACGACGGCAGGCTTCACGCCGGTCGGCGGCACGGCGATCGCAGCAGCGACGGCAGCCGGCGGCGAAGTGTCGGTGGGCAAGGCAGGTGCGGAGCGTCGTATCACGAACGTGGCAGCAGGTCTGAACGCTACGGATGCAGTGAACGTGAGCCAGTTGCAGTCGGAAGACGCGAAGGTGAACAACGTTTCGAACAACGTTTCGAACGTCGCCAACAATCTCGCGAACACCAACAACAACGTCGCGAACCTGAGCGGCAACGTCACCAACATCAACAACACGGTGAACAACATCGTGAACGGTGGCGGCATCAAGTACTTCCACGCGAACACCGCGCTGGCGGATTCGTCGGCAGTGGGTACGAACGCAGTGGCGATCGGCGGCAACGCACAAGCGACGACGGCGAACTCGGTGGCACTGGGCTCGAACTCGGTGGCCAACTCGAGCACGCTGGCGACGGCAGGCTTCAACCCGGGCGGCAGCGCGATCTCGGCAGCCACGGCAGCCGGTGAAGTGTCGGTGGGCGCGGCAGGTGCAGAGCGTCGCATCACGAACGTGGCAGCAGGTCTGAACGCCACGGACGCGGTGAACGTGAGCCAGCTGATGTCGGAAGACGCGAAGGTGAACCAGGTCGGCGCGAGCACGGCCTCGTCGCTGGGTGGCGGTTCGACCTACGACTCGACGACGGGCGCAATTACGGCTCCGACGTACTCGGTGGGCGGCACGACGGTGAACACGGTGGGTGACGCAATCACCAACATCGACGGTCGTACGACGCAGAACACGACGAACATCGACAACCTGACGCAAAACATCGCCAACGGTTCGGTCGGTCTGGTGCAGCAAGACCCGACGTCGCGCAACATCACGGTGGCGAAGGATACCGACGGCACGGTGGTTGACTTCACGGGTACGGCGGGCACGCGTACGCTGACTGGTGTAACGGCTGGTGATCTGAGCGCATCGAGCACGGACGCAGTGAACGGGTCGCAGCTGTACGCGACGAACATGAACGTTTCGAACGTCGCGAACAACCTGTCGAACACCAATAACAACGTCGCAAACCTGGCGGGCAATGTCACCAATATCAACAACACGGTGAACAACATCGTGAACGGTGGCGGCATCAAGTACTTCCACGCCAACTCGACGCTGGCGGATTCGTCGGCAACGGGTACGGATGCAGTGGCGATCGGCGGCAACGCACAGGCAACGGCGGCGAACTCGGTGGCACTCGGTTCCAACTCGGTGGCCAACTCGACTACGCTGACGACGGCAGGCTTCAACCCGGGCGGCAGCGCGATCTCGGCAGCCACGGCAGCCGGTGAAGTGTCGGTGGGTGCAGCAGGTGCTGAGCGTCGCATCACGAATGTGGCAGCAGGTCTGAACGCCACGGACGCGGTGAACGTGAGCCAGCTGATGTCGGAAGATGCGAAGGTGAACCAGATCGGCACGAGCACGGCCTCGTCGCTGGGTGGCGGTTCGACCTACGACTCGACGACGGGCGCAATCACGGCTCCGACGTACTCGGTGGGCGGCACGACGGTGAACACGGTGGGTGACGCAATCACCAACATCGACGGTCGTACGACGCAGAACACGACGAACATCGACAACCTGACGCAAAACATCGCCAACGGTTCGGTCGGTCTGGTGCAGCAGGACCCGACGTCGCGCAACATCACGGTGGCGAAGGATACCGACGGCACGGTGGTTGACTTCACGGGTACGGCAGGTTCGCGTACGTTGACTGGTGTAGCCGCAGGCGCGGTGAACGCCACGAGCGTGGATGCAGTGAACGGTTCGCAGCTCTACGGCGTGAGCCAGTCGGCGGCAGATGCCCTCGGCGGCGGCTCGACGGTGAACAGCGATGGCACGATCTCGGCCCCGACGTACTCGGTGGGCGGCACGACCGTGAACAGCGTGGGTGACGCGATCACCAACATCGACGGCCGTGTGACGCAGAACACGTCGGACATCACCAACATCAACAACACGCTGAACAACATCACCAGCGGCGGCACCGGTATCAAGTACTTCCACGCCAACTCGACGTTGCCGGATTCACAGGCAACGGGCGCGGAATCGGTGGCGATCGGCGGTAATGCGCAGTCTCTGGCGACGAACTCGGTTGCACTGGGTTCGAACTCGGTGGCTGACCGTGCCAATACGGTGTCGGTGGGCTCGGCAGGCAACGAACGCCAGATCACCAACGTCGCAGCCGGTACGGCCGACACGGACGCAGTGAACGTCGCGCAGTTGAAGGCGTCGGGCATCATCAACCCGAACGGCACGACCAACGCGGCAGTCACGTACGACCACAACGCCGACGGTACGACCAACTACAGCAGCATTACGATGGGTAATGGTGCTGCGGGCGGCACGACGATCCACAACGTGGCAGCAGGCACGTCCGGTGACGACGCAGTCAACGTCGACCAGATGAACTCGGCGATCTCGACGGTGACGAACATTGCGCACGCCGCCAACAACCCGATGTTCGCAGCAGACGGCAACCGCGATACGGAAGCAGCAGTTGCAAGCGGTACGCATTCGACCGCAATGGGTGCGAATGCAAGCGCAACCGCGGCGAACTCGGTGGCGCTGGGTGCGAACTCGGTGGCTGATCGTGCGAACTCGGTGTCGGTGGGCTCGGCAGGTAACGAACGCCAGGTCACCAACGTCGCAGCCGGTACGGCAACGACCGACGCGGTCAACGTGGGTCAGTTGAACGACGCCATCGGCTCGGCAGTCGGCAATCTGCCGGCTGGCATGACCTCGAAGGCGTACACCGATCAGCAGATCAACTCGGTGCAGAACAGCGTGAGCCAGGTCGCGAAGAACGCGTACGCCGGTGTCGCAGCCGCTACGGCGCTGACGATGATCCCGGACGTCGATCAAGGCAAGACGATCGCGGTCGGTATCGGTGGCGGTTCGTATAAGGGTTCGCAGGCTGTCGCGCTCGGCGTCTCGGCGCGTATCACCGAGAACCTGAAGATGAAGGCCGGCGCGGGCACCAGCTCGCAAGGCACGGCGATCGGCATCGGTGCTTCGTACCAGTGGTAAGCGCCGTGATGGATCGGACGCAAGTCCGGTCCATCAACCGGATCTGTCTTGACTAGAACTGTAAGCGCGCTCTTGTCCGCAGGACACGGGGCAAGGGCGCCGCTTCAATCACTGCATTCGTGAAAATGAACACTTCTCTTTTTAAATATCTCCGCGCGTTGGTCTCAGGCGCGTCTTTGGCGATCTTTGCAGCGTGCAGCACGCAATCTGGACCGTCCTACACGCTGCGTACGATCAGCCCACCGAACCAAACCGTACCGACTTACCGGGTTAGCTGCCTTGGACTCCTCGACAGCTCGCAAACCTGCGTGCGCGTGGCCGAAGAAACCTGCCAGGCCAAGCCGATTACGTGGCTCGGCGCGATCGACGGCGTGAGCAACAACCAGCCGGTGAAAGATGCGCGTGAAATGACGTTCATGTGCGGCGCGCCCGTCGCACAGCAGCCGGTCGCACAACAGCCGGTGCCGCAACAGCCGGTTCAGCAGCAAGAGGCTGCGCAGCCGCAAGCAAAGCCGGCGGCGCCGCAGGCCCGGCTGCTGCTGCAAGGCAACGCCAACTTTGCAACGGACAGCGCGACGCTCAGCGCGATCGCGAAGGAAAACCTGGATCACTTCATGGCCGCGAACAAGGGCGCGAATCTGCGCCGCGTGACGGTGACGGGCTACACCGACAAGACGGGTTCCGAAGCACACAACCTGGCACTGTCGAAGGCTCGTGCCGGAGCGGTCGTGCAATATCTGCGCGATGGCGGTCTCGAGGCTGAGCAGTTCGTCGCACAAGGCCTCGGCAGCGCCGATCCGGTTGCGTCGAATGCAACGGCCGAAGGTCGTTCGCAGAACCGCCGCGTCGATGTTCGCGTGGTCGCCGAGTAACTGGCCGCGTGCATCGTTTGACCTGAGTTTGACCTGAAAAAGGCCTGCCATCGAGCAGGCCTTTTTCATTTGCGCCTCTTCAGCTTTCGCCGTCGATTCTCAGCCGGCCGATCACTTCTTTCGCCTTACCCATCCGCTCGACAAGCTCGGGCCCGCGCTTGAGTGCGACGCCTACAGCGAGAATGTCGCCGATGGCGAGATGCGACATGCGCGACGTCATCGGCGAAAACACATCGCTTTCCTCGACGACATTTGAGAACAGACAGATCGACGCGAGCTTCGCGAGCGGCGACGATCCATGTGTAATCGCAATCACTTTGGCGCCGCAGTTTAGCGCGGAATGTGTCGCTTCGATGATGTCCCGGGTTCGACCGGTATTCGATACCGTCACGATCACATCGCCGGGGCCGAGCAGTGCGGCCGACATCGAGTAGGTGTGCGGATCGGAGTAGGCGACGCTCGGCATGCCGAGCCGGAAGAACTTGTGCTGGATGTCCTGCGCCGCAATACCTGAACCGCCCGCTCCATAGAACTCGATGCGCGCCGCGTTCGCCAGCAGGTCGACGGCTGCTTCGACACTATGCGGCGACAGGCTGTTGCGCACCTGGATCAGCGTGCCGATGGTCCGGTCGAAGACCTTGGCGATCAGACCCGGCGTACCCTCGTCCGGCCGCACATCCCGATAAACCGCCGGCACTTCAGTAGCGATGCCTTGGGCCAGCCGGATCTTGAACTCGCGAAACCCCGAAAAACCCAGCGCATGACAGAACCGCGCGATAGTCGGCTGACTCACACCCGCGCGCGCGGCGACTTCCGTCATGGAAAGGTCTAGCACCTCGCGCGGCGCCTCGATCACGTAGTCGGCGAGCTTGCGCTCCGACGGGCGCAACTGCTCGCGCATCTCTTCGACCTGGGACAGCATCATTGGAAAACTCGCACTATGCTGAAGAATGCGTGGACTATAGCTTGATTGGCCGAAAGGTACAAAAACTACATTATCGCCGTAGGTGTTATCCCTAGGTTCAGGTGTTATTCGTCCGATGCGCCGCCAGTAAAGGGCTTCGCGGAGTTTCGCCAAACTGCACTGCAGCAAGATTTCCAATTGCGGCCATGTAGTTTTTCTACTAAGATTCCTTTCGCCGGTCTCTCCGGCGACCCCGCGATACCCACCTGGCATAGCGCGCCCAATCTGCCGCCAGCGACGAAGGAGCTCCGATGGTTTCCCCGCATTCGCAATTGTTGAAAGTCACGCAGCGCGTGATCGAACGCAGCAAGCCCACTCGTGAGGCGTATCTCTCCCGCATTCATCAGGCGCAGGGCCGGTTCCCGGCGCGCGGCGCGCTTTCCTGCGCGAATCTGGCGCACGGGTTTGCGGGCCTCGAAGGCAACGACAAGCTCGTCATCAAGCAGATTCGCGAGCCGAACATCGGCATCGTTTCGTCGTACAACGAGATGTTGTCGGCGCACGCGCCGTACAAAAACTACCCGGACATCATCAAGCAGGCCGCGCGTGAAAACGGCGGCGTCGCGCAATTCGCGGGCGGCGTGCCGGCCATGTGCGACGGCATCACCCAGGGCAACGCGGGCATGGAGCTGTCGCTGTTCTCGCGCGAAGTCATCGCGATGAGCACGGCAGTCGCGCTCACGCACAACATGTTCGACGCGGCGTTGTGCCTCGGCATCTGCGACAAGATCGTGCCGGGCCTTCTGATCGGCGCGCTGCAGTTCGGCCATCTGCCGACCATCTTCGTGCCGGCCGGTCCGATGACGAGCGGCCTGTCGAACGACGACAAGGCCAAAACCCGCCAGCAGTTCGCAACCGGTCAATGTGGCCGCGACGCGCTGCTCGAAGCGGAAGCCGCCGCGTATCACGGCCACGGCACCTGCACGTTCTACGGGACGGCGAACAGCAATCAGATGCTGATGGAAATCATGGGCCTGCATCTGCCGGGCTCGGCTTTCGTGCATCCGCATACGCCGTTGCGCGACGCGCTGACCGCGCAGGCCGCGCGCCGCGTGCTCGATCTGACGGTCGAGCGCGGCAATTACACGCCGATCGGCCACGTGATCGACGAAAAGGCGATCGTCAACGGAATCGTCGCGTTGCTCGCGACGGGCGGCTCCACCAATCACACGCTGCACCTCGTCGCCATTGCGCGCGCGGCGGGCATCGTGATCGACTGGGACGATTTCGACACGCTGTCGCAAGCCGTGCCGCTGCTCGCCAAGATTTACCCGAACGGCAAGGCCGATGTGAACCATTTCCATGCGGCCGGCGGCGTCGCGTTCCTGGTGCGCAATCTGCTGGAAGGCGGTTTGCTGCACGAAGACGTCAACACGGTCGTCGGCCAGGGGCTGCATCGCTACACGGAAGAGCCGAAGCTGATCGACGGCAAGCTGCAATGGGTGCCGGGCGTGGATACCAGCGCGGACAAAGCGGTGTTGCGCGGCATCAAGGAGCCGTTCCAGCCGGACGGCGGCTTGCGTCTGATGCAGGGCAAGCTCGGCCGCGGCGTGATCAAGATTTCGGCGGTTGCGGCGCAGCATCGCAAGGTGAAGGCGCCGGCCATCGTGTTCGATTCGCAGGAAGCCGTGCAGGAGGCGTTCGACAACGGCGAGCTCAAGCGCGACTTTGTCGCCGTCGTGCGCTTCCAGGGCGCGCGGGCGAACGGCATGCCGGAACTGCATCGTTTGACGCCGCTGCTCGGCGTGTTGCAGGATCAGGGTTTCCATGTCGCACTCGTCACGGACGGCCGCATGTCGGGCGCGTCGGGTAAAGTGCCCGCGGTCATTCATCTGTCGCCGGAAGCGTTGCTGCAAGGGCCGATCGGCAAAGTGCACACGGGCGACATGCTGGTGATCGACGCCGAAGCCGGCGTGCTCGACGTCGAGATCGACGCCGCCGAATGGGCCGCGCGACCTAACGCCGCGCCGCTCAATCAGGCGGAAAACGAAGTGGGTTTCGGCCGCGAACTGTTCGGCGTATTCCGCGCGGCGGCGGCGCCGGCGGAGCAGGGCGCGTCGGTGTTCGGTCCGATGGTGGGCGAGCGTCCGGCAGCGCACGGCGAGCACGCGGCGTCTGCTGTGCAGCACGCCGCCGCACAGCACGGCGAAACGCGTACCAGCACCACTCAGGCAGGCTAGCAGTCTTCGCAAACAAGCCAACGGACAGTCGAACCAGGTCCAACGAAGTCCAACCGGGCAGCCCGCCAAAGGCCGCCCGGCGACGCAACAGACGGTTGGCAGAAACAAGGAGTTTCACTATGACGTCGAAAACAGTAAGCGAGATCGTCCGCCTGGGCCCGGTGATTCCGGTGCTCGCGTTCGATTCGGTCGAGCAGGGCGAACACGTGTCGCGCGCGCTGCATGCGGGCGGCGTGAAGGTGCTGGAAATCACGCTGCGCACGGCGGCAGGGATTGCCGCGATCGAGCGCGCGAGCCAGTTGGCCGAAGACATCGTGGTGGGCGTCGGCACGATCACGAAGCCCGAGCATTGCGCGCAGGCGAAGAAAGCAGGCGCGCAGTTCGGCGTGTCGCCCGGACTCACGAAAGACATGCACAAGGCCGCGCAGGATGCTGGCCTGCCGCTTTTGCCGGGCGTGATGACGCCGAGCGACATCATCACCGCGCTCGAACTCGGCTATGAAATCGTGAAGTTTTTCCCGGCGCAGCAAGCGGGCGGCGTGCCGATGCTGCAAGCTTTTCATGGTCCGTTTCCGACGCTGAAGTTCTGCCCGACCGGCGGCATCACGGCGGAAACCGCCACGCATTTCCTGTCGCTGCCGAACGTGGTCTGCGTGGGCGGCTCCTGGCTGACGCCGAAAGCCGCGGTCGCCGCGCAAAACTGGGACGAAGTCACGCGCCTCGCGCGCGCGGCGAGCCAATTGGCCGCACCCGCTCACTAGTCGATAACCGCCGCGTTCTGGCGAACACAGACGCGGACGCAGACGCAGACACAGCAAGCTCTCAACCGGAGCCTCGCCGATACAGCCGCTTCAGGCTGTCGCAGCGAGGCTTCGTTGCAAAGATGCTGCGGGTTTCGCGGGCTTTTCAAGACAACAGACAGTAAAATTCAGCGACCGCGCGGTTTGCCGTCCTCGAGGCGCAGCGGTCGCCATGAGACGAGGTGGCTGCCGTCTTCGCACCCACAATCAATAACGCAAAGGAGGAGCTTCATGGAAGCTGTTCACGGCAGCATGCTGCTGGTTTACGGGGTGATCGCCATCGCCCTGCTGATCTTGTTGATCACGCGCTACAAGGTCTATCCGTTCCTCGTCCTGATCATCGTGTCGCTGCTGCTGGGGCTTGCCTCCGGTATGCCGATGGCGACCATCGTCAAGTCGTTTGAAACCGGCAACGGCAACACGCTCGGGCACATCGCGGTGGTGGTTGGCCTCGGCACGATGCTCGGCAAGATGATGGCCGAATCGGGCGGCGCGGAACGCATCGCCACGACGCTCATCGACTGGTTCGGCGAGAAGAATATTCACTGGGCGATGATGGTCGTCGCGATCATCGTCGGCTTGCCGGTGTTCTTCGAAGTCGGCTTCGTGCTGCTGATTCCCATCGCGTTCAACGTCGCCAAGCGCACCAACAAATCGCTGCTGCTCGTCGGCCTGCCGATGGTCGCGGGCCTGTCCGTCGTGCACGGGCTGATTCCGCCGCACCCGGCCGCGATGCTCGCCGTGCAGCAGTACCACGCGGACATTGGCAAGACGATTGCGTATGGTCTGATCGTCGGCGTGCCGACGGCTATCGTCGCCGGTCCGCTGTTTGCGCTGATGATCAACCGCTACATCAAGCTGCCGCAAGAGAACGCGCTCGCCGCGCAGTTTCTGAACAGGGACGACGTCGCGCTCTCCGGCACGCCGGGCGGCGCGAACGCAGCGCCGAAGCGCGAACTGCCGAGCTTCGGCATTACGCTGTTCACGGTGTTGCTGCCGGTGATCCTGATGCTGGTGGGCAGCTGGGCCGATCTGGTATTCACGCCGAAGACCTTGCCGAACGACCTGCTGCACTTCGTCGGCAATTCGGACGTCGCGCTGCTGATCGCCGTGCTGGTCAGCTTCTGGACCTTTGGTGCGAGCCGCGGTTTCAATCGCGACCAGATCCAGAAATTCTGCGGCGAATGTCTGGCGCCGATCGCGGGCATTACGCTGATCGTCGGCGCGGGCGGCGGTTTCGGACGCGTGCTGATGGATAGCGGCATTTCGAAGGAAATCGTGGCTGCTGCGACCTCCGCGCATTTGTCGCCGCTGCTGTTCGGCTGGCTCGTCGCCGCGCTGATCCGTCTCGCGACGGGTTCGGCGACGGTCGCAATGACCACCGCCTGCGGCATCGTTGCGCCGATCGCGGCGGCCAGCGCGATCCAGGTGAAGCCGGAACTGCTGGTGCTGGCAACCGGCTCAGGCTCGCTGATCTTCTCGCACGTGAACGACGGCGGTTTCTGGCTGATCAAGGAATACTTCGGTATGACGGTGGGGCAGACCTTCAAGACATGGTCGCTCCTCGAGACCATCATTTCGTTGATGGGTTTGCTGTTGACCTTCGCGCTCGCGGCGGTCCTGTAAGGAGCTTTTGATGATTTTGATCGCAATGGGCGTGTCGGGCGCCGGCAAAACGAGAATTGGCGAGATGCTGGCGGAGCGCCTGCACTGCGCGTTCACCGACGGCGACGCGTTTCATAGCGCCGCAAACAAGGAGAAGATGCACCACGGCATTCCGCTTACCGACGAAGACCGGTGGCCGTGGCTCAAAACTATCCGCACCGCGATCGAAGAAAAGCAGAAGGCGGGCGAGACGGCCGTGTTCACGTGTTCGTCGCTGAAGCGTTCGTATCGCGACATTTTGCGCGACGGCGACAAGGACGTCTGCTTCGTGTACCTGAAGGGTTCGCGCGAGGTGCTGCAAGAACGTTTGACCACGCGCACGGGCCATTTTTTCGACCCGTCGCTGCTGCAAAGCCAGCTCGACACGCTCGAGGAACCGGGCGCTGACGAGGCGGTCACGGTGAGCATCGAACTGTCGCCGGAACAGATCGTCGACGATGTGTTGAAGCAGGTCGAGAAGCGTTAATCCGCCATCCTGAACTAACCGTTCAGACGAAGAAAAGCCGCTCCGGGGAGCGGCTTTTCTTTTGCTCGACGAGCAGAGCAGCGGATGAATCGGGCTTTAGCCGATGCGCTTCGCCAACTCGACTGCCTTGCCGATGTATGAACCCGGCGTCATCGCGAGCAAACGGTCTTTCGCGTCCTGCGGAATCGCAAGCCCGCCGACGAACGCCTGCAGCGCCTCACGCGTGATGCCCTTGCCGCGCGTCAGTTCCTTCAACTGCTCGTACGGATTTTCGATGCCGTAGCGGCGCATCACCGTTTGCACCGGCTCGGCCAGCACTTCCCAGCAGTTGTCGAGGTCTTCGTTCAGACGCTGCGCATTCACTTCGAGCTTGTCCAGACCGCGGATCAGCGAGTCGTACGCGAGCAGCGAATAACCGAACGCGACGCCCATGTTGCGCAGCACCGTCGAATCGGTCAGGTCGCGCTGCCAGCGCGACACCGGTAGCTTGTCGGCGAGGTGGCGCAGCGTTGCGTTCGCGAGTCCGAGATTGCCTTCGGAGTTTTCGAAGTCGATCGGGTTGACCTTGTGCGGCATCGTCGACGAACCGATCTCGCCGGCCTTCGTGCGCTGCTTGAAATAGCCGACCGAGATGTAGCCCCACACGTCGCGGTCGAGATCCAGCAGGATCGTGTTGGCGCGCGCGACGGCGTCGAACAGCTCGGCCATGTAATCGTGCGGCTCGATCTGGATCGTGTACGGATTGAACGTGAGCTTCAGACGCTGCTCGACCACTTCGCGCGAGAACGCTTCCCAGTCGAACTCCGGATACGCCGACAGATGCGCGTTGAAGTTGCCGACCGCGCCGTTCATCTTGCCGAGCAGTTCGACCTTCGCGATGCGCTCGATCGCGCGTTCGAGACGTGCGGCGACGTTGGCGATTTCCTTGCCGAGCGTTGTCGGGCTGGCCGGCTGGCCGTGCGTGCGCGAGAGCATCGGCTGTTCCGCGTGCGCGTGAGCGAGCGCGACGAGCTTCTGATGCACCGTGCGCAGCGCCGGCAAAATGACGTGCTCGCGCGCGCCCGCAAGCATCAGGCCGTGCGACGTGTTGTTGATGTCTTCCGACGTGCACGCGAAATGGATGAACTCGCTTGCGCGCTCCAGTTCTTCCTGACCCTTGACCGATTCCTTCAGCCAGTATTCGACCGCCTTCACGTCGTGATTCGTCACGCGCTCGATGTCCTTGATGCGCGCGGCGTCATGCGCGGTGAAGCGCTCGGCCAGTTGCAGCAGGAATTGTTCGGCGGGGTCCGAAAAGCGCGGCACTTCGGCGAAACCGGCGCGCGAGAGCGCGATCAGCCAATGAATTTCGACCGTCACGCGATTGCGCATGAACGCGGCTTCCGAGAGCCAGTCGCGCAGGGCTTCGGTTTTCGACGCATAGCGGCCGTCGAGCGGGGAGAGCGCATTCAGCGCGAACAGAGTGTCGGGGCGGGTGTCGGACATGATGGCGGCTGGTCTAGGCGTTGAGCGCTCGCTGCAGTCACAGCGAGCGGATCGGAACGGAGGGAACCGCGAATTTTACCACCAGAGGCGGATTCGGCCGGAATAGGCCGGACGCGCGTGAGCCGCAGCGGACGATGCGAAGGCAAAGTCGGCTGCCGGGTGGAGCGTGAGCATTCGCATCGGCAGAGCCACTAGAATGCTGACTTCCTCTCTCTCGCCGGCAGCAGGCTTCGCATGGAACTGAAATGGCTCGAAGACTTCGTTTCGCTCGCGGAAACGCGCAGTTTCAGCCGCTCGGCTGAACTGCGTCACGTCACGCAGCCGGCGTTCTCGCGGCGCATCCAGGCGCTCGAGGCGTGGCTCGGCACGGAGCTCATCGACCGCTCGGTGTATCCGACGCGTCTCACGCCGGCGGGCCAGGTGTTCAACGAGCAGGCGCTCGCGATGCTTTCGCAGTTCCACGAGGCCCGCGCGCTGTTGCGCGGCCACACGGCGACGCCGCAAGCGACGATCGAGTTCGCGGTGCCGCACACGCTGTCGCTCACGTACTTTCCGCGCTGGCTGCAACGCATCGAAGCGCAGATGGGCCCGATTCATACGCGGCTGCGCGCGCTTAACGTGCACGACGCGGCGCTCTCTCTGGTGGAAGGCGGCTGCGATCTGATGATGGGCTATCACCATCCGAGTCATCCGGTCGCGCTCGACCCGGCCCGCTACGACATGCTGACGCTCGGCAACGAGCCGATCAGTCCGTTCTCGGCGCCGGGGCGCGCGGGCCGGCCGCGTCATACGCTGCCGGGCACCGCTGAAGCGCCCACGCCTTATCTGTCGTACACGCCGAATGCGTATCTGGGCCGCATGACCGAGGTGATTCTCGCCAACGCCCCGGAGCGTCTCAATCTGGACCGGCTCTACGAAACCGACATGGCCGAAGGTCTGAAGGCGATGGCGCTCGCCGGCCACGGCATCGCTTTTCTGCCGCACAGCGCTGTGGAAGACGCGGTCGCGGACGGCAAGCTGATTCGTCTGGACCGGGCGACGCGCGGCACGCCCGAAGGCCAGCTTACGCTCACGATGGAGATACGCCTCTACCGTGACAAGCTGGCCGCCAAAAGCGACGACGCGCGGCAGATTCTCGTGCGGCAGTTGTGGGACGTGGTGTCGGAAGAACTGGCGGAGCGCGGCGCGTAAGAGAGCCTCGCCAAACCTGCGCGCCCGCGACGCGAATTTGCGGCTTCCGAAGGGTTATGCAAAAAAGACATAATCGGATAAGGAAACGGCATTGGATTTCAAAACGGCCTTTTTCGACAATGCTGCTACTCGATCAACGCCGGAGCGTTCATGTCTTCCCAGCAGCAAGCCGCCCAATCTGCCCAATCAGCATTAACGTCGCAGTCCGTCCCCTCCTACCTGAATAGCGAAGACCTCGGCCCGTGGGGCAACTACCTGCGCCAGGTCGATCGCGTCGCGCCGTACCTCGGCTCGCTGTCGCGCTGGCTCGAAACCCTGAAGCGCCCGAAGCGGATTCTGATCGTTGACGTGCCTATCGAACTCGATAACGGCACGGTCGCGCACTTCGAGGGCTACCGCGTGCAGCACAACGTGTCGCGCGGTCCAGGCAAGGGCGGCGTGCGTTATCACCAGGACGTGACGCTGTCGGAAGTGATGGCGCTGTCCGCGTGGATGTCGGTGAAAAACGCTGCGGTGAACGTTCCTTACGGCGGCGCGAAGGGCGGCATCCGCCTCGATCCGCGCAAGCTGTCGCGTGGTGAACTCGAGCGCGTCACGCGCCGCTACACCAGCGAAATCGGCATCATCATCGGACCGAACACCGACATTCCCGCGCCGGACGTGAACACGAACGAGCAGATCATGGCGTGGATGATGGACACGTACTCCATGAACCAGGGCCAAACGGCAACCGGCGTCGTGACCGGCAAGCCGATCACGCTCGGCGGTTCGCTCGGCCGCCGCGAAGCGACGGGCCGCGGCGTGTTCGTGGTGGGCTGCGAAGCGGCACGCCGCATCGGCTTCGACATCGAAGGCGCGCGCATTGCGGTGCAAGGTTTCGGCAACGTCGGCGGCATCGCGGCGCGTCTGTTCCAGGAAGCGGGTGCGAAGGTCGTCGCGGTGCAGGATCACACCGGCTCGCTGTACAAGTCGACGGGTATCGACGCCGTCGCGTTGCTGGAACATGTGGCGAAGACGGGCGGCGTGGGCGGTTTCGCCGAAGCCGACTCGGTGACGAACGAAGAGTTCTGGACCGTGGAATCGGACATCCTGATCCCGGCTGCGCTCGAAAACCAGATCACCGAAAAGAACGCCGGCAAGATCAAGACGAAGATCGTCGTGGAAGGCGCGAACGGCCCGACCACCACGGCCGCCGACGACATCCTGCACGACCGCGGCATCCTCGTGATTCCGGACGTGGTGGCTAACGCGGGCGGCGTGACGGTGTCGTACTTCGAATGGGTGCAGGACTTCTCGAGCTTCTTCTGGACCGAAGACGAGATCAACCAGCGCCTCGAGCGCGTGATGCGCGAAGCGTTTGCGGCCGTATGGCAAGTGTCGAGCGAGCAGAACGTTTCAGTGCGGACGGCGGCGTTTATCGTCGCGTGCAAGCGGATTTTGCAAGCGCGCGAAATGCGCGGTCTGTATCCCTGATCGCGGGCTTGTAACGGGAACGGCGGATTCGCTACCTCGCGGATGCGCCGCGCATTTGAAGTAAATGCGCATGCCTGAACGCACTTCACGAGAGCGCGTGTTTTACCTGGCGGGCGGCATCGCGACGATGCTGCCCGCCTTTGCATATCCGGAAAGGTTGACCGGCTGCGCGAAGCCGCCGCCGACCAATAGCGGCGTGCACGCAACAACAATGGTTTATAGCCATACTTTCAGAATAATTACTTTGCTAAACTGGCGCCGGTTCTTGCCAAGGAGATCAAACATGAAGGTTAAAAAAGCTGCGCTGCTGCTCGCGACTCTCGGACTGTTTACGGTTGGCGCGCACGCGCAAGACGCCGGCACGCTGAAAAAAATCAAGGACACGGGCGTCATCGCGCTGGGTCATCGCGAGTCGTCGATTCCGTTTTCGTACTATGACGACAAGCAGGAAGTCATCGGCTATTCGCAGGAATTCGCGCTGAAGGTGGTCGAGGCGGTCAAGCAGAAGCTCAACGCGCCGAACCTGAAAGTGAAGCTGATTCCGGTTACGTCGCAAAACCGTATTCCGCTGGTGCAGAACGGCACCGTCGACATGGAATGCGGCTCCACCACGAATAACGCGGAACGCCAGCAACAAGTGGCGTTCTCGAACACGATCTTCGTGATCGGCACGCGTCTGATGACCAAGAAAGATTCGGGCATCAAGGACTGGGCCGACCTGAAGGGCAAGACGGTCGTCACGACCGCCGGCACCACGTCCGAGCGCCTGCTTCGCAAGATGAACCAGGACAAGAGCCTGGGCATGAACATCATCAGCGCGAAGGATCACGGCGAGTCGTTCCTGACGCTCTCCACCGGCCGCGCCGCTGCGTTCATGATGGACGACGCGCTGCTCGCCGGCGAGCGTGCAAAGTCGAACACGCCGAACGATTTCGTGATCGTCGGCGCGCCGCAGTCGCATGAAGCATACGGCTGCATGCTGCGCAAGAACGATCCGGAATTCAAGAAGGTCGTCGACGACGCAATCGCGAAGGTCGAAACTTCGGGCGAAGCCGACAAGATCTACAAGAAGTGGTTCGAATCGCCGATTCCGCCGAAGGGCTTGAACCTGAACTTCCCGGAAAGCGACGACATGAAGGCGCTTTACAAGAATCCGAATGACAAGGCAATCGATTAAACCTTAGCTGTTTTTTTGAAATGCTGAATGAAACGGAAGGGGCCACGCGCTTCTTCCGTTTCTTTTTGCTGGAGTCTTGGTCATGTCATATCACTGGAACTGGGGCATTCTGCTGAGTCCCGTCTCCACCGGCGAGCCGACCACTTATCTGGGCTGGCTGCTGTCGGGTTTCTGGGTGACGATTACCGTGTCGCTGTCGGCATGGGTGATCGCGCTGATCGTCGGCTCGTTGTTCGGTGTGCTGCGCACGGTGCCGAACAAGTGGGCGTCGGGCATCGGCACGCTCTACGTCGCGATTTTCCGCAATATTCCGCTGATCGTGCAGTTCTTTATCTGGTATCTGGTGATACCGGAGTTGCTGCCGGCATCCATCGGAAACTGGTTCAAGCAACTGCCGCCAGGCGCGCAGTTCTTTTCTTCTTCGATCATCTGTCTCGGGCTCTTCACCGCCGCGCGCGTGTGCGAGCAGGTGCGCTCGGGCATCAACGCGCTGCCGCGCGGCCAACGTGCCGCGGGCCTCGCGATGGGCTTCACGCAATGGCAGACGTATCGCTACGTGCTGCTGCCGGTCGCGTACCGGATCATCGTGCCGCCGCTCACGTCCGAGTTTCTGAATATCTTCAAGAACTCGGCGGTCGCGTCGACCATCGGTCTGCTCGATCTCTCCGCGCAAGCGCGACAGCTTGTCGACTACACGTCGCAGACGTATGAGTCGTTCATCGCCGTCACGCTCGCGTACGTGCTGATCAATCTGGTCGTCATGCAATTCATGCGCTGGGTCGAAGCCAAGACCCGGTTGCCCGGCTATATCGGAGGCAAGTGATGCACCATTTCGACTGGAGCGGTATTCCGGGCGCACTGCCTACGCTGTGGACGGGCGCGGTCGTCACCTTCAAGATCACGCTGATCGCGATCGTGATCGGCATTGTGTGGGGCACGGTTCTCGCCATGCTGCGGCTGTCGTCGTTCAAGCCTTTTGAGTGGTTCGCGAAGGGCTACGTGACGATTTTCCGTTCGATCCCGCTGGTCATGGTCCTGCTGTGGTTCTTCCTGATCGTGCCGCAATTGCTGCAGAACGTGCTCGGCCTGTCGGCGGATATCGACATTCGTCTCGCATCGGCAATGGTCGCTTTCTCGCTGTTCGAGGCGGCGTATTACTCCGAGATCATTCGCGCGGGGATTCAGTCCGTGCCGCGCGGGCAGGTCAACGCGTCGTTCGCGCTCGGCATGAACTACGCGCAGTCCATGCGTCTCGTGGTGCTGCCGCAGGCGTTCCGCGCGATGGTGCCGCTGCTGCTCACGCAGGGCATCGTGCTCTTTCAGGATACGTCGCTCGTCTACGTGATCAGCCTCGCCGACTTCTTCCGCACTGCCACGAATATTGGCGATCGTGACGGCACGAATGTCGAAATGGTACTGTTCGCGGGCGCGTGTTATTTCGTGATCTGCGTGGTCGCGTCGAGCCTTGTCAAAGGTCTTCAGAAAAAGGTCGCAAGATGATCTCTATCAAGAATGTTTCGAAGTGGTACGGCCAGTTTCAGGTGCTGACGGACTGCACGACGGAAGTCAAAAAGGGTGAAGTGGTGGTGGTGTGCGGACCGTCGGGTTCGGGCAAGTCCACGCTGATCAAGACCGTCAACGGACTCGAGCCGTTTCAGAAGGGCGAGATCGTCATCAACGGGCAGTCGCTGACGGATAAGAAAACCAATCTGTCGAAGCTGCGCTCGAAGGTCGGCATGGTGTTCCAGCACTTCGAACTGTTCCCGCATCTGTCGATCGTGCAAAACCTCACGCTCGCGCAGATCAAGGTGCTCGGCCGTTCGAAGGACGAAGCCTCGGCGAAGGGTCTCAAGCTGCTCGACCGCGTCGGCTTGCGCGCGCATGCGGACAAGTTTCCGGGGCAATTGTCGGGCGGTCAGCAGCAGCGTGTGGCGATTGCGCGCGCGTTGTCGATGGACCCGATTGCAATGCTGTTCGACGAGCCGACTTCGGCGCTCGATCCGGAAATGATCAACGAAGTGCTCGACGTGATGGTCGAACTCGCGCAGGAAGGCATGACCATGATGTGCGTCACGCACGAAATGGGCTTCGCGAAGAAGGTCGCGCATCGCGTGATTTTCATGGACAAGGGCTTGATCGTCGAGGACGACCGCAAGGACGACTTCTTCGACAATCCGAAGTCCGATCGCGCGAAGGATTTTCTGGCGAAGATCCTGCACTGAGGGCAAGCGTTGCCGCGTGGTTGTCGCGGTGGGCGCTTCAACGAAAAGCCGCTTGAAAAAGCGGCTATTTTTATCGATGCGTGGTCGCCGCGGCTACGACTTTTACGACTCGAAGGCGGCGGCGTCGTCGGCCGCTTCCAGATCGACTTCCAACTCAGCCGCAGCAGACTCGGCCGCCGCCGAAGCCGCAATCGTGCTCGCCGAAGCGGACGCGTCGAGCGCCGGATTGCGCAGCTTTTCCAGCACCGAGGCCGGCACCGGCACATTGACGCGGCCAATCACGTCGCCGTGCTGGAACATCAGCAGATCGCCCGGTTCGAACGCGGTCCACACTTCGTTGTCGGTCAGCGGCTGCGTCGCGATCACGGCGACGCGGTCTTCCGGCGTCGTGTATTTGGCGAAGTCGATGGACACGTCCGCGTCGACAAGATGCGCGGTGGAAAAAGGCCAGCGCCGCACGATGTAATGCAGATGCGTCGAGCAATGCGCAAACAGCGCCTGGCCGTTCGACATCAGAAAATTGAATACGCCGAATTGCGTGATTTCGCGCGTGAGCTTCTCGAGCGCGGCGAAGAGTTCGTTGAGCGGCGGTTGTTGCGCGCCGGGAAACGCCTTGCGCAAACCTTCGAGCAGCGCGCAGAAAGCGAGCTCGCTGTCGGTCGTGCCGACCGGCTGATACACGCCTGAGAGCACCGGCGAATAATCCTTCAGATCGCCGTTGTGCGCGAAGATCCAATGACGCCCCCACAGTTCGCGCATGAACGGGTGGCAGTTTTCCAGCAGAATGTGCCCTTGCGTCGCCTTGCGGATATGCGCGATCGTGTTCTTCGACTTGATCGGATAGCGCTTGACCATCTCGGCGATCGGCGAGGTAGCCGACGATTGATGGTCGATGAAAAGGCGACACGCTTTGTCTTCGAAGAAGGCGATACCCCAGCCGTCGGCATGGTGATCGGTGACGCCGCCGCGCGCCGCAAAGCCGGTGAACGAGAACGTGACGTCCGTCGGCGCGGCGCAGTTCATTCCTAGAAGTTGGCACATGTTGCGGGTAGGCCTGTGAACGGGGCGAGCCGTTACAATGATGATTTTCCAAGCATATCACCGAGCCACGAACGCCAAATTGCAAAATTGACGTGTGTTCAGGCCGCAACACGGCGGTTTGACCTCAGCGCCGGTGCATTGCTGGGGCGTTGTTCGCGCATCGCTCGCGCATCGTTCCGATTCGTCGTTGCGCCTTGTTCGGCTCTTATTCCGCTCCATTCGCTCCGTTCCGCTCTCGCTCTTCTCTCGCCATGACCGCTCCCAACGCTGCTTCCGCTTCTCTCGACTCCGTTACGCTCACCCGTCCTGACGACTGGCACCTGCACGTGCGCGACGGCGCCATGCTGGCGGCGGTGCTGCCGGATACGGCGCGCCAGTTCGGCCGCGCGATCATCATGCCGAACCTGAAGCCGCCGGTCACGACGACGGCGATGGCCCAGGCTTACCGCGAGCGGATCGTCGCCGCCATTCCGGCCGGCGCGCAGTTCGAGCCGCTGATGACGCTGTACCTGACCGACAACACGCCGCCCGATGAAATCCGCCGCGCGCGCGAAAGCGGCTTCGTGCACGGCGTGAAGCTCTATCCGGCGGGCGCAACGACGAACTCGGACGCGGGCGTGACCGACATCATGAAGTGCGCGAAAACGCTGGAAGTGATGCAGGAAACCGGCATGCCGCTGCTGGTGCACGGCGAAGTGACGGATTCGTCGATCGATCTGTTCGACCGCGAGAAGGTGTTCATCGACCGGGTCATGACGCCGCTGCGCCGCGAGTTTCCGGCGCTGAAGGTGGTGTTCGAGCACATCACCACGAAGGACGCCGTCGACTACATCCGCGAAGCCGGCGTCGCGCCGGAACTGCTGGGCGCGACGATCACCGCGCACCATCTGCTGTACAACCGCAACGCGATTTTCCAGGGCGGCATTCGCCCGCATTACTACTGCCTGCCGGTGCTCAAGCGTGAGACGCATCGGCTCGCGCTGGTCGAAGCGGCGACGTCGGGCAATCCGCGCTTCTTCCTCGGTACGGACAGCGCGCCGCATCCGAAGGG
Organism: Paraburkholderia sp. RCC_158; assembly: GCF_041355255.1. NCBI lineage: Bacteria > Pseudomonadati > Pseudomonadota > Betaproteobacteria > Burkholderiales > Burkholderiaceae > Paraburkholderia > Paraburkholderia sp. RCC_158. The sequence continues at coordinate 229,803 of NZ_JBFUPM010000010.1, read as the reverse complement.
TTTGAAGGAACACGCTTGCGGCTGCGCGGGCTGCTATACGGCGCTGCATGCGCTCGAGTTGTACACCGAGGCTTTCGACAAAGCCGGCGCGCTCGACAAGCTCGAAGGCTTTGCAAGCTTCTACGGCGCGGATTTTTACGGTTTGCCGCGCAACGCGGGCAAGATTACGCTGCGTCGCGAGGAATGGACGTTGCCGGCGGAGTTGCCGGTCGGCGATACGCCGGTCGTGCCGCTGCGCGGCGGTGAATCGATTGGCTGGCGCCTGATCTGACGCGTGGGTGACGCGGAGATGGCGGAGCCCGAGGCGAGGCGCGAAACGGCGCCCGCAACGACTGAACCGGTACAACTCGACGTGAGCGCGCGCCACGACGAAGGCCGCGGCACCGGCAATGAAGCGCTCCCGCCAGGCGCGCGGTCGGGCTTCGCCGCAATCGACTGGTCGAAGCCTTGGTTCGCGCCGTTCGCCGAGCGCGGCCAACGCTGGCAGCGGGCCGCGCTCACGAGCTACGCCGCGTTGCTTGCCGAAATGAACGCCGACGCGTTGAAGGCGCGGCAAGTGACAGGCCGCGGCCAGCGGCTCGCGTTCATCGCGCAGGACGAGCTGCCGCCCGGCGCCGCCTACGAGGCGCACATTGCGTCCACCGGCTGCGTGCCGACGCGCCACAATCTGCACGACTTCTTCAACGCGTCGATGTGGTTTGCGTTTCCGCGCATCAAGGCGGCGCTGAACGCGCGGCAGTCGGCGGCCATCGACTTGCTCGGCGTCGGGCCGACGCGCGGCGGCGTGCGTGACGCACTGACGCTCTTCGACGAAAACGCGCTGCTGTTTGCTTGCGCCGATCCGCGCTTGAGCGCTGCGCTGCGTCAGTTCGACTGGCGCACGCTGTTGCTCCAGCGGCGCGACGCATGGGGCGCATCGGGCGCGAGTTGCGAGGTGCGCTGCTTCGGCCACGCGCTGCTCGAAAAGCTGATCGCGCCGTTCAAGGCGTGCACCGGGCACGCGTGGATTGTCGACGTGCCGCCAGCGTACTTCGAATGGGACGCCGCTTCGCGCGACGCGTGGCTCGACGAGGCGGTCAGCGCCGCGTTGCTGAATACGGAAGCGTTGACGAGCCGTATGTTTGCGCCGCTTCCGGTGCTGGGCATCCCCGGCTGGTGGCCGGAAAACGAGACGCCGGCCTTCTATGACGACACGTCTGTATTCCGCGCGGGCCGGCGTGCAGATGTTAAAATCGGCGCCAGCAAAGCAGGCCAGGCAGTCGCGGCCTCGGCGGCTTCGGCCAAAGAGGGCGAGGAAAGTCCGGACTCCACAGGGCAGGGTGATGGCTAACGGCCATCCGTGGCGACACGCGGAACAGGGCAACAGAAAGCAAACCGCCGATGGCCCGGCGCAAGCCGGGATCAGGTAAGGGTGAAACGGTGCGGTAAGAGCGCACCGCGGCTGCTGCAAGGCAGACCGGCACGGTAACCTCCACCCGGAGCAATTCCAAGTAGGCAGGCGCGCATCTTCGAGATGCAGGACGGGGCCCCCGTCTCGTCTGCGGGTAGGAAGCTTGAGCGCGTCAGCAATGGCGCGCCTAGAGGAATGGCTGCCACGCGCGTCGCGTCTTCGGACGTTGCGCGTGCACAGAATCCGGCTTATCGGCCTGCTTTGCCACCACACAAACAAATGCCGGCGTCTTTTAGGGACGCCGGCATTTTTGTTGATGCGGTCCGCGGGCCGCGGCACTCAGTTCCGCTGGTTCAGCTCGGCACGATCTCGAACGAGTGGGTCAGTTCGGCCGTCTTCGCGATCATGATCGACGCCGAGCAGTATTTGTCGTGCGACAGGTTGATCGCGCGCTCCACGGTCGCCGGATTCAGGTTCTTGCCCGTCACGGTGAAATGAAAGTGAATCTTCGTGAACACCTTCGGATCTTCGCTGGCGCGCTCGGCCTTCAGCGTCACCGAGCAGCCGGCGATTTCCTGACGGCTTTTCTTCAGGATCATGACGACGTCGTAGGCCGTGCAACCGCCCGTGCCGAGCAAGACCATTTCCATCGGACGCGGCGCGAGATTGCGGCCGCCGCCTTCGGGCGCGCCGTCCATCGCGACCAGGTGGCCGCTGCCCGTCTCGGCCGCGAACGCCATCCCGTCTTGCCCCATCCAGCTTACTTTGCATTCCATGCTGTGCTCCACCGCGCTTCGACTATCGAGACGGCATTGTAGCCCGGCGTTTCGGTGTCCGCCCGAGGCGACGTCGGCTGGAAATTATGCGCAATCGCCGCTTGTATGTTGCAGCGCGGCATGGACGGCGGCAGGGTGGAGTTCGAGGCGGGTTTAGGGGTTTTACTCTAGAGCGCGTCGTTCACTCAGGGCGGAGCAGTCGGCGGATGCCTTTATTTGCGAGGCCCACAACAAGCCGGGCCGTCGCCGCCGTCAAACCACATTATGAAAATCGATTTCGCAATGCAAATGTTCTTGCGTCGCACAAGGATGCTTCATATAATTGCCTCATCGGTTGCAGCAGTGCGCAACCTCCGCTGTCTCCTCCACCTCCTCCTTTGGTGGATTAAACCCGAACCGCTAGTTCGGGTTTTTTTTCGCCCGCGCCGGCCTGCATGACGTGCGCTCGCGGGAGCCAATATCAGGCGGCTCCCGCACCAAATCCCGCACGTTTTGACTTGACGTCACAAATTCCTTTATAATTCAGGGCTTTTCCGCATCCGCGCCCGCGGAGGAAGAACCAGGGAGAGCCTGCACGCGCCTCGATGCGCACACTACAAGCAGGAAAAAATACATTGGGCGCAGCAATTTTTTTGGATCGATCATGAAGACGTTTTCCGCAAAAGCCCATGAGGTTACGCGTGAATGGTACGTGATTGACGCGACGGATAAGGTTCTCGGGCGTGTCGCCAGCGAAGTGGCACACCGTCTTCGCGGCAAGCACAAGCCTGAATTCACTCCGCACGTCGACACCGGTGATTTCATCATCGTTATCAACGCCGGCAAGCTGAAGGTCACGGGCAACAAGGCTACTGACAAGAAGTACTACCGTCACTCGGGCTACCCGGGCGGTATCTATGAAACGACGTTCGGCAAGATGCAGGAACGCTTCCCGGGCCGCGCGCTCGAGAAAGCGGTCAAGGGCATGCTGCCGAAGGGCCCGCTCGGCTACGCGATGATCAAGAAGCTGAAGGTCTACGCTGAAGCAACGCATCCGCATTCGGCACAACAGCCGAAAGCGCTCGAGATCTAAGGGGAGCCCACATGATCGGTAACTGGAATTACGGCACGGGCCGCCGCAAGAGCGCCGTCGCACGCGTCTTCATCAAGGCTGGCAAGGGCGAGATCATTGTCAACGGCAAGCCTATCGCCGATTACTTCTCGCGCGAAACGTCGCTGATGATCGTGCGTCAGCCGCTGGAACTCACGAACCACGGCGTCACGTTCGACATCAAGGTCAACGTGAACGGTGGCGGTGAAACGGGTCAAGCCGGTGCGGTTCGCCACGGCATCACCCGCGCGCTGATGGACTACGACGCAACGCTGAAGCCGGAACTGTCGAAGGCTGGCTTCGTTACGCGTGACGCTCGTGAAGTCGAACGTAAGAAGGTCGGCTTCCACAAGGCACGTCGCCGGAAGCAATTCTCGAAGCGTTAATCGTTTCGGGTGCGAACCGGCTTATCGCTGGAACGCAGCAAAAGCCGCCAACGCTATCGCGAAGGCGGCTTTTTTTATGGTGGCGGCACCCTGTAAGAACCCATTGATTTTGTGGGCATCAGCACGATATTGAGATCAGCCCTACAATAGCGGTTAGAAGCTTTCTGGAGAGTTCGAATGAACGCAGTCACCGACACACCCGTGACCGAGATGCCCGCCCCCTTCGTTTTTACCGACGCAGCGGCTGACAAGGTCAAGCAACTGATCGAAGAAGAAGGCAATGCGGACCTGAAACTGCGCGTTTTCGTGCAGGGCGGCGGCTGCTCGGGCTTTCAATACGGCTTTACGTTCGACGAAGCCGTCAACGAAGACGACACCGTCATGAACAAGAGCGGCGTGCAATTGCTGATCGACTCGATGAGCTACCAGTACCTGGTTGGCGCTGAGATCGACTACAAGGACGACATCAACGGCGCCCAGTTCGTGATCAAGAATCCGAACGCAAGCACCACTTGCGGTTGCGGATCGTCGTTCTCGGTTTAAAGCCGGGGAGGCAGCGTATTGCATAAGAAACGGGGCTTCGGCCCCGTTCTTTTATTGGCGGCGCGGCAAAGCGAGAGCCTCCCTCCGCGCGAATCAACCCTCAGCGCGGATAAATCGCCCCCAGTACCCGCTCGGCGCTCGCGCCCGTCACGGCCGGCAAACTGCCCGGCAGGCGCGCCACGCAGCGCATCGCGAGCCACGCAAACGCGAGCGGCTCGACCTGGCTCGGCGGCACGCCGAGCGCGTCGGTGGTCATTACCGGCACGCCACTCGCGCCGCTATCGTCCAGCGCCTGCTGCAACGCCTTCATGATCTCCGGATTCCGCGCGCCGCCGCCGCATACGTAGACCGCTTTCACATCCGATGCATGCCGTTCAATCTCTCGCGCCACCGACACCGCGGTCAGCGCGACGAGCGTCGCCTGCACATCGGCGGGCGCGAGCCCCGCGAACGGCTGCAGCCTGGCGTCGAGCCACTCGGCGTTGAACAGATCGCGCCCGGTGCTCTTGGGCGGCTGTTGCGCGAAGAACGGCTCGTCCAGCAGTGCATTCAGCAGCGAGCGGTCGACCTGGCCGCTGGCCGCGAAATGACCGTTTTCGTCGAACGGCTTGCCGAGATGGCGTTGCGCCCATTCGTCGAGCAGCGCGTTTGCCGGCCCGCAATCGAAGCCGCGCACGCTGCCGGTCGCATTCAGAATCGTGATATTGCTGATCCCGCCAAGATTGCAGACCACGCGCGTTTCGTCCTTCGAGCCGAACACGGTTGCGTGAAACGCGGGCACGAGCGGCGCGCCCTGGCCGCCTGCGGCGACGTCGCGGCTGCGGAAATCGGCGATCACGTCGATATGCATCATTTCCGCGAGCAGCGCCGGGTTATTGATCTGCCGCGTATAGCCCTTTTCCGGCCGATGCCGCACCGTCTGCCCATGCACGCCGATCGCGCGTACCTCGGCGGCGGACACGTGGCAGCCGCGCAGCAGCTCGTGACAGCACACGGTATATCGCGTGGCGAGCGCGTTGGCGGCGAGCGCCTCGCGTTCGACCTCGTTTTCGCCCGGCTGTTGCAGCGCGAACAGCGCCTCGCGCAGGCCCGCCGCGAAACCGACGAACGCCTCGGCCAGCACCACGGGCGGCTTCCCCTCGGCGAACCGGACGGCCACGCCGTCCACGCCGTCCATGCTCGTGCCTGACATCAATCCAAAGTAGACGCCGTCTGCGGGCTCTTGCGCCACGTTGCTGCTCCTGTCGATGATGAGTTGCGGGTTCATTGCCGCCAGTCGGCCGCTGTTTCTGCCGCCTGTTGGCGAAGGTTGTAGCAGATTATCGGCGCAAGCGCGGTCGAAGATGAAGCGCGTCGCCATGCTTCGCTGGTCGTCCGGCTGCGAATGCCACGCGTATACAGGCGCTCGAGCCCGCTTCAGTGGGCGCGGCGGCGCGCATCTATGGGACAATCTGTTTTTTTCGCGACTTCAAGTTTCCAGCATGAGCACCGAGTCCAACAAGCCGAACCCCGCCGCCCCCGCTTTCCCGATCACCGACGAAGTCCGTCACGCGCTCGCCATTACCAAGCGCGGCGTCGACGAATTGCTGATCGAGGAAGAATTCGCGCAAAAACTCGCGAAGAGCGCGGCTACCGGCACGCCGCTGCGCATCAAGCTCGGGCTCGATCCGACCGCGCCGGACATCCACATCGGCCATACGGTCGTGCTGAACAAGATGCGCCAGTTGCAGGACCTCGGTCACACGGTGATTTTTCTGATCGGCGACTTCACGTCGCTGATCGGCGATCCGTCGGGCCGCAACGCCACGCGCCCGCCGCTCACGCGCGAGCAGATCGAATCGAACGCGAAGACGTATTTCGAACAGGCTGCGCTCGTGCTCGATCGCGAGAAGACCGAGATCCGCTACAACAGCGAATGGTCGATGCCGCTCGGCGCCGACGGCATGATCAAGCTCGCGTCGCGCTACACGGTGGCGCGCATTCTCGAGCGAGAAGATTTCACCAAGCGTTTCCAGAGCGGCGTGCCGATTTCGATCCACGAATTCCTGTACCCGTTGATGCAGGGCTACGACTCGGTCGCGCTCAACGCCGACCTCGAACTCGGCGGCACCGATCAGAAGTTCAACCTGCTCGTCGGCCGCGAACTGCAGAAGCAGTACGGCCAGGAGCAGCAATGCATTCTGACGATGCCGCTGCTGGAAGGCCTCGACGGCGTCGAAAAAATGTCGAAGTCGAAGAACAACTACATCGGCATCAGCGAAAAACCGACAGACATGTTCGGCAAGCTGATGAGCATTTCCGACACGCTGATGTGGCGTTACTTCGAACTGCTGTCGTTCCGTCCGATGGACGAGATCGCGGCGTTCAAGCGTGAAGCCGAGGCAGGCCGCAATCCGCGCGATTTCAAGGTGATGCTGGGCCAGGAAATCGTCGCGCGTTTTCATTCGCCGGCCGACGCCGAGCGCGCGCTCGAAGACTTCAACCACCGCGCGAAGGGCGGTGTGCCGGACGATATTCCGGCGGTCGCGCTCGCCGGCGCGCCGCTCGCGATCGGCCAGTTGCTCAAGCAGGCGAACCTCGTGCCGTCGACGAGCGAAGCGCTGCGCAATATCGAGCAGGGCGGCGTGAAAATCGACGGCGCGACCGTCTCGGACAAGGGCCTGAAAGTCGAGGCGGGCGAGTACGTCGTGCAGGTCGGCAAGCGCCGCTTTGCGCGCGTCACGCTGACCGCCTGACTATGGCCGCGCGTGCGATGAATCGTAGCGCACAGCCGGAGGCCGCCCGATGATCGCGTTGATCCAGCGCGTGCGGCGCGCCGAGGTGCGTGTCGTGGACGGTGACAACGAGCGCGTGACCGGCGCCATCGACGCGGGCCTGCTCGCGCTTGTCTGCGCGGAGCGCGGCGACACGCAAGCCGCGGCCGACCGGCTGCTGGCGAAGGTGCTCGGCTACCGCGTGTTCAGCGACGCCGCCGGCAAGATGAATCTGTCAGTGCAAAACGTGGACGGCGCGGGGCGCGCGGGCGGCCTGCTGCTGGTGTCGCAGTTCACGCTGGCCGCGGACACGAACAGCGGGCTGCGTCCGAGCTTCACGCCCGCCGCGCCGCCGGACGAGGGCAAGCGTCTGTTCGACTATTTCGTGTCGGCGGCGCGCGCGAAACATCCCATCGTCGAGACCGGCGAATTCGGCGCGGACATGCAGGTGTCGCTCGTCAACGACGGCCCCGTCACCTTCTGGCTGCAAACCAACGCCTGAACGTCGCGCGGTTCTTGCGACAATAGCGGCCTGGCACAACCGGCGAACAGCGCCCACTTCGATCCCATGACCACGCAGATCCTGTTTATCCGGCACGGCGAGACCGACTGGAATCGCATCAAGCGCATTCAAGGGCATATCGACATTCCGCTCGCCGAAGCGGGTCTCGCACAGGCGCAGAAACTGGCTCGCCGTATCGCCGATGACGTGAAGCACGGCGCGCGGCTCGACGCGATTTATTCGAGCGACCTGCAACGCGCGCGGCAAACCGCGCAGCCCATCGCCGACGCGCTCGGCTTGCCCGTGCAGTTGCGCGAAGGTTTGCGTGAGCGTTCGTACGGCGCGTTCCAGGGGCACGACAGCGACGAAATCGCCGCGCGTTTTCCCGACGAATACGCGCATTGGCAGACTCGCGATCCTGGCTTCGCGCCGCCCGAAGGCGAATCGCTGCGCGTGTTCTACCATCGCGTGCTGCATGCAATTGAGCCGCTTGTGGCCGCGCATCCGGGCGGCCGGATCGCCTGCGTCGCGCATGGCGGCGTGCTCGATTGCGTGCGCCGCTTCGCGTGCGGCTTGCCGCTCGATGCGCCGCGCGACTACCCGCTGTTGAACACGAGCGTGAACGTGGTCGATTACGACGACGGGCGCGCGACGGTGGTGTCGTGGGGCGATGTATCGCATCTCGACGCACCGAGCGCCGACGACAGTTTCAAGAAGGTGCCGGAACCGGGGCGGTAATCAGGCGCGGTATGCGCTGCGTTGCGCCGCCTGCGCGCAGGGCCATGCCGCACGCTGAACTGAACTCAGCCCTCACGCGGCTAAGCCGCACATCAACTGAACTCCCACACCCAATCCTCACTCAACTCGCAGCCGAATCCCACAACCCGGGCAACCCGCTCGACGCTTCCGGCGCCGCAAGCCCGAAGTGCCGGTAAGTGAGCAGTGTGGCCACGCGGCCGCGCGGCGTGCGTTGCAGGAAGCCTTGCTGAATCAGATACGGCTCGAGCACGTCTTCGATCGTGTCACGTTCCTCGCCGATCGCCGCCGCCAGGTTGTCGACGCCGACCGGTCCGCCGTCGAACTTGTGCAGGATCGCTTCGAGCAGCTTGCGGTCCATCAGATCGAAGCCGACCGCGTCGACGTCGAGCATGCGCAGCGCCGCGTCGGCCACTTCCGCGGTGATGTTGCCGTCGGCCTTGACCTCGGCGAAATCGCGCACGCGCCGCAGCAGCCGGTTGGCGATACGCGGCGTGCCGCGCGCGCGCTTCGCAATTTCAAATGCGCCGTCCGGATGAATCTGCGCATTCAGCAGCGAAGCCGAACGCGTGACGATGCGCGCGAGTTCTTCGGCGTTATAAAACTCGAGCCGCGCAACAATGCCGAAGCGATCGCGCAGCGGATTGGTCAGCATGCCCGCGCGCGTGGTCGCGCCGACCAGCGTGAACGGCTGCAAATCGAGCTTCACGCTGCGCGCGGCTGGCCCTTCGCCGATCATGATGTCTATCTGATAATCCTCGAGCGCGGGGTACAGGATTTCCTCGACGACCGGCGAGAGCCGGTGAATTTCGTCGATGAACAGTACGTCGTTGGCTTCGAGATTGGTGAGCAGCGCGGCGAGGTCGCCCGCGCGTTCGAGCACGGGTCCGGACGTCTGCCGCAGATTCACGCCCATTTCGCGCGCGATGATATGCGCGAGCGTGGTTTTGCCAAGACCCGGCGGCCCGAACAGCAATACGTGATCGAGCGATTCCGAGCGGCGCTTCGCGGCCTCGATAAAGATTTCGAGCTGGCCGCGCACCTTTTCCTGCCCGACATATTCTTCGAGCTGACGAGGGCGCAACGCGCGTTCGAACGCTTCCTCGTTCGGCGAGACGGGCGTGGCCGCGATGATGCGCTCGGCGGCGAGTTTGTCGGTTTCGATCATCCGGTCATTGTACCGCGCGAGGCGCGCGGCGAAACCCGGCCGAATGGCCAGGGTGCGCGGCTTCGCGAACTGTGGGACGCTTGCTGCATCGGTCGTGCGGCCCGCGCACTGTGAAAAAGCCTCAGGCCTTCGACAAGGCCTTCAACGCGAGCTTGATGCCTTCGGACACGCCCGTGCCGGCCGGCACGTTTTTGACTGCGGCGAGGGCTTCCTTCTCCGAGTAGCCCAACGCGAGCAGCGCATTGAGAATGTCCGACGCGTGATCGGATGCGGACACCGTGCCGGCCATCGCGCCCAGGTCGGCGCCGAGCTTGCCCTTCAACTCGAGCAGCAAGCGCTCGGCCGTCTTCTTGCCGATGCCCGGCACGCGCGTGAGGCGCGCGGCGTCCTGCAGCGTGACCGTCTGCGAGAGCTCGTGCACGCTCATGCCGGAGAGCACGGCGAGCGCCATGCGCGCGCCGATGCCGGAGATCTTCAGCAGCTCGCGGAAGGTCGAACGTTCCTCGGCGGTGCCGAAGCCGTACAACAGGTGCGCATCTTCGCGCACGATCATTTGCGTGAGCAGCACGACGCGCTCGCCAGTGGACGGCAGGTTGTAGAACGTGCTCATCGGCACGTCCACTTCATAACCGACGCCGTTGCAATCGACGAGCAGATGCGGCGGGTTTTTTTCCAGCAGAACGCCGGCAATGCGACCGATCATGGCGAGTTCGAACTTGTGAGAAAGGGCGAGTGTAGCGCAGCGCGTGCCGCGCACCTATCCCACCAGACGCCCGCGTCTGACCCGCAGCCCCTTCTTTGCAAGCGATGGCGCGATGCCGCCGAGCGTGCTCAACGTCGTGCCGCCGTGCGCGTGACAGATCGCCATGCCGAGCGCGTCGGCGGCGTCGGTGCCCGGCACGCCGGAAAGATTGAGCAGGCGCACGACCATCTGCTGCATCTGCTCCTTGGTCGCGCGGCCGTAGCCGACCACCGCCTGCTTCAACTGCAGCGCGGTGTATTCGGCAACCGGCACGCCGCCCGCGACGAGGCCGCAAATGGCCGCGCCGCGCGCCTGACCGAGCAGCAAGGTGGACTGCGGATTGACGTTGACGAACACTTTTTCGATCGCCGATTGATCCGGCGAGTGCTGGCGAATCAGCGTCGAAATGCCTTCGAAAATAGTGCCGAGGCGCGACGGCAGATCGGCGTCGGCGGTCTTGATAACGCCGCTCGCGACGTAGCTGAGCGTGTGTCCGCTTTGGTCGATCACGCCGAAGCCCGTCACGCGCAAGCCGGGGTCGATGCCAAGAATTCTCATGAAGTGCCGCACATGCGGTTAAAGCCAGGTGCCTGCGATACTACAACAGACGCGCCGCACGGCGGCCCGCAAAAGGCGGCGCGGGCGGAATAAAAACTGCTGCGTCTGTCGGAAGGAGGTGATCGGATATGCAGCGCTATGGAAACAGAAGCGGGACATCCGGCGTCGTGGCCTACGAAATCGGCGATAACTTTGTCGCTGCCCGCTTTAACTCGGGCACGACGTATTGGTACTCGAAAAAAAGCGTCGGCGTCAAACACGTCGCGGCGCTCAAGCGGCTCGCGAAACAGGGCGAGGGTCTCGGCACCTACATCAGTCAGCATCCGGAAGTCAGGGACGGCTACGAGCGCAAGGACCCACCGGACTGACGACTGACGACGCGTGACGAACGTCGGCCACTGATCGCCGACCGCCGACCGCCGCAGCAAGCGGCAAAACAAAACGGCCCGGCGGAAAATTCCACCGGGCCGTTCTATCGTCTCTTACCGCGGACACGGCAAAACAACACGCCGCCGATCAAGCCAATATCAATGCCGGAAGTGACGCACGCCGGTCAGCACCATCGCAATGTTGTGCTCGTCCGCGGCGCTGACCACTTCGTCGTCGCGCATCGAGCCGCCCGGCTGGATCACGCACGTCGCGCCCGCTGCCACGACCACGTCGAGGCCGTCGCGGAACGGGAAGAACGCATCCGACGCCACCGCCGAACCGGTCAGCGCCAAGCCCGCGTTCTGCGCCTTGATGCTGGCGATGCGCGCCGAATCCACGCGGCTCATCTGACCCGCGCCGACGCCGAGCGTCATGCCGTTGCCGCAGAACACGATCGCGTTCGACTTCACGTACTTCGCGACGCGCCAGGCGAACAGCAGATCGTCCATCTCCTTCGGCGTGGGATGACGCTTCGTCACCACGCGCAATTCGCGCGGCTGCACGTTTTTCGAATCGAGCGATTGAACCAGCAGGCCGCCGCCCACGCGCTTCAGATCGAACGCGTTATGGCCTTCGCCCAGCGCGATTTCCAGCAGACGCACGTTCTGCTTCGCTGCGAAAACCTGGCGCGCTTCGGCGCTGAACGACGGCGCGATCAGCACTTCGACAAACTGCTTGGCCACCGCTTGCGCGGCGGTTTCGTCCACTTCGCGATTGAACGCGATGATGCCGCCGAACGCCGAAGTCGGATCGGTCTGGAACGCCTTCGAATACGCTTCGTTCGCGTCCGCGCCCACCGCCACGCCGCACGGATTCGCATGCTTGACGATCACGCAGGCCGGCACGTCGAAGGTCTTCACGCATTCCCACGCCGCGTCCGAATCCGCGATGTTGTTGTACGACAGTTCCTTACCCTGCAACTGGTTGTAGTTCGCCAGCGCGCCGGCCGGCACCGACAGATCGCGATAGAACGCGGCGCTCTGATGCGGGTTTTCGCCGTAGCGCAAGTCCTGCACCTTGTCGAAGGCGAGGTTGAACGTAGCCGGATAAGCGTTGCGCGACGAGTGCTGCAGTTCGTCGGTGAGGCTCGTCAGATAGTTGGTGATCGCGCCGTCGTATTGCGCGGTGTGCGCGAACACCTTGGTCGCGAGACGGAAGTTCGTCTTGTACGAGACCGCGTTGCTGTTCGCGCGCATTTCGTCGAGCACGACCGCGTAATCAGCGGGATCGACCACCACGGTCACGTCGCGATGATTCTTCGCGGCCGAGCGCAGCATGGTCGGTCCGCCGATGTCGATGTTCTCGATCGCGTCTTCCAGCGAGCACTCTTCCTTCGACACCGTCTGCACGAACGGGTACAGGTTCACGACCAGCAGGTCGATGGTCGGAATGTCGTGCTTCTCGAGCGCCGCCATGTGTTCCGGCAGATCGCGGCGCGCGAGAATGCCGCCGTGCACCTTCGGATGCAGCGTTTTCACGCGCCCGTCCAGCATTTCCGGGAAGCCCGTGTAGTCGGCGACTTCGGTGACGGACAGACCCGCGTCCGCGAGCAGTTTCGCGGTGCCGCCGGTCGACAGGATCTTGACGCCGAGGTCCGACAGCGACTTGGCGAAGTCGACAATGCCGGACTTGTCGGAAACGGAGATGAGCGCTTGCTTGATCATGATGAAGACGAAAAGCCGAAGGGAAACGTGGCAGGGCGCGAGAAAACTAGAACCCGCTACAACAGACCATGCTGTTGCAGCTTCTTGCGCAGCGTATTGCGGTTGATGCCGAGATACTCGGCGGCCAGCGACTGATTGCCGCCGGCCTGCTCGAGCACCACTTCGAGCAGGGGTTTTTCAACGCACGAAATCACCATGTCATAGACGTCGTGCGGATTCGAGCCGTCGAGATCCTGGAAGTAAATGCCCAGGCTGTCGCGGACAGATTGTTCGATATTGTTCTTGCTCATGCAGCTAGTCGGTCGGTGTGGTTCTCGCCCTGGTTGTCGAGCCCGGCATCGCCGGGTGATTCGTCGACGTAGACGAGGCGGTCGGAGATCGCCTTCTGCGCGTCGAAAAATTCGTTGACGGCGAGGAGTTGTTCGCGCGTGCTGTCCAGCGTATTCATGCGATGCCGGAACAGGTTGGCGCCGGAAAGGCCGCGAGTGTACCAGCCGATGTGCTTGCGCGCAGTGCGAACGCCCGTAAATTCGCCGTAGAAACCGTAGTGATCTTCCAGGTGCTCGTTCATGACCTGCTGGATTTCGTCGATGCGCGGCGGCGGCAGCAACTCGCCCGTTTGCAGGAAATGCTCGATCTCGCGGAACAGCCACGGACGCCCCTGCGCCGCGCGGCCGATCATGATCGCGTCGGCGCCCGTCACGGCGAGCACATGGCGCGCTTTTTCCGGCGACGAAATGTCGCCGTTGGCCACGACCGGAATGCGCACCGCCGCCTTGACCGCGGCGATGGTCTCGTACTCGGCGTCGCCGTGATACAGGTCGGCGCGCGTGCGGCCGTGCACGGTCAGCATGGAGATGCCGGCGGCCTCGGCGAGACGCGCGACGTTCAGCGCATTTTTGTTCTCGCGATTCCAGCCGGTGCGGATTTTCAGCGTGACCGGCACCGCGTCGGGACCGACGCCCACTGCCGCGACCACCGCCTCGACGATGCGCTGCACGAGCGGCTCGTTTTGCAGCAGCGCAGAACCGGCCGCGACGTTGCAGACTTTCTTGGCCGGACAGCCCATGTTGATGTCGATGATCTGCGCGCCGTTCGCGACGTTGTAGCGGGCGGCTTCGGCCATCATGTCGGGATCGGCGCCGGCGATCTGCACGGCAATCGGCTCGACTTCGCCCGCGTGGTTCGCGCGGCGCATGGTTTTCTCGCTCTTCCACAGTTGCGCGTTCGACGCGACCATTTCCGACACCGCATAGCCCGCGCCGAGCCGTTTGCAAAGCTGGCGGAACGGACGATCGGTGACGCCGGCCATGGGCGCGACGAACAGGTTGTTACGCAGATTGTGCGAGCCGATGGTGGGCATGACGTGGACGCGCGCGCCGCCGATTGTTCGATTTCGTCAATCGGAGCATTCGCGAAATGCGAGGGAAAACCGCCATTTTAGCGTTAACAGATAGCCCGCACTTCAATTGCGGGCGTCGTAACCCATTAAATCTTCTATGAAAGTGGCCGGCGTCATAGAGTCGGCGCCGCTCGCGCGAGGGTTCTTGCGAGGGTTCCTGGTTAAGTGGCCCGCGCTCGTCAGCGGCGCTGTCCGAACATCATTTGACGCGCGAGCGCGGTCTTCACCGGCGGCACGAATTCGAGCGCGGTCAGCGCAAGCCCGCGCATGAGCGCGAGCGGCGCGAAGTCGACGGTGAAAAGGCGCGCGAGCGTGTCGGTGGCGCCGATCGTCAAGCGCCGGTCGAGCGCGCGGCGCTGCGCGAAGGTGGCGAGCGCAAGCGTCGTCGGGCCTTCCGCGGAGAACGCGTCGGCGAGCGCGTGCGCGTCGCGCAAGCCCAGATTGAGGCCTTGGCCCGCAACCGGATGCAGCGTCTGCGCGGCATTGCCGATGGCGACGACGCGGCCGCTCACCTGCGTATCGACGGCGTTCAGCCCGAGCGGGAACGACGCACGCCCCTTGATGTGCGTGAAGCGTCCCATGCGTCCGCCGAATGCGGCGCCGAGTTCGCGCAGGAATTCGTCGTCGGGAAGCTGCGCGCGGCGCGCGGCTTCGTCGGGCGCGCAGCACCAGACGAGCGCGTAGTCGGCGCCGCGCACGCCGCCCATCGGCAGCAAGGCAATCGGGCCTTCCGGCGTGAAGCGTTCCCACGCGACGTGCGGTTGCGGCGTCGATACGCTCACCGTGCCGACCAGCGCCGTTTGCCCGTAGTCGCGTGTGCCGGGCTTGTCCGCGCCTTTGTCTGTGCCCTTTGCGGCGCTGTCTCCCTCGCGCTTTCCAGCCTTCTGCGCACCCCGCTGATCACCGAACAAACCGCCTTCCGCGCTCACCAGAATGCGCGTGCGCAGCCGGCGCGTGACGCCCGCGGTTTCGATTGGCAGCGTGACGCCGTCCTGTTCCTGAACCGGCGTCGCGGCGGACGTCGAACGGAACCAGTGGACTCGCGTTGCATGCACCGCTTCGGCCAGGCCGTGCACGATCGAGCCGTAGCGCAGCACGTAGCCGAGCGCCGGCAGCCCGTGCTCGCCGTGGTCGATCAGCGTGCGGCCGAAGTGTCCGCGCTGCGAGACATGGATGCGCTGGATCGCGGTTGCGTCGGCGGGCCAGCGCAGCGGTTCGAGGATCATGCGGCTGCCGTGCGAGACGGCGATCGCGCGCGGGTCCGCGATCGAATCTTCGGGCTCGCGCGCGTCGATCAGCGCGATCTTCAGCTCGCGCGTCGCGCTGCGGCGCGCGAGCCAACCGGCAAGCGCGAGTCCGACCGGTCCGGCGCCGACAATCGTCACGTCGAAATCGAAATGCTGATTGAGCGCCGCGGGCTTCAGGATGACCGTGGACGGAGAAGCATCGTTCATGGCCGGTTACGTCCTTGTCTGCTGAGCCGCGCGGGCGTCCTGCATCAGCGCCTCGATTTCGTCGGCGGCCACCGGCACGTCGCGGGTAATCAGTTCGCAGCCCGTTGGCGTGACGATCGCGTCGTCCTCGATGCGGATGCCGATGTTCCAGTAACGCTCGGGCACGCCTTCGGCCGGCCGGATGTACAGGCCGGGCTCGATAGTCAGCGTCATCGACGCCTGCAGTGTGCGCCACGGCAGCACGCCTGCCTCGTCGCGCGGCGCGCCGCGCTCGCGGTAGTCGCCGACATCGTGCACGTCCATGCCGAGCCAGTGGCCGGTGCGGTGCATATAGAAGGGCGCATAGGCGCGCTCGGCGATCACGTCGTCGACGGAAGCGAACTTCGCGCGGTCGACGATGCCCGTGTCCAGCAAGCCTTGCGACAGCACGCGCACGGCCGCCTGATGCGGGTCGTCGAAGGTCGCGCCGGCGCGGGTCGCGTCGACGGCGGCCTGCTGCGCGGCCAGCACGATGTCGTACAGCTCGCGCTGCGCCGGCGTGAAGCGGCCGCTCGCCGGGAAAGTGCGCGTGATGTCGGACGCGTAGCCGTCGAGTTCGCAGGCCGCGTCGATCAGAATCAGGTCGCCGTCCTGCGCAATCGCGTTGCCGGCCGGGTAGTGCAGCACGCACGCATTCGCGCCCGCGGCGACGATCGACGTGTAAGCGGGCGCCTGCGCGCCGAACTTGCGGAACGTGTAGAGCAGCTCCGCTTCGAGTTCGTACTCGCGCACGCCGGGACGGCACGCGGCCATCGCCCGGCGGTGCGCCTGCGCGGAAATTTGTCCGGCGCGGCGCATGATGGCGAGCTCGTGGTCGTCCTTGATGAGCCGCATCTCGTCGAGTAGCGGCAGCAGATCGCGCGCGGCCGTGGGCGCGGCGACGCCGCTGCGGCCCTGCGTCCGCACGGCTTCCAGCCAGCCGCGCACCTGGCCGTCGAGTTCGTCCGACGTGCCGAGCGCGTAGTGCAGCGACGGTTTATCCGCGAGGAGCCGCGGCAGGTGTGCGTCGATTTCGTCGAAGGGAAACGCGGCGTCGAATCCGAACGCGACGCGTGCGCCCTCGGGCCCGAAACGGAAACCTTCCCAGATCTCGCGCTCGACGTTTTTCTCGCGGCAGAACAGGATCGACGCGGGCTCGCCGGGAGCGGCGCTTGCGTCGAGCACGAGCAGCGCCTCGGGTTCGGTGAAGCCGGTCAGGTAGTAGAAGTAGCTGTCGTGCCGGTAGGGGTAGTCGGCGTCCCGGTTGCGCAGCGCTTCGGGCGCGGTCGGCACGATGGCGACGCCGCCGCCCGCTGCACGCAGCGCGGCGAGTACGCGCTCGCGGCGCGTGCGGTAGACGTCGATGGCGATGGTGGGTTCGGTCGGCTGGTTCATCGTGCGATTGTAGCGCCCAATGCGCGGACGAATTTGCGCCGGCGCGTTGGGGCGGCGCGTTGCGCGGGCGCGCGGGATTGGTCGGGGCCAAACCGCCCCTTGGCCATTCAGCCAGCTAGACGGCGCGCGCGCGGCGCGGCAATGTTGCAATCCATCCACAGCGACTGAGCGTGCGGCTCGCGAAGCGCGCGCGGGGCGCTCGCGCATGCCGCTCAGCACTTATACTTTCGCCGGATTCAGAAAAAGGCAGATGGCAATGATGAAACTCATCGGTTCGCTCGCCAGCCCGTTCGTGCGCAAAGCGCGCATCGTGCTGGCCGACAAGAAGATCGACTACGAGCTGGTGCCCGAGAACGTCTGGGCGCCGGACACCCGCATTCATACCTTCAATCCGCTCGGCAAGGTGCCGTGCCTTGTGATGGAAGACGGCGAAGCGGTGTTCGACTCGCGCGTGATCTGCGAGTACGTGGACACGCTGTCGCCGGTCGGCAAGCTGATCCCGCAATCGGGACGCGAGCGCATCGAGGTGCGCTGCTGGGAAGCGCTCGCCGACGGTCTCCTCGATGCCGCCGTGCTGATTCGCCTCGAAAGCACGCAGCGCACGCCGGAGCAGCGCGTCGACGCCTGGGTGGCGCGCCAGCAGCGCAAGATCGACGAAGCGCTCGTCGCCATGTCGCAAGGGCTCGCGGCCAAGCCGTGGTGCGCGGGCAATCACTACACGCTCGCCGATATTGCGGTGGGCTGCGCGTTGGGCTATCTGGATTTCCGCATGCCGGAGCTGAACTGGCGCGATGCGCATCCGAATCTCGACAAGCATTTTCAGAAGCTTTCGCTGCGCCAATCGTTTATCGATACTGCGCCGGCCAACTGACCTGCAAAATAAAAGCGAAGTTGCTAACGGTTAAGGCAAGTTTGCAAAATTGCGTTAATCGTACTTTCAAAGTCATGAATTAAAGCTTTCAGTTGTGGTAAAAAAGCGCCTGCCCTCAGGCGCTTTTTTTCGTCTGTCGCGTGGGCAATGGTCATGCAGTCAACATATCCGGTCTTTTCGTGCCGATATGCGCCGTTGCAAATGGCGGCGAATCCATCGCGCCGTCGAACGAATAACACCACAAAGAGACTTTCATAATGAAACCGTATCGCCTTGTTATTGCCGCTTCCGTCTGCTCGCTGTTTGCCGCGTGTTCCAGCGTCAGCAACCTGGACCCGTCGTCGCTGATTCAGTCCGGCCAACTGGCCACGCAGGCCGCTACGCTGTCGGACGCAGACGTGCGCGCGCTCACCGACAAATCGTGCGCGCAACTCGACAGCGAAAACACAATTGCGCCCGCCAACAGCAAATACCAGAAGCGTCTGAACAAGATCGCCGCGCAACTGGGCGACAACATCAACGGCACGCCGGTGAATTACAAGGTGTATGTGACGAAGGACGTCAACGCGTGGGCGATGGCGAACGGCTGCGTGCGCGTCTACAGCGGCCTGATGGACATGATGAACGACAACGAAGTGCGCGGCGTGGTCGGCCATGAAATGGGCCACGTGGCGCTTGGCCACACGAAGAAGGCGATGCAGGTCGCGTATGCGACGTCGGCGGTGCGGTCGGTGGCGTCGTCGGCGGGTGGCGTTGCGGGCGCGCTATCCGGCTCGCAATTGGGCGAGTTTTCGGAGAAGCTGATTAACGCGCAATTCTCGCAAACGCAGGAAAGCGCCGCCGACGATTATTCTTTCGATTTGCAGAAAAAGAAGAATCTCGATCCGTCGGGTCTCGTCACGGCGTTCAACAAACTCGCGCAAATGGACGGCGGAAAATCGAGCATGCTGAGTTCGCATCCGGCATCGCCGGCGCGTGCGCAGCATATTCAGCAGCGCATTGCGTCGAATCAGTAAGCCTGGTTTGAGCGGATGAAAAAACGCGCGCTGGCGGTTATGCCGCAGCGCGCGTTTTTTATTGCTGTGCTTTTTATGGCTCTTTTATCGCTTACTGCCCGCCATTTGCCGTGTCACCGTTTTTGCGGCGCCTGATGCCCGGCCCGAACGCGAAGCCGAATGCCAGCAGCAGTAACGAAACCGCGAGCACCGTGTTATTGCCGCTCGTCACATACGGCGTGCGCCCGGCTGTGCCTTGCACGGTGACGTCGAGCGAGCCGATCGTGTAGGGCGCGAGCTTGCCAAGCACCTTGCCGTTGGCGTCGATGGCGGCCGTCGTGCCGGTGTTGGTCGCGCGCAGCATCGGCCGGCCGGTTTCCAGCGAACGCATGCGCGCAATCTGCAGATGCTGCTCGAGCGCGATCGTGTCGCCGAACCACGCGAGATTCGTCGAGTTGATCAGCACGCCCGGCGGCGTATCGCTCTCGCGGATCGTCCGCGCAATCTCTTCGCCGAAAATGTCCTCGTAGCAGATGTCGACCGCGACCGGCTGGTTATGCACGACGAACGGCTTCTGCACGGGGCCGCCGCGCGCGAAATCGCCGAGCGGAATGTTCATCAGATTGACGAACCAGCGAAAGCCCCACGGCACGAATTCGCCGAACGGCACGAGGTGATGCTTGTCGTAGCGGTAAATATCGCGCGTGCCGGGCGTGACGCCGAACAGGCTGTTCGTGTAGTCGACCACGCGGCCCTCGGGCGTGACCGAGCCGCCGACCGCGCCGAACAGGATCGCGCTGCCCGTCGAATCGGCGAAGCTGCGCACCGCCGACGCGAACGGCACCGGCAGTTGCTGCGCGAGCACCGGAATGGCGGTTTCCGGCGTGACGATCAGATCGGCCGGCTTCGAGGTGATCATCTGCTGATACTGGTCGATGGCGGCGCGCACGCCCGCTTCCTCGAACTTCATGTCCTGCTTGACGTCGCCTTGCAGCAGACGCACGGTCAGCGGCGCGTTGGCCGGCACCGTCCACTTCGCGAGCGGCAGCAGCAGGCCGGCCGCGATCAACGCGACTGCGATGCCGGCCGGCACCGCGACACTCGCTGCGTTTGCGCTGCCGCGCGTGTCGCCGCTGCTTGCCGACGTTTCGCGAGACGCCCGCGAACGGCGCAGCAACGCGAGCAACGCCTGCACGATCAGCGCGGCCACGAGTGCGAGCATCCAGCCGACGCCGTACACGCCCGCGAGCGGCGCGAATCCGGCGAACGGGCCGTCGACTTGCGCATAGCCGCTCGCGAGCCACGGAAAGCCGGTGAACACGGTGCCGCGCAGCCATTCGCCGATAGCCCATGCACTCGCGAAGGCGAGCGCGCCATGCCACGTCGGCGAAAACGGCATGTCGACCGCGGACTTGCCGTTGCGCGCGTGACCCGCGCAAAACGACCAGACGCCCGCGGCAAGAGCGGGATACAGCGCGAGGTAGAGCGAAAACAGCACGAGCGCAGCGCCCGCGAGCGGCGCGGGCATGCCGCCGAAATCATGCATGCTGACGTAGAGCCACCACACGCCGCTCACGAAGTTGCCGAAGCCGAACGCGCCGCCCGTCAACGCGGCGCTTTTCCAGCCGGTCGTGCGCGTCAGCCAGCCGAAGAGGAACACGAAGATTGCGAGTTCGAGCCAGCCGCCGTGCGGCGTGGGCGCGAACGACAACGTGTTGGCCGCGCCGGCCGCGAGCGCGACGAGGTAATGCCAGCGAGGCAGCGCACGCACGCCCGTCGGTCGCGCGGCGGTCGTGTTCACGCCGCGGCGCGAGGAGGAAGTGATCGGGTCGGCCATTGTTGCGCGGTCGGCGAGAGGAGTGACAAGTTGGAAAGGCTCGGGCGAAGGCCGAAGGTCGGCAGGCGGGAAGGACCGCTCAGGTCTGCACGTGCTGCGCTTCGCGCTCGCGCTGACCGGCAAGCGGGTCGCGCCGCACGAGCAGCATGTGAATCTGGCGTGCGTCGCCGCGCAGAATCTCGAAGATCAGATCGTCGATGCGAACCTTCTCGCCCCGGTGCGGCACGCGCCCGAAATAATGCGTGACGAGCCCGCCGATCGTATCGACTTCTTCGTCTGAATAATGCGTGCCGAAGGCCTCGTTGAACTGCTCGATCTCGGTCAGCGCGCGCACGCGAAAGCGTCCGTCCGGCGACGCGATGATGTTGCCGCTTTCCTCGTCGAAATCGTATTCGTCCTCGATGTCGCCGA
This sequence comes from Paraburkholderia sp. RCC_158, assembly GCF_041355255.1. Taxonomy (NCBI): domain Bacteria; kingdom Pseudomonadati; phylum Pseudomonadota; class Betaproteobacteria; order Burkholderiales; family Burkholderiaceae; genus Paraburkholderia; species Paraburkholderia sp. RCC_158. The sequence goes on along the minus strand of NZ_JBFUPM010000010.1, from coordinate 208,663 downwards.
CGATCTGCTCCAGCACGTCTTCAATCGTAATCAGGCCGGCCACGCCGCCGTATTCGTCGACGACCACCGCGAGGTGATTGCGATTCACGCGAAAGTCGTGCAGCAGCACATTCAACCGCTTCGATTCGGGGATGAATACCGCGGGCCGCAGCATGCCGCGCACGTCGAACTCTTCTTCGGCGTAGTAGCGCAGCAGGTCTTTTGCGAGCAGCACGCCGATCACGTTATCGCGATTGCCTTCGTACACCGGATAGCGCGAGTGCGCTTTTTCCAGCACGTAGGGGATGAATTCGGCGGGGTTGTCCGCGATGTTGATCGCGTCCATCTGCGCGCGCGGCACCATGATGTCGCGTGCGCTCAGTTCGGAGACCTGGAATACGCCTTCGATCATCGACAGCGAGTCGGCGTCGATCAGGTTGCGCTCGTGCGCGTCCTGCAGGATCTCCAGAAGTTCGGCGCGCGAGTCGGGCTCGGGCGAGATGAAGTCGGTCAGACGCTCGAGCAGCGAGCGCTTTTCGTGCGGTTTGTCGGTTTGGCGTCGACTGGGATACGTGTCGTTCATGGTAGTGCGCCCGGCAAGACTGGGCGCGCTGTTGCAGAGCATTAAGGATACACCAGGCACATGGCAGGACCGTGTCCCACCCGGCCGGGCGATGAATGAAACCGGGCTGACAGGGTCCGACGCAAGCGGCGGGCCGTGGGTCAATCCTAACTGATTACGCGGTGAAAAGCGTCCTGGAGAAAAAACCCGGGCGCTTCACGGAACAATCGCGGAACATTCGCGAAACGAACGGCCGAGCGAAGGGCGCTTTCTTTCATGCGATTTCGCGCGTGCTCGTCTGCTCGTGATTGCAGCGAAAAGAGTGCATCGCAGGTTCGATGGCGCGGCTATTCGCCAGTTGCGGTCTGCGCGTTGCGTCCGCATGTGGCGCTTCGGCGTACGCGCTCACAGCTTCGTCTGCGGCTGTGTGCGAAGCTCGCCGCCGCTTGAGTCGCCGCTTGAGTCGCCGCTTGAGTCACCGCTTGCCTCGCCGTTCGCCTCCGTCCCATCACTCGCAGCCTGGCAGCGCGCGAGCAGCGCTTCCAGCGCGCGATCGGGCATGCCGCTTTCGCGCAGCGCGTGAACCGTGCGGCTCACGTACTCGAGCGTCGTGCCGTAGCGGCCGCGCGCGCAGCCGAGCACCGTTTTGACGACCTCGTCGCCGAGCTTGCCGGTGTACGTCGGCACGTCGCGGCGCATCACGAACGCAAGTGCGTCGACGCGCCGGCCGTCGGCGAGCACACAGGGCAGCCACGCGGGCCGGTAGGAACCCATCGGCATTTCGCGGCGCCACAGCGCCTCGAGATGCGGCATCGCGCCTTCTGCCGCGAGACGAAACGCGATGCCCGTACACGAGCCGCCGCGATCGAGCGCGAGCACAAGCCCCGGCTGCTCCGGCGTGCCGCGATTCACGCGCGACCACAGATACAGCCCGCGGTGATAGCCGTGCACCTTCGAGCGCGTGGCTTCGACAGTGGGCAGTCCAGGGTTCCAGATCAGCGAGCCATAGCCGAAGAGCCACAAGTCGCTTAGCCGGTCCCAGCCGCGCAGCGTGCATTCCAGCGACTCACGCAGTTCTTCGTCGGTCAGCAGCCGCGACTCGCCGAGCGCCGGCGGATAGTCCGGGCAGGGCGGTCGGGCGTCAGTGTCGGAGTCGGAAGGAAAGGAACTCACGGTTCGGTTCGGGCAGCGTGCAGTGGTTAAAGGTTAGCGGCTAACAGTCAAGGGTCAACGGTAGGGGTCGGGAAAGCCGAGCTTGCCGAGAATCTCGGTTTCGAGCGCTTCCATTTCCTCGGCTTCTTCTTCGACTTCGTGGTCGTAGCCTTGCGCATGCAGCGTACCGTGCACGAGCAGATGCGCGTAATGGGCGACGAGCGGCTTGCCCTGCTCGGCGGCTTCCTTTTCGACAACCGGACAGCAGAGGATCAGATCGCCAGTGACGGGATCGTCCTCCGACTCCGCGTATGCAAACGTCAGCACGTTGGTCGAATAGTCCTTGCCGCGATAGGTGCGATTCAGCGTGCGGCCTTCCTCGGCGTCGACGAAACGCACGGTCAGCTCGCCGTCGGCGAAAAGCGCGGCCTTGACCCAGCCGGCCACCGTCGCGCGCGGCAGCACGGCCTTGTGTTCGGGCCACGCCTTCGCGGCCGGGAATTGCAGATTCAGCGTCAGTTTCGGGGCGCGGCTCATGCTTGTTCGATGTCTTATCAGGCGAGGTGTTGCGCGCTGCGCTGTGCGTCGGGCCGCATCAACGCGAATCCGAGGGGCTGGCGGTCTTCTGCGAATGCGCGTCGTAGGCCTCGACGATTCGCGCGACGAGCGGATGGCGCACCACGTCCGCGCTGGTAAAGCGCGTGAGCGCAATGCCGCGCACGTCCGACAGCACCTGCTGCGCCTCGATGAGCCCGCTCTTGTGGCCGCGCGGCAAGTCGACCTGCGTCGTGTCGCCGGTCACCACGGCCTTCGAGCCGAAGCCGATCCGCGTGAGGAACATCTTCATCTGCTCGGGCGTGGTGTTCTGCGCCTCGTCGAGAATGATGAACGCGTGATTCAGCGTGCGGCCGCGCATGTACGCGAGCGGCGCGATCTCGATCATCTGCCGCTCGAACATCTTCGCGGTCTTGTCGAAGCCGAGCAGATCGTACAGCGCGTCGTACAGCGGACGCAGGTACGGATCGACCTTCTGCGCGAGATCGCCCGGCAGAAAGCCGAGCCGCTCGCCGGCTTCGACGGCCGGCCGCGTCAGCACGATGCGCTTGACCTGATCGCGCTCGAGCGCGTCCACGGCGCAGGCCACCGCCAGATACGTCTTGCCGGTGCCCGCCGGGCCGATGCCGAAGGTGACGTCGTGCGAGACGATCTGCTTCAGATAGTCGCGCTGCGCCGGCGTGCGGCCGCGCAGATCGGCGCGCCGGGTGTAGAGCTTCGGACCGAGTTCCTCGGCGTCGTCTTCGAGAAGATCGGCGGGCTGGTCGAACGGATGGTCGGGGTTGCCCGGAAAGCCAGGCTCGCCGGCTTCGTCGCCATTGCCGTTGCCGTTCGTGCGATGCCGCGCCGGGTGGCGCACTTCGACGAGCGCGAGCTGGATGTCGTCGACCGACAGCGGATCGCGCGCGTTGTTGTAGAAGTTTTCGAGCGCGGTGAGCGCGAGTTTCGCGCCGCGCCCGCGGATCGTGATGCGGTGTCCGCGGCGTTGCAGCGTCACGTCGAGCGCCTGCTCGATCTGCCGCAGGTTTTCGTCGAGCGGTCCGCAGAGGTTGGCGAGCCGCGCGTTGTCGTCGCGCGGAGCGGTGAATTCCAGATGCGGCTGAGTGGTTTTCAAGGCGATGAGTCGATCCTGTCGGTTTCAGTACGCGGGCGGCGGCGGCCGGCTTGCGGTTTTACGTTCGCGTGGCGCCGCGCGTTTGCGTCAATGGTCAGTCATTGGTCGGTCAATGGGTGGTGGCACTCGCGCCGTTTTCTGCATTGTCGTGCACCAGCACAAGCTCGCCACGCAGCGAATGTGGGTACGCTTTGACGATTTTCACGTCGACCATCTGACCGGTCAGCCGTGCATGCGAAGCCAGCGGCGCCGGGAAATTCACCACGCGGTTGTTCTCCGTGCGGCCCGCGAGCTCGTTCGGGTCCTTGCGCGCCGGGCGCTCGACCAGAATACGCTCCACCTTGCCGACCATCGAATCGCTGATGCGCTGGACGTTTTCCTCGATCGTGGCTTGCAGGTGTTGCAGGCGCTTCAGCTTCACTTCGCGCGGCGTGTCGTCGTGCAGGTTCGCAGCCGGCGTGCCCGGACGCGGACTGTAGATGAACGAGAAGCTCGTGTCGTACTTCATCTCGTGCACGAGCGCCATCATCTTGTCGAAATCTTCTTCGGTCTCGCCGGGAAATCCGACGATCATGTCAGTGGACAGCGACAGGTCCGGGCGAATCGCCCGCAGCTTGCGGATCACCGACTTGTATTCGAGCACCGTGTAGCCGCGCTTCATCGCCATCAGGATGCGGTCCGAACCGTGTTGCACCGGCAGATGCAGGTGGCTCACGAGCTTCGGCACCTTCGCGTAGGTGTCGATCAGACGCTGCGTGAATTCCTTCGGATGCGACGTGGTATAGCGAATCCGTTCGATGCCCGGAATATCGGCGACGTATTCGATCAGCGTCGCAAAGTCGGCGATTTCCGACGAGCCGACGGTCAGCGCGCCGCGATAGGCGTTCACGTTCTGACCCAGCAAGGTGACTTCGCGCACGCCCTGATCGGCGAGACCGGCAATTTCCGTCAGAACGTCGTCAAGCGGACGGGAGACTTCTTCGCCGCGCGTGTAGGGCACGACGCAGTAGCTGCAGTACTTGCTGCAACCTTCCATGATCGACACGAAAGCGCTCGGGCCTTCCACGCGCGCGGGCGGCAGATGGTCGAACTTTTCGATTTCGGGAAACGAGATGTCGACCTGCGCGCGGCCGCTTTCCCGGCGCTTGTCGATCATTTGCGGCAGACGGTGCAGCGTTTGCGGGCCGAACACCAGATCGACATAAGGCGCGCGCGCGACGATGGACGCGCCTTCCTGGCTCGCCACGCAGCCGCCCACGCCGATGATCAGGTTGGGATTGGCTTCCTTCAGCTCGCGTACGCGGCCGAGGTCGGAGAACACTTTTTCCTGGGCTTTTTCGCGCACCGAGCAGGTGTTGAACAGAATCACGTCGGCGTCTTCGGGCGTGTCGGTCTTGACGAGGCCCTCAGCCGCGCCGAGTACGTCGACCATCTTGTCGGAGTCGTACTCGTTCATCTGGCAGCCAAAGGTCTTTACATAAACTTTCTTGGTCATCGAATTTCGCCGGTCGCAGTGGTTAACCTGGGGGCGCTGTATAAAGGGTCGAGGAGAGGCGAAAACGTGCGCGATGTCCGTGGGACGGGGCTTCTGGTCGCCGTCGGCTGGGCTTTAGCCGCAGCCCGCGCGCGCTTGCCGCGTAACGCAATATTATAGCCCTTCGCCGGATAGGGCCTCGCGGCTGATATCGGTCTCCGGCGCCTCCAGCGCTGCGGGCGGCAAGCCGAGCAGGCCTTCCAGTTCGTCCGATACCTGCGCGAAGCGCTCGCTCAGAAAATCCAGCAGCACGCGCACGCGCGGCGCCATGAAGCGGTTGCGGTGGTAGAGCGCGTGCAGCGGCGCGTCCGGATAGCGCCATTCGGGCAGCAGGATTTTCAGGCCGTCCGCGCGCAGATCCGCTTCCACGTCCCACATCGACTTGATCACGATGCCGTAGCCGCGCAGCGCCCATTCGCGGGCGACGGCGCCGTCGTTGGTCTCGCGCGCGGTTTCGAGCGGCACCGTGTAGTTCTGCACTTCGTCACCGCGCGTGAACCGCCATTCGTTGGCCGGCCCCGAGCCGGTGTTGAGCACGATGCAGTCGAAATTGGCGAGATCGTGCGGGTCTTCGGGCTCGCCTTTGCGCGCGATGTATTCCGGCGACGCGCACAGCACACGCCGGTTCGGCGCGAGCTTGCGGGCGACGAGCGAGCTGTCTTGCGGCACGCCGAAGCGGATCGCCAAGTCGATGTCCTCCTGCACGAGATTCGACAGCGAATCCGACAGCGTGAGCGCGAACGTCACTTCAGGGTAGAGCGCGTTGAATTCGTCGAGCCAGTGCATCAGCAGATTGCGGCCGAAGTCCGAAGTCGCCGACACGCGCACCTTGCCGCGCACCACGCCTTGCCCGGCCTGAAGCGCGGCCTTGGCGTCGTCCAGCGATTGCAGCGCCTGGCGGCAACAGTTCAGATAGAGACGGCCTTCGTCGGTAAGCCGCAACTGGCGGGTCGTGCGCTCGAAAAGCCGCGCCTTCAGGCCGGCTTCGAGTTTGGCGAGGCGCGCGCTCGCGGCGGCGGGCGTGAGCCCCATTTTGCGGCCCGCCGCGGACAAACTGCCTTGCTGCGCGGCCTCGACAAAGAGGCGAATGTCGCCGAGATTATCCATCGCTCGCTTCAAATGGCATTTGAAAATGCTTCAAATGCTACGCCAATTATCAAATGGCCGCCGCGCGCCGACAATTCGTTTCTCGAAAACTCATGCGGCGCTGAGCGCCGCCGGAAATCATGCAACTGGATCACGCGACCATCGTCACGGCCGATCTCGACGCGGCCCGCCGTTTCTTCGTCGATATTGCCGGCTTGACGCAAGGCGCGCGTCCGCCGTTTTCCGTCGACGGCTACTGGCTCTACGCGGACGGCCGGCCGGTCGTGCATCTGGTCGAAGCGACCGCGCCCGACCCGTCGCTACGGGCGGCGCCACGCATCGACCATATCGCCTTCCGTCTGGAAAGCGCCGCCGAATGGCAGGCGCTGCTCGCGCGCCTGCGCGCATCCGGCGTCGTCTATCGAACGGCGCAAGTCCCGCCGATGGCCCCGCAAAAAGCCGCCATGCAGATTTTCGTGGCGCTCGCGCCGGGCGTCGTCGTCGAATTCGTGACGGCGCTGCATCACGCTCAACCGTAAAACCAACCGTAAAACTTCGAACCTGCAAGCTGGAGAACAACAATGCCGATTCCACTACTCGCGCTCGCGATCAGCGCCTTCGCGATCGGGACCACCGAGTTCGTCATCATGGGCCTGCTGCCCGAAGTCGCGCGCGATCTCGCCGTGTCGATTCCATCGGCGGGACTGCTCGTGAGCGGCTATGCGCTCGGCGTCGCGGTCGGCGCGCCGCTGCTCGCGGTCGTCACCAGCAGAATGCCGCGCAAGCTCGCGCTGCAGTTGCTGATGGGCGTGTTTATCGTCGGCAATACACTGTGCGCGATTGCGTCGAGCTATTCGGTGCTGATGATCGCGCGCGTCGTGACCTCGTTCGCGCACGGCTCGTTCTTCGGCATCGGCGCGGTGGTGGCGGCGTCGCTCGTGCCGTCGGAAAAGCGCGCGAGCGCGATTGCGCTGATGTTCACCGGCCTCACGCTCGCGAACGTGCTCGGCGTGCCGTTCGGCACGTTCGTCGGCCAGGAGTTCGGCTGGCGCGCCGCGTTCTGGATTGTCAGCGCGTTCGGCGTGCTGTCGCTGGCGGGCGTGACGGCGCTCGTGCCGAATCGCCACGATTCCGCCCCGGCCGGTCTCGGCCATGAAGTGCGCGTGCTGAAGGACCCGCAAGTCTGGACCGCGCTCGCGATGACCGTGCTCGGCTTCGGCGGCGTGTTCGTCGTGTTCACGTACATCGCGCCGATTCTCGAGCAGGTGAGCGGCTTCTCGCCGCGCGCCGTCACGCTGATTCTCGTGCTGTTCGGCGTGGGACTGACGATCGGCAACACCGTGGGCGGCAAGCTCGCGGACCGCGCGCTGATGCCTTCGCTGATGGCCATTCTCGCGGCGCTTGCCGTCGTGATGGCGCTGTTCGCCCGCACCAGCCATTCGCAGGTGGCCGCGGCGGTCACCGTGTTCGTGTGGGGCATCGCCGCGTTCGCGACCGTGCCGCCGTTGCAGATGCGCGTGGTCGAGAAGGCGGCCAAGGCGCCGAATCTCGCGTCGACGCTGAACATCGGCGCGTTCAATGTCGGCAATGCGGGCGGCGCGTGGCTCGGCGGTCTCGTGATCGATCACGGCCATTCGCTCGATACGTTGCCGTGGGTCGCGGCGGCGGTGAGCTTGAGTGCGTTGCTGCTGACGTGGTTCGCATCGCGCATGGACACGCCGGCATCCGATGAAGCGCGAAGCGGCGTGCAGGTGCGCGAGCGGGCGTGAGTCCTGGCGAGGCGTGCACGCGGAGGCCGTTGCACGCCATCACAGCCGCAATCGCAATCGCGACCACAACCAAACGCGCACTGCGCTCCGCATATGAAAAATGCGCACAAGCTTTGCGAAAAGCGTCCTCCGCAATACTGATAACAGTGTGAAGATAACTTCGTTGGGCGCTGCGGGGCGCGATGCTATCTTGCTTCCACTAACTGTTTGCCCGCCGCCCGGCGGCGCTTCTGGAGGCAATCATGCATTCCCCGCTTGCTCTGGTCCGCGATCCCACGGCCGATACCGATGCGCCGCCGCGTGCCGCTGAACCTTTCGACGCGCTCGAACATCTCGTCGGCGTGAATCTCGCGCGTTTGCGCGCGGAACGTCAGTTGTCGCTCGACGCATTGGCCCGCGCGTCCGGCGTATCGCGCGCGATGCTCGCGCAAATCGAATCGGCGCGCAGCGTGCCGTCCATCAAGGTGCTGTGCAAGGTGGCCGCCGCGTTGAAGGTGTCGGTCGCGGCCTTCCTGCGACGTCACGCGACGAACGGTTTCGAGCACTTGCCGGCGGAGCGTTCGTCGCGCGTCGTCAGTTCCAACGGACGCTATTCGGCTCGCCCGCTCTATCCCGACAACGAGCCGACCGCCGCCGAATTTCACGAGCTGCGCATCGCGCCGTTGCACACGGAAGCGGGCGTGCGCCGCGCGCCTGGCACGACGGTCAATCTCGTCGTCAGCGAGGGCACGCTCGAGGTCAGCGTGCACGATCAGCGCCAGTTGCTGGCAACGGGCGACGCGATCGTGTTCGACGCCGATCAGCCGCATAGTCTGCGCAATCCCGGCGACACCGAAGCGCGCGCGTTTCGAGTGACGCTGAAGGCCGAGACGCCGCCGCGCTGGGACGTGCCGGCGCAGCACGACACGTCGCGCGAGGCTGCGCCCGTTTGATCGAATGCGCCGCATAGGCGCCGCCCGGGCGCGAAACCCGTCCGGGCAGTAGGGGTTGCGCTGCGGTTCGCGCGCGACTGTTGTATGCTTGGCCCGCCGGTTCGTCCGGCAATCAGTGCGTCTTCAGGGCGGGGCGAAATTCCCCACCGGCGGTATGCCGGCAGCGCGAAAGCGCAGGCCGGCGAGCCCGCGAGCGCCCGCAATAGCGCGGTTTTCAATCGACCGAAAGCCGCCGCGGGGTCAGCAGATCTGGTGAGAAGCCAGAGCCGACGGTCACAGTCCGGATGGAAGAAGATGTGCAGATAGTCATGTTCGTTTCCGTGGCGCCGCTCGCATGTCGGAGTGGTGCGCGAACGCCGCCTGCATCGTGAGGCGGCGCTGCACGGCGCGTCTTTGTCTGTTTGCAATGCCCTGAAACGTTTCTCGCCCAACTTTTGCGATGAGCGTTTCAACCATGTCCTTTGCTACTTTTCCCGCTCCTTCGACGCTTGCGCACGACGCATTCGCCGATCTCCCGCTGCTCTCCACCGAAGCCGTTCCGCCGCGTATCGCCGCCGCCTTGCAAGCCATGCGCGAAGGCCGCGCCGTCGTGCTGCAAGACGACGACGACCGCGAGAACGAGGCCGATCTGATCGTCTCCGCCGAGCGTCTTTCCGTCGAAACCATGGCGCTGCTGATTCGCGAATGCAGCGGCATCGTGTGCCTGTGTCTGACCGACGACAAGGTCCGCGCGCTCGAACTTCCGCCGATGGCCGTCAATAACGAAAGCCGTCACGGCACCGCGTTCACGGTGTCGATCGAGGCGCGCGAGGGCGTGACGACCGGTGTGTCCGCACTCGACCGGCTGACGACGATCCGCGCGGCGATTGCCGATAATGCGAAGCCTGCCGACATCGTGAGCCCCGGCCATGTGTTCCCGTTGCGCGCGATGCCGGGCGGCGTGCTGGCGCGTCGCGGACATACCGAAGGCACCGTGGACCTCGCGATTCTGGCCGGGCTCAAGCCCGCCGGCGTGCTCTGCGAATTGATGAACGCCGACGGCACGATGACGCGCGGTGCCGACGTCGAACGCTTTGCCGCAAAACACAATCTGCCGATGCTGACGATTGCGGAGCTGGCCGAGTTTCGCCTGGCGCTGACGCAGGCGCGCGAATGCGTCGAAGCGGCTTGAATTCAAGGTGAATTCACGGCGGTGAGCGGCGTGGCGCGTGAAGTGAGCGGTTCTCTGAACCGCTACGACTGCACGTCGCCGAACTCGCCGCGCACACCTGCGTCGATCAACGCCGGCAATTCGTCCATGTGCTGCATGATGCGCGTGATGCCCATCTTGCGCAGCGCGTCCGCGTAGCCGTCGGGAATATGGCTCGCGCCGACAAACGCGATCGTCTTTATTCCCGCCGCGCGCGCCGCGTTCAAGCCCGCCACGCTGTCTTCCACGACGATGCATCGCGATGGATCGACGCCGAGCGTCTGCGCGGCGAACAGGTACACGTCGGGGAACGGCTTCGGCCGCGCGACCTGTTCCGCGCTGAACACGCGCTCGCCGAAAATCTGCTGCAATCCGGCGCGCCGCAGCGATGCGGCGACGCGCGACATGCGGCTGTTCGACACCACGGCAGCGGGCAGCGTCACGCGCTGCAGCGCGTCGCGCACACCGTTGATCGGACTAAGTGACGCAGCGAGCGCGAGTTCGACGTTGTGTTCTATCGCGTTCAGAAAATCGGCCGGCAGCGTGATGCCGAACGCGGTCTCGATACCTTCGAGAAAGCGCGACGTTTGCTGGCCAAACGCCGTCTTGACGATAGGCTCGAAGTCGAGGCCCGGAAAAGTGGCCGAGAGCGTCTCGTACATGACGCGGTCGGCGATGACTTCACTGTCGACGAGTACGCCGTCGCAGTCGCAGATAAGGTGGTCGATCATGCGTGGAGGAACCGGAAAGCGGTGGCGCGCGCAGACGCCATAGCCAGAAATAGCCGGCTCATGCGCGCGGTGCGAAAGCGCCATGATACGTGCTTCGGCGGCGCTTTCGCTCCATCGCATCGCATCGCATCGCATTGCGTTGCTCGCGATTCGCGAGCGCGCCGCGCTCAACGCACGTGCAGATACAGATAAAGACCCGCCGCCACCGCGCCGCCGACGAGCGGACCGCACACGGGAATCCACGCGTAGCGCCAGTCGCTGTCGCGCTTGCCGGGGATCGGCAGCAGCGCATGCATCAAACGCGGCGACAGATCGCGCGCGGGACTCATCGCGTAACCAGTCGGTCCGCCGAGAGAAATGCCGATGCCGAGCACGAGCAGCCCGACCGGCAGCGCGTCCAGCGCGCCGAGCCCGACTTGCGGCGAAGCGAGATACAGCACGCCGAGAATCAGCACGAACGTGGCGATCATCTCTGTCAGCAGGTTGTGCGGCACGCTGCGAATCGCGGGCGCGGTGCAGAACACGCCGAGCTTGACGTCGGCGTCGCCTTCCTTCGCGAAGTGCTGCCGATACGCGACCCACACGAGCAGTGCGCCCGCCATGCCGCCGAGCATTTGCGCGGCCACATAACCGGGCACCTTGGCCCACGCGAACTTGCCCGCGAGCGCGAGGCTGATCGTCACGACCGGATTCAGGTGCGCGCCGCTGTACGAGGCCGTCACGTAGACCGCGATGAACACGGCCATCGCCCAGCCCATGACGATCACGATCAGGTCCGCGCCTTTGCCCTTGGTGCGTGCAAGCAGCACGTTGGCGACAGCGCCGTCGCCGAGCAGCACGACCAGTGCCGTGCCGATGAATTCCGCAATGTAAGGAGACATCGTTGGTTATCCGAAATATTGTTGTTAGGGAAGCCGCGAGGCGGGCGGCTTCGTTGCGGCTTTATCTCAGGTTTGCGTTAGCCCTGCAGAACGTTCATGCGTGAATAGCGCCGCGCGCAAGCTCAGGATTTCGACGGCGTATCGGCCCAGGCTTTGGCGGCGCGAATTGCGCGCTGCCAGCCGTCGAGGCATTCCTTCACGTCCTCTTTGCCGAGCGCGGGCGTAAAGCGTCGATCGAGCTTCCACTGGCTTTGCAGTTCGCCGACATCTTTCCAGTAGCCGACGGCGAGCCCCGCGAGATACGCGGCGCCGAGCGCCGTGGTTTCCGACACCTTGGGACGCACCGCGTCGACGCCGAGAATGTCGGCCTGGAATTGCATCAGCAGATTGTTCGCGCATGCGCCGCCGTCCACGCGCAATTCGCCGATGCGAATGCCGGAGTCGGCCTCCATCGCCTTCAGCACGTCGAGCGATTGATACGCAATCGAATCGAGCGCCGCGCGCGCGATATGCGCGGACGTCGTGCCGCGCGTCACGCCGAACAGCGTGCCGCGAGCCCGCGCATTCCAGTGCGGCGCGCCGAGGCCGGCGAACGCGGGCACCAGATACACGCCGTCGCAATGCGGCACGCCGCGCGCGAGCGTTTCGATTTCAGCCGCGTTCTTGATGATGCCGAGACCGTCGCGCAGCCATTGCACGACCGCGCCGCCGATGAAGATGCTGCCTTCGAGCGCGTAGTTGATCTGATCGCCGATCTGCCACGCAATCGTCGTGACGAGATTGTTCTTCGATTCAATTGGCTTGTCGCCGGTGTTCATCACGAGAAAGCAGCCGGTGCCGTAGGTGTTTTTCACCATGCCCGACTCCGTGCACATCTGGCCGAACAGCGCTGCATGCTGGTCGCCGGCGATGCCCGCGAGCGGAATCTTCGACGCGAACACCGTGGTCTTGGTCGGCCCATACACTTCCGACGACGGACGCACTTCCGGCAACATGCTGCGCGGAATGTCGAGCGCGTCGAGCAATTCGTCGTCCCATTTCAGCGTGTGGATATTGAAGAGCATGGTGCGCGATGCATTCGTCACGTCGGTGACGTGCAGGCCGCCCTTGGTGAAATTCCACACGAGCCAGCTATCCACTGTGCCGAACGCGAGGCGGCCTTGCTTCGCCTTGTCGCGCGCGCCTTCCACGTTGTCGAGAATCCAGCGGATCTTGGTCGCCGAGAAATACGAGTCGATCGGCAAGCCGGTCTTCGCGCGCACTCGGGCTTCGAGTCCCTGCTCCTTGAGCTGGTCGCAGAAGTCGGCGGTGCGGCGGTCCTGCCAGACGATCGCGTTGTAGATCGGATGCCCGGTTTCGCGGTCCCACACGATGGTCGTTTCGCGCTGATTCGTGATGCCGATGGCGGCAATCGACGTGCCGTTCATGCCGGCGCGCGTGACGGCTTCGGCGGCGACGCCCGCCTGCGTCGACCAGATTTCCTGCGGATCGTGCTCGACCCAGCCCGGCCGCGGATATATCTGCTCGAACTCCTTTTGCGCCGTCGACACGACATTGCCGAGGCGGTCGAACAGCATCGCACGCGAACTGGTGGTGCCCTGGTCAAGCGCGAGGATGTACTGATCCTGCATTGTGTCTTCTCCATGCATTTTATGAGTCGCCGTGACAGCTCGAATAGCTTAAGCGGTTCAAGCAGCTCGAGCAGTTCAGGCTGCGTGCCGGCGACGGGAACGGCTTGTCGTTTCCAGCGCGCCGCAACGGAGTCCGCGCGTGCGCGTGGCCGAACGAGCCGAAGGCTAAAGCGGTTGTGTTCGGTCTTGTTCGGTTTTCTTGTTACGCGCGCTGTCGCTCGGGTTCGTGTGCGAACCATGCGTCGATGTCGCGCGTGATCGCGTCGAGCGTGCCCGGCTCGACGTGAAGGCCGAGTTTCGAGCGGCGCCAGAGGACGTCGTGCGCGCTGCGCGCCCATTCGACGTCGCGCAGATAAGTCAGCTCGGCCTCGTAAAGACCAGGCGCGAACGCGTGGCCGAGATCGGCGAGCGAATGCGCATGGCCGATCACCTTCGTCACACGCGTGCCGTAAGCGCGCGCGAGGCGATGCGCGAGATCGTCGGGCAACCATGCGTAATGCTGCTTCAGCTCGGCGAGGAAGCGCTCGAAGTTCGCATGCGCAATATCGCCGCCGGGCAACGACGCGCCGGCCGTCCACGACGGCGCGCCTTTGCCGAGCGCGGCCGCGAGTTTGTCGACGGCTTCTTCCGCAAGCTTGCGGAACGTCGTGATCTTGCCGCCGAACACCGATAGCAGCGGCGCTTCGCCCGCGGGCGCGTCGAGTTCGAGCGAGTAGTCGCGCGTGACGGCCGACGGATTATCGGCGCCTTCTTCTTCGAGCAGCGGCCGCACGCCCGAGTAGGTCCAGCGCACATCGGCCGGCGAAATTTTCTGCCTGAAATAGCGGTTGATGGAGTCGCACAGGTACTGCGTCTCGTCGGCGGTGATCGCGACCTGCGCGGGGTCGCCGCGATATTCGATGTCGGTCGTGCCGATCAGCGTGTAGTCGTGCTCGTACGGAATCGCGAAGATGATCCGCTTGTCCGGGTTCTGGAAAATGTACGCGTGGTCGTGCTCGAACAGCCGCCGCGTGACGATGTGGCTGCCTTTGACGAGCCGCACGCTGTGCGACGCCGCGCGGCCCAGCGCGCCTTGCAGCAGTTCGCCGACCCACGGGCCGGCGGCGTTGGCGATCGACGCGGCACGCACGTCGAGGGTCGTGCCGTCCGCGCGCCTGAGTTGCGCGCGCCATTCGCCGCCGGCGCGCACCGCGCTCAGCAGCTTCGTGCGCGTGAGAATCTTCGCGCCGTGCTCGGCGGCGTCTAGCGCGTTCAGCACGACGAGGCGCGCGTCGTTGACCCAGCCGTCCGAGTACACGAAGCCGCGCTTGATCGATTCGACGAGCGGCGCGCCGGCCGGATGATCGCGCATCACGATGCCGCGCGAGCCCGGAAGCAGCTCGCGCCGTGCGAGGTGATCGTAAAGAAAGAGGCCCGCGCGGATCAGCCAGGCCGGGCGCAGATCGGGCATGTGCGGCATCACGAAGCGCAGCGGCCACATGATGTGCGGCGCGGCGCGCAGCAAGGTCTCGCGTTCCTGCAGGGCTTTGCGCACGAGCCCGAACTCGCGGTACTCGAGATAGCGCAAGCCGCCGTGAATCAGCTTGGTGCTCGCGGACGATGTATGCGCCGCGAGGTCGTCCTGTTCGCAAAGCAGCACGGACAGTCCGCGGCCGGCCGCGTCGCGCGCGATGCCCGCGCCGTTGATCCCGCCGCCCACGACGAGCAAATCGTATTTCGTGCCTTGCGTCACCTGCTGCGTCTCCTGCGTCGTATGGGAAGCGGTCTGAAAATCGACCGAACGGCTCCTGTTCGTTTTCGAACTTTAATGAACATATTCGAAAAAGTAAAGTTCGTGGCGCCTGAGCGCGACTCTATCGAATGGCCAGGGTAGTGGCGCGACGCGCGGCCACGGACGATACTCTTGGCACTGGCCATTTCTGGGTGAATTTCATGCGTGGACTTTTCATGGCGGGCGCCGCTGCGTTGCTCGCAGGGTGCGTCGCTTCGCCGAGCCTCACTGGAACGATGGGCGCACCGTCGTTCGTTTCATTGCAACAGATGTGCAGGGCGCAGACTGTCGATTACGGCAACGACGCGCAGGGCGTGTATGCGACGCTGTTCGATGCGTATGTGGCGAACCGGCGTGGGCGCTTGTCGAAGGACGATTACTGCGCGTTCCAGGCGTCGATTGCGCAGCGCTACACGAGCCAGGGCGCAAGTGCGGACCCGCAGCTTCGTAATCAGTGGGTCGCGTTCTTTACCGAGCAGCGCGCGCGAGCGATCAGTTGGCGCGCGGCGGTGGACCCGACTTTGCGGAGTGGTTGAAGGCGCGGTGGGTCGCGTTGGGTTGTGTCGCGTTAGCGAACCAGGGCCGCAGGGCGCGAGCGTTTTGAAGCGTGCCAAATCGAAGCGGGCGCCGTTAAAGGCGCCCGCGTGGACACAAGCATAAAAGACGAAAGCGCTCAGCGGTCAGCCGCCGCGGCATTGCGTTGCCGCGAGCCGCGTGCGGCGATCGCCGTTCACCGTTCGACCACAACCGGCGTCGAGCCCGACGATGCGCGGGTCGTTTTCAGGAAAGTCGTTTAATCGCTCGAAGTGCGCTATCGCCGGATTCCGTTACACGCCATTGTTCATTGCCCGAGGCGAGCCGCTCCAGTTGCACGAGCTGGCGTTCGAGGAGGGCGTCGAGTTCTTCTCGCTCCATGTCGACTTGATTGGGAGCGTCCTTGACGAGCAACAACGTGGCGAATTCGTGCGGACTCAGCATCGTTTCTCTCCATGTCAAGCAAACGCGGACAGCCTCGACGGCGACTGGCATCGAATGGCAGGGCCATTGCCAGGTGGTCCGCAAAAAATCGGGCGGGAGGTACGGCTTACGACAGTTTTGACTTCGCACCGGCGGCACGCGAGAGCGCAACGAACGCCGGGAACTGGAGTGTAGTCAAGCGAACGTTAAACACCAAACCGGCCCCTGCAAATTTTCCCTTTGACAATCAGGCGTCGCAGAGGCGGTTCGCGGCGGCGGGCAGATCCATGATTTCACTTGAAGTTCGGCGTGCACTGCAACATGCCGGCCAGCGCCGGGTCACGCGGCCACATACACCTGGCAATTGGCCGTATTGAGCGTTTCGACCATGTCGGCGGGCGGCGCGGCATCGGTGAAAAGTGCGTCGATCTGGTCGAGATGGCCCTGACGGACCAGCGCCGGGCGGCCGAACTTGGAACTGTCGGCGGCCAGGAATACGGTGCGCGCGTGCTGGATGATGGCTTCGGCGACGCGCACTTCGCGGGTGTCGAAATCGCGCAAGGTGCCGTCGGTTTCGATGCTCGAGGTGCCGATGATCGCGAAGTCGACCTTGAACTGACGGATGAAGTCGATCGCCAGTTCGCCGACGATGCCTTTGTCCCACGGCCGCACGATGCCGCCCGTGACGAGCACTTCGCAATCGGGATAGCCGCTCATCATGCTGGCGACGTTCAGATTGTTGGTGATCACGCGCAGGCCGCGGTGCCGGTTGAGCGCGCGCGCGACTTCCTCTGTGGTCGTGCCGAGATTGATGAAGAGCGACGCCTGATCGGGAATGTGCGTGGCGACTAACGCGGCGATGCGCCGTTTCTCGTCGTGGAACATGCGCTGACGCGCGGTGTACGAGACGTTCTCGGAACTGGTCGGCAAACTCGCGCCGCCGTGATAGCGGCGCAGCAGGTTCATGTCGGCGAGCCAGTTGACGTCGCGGCGGATCGTCTGCGGCGTCACGTCGAAGTGGGACGCGAGGTCGTCCACGGTCACGAAGCCGTCGCGTTGCACCCACTCCAGCAGTTCCTGTTGCCGGGCGTTCAGCGTGAGGCGGGGATCTCGGGTCATGGTCTCGGGTCGTGAGTTTGTTATGGCGTCTGCCCACGGCGGCGCGGGCAGGGCGGGAACGAGCGTGCGCGTATTGTAAGACCATCGCGGGGCGCGTCCGCCAACTCGGAGGATCGTCGCTATCTCCACGCCGTCATTCGCGAGCCGCCGTTACTCGCATTTCGCGAAGCAAGGCGAGCTTGCCGAGCCGGCTTTTTTGCCGGGCAGTGCAATCGCGCTTGCCTCACTGAAACTTTCGTCTATCGTGGAATTGGAACTGCGGCCAATCGGCACGGTCTGTGCTGGGTTGTCTGCAGACTTGCGAAACAGAGGCTAAGATGCAGACACAAGGGGTTAACTCTAATTCACGGCGCTGTATCCGACACGGCGAACCGCAACGCGAGGCAGCGCAATAGCAGCGGTTGCGAGCATGCTCCACGAGTCGATACAGCTTTCGGAGCAAGACACGATGCACACAGAGCTGAACCATGTCATGCCCTGGCGAATCGAGGACATCGACCTCACTCGGATCGACCGCCAGAAAGCCGTCGCAAATGAAGACCTGTTGTTGCTGCTGTGCGCCGCTTCGTTTATTGAAAGCGGTACTGATCTTTACACCAGTAATCTCAGCCAGTTCTTTAACGACGATCCCGAAGTTTCCGCGTGGCTCAACAACGAATGGGAGCCCGAGGAAATGCAGCACGGCCGCGCGCTCAAGACGTATATCGCGTACGTGTGGCCCGAATACGACTGGGACACCGCGTTCCGCAATTTCATGGACGAGTATTCGCTGACCTGTTCCGTCGAAGATTTCGAAAAGACTCGCGCGCTGGAAATGGTGGCGCGCTGCGTCGTTGAAACAGGCACCGCGACGCTGTATCGCGCGATCGGCGAGTGTTCGGACGAACCGGTTCTCAAGCAGATCACGGACAACATTCGCACGGACGAAGTCCGCCATTACAAGCACTTTTTCAAGTACTTCAAGAAGTACAACAAGATCGAGGGCAATGGCCGGCTCGCGGTGCTCGGCGCACTAATGCGCCGCGTGATGGAGATCAAGAACGAAGATTCGGAGATCGCCTTGCGTCACGTGTTCGCGATTCGTTATCCGGAACGCGTGCGCGATCAGGCTTATAACCGCGAGCGCGCCGCGCGCATCAACGCGCTCGTGCGGCGCAATCTGTCGGCGGACATGTGCGTGAAGATGCTGCTCAAACCGCTCGATTTGCCCGCGAAGATTCAACCCGGCGTGCACTATCCGCTCGCGAAGATCACGCAGCATGTGTTCTTTCGGTGAGGGCGTAGCAGGTTAGTGACGCATTGCTTAGGTCACGCGCGCAAACGCGCCGTCAAAGAAATGGCCCGCTCGATGCGGGCCATCTGCTTTTCGAGGCATGATGACGAATGCTTGCCTCTTAACCGGACCTTTGCGATGAGCGATTCCTCTCAGCCACAGCGCGCACTCGATCAGACTGCATTCGACGAATGGCCCGACTCGATTCGCGCGCTCTTCGACGGCTCGTCGCTCGCGAGCAAGACCGGCTTCACCGCGTCGCTCCTGACCGTCGACGTGAACCAGCACATTCGCACGTCACTGCTCGGCATCGGCGAGTTATACGCGCCCGATTCGCGCACGCTATGCATCGCGCTGTGGCCGCAGGCGCGGGCGGCGCGCGCGATCGCACGGAGCGGGCGCGCGGCCTTGAGCTTCGTGTTCGACGACGCGTTTTACCAGGTGCAGTTGCTCGCCGCACCGCTGCCTTCCGCGGACGGCGACGACAGCGGTCTCGTCTATATGAGCTGCTCGATCGAGTCGGCGGAAACGCAAAGCGTGCAGTATGCGCGCCTGACGAGCGGCATCACGTTCGAGCTGGATGTTGGGAGAGAGAAGGTGCTCGACCGATGGGAACGGCAGGTCGAGCATTTGAAGCGAGCCGCGTCGTCGGGTGGGTGACTTGCGGCTCGCGTTCGTGTTGCGGCTGGGTTGTGGCTAAGCTTGGTTAGCGACCGCGCTGACCGCTGCGCGCCGGATTGCCACCGCGCGGCGAGTCGTTGCGTGACTTTGCGCCGCCGAGCAATGCGCCCGGATTGCCACCCTGAGGTTTGCGCGGCGCGTGCTGCGCGGCGCTACCTTCATGAGCAATCGCGCGCGGACGATCGTCCTGACGCTGACCGTCGCGGCGCGGCTGGCCGCCGTTGCCGGCCGGCTTTGCGCCTTGCGGCTTCGGCTGCTGCTGAGCGTTCGCCGGACGTTGCCCCGAGCGTTGCGCTGGCTTTGCCGCGCCGCCGTTGCCGCCCTTCGGCGCGCCTTGACCCTGGCGCGGCGAACGTCCGCCGCCACCGCCGCCGCCCTGGCCGCGGCGCAGAATCGGCTCCGGCTTCGCAGTCGGGTCCGGTTCGAAACCGGCGATCACTTCCTGCGGCACCGGACGCTTGATCAGCTTCTCGATGTCCTTCAGCAACTGCAATTCGTCGACGCACACGAGCGACACCGCTTCGCCCGTCGCGCCCGCGCGGCCCGTACGGCCGATGCGGTGCACGTAATCTTCCGGCACATTCGGCAAGTCGAAGTTGACGACGTGCGGCAACTGATCGATGTCGATGCCGCGCGCGGCGATATCGGTCGCCACCAGAACCTGCAGCGTGCCGTCCTTGAACTCGGCCAACGCGCGCGTGCGCGCCGACTGGCTCTTGTTGCCGTGAATGGCGAGCGCGCTGATGCCGTCCTTCGTCAACTGCTCGGCAAGGCGATTCGCGCCGTGCTTGGTGCGCGTGAACACCAGCACCTGAAACCAGTTGTGCTGCTTGATCAGGTGCGTGAGCAACTCGCGCTTCTTGTCGCGATCCACCGGGTGGATTTTTTGCGCGACGGTTTCCGCCGTCGTATTGCGGCGCGCGACTTCGATTAGCGCCGGCGAGTCGAGCAGGTTGTCGGCGAGCGTTTTGATCTCGTCGGAGAACGTGGCCGAGAACAGCAGGTTCTGGCGCTTGGGCGGGAGCTTCGCGAGCACGCGCTTGATATCGTGGATGAAGCCCATGTCGAGCATGCGGTCGGCTTCGTCGAGCACGAGAATCTCGAGATGCGACAGGTCGATGGTCTTCTGCTGCATGTGGTCGAGCAAACGGCCCGGCGTTGCGACGACGATGTCCACGCCGCTTCTCAATGCACCGATCTGCGGATTAATGCCGACGCCACCGAACATCACGGTCGACTTCAGCTTCAGATATTTGCCATAGGCACGCACGCTTTCTTCAACCTGCGCGGCGAGTTCGCGCGTGGGCGTGAGAATGAGCGCGCGCACGGCGCGCTTGCCCGACGCCGACGTGTTCGCCGGCATGGAGTTCAGACGCTGAAGGATCGGCAGCGTAAAGCCGGCCGTCTTGCCGGTGCCGGTTTGCGCGCCGGCCAGCAGATCGCCGCCGTTGAGCACAGCCGGAATCGCCTGAGTCTGGATAGGAGTCGGAGTGGTGTAGCCGAGTTCGTGTACAGCGCGGACCAACGGTTCGGACAAGCCGAGGGAATCAAAAGACATAAATGCTCTTTGCAATGCAGTTTCGCGAACGGCGCATGTGAGCGCCGGCGGGGCACGAATGCGGCTTCAATGCCGCACGTACGCGCCGCCTGGCGTGATCGAGATCAAGGCCGAGGCCCAGTTCCGTTCGCAGGGAAATCGGCGGCACGCATCGAGATGCGTGCCGGATGCTTCAACGCGCTATGCAGACACGTTGACTGGCCTTAAGTTGCATTTCGCCGCCGTGGACGTCACGCGACATAGCGCGCGACGCTGACGAATTGACACAGACTGCCCGCCAGTACGAACAGGTGCCAGATACCATGTCCGTGCCGGATGCGCTCGTCGTTGATGAAGAAGTAGATACCGGCGCTGTAGATGACCCCGCCGGCCACGAGCCAGGCAGTGCCCGCAGCCGGTAATGCTTCCAGCAGCGGGCGGACGGCAACGAGCGCGAGCCATCCCATCAGGACATACAGCACCATCGAAACGCTGCGGGTGCGTCGCCCGAGCGTCAGTTCCTGCACGATGCCAAGAGCGGCAAGCCCCCAGCTCACGCCGAACAGCGACCAGCCCCACGGCCCACGCAACGTGACAAGCGTGAACGGAGTATAGCTTCCGGCGATCAGCAGATAGATCGCCGAGTGGTCGCATTTCTGCAGCACCGCCTTGACGCGCGGGTTGCGCACGCTGTGGTAGAGCGTCGAGATAGCATACAGCACGAACAGCATCGCACCGTACACGCTGAAGCTGACCACCTTGTACGCGTCGCCTTCAACCGCGCCCATCGTCACGAGCGTCACCAGCCCCGCCACCGACAGCACGGCGCCGACGAGGTGGGTAATGCTGTTCAAACGCTCACCGACATGCACGGTCTTTTCTCCTGCACGGTTTCATTGGGGCAAAAGTTGCCACGTTAACTACCCCATGATACCGGTCATCAAAAAACGAAGGGCGCGGCCGCGAATCTCGCAGGCCGCGCCCTTGATGCTACAAACGCTGCTTAGTCGAGCGGCGCCGAACGCAGATCGGACACTTGCTGCGGCGACACGGCCGTGCCGTGGTTGCCCCACGACATACGGATGTACGTCACGACCGCTGCGACTTCCTGATTCGACAGCGACTGTGCGAACGGCGGCATGCCGTACGGATGCGGGTTCGCGTCCGTGCTCGGCGGATAACCGCCGTTCAGCACCATGCGGATCGGGTTGACCGCCGACGGCATCTGGATCGACTGGTTGTTCGCGAGCGGCGGGAAGGCCGGCGGCATGCCGAGACCATTGTCCGCGTGGCACTTCGCGCAGTTGTCAGCGTAGATCTTCTGACCTTGCTTCAACAGTTCGCCGCCGAACTTTTCGGACGTTTCGAGCTGCATCGGCTCAGGTGCTTCGCTCTTCTGCGGAATCGTCTTCAGGTACGTGGCCATTGCGTTGATGTCCGCATCGCTCATGTACTGCAAGCTGTTGTGGACCACTTCCGCCATCGGGCCGAACACTGCGCCGCGGTTCGACACGCCGGTCTTCAGCAGATCGGCGATGTCTTTCGTTTCCCAGTCGCCGAGACCCGCTTCCTTGTTCGACGTGAGCGACGGCGCGTACCAGTTCTGCAGCGGGATCAGACCGCCGGCAAAGGCCGCCGAGCTGACCGGGCCGCCCATTGCGTTGATCGACGTGTGGCACATGCCGCAATGGCCGAGACCTTCTATCAGATAGGCGCCGCGGTTCCACTCGACCGACTTGGTCGGGTCCGGCTTGTACTCGCCTTCACGGAAGAACAGCGTGCGCCAGCCGATCAGCATGTTGCGCTGGTTGAACGGGAACTTGAGTTCGTGCGGACGGCTCGGCACGGCAACCGGCGGCACCGAACGCAGATACGCGTAGATCGCGTCCGAGTCGGCGCGCGTGACTTTCGTGTAGCTCGTGAACGGGAAGCCCGGATAGAGCAGGCTGCCGTCTTTCGAGCGGCCCGTGTGCATGGCGCGATAGAAGTCGTCCTGCGTCCACTTGCCGATGCCGTACTGGTCGTCAGGCGTGATGTTCGGCGTGAACATCGTGCCGAACGGCGTGGCCATGGGCAGACCGCCCGCGAACTGCTTGCCGCCGCGCACCGTGTGGCAGGCGATACAGTCGCCGGCGCGGGCGAGGTACTCGCCCTTCTTGACGAGCGCGGCCTGGTCGGCCGGCGTTGCCGCCACGGCCGAGCCGTTATGCAGATTGTCGCCGCCCGACCACAGGACGGGGACGAGTGCAGCAGCCGCGACAACGACAACTGCCGAGAGGGCGAACAAAGACTTGCGTTTCATTTGAGTGTCTCTCCCGGTGCCTTATTGCGGTTCGCTGCCGCAGGCAAGCGGAGTCTTCATCGAGCGGGCCGGAGCCGGCACGGGGTTTTGTGGAGCCTGTTGCGTGGAAAGCCACGCAGCGACCGCGTTGACGTCTTCGTCGGTGAGACGCGTGGCGATGGTGTGCATGCAATCAGGTGCGATTGCGTGGCGCGTGCCCGAACGCCATGCGCCGAGCTGCGCGCTGATGTAATCGGAGTGCAGACCGACCAGACCCGGAATGGCCGGCTCCATGCCGGTCAGGCTCTTGCCGTGGCAAGCCGCGCAAGCCGGAATCTGCTTCGACGCGTCGCCGTTCAGCACGATCTGCTGGCCGCGCGCGAGCGTGGTGGACGAAACCGTCGGCTTGGCCGGCGCCGGATACGGCGGGCGCTGCTTCGAGAAGTACGTGGCGATCTGATGCAGATAGTCGTCGGAGAGATACGTGACGAGGTAGTTCATGGGCGGATACTTGCGGCGCCCTTCGCGGAAATTCTGCAACTGGTTGTACAGATAGTCGGCCGGCTTGCCCGCGAGGCGCGGGAAGTAGTCGTTGTCCGTGCCTTGACCGTGTGTGCCGTGGCAGGCCGTGCAACCTTGCACGCGCGCTTCCATCGTATCGGGGGCCTTCGGTTGAGTCTGCGCTTTCGCAGCGCTATAGACACCCGCGGAGCCGATCAGCAGAAGGGCAAGCAACGGGCGGAAAATGCGTCTTGAAGACACGCGTAACTCCATCAAAATCGGGGACCTGACCGAACTTCGAGCGGCTCGGTGTGAAGGGCAGCCGGCGCTGCGGCGACGCAGCATTCTATCATCGAAGGGTGATGATGACTATTTGCCGCACGCGCGACGCTTGCGGATGTCACAGGCGTGCGACAGTTTGACGCGCATTGCCGCGCCCGAGCATGTTCATGCACGCCTTCTCGACTTTTTACTGCGTGGTCCACGGTTGCAAGCGCTGTACCCGGCGAACTTTTGCGCGCGATGTTGAACCCACGCGCACGCGGACCATCGAAGCGTACACTTCCGGGCGCGCCGGGTTGCGCGTTCGATCTGTTCGCGCGGCGCGCGCGGTCTGCTGCATTCCGCTCCAGCCTTGCCGGCCACTGCCGTTTTCCTGTTCACCGCTATCGGCCTTACATGAAGCTAATCCATATTATTCGTCCGGCGCGGCTTTCATTCGCGTTCGGCGCCGCGGCGCTCTTGCTGACGTCCACGGCATTCGCGCATGCGCATCTCGTTTCCAGCGAGCCGGCTGCCAACGCCGAAGTCGCCGCACCCGCCGAGGTCACGCTGCACTTCACCGAGCCGCTCGAACCGGCGTTCAGCAAGATCGCGCTCGCCGATGCCAACGGCAAGCCGGCCGCATCGGCTGCGTCGCAAGTCGATAAACAGGATGCGCGCGTCATGCATCTGCCGCTGCCGCAGTTGGGCGCGGGCCACTACGCGGTGCATTGGACCGCGGTTGCCACCGACGGTCATCGCACGCAAGGCGACTTTGCGTTCACTGTCAAATGAGCATCGACGGACTGTGGATCGGGCAGGTCGCGATGGCCGCGCTCATGAATGTCGCGTTTGCGTTTGCCGTCGGTTCGGCGTTGCTCGGCGCGTGGCTGGCGGACGATGCCAAGGCGAAGATCTCGCCCGCGCAACCCGCGTGGTTGCGCGCGCAACGGTCGTTGCTGACGGCGAGCGTCGTGCTGGTGCTCGCGGATCTCGGCTGGCTGCTGTATCAGGCGGCGTCGATGAGCGGCGTGGCGTTGCCCGCCGCGTTCGGCATGGTGCCGACCGTGCTTTCGCAAACGCATGTCGGCTATGGCTGGAGCGTTGCCTTCGCCGGCGCGCTGATTTTGCTCGGCACGGCCATGACGAGTCACGGCGGCATGCTGCGCAATGCGCTGCTGTGGCTCGCGGTGATCGTCATCGCGGCGGGCAAGGCGTCGCTCGGACATGCGGCGGACGCCGGCCTCGCGTCGGCGGCCATCGCGATGCAAACGCTGCATGTGCTCGTGACGACCGTCTGGGGCGGTCTCGCGATCACGGCCGGGCTCGTCGCGTTGCCGGCGCTGGGCGCGTCGACGGCGCGCGGCGTGCTGATCCGCACGGCGACGCAGGTGTCGAATGTGTCGCTGGTCGCGGTCGGGTTTGTCATCCTGTCCGGCATCTTCAATGCGGTGCGGGGTTCGGGCGGGTCGTTGCTGGCGATCGAGTCGAGCTCGTGGGGCCATGTGCTGATTCTCAAGCTCACGCTCGTCGGACTGGCGCTGGTGCTTGGCGGACTGAACCGCTTCCTCGCGCTGCCACGCCTGCGCCGCACGGCATCGACGATGGACGCGCATACCTTCGTCAACGTGCTTTACCTGGAAGCACTAGCGCTGATCGGCGTTTTTGTCGCGGCCGCCGTGCTGTCGCATAGCGTGCCGGCGTTTGCGGCGCTTGGGTGAGGTTGGTGGTCGGGTGGGTTTGGATGGCGCGAGGCGGCGGTGACTGTGCGCCTTGCCGCGTCACCTCGGGCGACGCGTAGTTCGCACGCGTCGCGTAGACAAGCGGCGGTGCGCCTTGCCGCGTCACCTCAGACAACGCGCAGTCCACACGCGTCGCGTAAAAAACGCCGCGCAGTTTTGACGCGCGGCGCAGTAGACACGGCCGCTCATCTCAGCGAGCGAACCCGCTAGTACCCGCCAATCCGCTACTGCCCAGCAGCCGGCAACCGCCTCTCCACCTGCGCCGGCTCCAGTGTTTCCTCGGGAAACATCTCCTGCATCAGTTCCCCCGTATCGGTGAACCATTGGCAGATCAGCCAGTTGCCTGACGCGAACAGCACGGGACCGCTCCATGTGACGGTCATCGGGCATCCGCCCGATTTCAGCCTCAGCACATCGCCGACGCCGTACACCGGCCTGGCGAGCCGGGCCGTTCTGGCGATGCGCGTCGATAGCATGTTCAGCATGTGGCCGCCCGATCGATTCATTCGAGGCCCAGCCGATGCCCGACGATCGGCGCGCTAAAGAGCGCGATCGCGCAGCCTGCGGCTTTGCCTTCGAGTTCGGCTGCGGCCGCGTGCGCGCCGTAGACATGCGCCAGCACGTCGAAAAGCTGCGGAATGCAATAGATGACGGCGGCGGCGATGAACCATTTTTCGAGCGCCGCGATGCGCCAGCCGCGTTCATACGCGACGGCCGCGCCGATGATGCGCAGCACGCCGAACAGCGCGAGCGCGCCGACGGCCGCCTGTTCGCGCAGCAGATAGTCCGGAATGAATTCGCCCATGAAGCCCCCGATGCATTTTGTTGTCGAGTGCATTTGAGCAAGGACCACGCCATGTGACTGTCTGATGCCGAACAAAGGGCGCGAGCGCCTTTGTCGACGGGGCTTTGCGGGGTGCGGAGGCAAGCGGCGCGAGCGTCTTGCGAGCGCTGCTGGAGCCGGTTTGGTCCCGGACGTTACGTTACTGAGACGGCCGGGCGTCACGTCGCCGTAACGTGTGGCTGCATCGCGCGAATCGCCCGGCTGTCGACGCACAAAAGAGAACGCCGCCCGCAGGCGGCGCTAGTCAGTTAGTCAGCTAGTCAGCAAACCGGCTCAGTCAGCAAAGCTCCGCTCACCACTCCGCGACGCTGCCGTCCGCGTGACGCCAGACAGGATTGCGCCAGCGATGCCCGACCTTCGCCATCTCGCGCACCTTCTCTTCGTTCACCTCGATACCGAGACCCGGACCTTGCGGAATCGACACGAAGCCGTCTTCGTATTTGAAGACTTCCGGGTTCCTGATGTAGTCGAGCAGGTCATTGCCCTGGTTGTAGTGAATGCCGAGGCTCTGTTCCTGGATGAACGCGTTGTAGCTCACCGCGTCGATCTGCAGGCAGGTGGCGAGCGCGATCGGACCGAGCGGGCAGTGCAGCGCGAGCGCGACGTCGTAGGCTTCCGCCATCGACGCGATCTTGCGGCACTCCGTAATCCCGCCCGCGTGCGACGCATCCGGCTGGATGATGTCGACGTAGCCGCCCGACAGAATGTGCTTGAAGTCCCAGCGCGAATACAGGCGCTCGCCCAATGCAATCGGCGTGTTGGTCTGGTTGACGATGTCGCGCAGCGCTTCCGCGTTTTCCGACAGCACCGGCTCTTCGATGAAGAGCAGCTTGTACGGGTCGAGCTCTTTCGCGAGGACTTTGGCCATCGGCTTGTGCACGCGGCCGTGGAAATCCACGCCGATGCCAATGTCCGGTCCCACCGCCTCGCGCACCGCGGCCACGTTGTTGATGACGCCTTGCACCTTGTCGAAGGTGTCGATGATCTGCAGTTCTTCCGAGCCGTTCATCTTCACGGCCTTGAAGCCGCGCTCGACCACGGCGCGCGCGTTGTTCGCAACGTCGCTCGGACGGTCGCCGCCGATCCACGAATACACCTTGATCCTGTCGCGCACCTGGCCGCCGAGCAGCGCGTGAATCGGCACGCCATGATGCTTGCCCTTGATGTCCCACAGCGCCTGATCGACGCCGGCGATCGCGCTCATCGTGATCGGACCGCCGCGATAAAAGCCCGCGCGGTACATGACCTGCCAGTGGTCTTCGATCAGAAGCGGGTCTTTGCCGATCAGATAGTCCGACAGTTCTTCGACGGCCGCGGCCACCGTATGCGCGCGGCCCTCGACCACCGGCTCGCCCCAGCCGACGATGCCTTCGTCCGTCTCGATCTTGAGGAAGCACCAGCGCGGCGGAACGATGAACGTTTCAAGCTTGGTGATTTTCATGGCGTGCGTCTCCACTCATTGCGAAATATTCGAGGGTTTCCATGCTACCGCACAATCGCGCTAAAGTACTATTAATAGTACTATTCGCCACATATTGAGCGGCGCCGCCGCCGGGAGAAAGCTATTCAGCACGATCTGCATGGGCGCGTCGCGCATTTGCTGGGCACGGCGATTTTGCGTGGCGACTACGCGCCCGAATCGATCCTGCCGCGCGAGGCGGAGTTAATGGGCACTTTGGGCGTGAGTCGCACTGTGTTGCGCGAGGCGCTGCGCACGCTGACGTCGAAAGGGCTGATCGAATCGCGGCCGCGCGTGGGCACGCGCGTGCGGCCGAGGCACGCGTGGAATCTGCTCGATGTCGATGTGCTCGACTGGTATTCGCGCGTCGCCGAGCCGATGCAATTCGCGCTCAAGCTGCAGGAAATGCGCGAGATGATCGAGCCGTATGCCGCCGGTCTCGCGGCGGCTTCGCACGCGGATGACACGTTCGGCGCGCTGGCCGCCGCCCACGCGGCAATGGCCGCGGCGCGCAATGTCGACGAATGGGTGCGCGCGGATCTGCAGTTTCACCTGAGCGTGCTGATCGCGTGCAGGAACGAATTGCTGATTCCGCTCGGCACACTGATCGAACGTACGCTCGAGGCGCAGCTTCGGCTAAATGCGAAGCGCGCGGAGGTTTTCAATGCGTCGCTCGCGGAACATACGGCCGTGTTCGAGGCGATTCGCGAACGCGATGCCGCCGCCGCGCGCGACGCGATGGCGCGCCTGCTCGGCGTGACGCGCGGGCGCATCGAGGCGTGATCGCGCCGGTTCCCGGATGGCTCGCTTACTTGGCTTCCGGGCCCGTCGTGGCCGCGCCCGACGACGGCGCCAGTTCATAACAGCCCGGCACTTTCTTGCTCGCCTCGGAGGCTTGCGAATCGATGCACTTGAAGGCGCTCTGGTCGCGCTGCACGAAGATCGTATCGGCCGGGCCGCCGTCGGCGCGAGGCGTATTGACGACGGCGACGATCCTGTAGCCGTTCTGCAGAAGCGTCGACAAGGTGGTCTGGCTTGCGCGCCACTGGTTGTCGGTCGGAGCTTGCGCCTGAGCCGCGCTCACGGAAGCGGCGCTCCAAAGCGCGATCGATGCGATGGCCACGGCGCGCGCGGCGGTGCGGAACGTCATCAACAATCCTCCTTGAAGTTGCGAGTGTCGGTGCCTGAATGAAAAATAGACAGCCAGAAACGAAAAAGCCGCTTGACCTTGTGGGTCAGCGGCTTTTTCTTGCAACTGGTGGCGAATCAGGGACTCGAACCCCGGACCTGCGGATTATGATTCCGTCGCTCTAACCAACTGAGCTAATTCGCCGAAAGAAGCGAGATTATGGGGATAGCGCCGAGGGCTGTCAACCCCCGGCGCGCAACTTTTTAAACTGCCGCCTCATGAGCCCGCAAGCGCGGGCCTGCGGGGCGGCGGGTCCCGGTCAATCCTTCGCGTAAATGTCCGAGTCTTTCGTTTCGCGGACGAACAGCATGCCGATCACAAACGTGATGAGCGCGATCACGATCGGATACCACAAGCCCGAGTAGATGTTGCCCTTCGCCGCGACGATCGCGAACGCGGTGGCCGGCAGGAAGCCGCCGAACCAGCCATTGCCGATGTGATACGGCAGCGACATCGACGTATAGCGGATACGCGTCGGGAACATCTCCACCAGCATTGCCGCGATCGGTCCGTAGACCATCGTCACGTAGATCACGAGGATCGTCAGGATCACCACGCTCATCGGCCAGTTGATCTGCGACGAGTCGGCCTTCGGCGGATAGCCCGCGGACTTCAGCGTCGTGGCGAGCGTCTTGTCGAACGTCTTGCCCTGTTCCTTGGCGTCGGCGGCCTTGCCGTCATACGTGTTCACCACCGTATCGCCGACCTTGATCTGCGCCGCCGTGCCCGCCGGCGCCGCGACGTTCTCGTAGTTCAGGCCGGCCTTCGAAAGCGCGCTCTTCGCGATGTCGCAGGAACTCGTGAACTTCGACGTGCCGACCGGGTTGAACTGGAACGAGCATTCGTCGGGATTCGCGATCACGACGATCGGCGCCTTGGCCGTAGCCGTTTCCAGCGCCGGGTTCACATAGTGCGTGAGCGCCTTGAAGAGCGGGAAGTACGTCAGCGCGGCGATCAGCAGCCCGGCCATGATGATCGGCTTGCGGCCGATGCGGTCCGACAGCGAGCCGAAGAACAGGAAGAACGGCGTGCCGATCAGCAGCGCGATGGCGATCATGATGTTGGCCGTTGCGCCGTCGACCTTCAGCGTCTGCGTCAGGAAGAACAGGCTGTAGAACTGGCCCGTGTACCACACCACGGCCTGGCCGGCCGTCAGGCCGATCAGCGCGAGAATCACGATCTTCAGGTTCTTCCACTGGCCGAACGCTTCGGTAAGCGGCGCCTTCGACGTCTTGCCTTCGGCCTTGATGCGCTCGAACACCGGCGATTCATGCAGTTGCAGGCGAATCCACACCGAAATGGCCAGCAGCACGATCGACGCGATGAACGGAATGCGCCAGCCCCATGCGCCGAACGCGTCTTCGCCCATCGCCGTACGCACGCCGAGAATCACGAGCAACGAGAGGAAGAGGCCGAGCGTGGCCGTCGTCTGAATCCAGGCAGTGTAGAAGCCGCGGCGTCCCGGCGGCGCATGTTCCGCCACGTAGGTCGCGGCGCCGCCGTACTCGCCGCCGAGCGCCAGGCCCTGCAGCATCCGCATCGCGATGAAGATGACCGGCGATGCGATGCCGATCGCCGCATAGCCGGGCAAGAAGCCGACGAGGAACGTCGACACGCCCATGATCACGATCGTGACGAGGAACGTGTACTTGCGGCCGACCATATCGCCGAGCCGCCCGAATACCACCGCGCCGAACGGCCGGACCGCGAAACCCGCGGCGAAGCTGAGCAGCGTGAAAATGAAGCCGGCAGTCGGATTGACGCCGGAGAAAAAGCTCTTGCTGATGAAGGCGGCCAGCGAGCCGGCCAGATAAAAGTCGTACCACTCGAAAACCGTACCTAGCGACGATGCGAAGATCACCCGCTTCTCATCGCGCGTCATGGGCACGGGCGAAATGTGTCCGCCTACGGTAGCCATATGTCGTCTCCAATATTGATATGCACGCGGTGCGCCGGCCCGCGGCGTTCCGTGCAACCGATTATTGGAGTGAAAACTTACGGCCTACTGACGTGAATGGTTGCGCCGATGGCTTGCTGACCCGCGACGAAGGTTCGTGAAAATAGGTCAATTCTGGTTCAACGCCGTGCAATATGCTGTGAACGCCGGACAACTTGGCTTTGGCGGCTTATGGCTGTCAGCCCGCGTTAGGGTAAGTCCTGCCCCGCTCGAGCACATGCAAACTGACACGCACGAGCGTTCCCGCGAGCCGCGGCGCGGTTTGATAGACGTTGTCGTCGATGGTCAGCTCGCCGCCGTGCATCGTCGCGATTTCGCGGACGATCGCAAGCCCGAGGCCGCTGCCGTCGCCTTCGCGGCCGAGAATCCGGTAAAAGCGCTCGACGACCCGCGAACGTTCGGCGGCTGGAATGCCGATACCGGTGTCTTCCACTTCGAGATGCACGAGCCGCGCGGCGGCGTCGTGCCTCACTCTTACGGTGATGCGGCCGCCCGCCGGCGTGTAGCGGATCGCGTTGTCGATCAGGTTCGACAACATCTCGCGCAGCATGACCGGATTGCCGTCGACCTCGACGGGTTCGTCCGGCGCCTCGTAACCCAAATCCATCTGCTTGGCGAGCGCGGCCTGCACCCAGTCGCGCACGGCATTGCGCGCGACTTCCGTCACTTCCACCGGCGTGAAGATCTGCCCGGACATGCGGTTTTCGGCGCGCGCGAGCGCAAGCAGTTGCGTGACGAGCCGCGCCGCGTGCTCCGAACTCGTCGCGATCTGCTCGAGCGAGCGATGCACTTCCGCCGACGCGTCTTGCCGCAGCGCCAGCTCAGCCTGAGTGCGCAGGCCGGCGAGCGGCGTTTTCATCTGATGCGCGGCGTCGGCGATAAAGCGCTTTTGCAATTCCATGTTCTGCTCGAGGCGCGTCAGCAAATCATTG
The DNA here is from genome assembly GCF_041355255.1 of Paraburkholderia sp. RCC_158. NCBI lineage: Bacteria > Pseudomonadati > Pseudomonadota > Betaproteobacteria > Burkholderiales > Burkholderiaceae > Paraburkholderia > Paraburkholderia sp. RCC_158. The sequence goes on along the minus strand of NZ_JBFUPM010000010.1, from coordinate 177,044 downwards.
AACGACGTGACGAGCGGCTCGATCTCCGGCGGCGCGCGACGCGCCTCGAGCGGCGACAGATCGTCGGGCCGACGCGCGCGGATGTGCGCCTGCAGCGCGTGCAGCGGCGCGAGGCCGCGCGAAAGGCCGAACCACACGAGCAGGATCGCGAGCGGCAGGATCACGAACTGCGGCAGGATCACGCCTTTGATGATGTCGTTGGCGAGCTGGCTGCGTTTGTCGAGCGTCTCGGCGACCTGCACGAGCACCGGCTCCGCGCCGGGCGTCTGCGGGAATTCGACCGTCGTATAGGCCACGCGGATGTCGTTGCCGCGCAGCATGTCGTCCCGGAAAGCGACAAGGCCCGGTTGCGGCCGGTCGTCTTCGTGCGGCAGCGGCATGTCGCGCTCGCCCGCCACCAGCTCGCCCCGCGTGCCGAGCACCTGATAGAAAACACTGTCGACGTTGTCCGTCCGCAAAAAGTCGCGCGTGGAATCGGGCAGCGTCAGTTCGGCCACGCCGTTGACCGGATGAATCTGCCGAGCGAGCACGTAGGCGTCGGTTTCCAGCGCGCGGTCGAACGGCCCGTTCGCGATCGATTTGGCGACCAGATACGTGACCGCGAGGCTCATTGGCCAGAGCAGCAGCAAAGGCGCGAGCATCCAGTCGAGAATTTCGCCGAATAGCGAGCGGGGGCGCGCCTCGGCGGCGGCTTCGGTTTCGTCGGGCGGGGCGAACGGATTGGCGTAGCGCTCGTCGCGCGCCTCGTCGAGGTCCGCCGCGCGGGCCGTCGCGCGATCTGCGCGTGCGGACATGATGTGCTCTATTTGTAGTGGTGACTCGCCGGCATTCCGCCGGCCGGCGTTGACGGCGATGGTGCCGGTTCGGGCTCGGCGGGTGTGGTTGCCGCCGCATTCGCACTGGCATTCGCGGGCGCGACCGCTTTCTCGAGGCAGTAGCCGAGCCCTCGCACGGTGATGATGCGCACGCCGCTCGGCTCGATTTTCTTGCGCAGCCGGTGCACATAGACCTCGATTGCGTTGTTGCTGACTTCCTCGCCCCATTCGCAAAGATGGTCGACGAGCTGTTCCTTCGAAACCAGCCGGCCGATCCGTTGCAGCAGCACTTCGAGAAGACCCAGTTCGCGCGCGGACAGGTCGATCACCTGATCGTTGATATAGGCGATCCGGCCCACCTGATCGAAGCCCAGCGAACCGTGCCGCACGATCGTCGGACCGCCGCCCGCGCCGCGCCGCGTGAGCGCGCGTACACGCGCTTCGAGTTCGTTGAGGGCAAACGGTTTGGCCATGTAGTCGTCGGCGCCGAGGTCGAGGCCCTTGACGCGCTCGTCGACGCTGTCCGCGGCGGTCAGAATCAGCACCGGCAGGTTCGAATTGCGCGCGCGCAGGCGGCGCAGCACTTCGAGCCCGGACATGCGCGGCAGGCCGAGATCGAGAATCAGCAGATCGAAACTTTGCATCGACAGCGCGGTGTCGGCCTCGACGCCGCTCTTCACGTGATCCACGGCATAGGCCGATTGGCGGAGTGATCGAACGAGACCGTCCGCGAGTATGCTGTCGTCTTCGGCAATCAGAATTCGCATGATGCGCCAGCTCAGGGCCTTGGCCGGCACCTCGGGTGTCCCCGCGGCGCACAGCGGTCTCCGAATCATTGTGGGTGGTTGGGCGGCGCGACAGTAAAAATGCGCGTTCGCATCAGAATCACGCTTGCCAAAACCACTGTTTTTTTATACAGTGTCTGAGTTTCGTGTGCTGTCCTTCAAAACTGGACGACACATCTGCCTCAGACGCCGTTCATCATAGCAAAGGACGATTCATGGAAGAAAGCAAGAAAGGCTCGGCTGGACTGACTGCTGAAAAGAGCAAGGCACTCGCTGCCGCCCTCGCGCAGATCGAAAAGCAGTTCGGCAAAGGGTCGGTCATGCGGCTCGGCGCAGGTGAGGTAGTCGAAGACATCCAGGTCGTTTCCACCGGATCGCTCGGCCTCGACATCGCGTTGGGCGTCGGCGGTTTGCCGCGTGGCCGCGTGGTCGAAATCTACGGTCCGGAGTCGTCGGGTAAGACCACGCTGACGCTGCAAGTCATCGCGGAAATGCAGAAGATCGGCGGCACGGCAGCGTTTATCGACGCGGAACACGCGCTCGACATTCAATACGCGGGCAAGCTCGGCGTGAACGTGAACGACCTGCTGGTGTCGCAGCCGGACACGGGCGAGCAGGCGCTGGAAATTGCCGATGCACTGGTGCGCTCGGGCTCGATCGACATGATCGTGATCGACTCGGTCGCGGCGCTTGTGCCGAAGGCTGAAATCGAAGGCGAAATGGGCGACTCGCTGCCGGGTCTGCAAGCGCGTCTTATGTCGCAAGCGCTGCGCAAGCTCACGGGCACGATCAAGCGCACCAACTGCCTCGTGATCTTCATCAACCAGATCCGCATGAAGATCGGCGTGATGTTCGGCAATCCGGAAACCACCACCGGCGGTAATGCGCTCAAGTTCTACGCGTCGGTGCGTCTCGACATTCGCCGCATCGGCTCGATCAAGAAGAACGACGAAGTGATCGGCAACGAAACGCGCGTGAAGGTGGTCAAGAACAAGGTTTCGCCACCGTTCCGCGAGGCGATCTTCGACATTCTGTACGGCGAGGGTATTTCGCGTCAGGGCGAAATTATCGACCTGGGCGTGCAGGCCAAAATCGTCGACAAGGCCGGCGCGTGGTACAGCTATAGCGGTGAGCGTATCGGCCAGGGCAAGGACAATGCGCGTGAATTCCTGCGCGAAAATCCGGATATCGCTCGTGAGATCGAGAACCGCATCCGCGAATCGCTGGGTGTGAATGCAATGGCCGAGGCAGTGACCGGCGCAGGCGCAGAAGTCGCGGACGAAGAGTAACCACTACGTGATACGCAAGGGCCGGCCATTGTCCAATTCTGGACGCAACGTGGGCGGCCCGCGTAATGACGGGAGCGATTCGCCCGAACGTTCGGGGCAGGCGGATCTATCCGAAACATCGGATCGCTTTGATCCGTTCGATCCGTCTGAACCGTTCGACGCACACGATCGCGCCGCAGGCCGTGGCCCGCGGCGCGCGCTGTCCGCAAGCCAGCCCGACCAGTCCACTGGGCCTACCTACACGCGCTCGAGTGAGTCGCGCGGCTCACGCAACTCGCGTAACAACTCACGCAGCTCGCTTCGTTCGCATGGGTCAAGCGGCCCACGCAGCACATCTGCCTCAGACCAAACACCCGGCGACGCAGATCCCGGCCCGTCCGAAGCAAAAAAATCCCAACGCCCGGCACGTTCGCTCAAAGGACGCGCGCTCGGCTATCTATCGCGCCGCGAATATAGCCGCAGTGAACTTGCACGCAAGCTGAAGCCCTTCGTCGAAGAAAGCGATTCGCTCGATACGCTGCTCGACACGCTCGAAGCCGAAAACTGGCTATCCGATTCCCGATTCGCCGAAAGCCTGATTCATCGTCGTTCGTCGCGGCTGGGTGCAAGCCGCATCGTTGGCGAATTGAAGCAACACGCGGTGGATCGCACGCTCGTCGACGAAGCGAGCGCTCAATTACGCGAAACGGAACTGGCGCGCGCCCAGGCCGTATGGCGCAAGAAGTTCGGTCAGCTTCCGGAGACCGCGGCTGAGCGCGCGAAGCAGGCGCGCTTTCTCGCGTCGCGCGGTTTTTCTGGCGCGACGATCGGCAAAATCCTCAAAGGTATCGACGAAGAATGGAGCGGTGAATAACGGTGAAGGGCGCGAAATGACGCGAAACGGCGGAAAGTGCCGCGAAGCGCCAGAAGCAGGACAAGCACCAGAAGCGCCACAAGTCCCGCCAAACCGCATCACCCGCACTAACGCTTCAACGCAATCGTCCCACCACCAACTCCAGCCATAACCCCACCCATAACCGGCCAGCAGGCCGTCCCCGCCGCATTCCGGGCTGTCCCGAATACCCAGTATGCTAAAATTCACGCGTTTTCCAATTCGGCCTTTCCTTTCCGCATGCCGCTTTCCTCGTCAGTGCCCCGTCAATTGCGCCATCGTCGCGCAATCCGGGCGGAAGCTTATGAACGAGCCGATGGCCTGTGGGATGTGGAAGCGTGCTTGACCGACGAAAAGCCACGCGACGTGGTCCTTGCGTCGGGCGTCCGGCCCAATGGTCAACCGATCCATGAACTCTGGCTTCGCATCACCATCGATCGCAAGCTCAATGTCGTCGACGCCGAAGCGTCGTCCGACTGGGTGCCCTATCCTGGGCTCTGCCAAGCCAGCAATCCCGCCTATCGTGCCCTCATCGGGCTCAATCTGTTCCACAACTTCCGTCGCGATGCTGCCCGTTTGCTGGCCGGCACGGCGGGTTGCACGCATCTCACCGAGCTGTGCGCGATCCTGCCGACCGCAGCGATCCAGGCGTTCGCCGGCGACGTATGGAACACCGGTGACAGCACGCCAGGCGCGAGTGCAAGTTCAGAAAGCGAGTCGACCGACGGCACCGCCGAACGTCTAAACGAAAAACCGCCATTCCAGTTGGGACGCTGCCACGCGCTGCGTTTCGACGGGGAGGCAGTGCAGCAGTTTTACCCGCGCTGGTATGGCCATGCGCCACGCCCAGCAGACCGCCCGGCATCGCCAGACAACGGGGCGGCCCGCCACGAAGGCAGGGGCAATGCGCCCGGCATGTTGGACGGTAGCGGAAGCGATGTTTAATCCAACTCTCAGACTGAAGGGAATCACGCATGAAGATTCACGAGTACCAGGGTAAGGAAATCCTGCGGAAATTCGGCGTCGCGGTACCGCGCGGCAAGCCGGTCTTCTCGGTGGATGATGCGGTCAAGGCCGCGGAAGAGCTCGGCGGCCCGGTGTGGGTCGTGAAGGCTCAGATCCATGCGGGTGGCCGTGGCAAGGGTGGCGGCGTGAAGGTTGCCAAGTCGCTGGATCAGGTTCGTGAGTACTCGAACCAGATCCTCGGCATGCAGCTCGTCACACACCAGACTGGTCCGGAAGGCCAGAAGGTGAACCGTCTGTTGATCGAGGAAGGCGCGGACATCAAGAAGGAACTGTATGTCGGCCTCGTGATCGATCGTGTTTCGCAGAAGATCGTCGTGATGGCGTCGAGCGAAGGCGGCATGGACGTCGAGGAAGTCGCGGAAAAGACGCCCGAGCTGATCCACAAGGTTGCCGTCGATCCGTCGACCGGCCTGAAGGACGCCGAAGCAGACGACCTCGCGAAGAAGATCGGCGTGCCCGACGCGTCGATCCCGCAAGCACGCGCGATCCTGCAAGGCCTCTACAAGGCGTTTTGGGAAACCGACGCATCGCTCGCCGAAATCAACCCGCTGATCCTGACGGGCGACGGCAAGGTCATCGCACTCGACGCCAAGTTCAACTTCGATTCGAACGCACTGTTCCGTCATCCGGAAATCGTCGCGTATCGCGATCTGGACGAAGAAGATCCGGCTGAAGTCGAAGCGTCGAAGTTCGACCTCGCGTACATCTCGCTCGACGGCAACATCGGCTGTCTGGTGAACGGCGCGGGCCTCGCAATGGCGACGATGGACACCATCAAGCTGTTCGGCGGCGAACCGGCGAACTTCCTCGACGTGGGCGGTGGCGCCACGACGGAGAAGGTCACGGAAGCGTTCAAGATCATGCTGAAGAACCCGAACCTGACCGCGATTCTGGTCAACATCTTCGGCGGCATCATGCGCTGCGACGTGATCGCGGAAGGCGTGATCGCGGCGTCGAAGGCCGTGTCGCTGAAGGTGCCGCTCGTGGTCCGCATGAAGGGCACGAACGAAGACCTGGGCAAGAAGATGCTCGCCGATTCCGGTCTGCCGATCATCTCGGCTGACAGCATGGAAGAAGCGGCTCAGAAGGTCGTCGCGGCTGCCGCGGGCAAGGCGTAATCAGCCTCCCACGGCGTTTACCAGGATTACGAATGGCGGCGCACGGTAGCGCACGGGCAACGCGGGCGAGAACGTTCCGCCTCGTTGCTCGTCGCGCCATCGTGTGACGCCAAACGAACAGAGGTCAATACATGTCGATTCTGATTAACAAAGACACCAAGGTCATCACGCAGGGCATCACCGGCAAGACCGGTCAGTTCCATACGCGTGCTTGCCGTGAATACGCAAACGGCCGCGAAGCGTACGTCGCAGGCGTGAATCCGAAGAAGGCCGGCGAAGATTTCGAAGGCATTCCTATCTACGCAAGCGTCGCTGAAGCCAAGGCTGAAACGGGCGCGACCGTGTCGGTGATTTACGTTCCGCCGGCAGGCGCTGCTGCTGCAATCTGGGAAGCAGTCGAAGCCGACCTGGATCTCGCGATCTGCATCACGGAAGGCATTCCCGTCCGTGACATGATCGAGATCAAGGACCGCATGCGTCGCGAAAACCGCAAGACGCTGCTGCTCGGACCGAACTGCCCCGGCACGATCACGCCGGACGAGCTGAAGATCGGCATCATGCCGGGTCACATCCACCGCAAGGGCCGCATCGGCGTCGTGTCGCGTTCGGGCACGCTGACGTATGAAGCAGTCGGCCAGTTGACGGCGATCGGCCTCGGCCAGTCGTCGGCAGTCGGTATCGGCGGCGATCCGATCAACGGCCTGAAGCACATCGACGTGATGAAGATGTTCAACGACGATCCGGATACGGACGCCGTCATCATGATCGGCGAGATCGGCGGTCCGGACGAAGCGAACGCGGCTGAGTGGATCAAGGGCAACATGAAGAAGCCGGTGGTCGGCTTCATCGCCGGCGTCACGGCGCCTCCGGGCAAGCGCATGGGCCACGCCGGCGCGCTGATCTCGGGCGGTGCGGATACGGCCGAAGCGAAGCTGGAAATCATGGACGCCTGCGGTATCAAGGTCACGAAGAACCCGTCGGAAATGGCGCGTCTTCTGAAGGCAATGCTGTAAATCGAAACTGGCGCCCAGTTCGAGCGCCTTTTTTGATACGCTTACGAGATCCTTTCGTAGCGTGCGTTCTCAAAAGCGGGGGAGTTAAACACTCCTCCGCTTTTTTATTGGTCGCGCGTCCGCTTCCTTCTTATTCTTTTGCTCATGCTCGAGTTCCTCGCCACGCTCCATTGGGGCGCAGTTATTCAGATCATCGTCATCGACATTCTGCTCGGCGGCGACAACGCCGTCGTGATCGCGCTGGCCTGCCGCAACCTGCCGCCCGCGCAGCGCACGAAGGGCGTGCTGTGGGGCACGGCGGGCGCGATCCTGCTGCGCGTGATACTGATTGCTTTCGCCGTCGCGCTGCTCGACGTGCCGCTGCTGAAGTTCGCGGGCGGGCTGTTGCTGCTGTGGATCGGCGTCCGGCTGATGGCGCCGGCGCACGACGCGCACGACAACGTGAAGCCCGCCGATAAGCTCATCTCGGCGATCAAGACGATCATCGTCGCCGATGCCGTGATGAGTCTCGACAACGTGATCGCTATTGCGGGCGCCGCCGAGGCCGCTGACCCGGAGCATCGCCTCGCGCTGGTGATCTTCGGACTCGTGGTGAGTATCCCGTTGATCGTATGGGGCAGCCAGATCGTGCTGAAACTGCTGGACCGGTTCCCGATCGTCATCACGCTCGGCGCCGCGTTGCTCGGCTGGATCGCGGGCGGGCTCATCATCAACGATCCGGCCGGCGACCGTTGGCCGGTCCTCGACACGCCGCTCGCCGAATACGGCATGAGCATCGCGGGCGCGCTGTTCGTCGTGATCCTGGGTTATGTGATCAAGCGCCGCAACGCGAAATCCGCGGCGGCCTGAAGGAACGCCAAGCATCACACCTGCGTACGTTCCAGGTTCAACGTTAGCCATTCGGCTGACTGTCCGAGACGAGCGTCGCTCGCTACGATCAAAGCGCCTGTTCCCGATTCGTGGAGCAGGCGCTTTTCGTTTCAGGAGCCTGCCGATGATCGTCACCTTGCCTTATTCCCCTTATTCGCAATCCACGCTGGCGCACTCGCGATTCGCGCGAGCGCGTTGGTCCGCAACACTCGCGCGAGCGTGCCGCCGCGTCGGCTCGCGCCTCGGTCTCGGCTTCACGCTGATCGAGCTGATGATCGTGCTGGCGATCGTCGGCGTGATCGCGGCCTATGCGATTCCCGCGTATCAGGACTACCTCGCACGCAGCCGCGTCGGCGAGGGGCTGTCGCTCGCCTCGTCGGCGCGTCTTGCCGTGTCGGAAAACGCGGCGAGCGGCAACGCGTTCGGTGGCGGCTACGCGTCGCCGCCCGCGACGCGCAACGTCGAGTCCGTTCATGTCGACGACGACAGCGGGCAGATCACCGTCGCCTTCACGACGCGCGTGGCGCCTGCCGGTTCCAACACGATCACGCTCGTGCCGTCGGTGCCCGACAACATCGATGCGCCCACTGCGCGTGTCTCGTTGGCGAAGGGCTCGGTGCAGGCGGGCGCGCTCGCGTGGGAATGCTTTGCCGGCGGCAAGACGGCGTCGTCGTTGCCGGCGCCGGGCGCAGGTCCGATGCCCGCGCAGGCGCCGACCTTGCCTTCACACCTCGCACCTCCCGAGTGCCGCGCGTAATACAACACGCGTAACAGGACGCGCGATGCGACACGCGCGATGCAACACGCGAGGCGCGCGACGCACGCACGGATAACTAGCCGTTCAAACGTAAATCGCTGATTTTCGGGATATTTCGGCCCAGCCGGCGCACAGCGCAAGGATTTTTTTGTATAGTGCGCCGGTTGCTGACGCCCACCCGCTTACTCGATGCCCACACCTTTCGCGCGCTACCTTTCTCTCATTCTGTTGGCTCTCGCGTTGGTGCTGCCTTATGCAGTCGTCAACCATACCTATCCGATTCCGACGTTCTACGCTGAATTCACGGCACTCGCGTTGTACCTGCTGATGGGCGCCGGCGTGGTCTTGCTGGTGGCGGGCTCGCAGCCGCGCATCGGGTTCGCGTGGCCGGTGGTGGCGCTCGTGCCGCTGCTGTTCGGGCTGTTGCTGGTCGCGCAGTCGGTGCTGCTGCCGGTCTCGCAGCCGTCGATGAACTGGCTCGGCGGCGGATTCCTGCTGGCCGCTTTCATGGCGACTCACGCAGGCTACGGCTTCGCGCGCGCGAAGCTCAGCGAGACCGCGTTGCGCTGGGCGGCTTGCGCGCTGGTCGTCGGCGGGCTGTTTGCAGTGTTCTGCCAGGTCATCCAGCTCTTTCACCTGGAGACGCGCGTGTCGCCGCTCGTGGTCGCGTATAACGTGACGGTCGAGCGCCGGCCGTTCGGCAACATGGCGCAGGCGAACCACCTCGCCACGTATATCGCGTTCGCGATGGCCGGCGCGCTGTTCCTCGTGCAGACGCGCCGGATCGCCGTCCCGATCTGGGCTCTCGTCTCCACCATCTTTGCAGTGGGGCTCGCGTTGACGGTCTCGCGCGGCCCGTGGCTGCAAATGGGTGTGATCGTCGTGGCCGGTTTCTGGATGGCGTTCGCGCAGACCCGCGCCGAACCGCAGTTGCGCCGCAGTCATCGGCAATGGCTGATTCCGATTGCGCTCGCTGTGCTGTTCTTCGTCGTCAATGCGCTGATTCGCTGGGCCAACGTGCGCTATCACCTCGAACTCGGGCAGTCGGCGGCAGATCGTTTCAAGGACGCCGGCCAGATCGCGCCGCGGCTCGCGCTGTGGAAATACGGCTGGACGATGTTCCGCACGCATCCGTTGCTGGGCGTCGGCTGGGGCGAGTTTCCGAGCTATCAGTATCAGTACGCGAAGACGCTCGGCGGCGTCGAGATCGCCAATAATTCGCACGATGTTTTCATCGATCTCCTCGCGAAAACCGGCTTGATCGGTCTTGCGATCGTGCTGTTCGGCCTCGTCACGTGGCTGGTGCGTGTGGTGCGCGCACCGCAGAGCGCCGGGCGCGTATTCGGCATTGCGCTGATCGGCGTGCTCGTCATGCATGCACTCGTCGAATATCCGCAGCAGTACATGTTCTTCCTGCTGCCGGCCATGTTCGTGTTCGGCCTGCTCGAGACGCGTCCGTTGCGGCTCGTGCCTGCGCGTCTGTCGTTTGGCGTATTCGCGGCGATCGTGTTCGGCGGCATTGCCGCGCTTTATCCGGTGTACCGCGATTACGCGCGCGCCGAGGTGCTGTACTACGGCTCGCGTCCGGCCGAGCAATATCGCGCGGACCCGTCGTTCCTTTTCCGGGCGTGGGGCGGGTACGGCATGGCAACGCTGTTGCCGATGAACTCGATGGACCTTCAGCACAAGCTCGCAATGCATCGTCAGGCGATGGCGCTGTTGCCAGGCGAAACCGTGCTGCGTCGTTACGCGGTGCTACAGGCGTTGAGCGGAGACACGGCCGCGGCATTCGATACCGTCGAGCGACTGAAAATCTTCGCCGAGGAACTGAAAGACTGGCCGTCGCAGTTGAGCTATCTGTATCAACTGTGCGATGAGCAGAAGACGCTCGCCGGCTTCAAGGCGGAACTCGTCAAGCGTTACGGTCTGCCGTCGGGCGATGTCGAGCAGGAAGACGACGAGGAGTGAGGCGGGTCTTGGGTGGAAGTATCGGAGGAGGAGCGTGATCGCGAGCGTCGGCTTACGCCGCCACCCAATCCCCCGACTTCCCACCATGCTTCTCCATCACCCTCACATCGGTGATCGTCATCCCGCGATCCACCGCCTTGCACATGTCGTACACCGTCAGCAGCCCGACCTGCACGGCGGTGAGCGCTTCCATCTCGACCCCGGTTCTGCCTAGCGTTTCGACTTGCGCGGTGCAATGCACCGCAGGCGTCTCGTCGTCGAGTTCGAAGTCCACCTTCACGCGTGTCAGCGCGAGCGGATGACACAGCGGAATCAGATCCGCCGTGCGCTTTGCGCCTTGAATCGCGGCGATACGCGCAACGCCGATCACGTCGCCCTTTTTTGCGTTGCCGTCGCGGATCAGCGCGAAGGTTTCGGGCAGCATGCGGATCGAGCCGCGCGCGATGGCGATGCGCTTCGTCTCCTGCTTGCCGCCGACGTCCACCATATGCGCGTCGCCGGCAGCGTCGAAATGAGTGAGTTCAGGCATGGTTGGCTCCTTCAGAGGGCGCCTATCATAGCAGTGCGGTGCGCCCGCCCGGCCCGGCGCCGGCCTGCCGGATGAGTGCGTCGACTGATTACAATTGCGCCATGCCCGCTATCTTAGTCGCGCGATGATCCGAGCGGCGGGCGTCGCTTTCGACTCCGTCATACGAACTCGCAATGCGTCTGAAACGGTCTCTTGCTGCGTTGCTCTGTGTTGCGCTGGCCGCGCCGCCTGGCGCGTTCGCGCAGACACGCGCGGCGTCCGGCGCTGCGCCGATGCAGTCCGCTGAGCCGCCGCTCGTCAGCGGGCCGGTCGAGTCATACGCCGATCCGATCGTGCCGCCGGACATCGCGCAAGGCGTATTCGGCGTGTACGGCGGCGCGCAAAGCCGCTTCTCCGGCAACTCGGGCGCGAACCGCGGGGCCAACGGCGGTGGCACTGGCGGCTGGCGTGCGCCGATCGTCGCGCAGCAATTGCCCGACCTCGGCAGCGGCGGCGCGGGGACGCTCACGCCACAAGCCGAGCGCAAGCTAGGCGAACGCGTGATGCGCGACTTGCGGCGCGACCCCGACTATCTCGACGACTGGCTGGTGCGCGACTACCTGAACTCGGTCGCCGCGAAACTCGCCGCAGCGGCGAACGCGCTGTATATCGGCGGCTATCGGCCGGACTTCGATCTCTTCGCCGTGCGCGACGCGCAGATCAACGCGTTTTCGCTGCCCGGCGGTTTCATCGGCGTGAACACGGGGCTGATCGTCGCGACGCAAACCGAATCCGAACTCGCGTCCGTGCTCGGCCACGAGATGGGCCACGTCCTGCAACGCCATATCTCGCGGATGATCACCACCGGCGAGCGCAGCGGCTACGCGGCGCTCGCGGGCATGCTGTTCGGCGTTCTCGCGGGCGTGCTTGCGCATAGCGGCGACCTGGGCAGCGCGATTGCGATCGGCGGTCAGGCTTACGCCGTCGATAATCAATTGCGTTTTTCGCGCTCCGCCGAGCACGAGGCGGACCGCGTCGGCTTTTTGCTGCTCGCCGGCGCAGGCTACGATCCGTACGCGATGACGGCGTTCTTCGCCCGTCTCGACCGTGCGGCGATGAGCGATACCGGCATTCCGGCCTACGCGCGCACGCACCCGCTGACCGGCGAGCGGATCGCCGACATGGAAGATCGCGCGCGGCGTGCGCCTTACCGGCAACCGCATCAGGTGGCCGAGTACGGTTTCGTGCGCGCGCGGGCGCGCTTGCTGCAGGACCGCTCGCGCAGCGAATACGCCGACGAGATTTCGCGCATGCGCTCGGAGATCGAAGACCGCACGGCGCTGAACGTCGCGGCGAACTGGTATGGCATCGCGTATGGCCAGATGCTGCTCGAGCGTTACGACGACGCGGCTTCGTCGCTGGCGTCGTCGCGTGCGGTGTTTTCGGCTGGGGCACAGGCGGACGGCGACGCCGCGCGCACTTCCCCAAGTCTCGACGTGCTCGCCGCCGACATCGCGCGGCGTGCCGGCCGCGACGAAGACGCCGTGCGTCTTGCCGATCTCGCGCAAAAGCGCTGGCCGCAATCGAACGCCGCCATCGACATGCACATTCGCACCTTGCTGAGCTTGCGGCGATTCGCCGAGGCGCAGGCGCTGGCGCAGAAAGAGACGCGCGCGCAGCCGGATCAGCCGGCCTGGTGGTTGTATCTGGCGCAGGCGAGCGCGGGGACGGGCGATGCGCTCACGCGTCATCGCGCGCTTGCCGAGAAGTTTGCGCTGGAAGGCGCGTGGCCGTCCGCGATTCGTCAATTGAAGGACGCGCGCGATATGAAGACGATCGGCTATTACGATCTGGCTACCGTCGACGCGAGGCTGCACGAGATGGAGAACCGCTACAAGGAAGAGCGGCTGGATGAGAAGGGTTAGGCGCGAAGTTCATGAACCCGCTCCTCTGAAGCATGCAAGCTGCGCGACGAGATGCCGAACCTCAAACCATCGCCGCCGGACTCGCCACAAACCCAAAGCGCGACGCAACTTCTTCGCTCCGTATCGGCTGAAGCGGCAACGTGACGCCGCCGTTCCAGTGGAACTCGCCGCTCAGGGAGTCGTCGGCGAGCGTCGCGTGGTCCGCGAAAACTTCCAGATCGTGGTCGTGCAGAACGGCGATGCGCGGCGGCGCTGAGGGATTGCCAGGATCGGAAGCACCGGCGAACAGAATCCCGCCCTCATCGTCGGCAAACACGGCCGACGGTTCGAAACCATTGCCCGCCTGATCTTTCAGCGCGAGCGCGCCGTCCGCCTCGACCGACAAACGCACGACCCACGGCGTATAGCCCAGCTCGACATACACGCGCTGCGGTCCATTCTGAAAGAACCACTGCCCGCGTTCGTCGCGCTCGTAATTGCGATTGATGAAGCCGAGCAGCGCTTCGTGACGGATCGGCGTGCCGGGCGATCCGCTCGCCTGCGCGGCTTCGTCGCGCATGCGCCACTGGCCGCGCCGGTCGAGCATCAGCCAGCCGGTGCAAGCCGGTACGTTCGGCCACTTGGCCAACGCCTGTTTGACGATGTCATCCATGATCGACGTGCTGCTCCAGATAGCCGAACACGCGCCGCGACAACCAGTCGATCCGGCCAGGAAACGGTCCGGTCATGAAGCCGGCGTGGCCGCCATCCCTCGGCTGATCGAGTTCCACCGCCGCCGACACCTCATGCCGCGACGGCAGCGCCTCGGCCGGCAGGAACGGATCGTTGCGCGCGTTCAGGACGAGCGTGGGCACCTGAATGTGCGGCAGCAACGGCCGCGTGGTGGCGACGCTCCAGTACTCGTCGGTATCGCGAAAGCCGTGCAGCGGTGCGGTCACGACGTTGTCGAACTCGTACATCGTACGGCTCGCGAGCATCGCGCCGCGGTCGAACAGGCCGGGAAACTGCACGAGCTTCTGCTCGGCTTTCTGCTTGAGCGTCTTGAGGAAGCTGCGCGTGTAGATCATGCCGAAGCCTTGCGACAACGCGCGGCCGCCGGCATGCACGTCGATGGGCGTGGAGATCGCAGCGGCGGCGTGGACGACCGACGCCGCGTCCTCGCGCCGCTCGCCGAGCCAGCGCAACAGCACATTGCCGCCGAGCGACACGCCCGCGGCGACGAGCGGCCCGCGATGCGCGGCGCGCAGGCGTCGCAAAATCCAGTCGACTTCGTTGCTGTCGGCCAGATGATAGAAGCGCGGCAAGCGGTTCAGCGCGCCGCTGCAACTGCGAAAGTGCGGCACCACACCGTGCCAGCCATATTCGCGTGCGGCCGCCATCAACGACGATGCGTAATGCGAGGCGGAGCTGCCTTCCAGGCCGTGAAACAGGACGAGCAACGGCGCTTCGGCTGAGGGACTCTGACTAAGCGCCGCGTCTGCTGTCATGACCGAGGCTGGCACGTTGTCGTGCCGAACCCAGTCGACGTCGATGAAATCGCCGTCAGGCGTGTCCCAGCGCTCGCGGCGAAACGACACCGCCGGGCGGCGCGCGAACAGCGACGGCACGATGGTCTGCACATGTTTGTTCGGCAACCAGAGCGGCGCACGATAGAGCAGGTCTTTGGCGACCTCGACGGTGGCTTCGATTGTGGCTTCGACGCTTGCTTGCACAGTGGCTTCGACAGCCGCCGCGGGGCGAGCCGCGTCGTCGGGAGTGGGGCGCTCTTGTGGCGTCCCCCACGGGGACTTGCTGCGGGGCGTGCTCATGCCGGCTTCAAGCGAGAGTGTGGCGGCGCGGAGCGCGCGTCAGTGAAGCGACCCTTGGCCGTGCCGCATCTTGGTCGCGAACTGGCTGGCTGCTTCATTGGGCATCGGGCTCGCGTGGATGTGCGCGATGCGCCATTCGCCGCGTTCATGGACCATCACGTAGGTGGTGAAGACCATCGCCGGCGTGGCTTTCGGATCGACCGGACGATGCGCTTCCGCGATCGCATAAACGACCGTGCCGAGACTGTCGTAGACGCGAATGTCGAGCGGCTCGATCGAGACCGGCGCGGTTTCCAGCTGGATCTGCAAGCCCGTGCGGATGCTTTCGAGGCCGTGCAGATGCGAGCCGTCGGCGCAAATGCAGCTCACGAACTCCTCATCGATCCACAGGCCCATCAGGCTGTCGATATTGACCTCGGCGACGGCCTGGTAATAGGCGTTGAGGGTATCGGCGGCGGCTTCGAAGATGTGGGCAAAACGTGGCATGGCTCGTCAGTCTCTTGTGCGCGGCGCGCGGTTGCAAGGCAGCGGTCAGCGGGACAGTCCGGTGCGCCGGACATTCGCACCCGAGCGCCAGAATGCCCGCGCCGCAAGGCGCGAACATGACGCGACGCGCTCAGGGGCGTGCGGTGTTGCGTGCAAGTGTCAGCCGGCTCAGCGGTGCGCGAGCAACATGCCGCGCAAATCGCCGAAAACCTGCTCGGCGCTCAACTGCTTCAGGCAGTTCAGATGACCCAGCGGACACTCGCGCTGAAAACAGGGGCTGCATTCGAGATGAAGCCATTGTACCTTCGCAAGCTCCGACAAGGGCGGCGTGTGCCGCGGATCGGTCGAGCCGTAGACGGCCACGAGCGGCCGGCGCAGCGCGGCCGCGACGTGCATCAGCCCGGAATCGTTGGTGACGACTGCATTGGCCCGCGAGATCAGCGCGCACGCTTCGCCGAGCGCCGTCTGGCCGCACAGATTGCGCACGTTCGGCGCTTTTTCGGCGATGGCCTGCGCAAGCGGCGCATCTTTCGGCGAACCGAGCGCGACGATCTGCGTGTACGGGAACGACTGGCCGACCATTTGCGCGAGCGCCGCGAAGTGCTCCGGCGGCCAGCGCTTGGCCGGGCCGTATTCCGCGCCGGGGCAGAACACGAGCAACGGCACCCGCGTGTCGAGATTGAAGCGCGCCGATACGCGCGCCGCCTCGTTCAGATCGGCGTCGAGCCGCGGCATCGGCAGGTCGTCGGGAATCTTCGCGCCGGGCGCGTAGGCGAGAGCGGCGTAATGGCCGACCATCGGCGGACGCTCGTCCTTGCGCGGATTCGCGTGGCGCACGTTCAACAGGCCGATGCGGCTTTCGCCGGTATAGCCGATGCGCAGCCGGATGCCGGCCATCCACGGAATCAGCGCGGATTTCAGCGAGTTCGGCAGTACATAGGCCGCGTCGTAGCCGACGTCGCGCAAGTCGCTCGCGAGCTGCCAGCGACGCAGCATCTGCAGCTTGCCGTGCGCGAGATCGGTCGCGTAGACGTCGCGGATTTCCGGCATGCGTTCGAGCACGGGCGCGACCCACGAGGGCGCGACCGCGTCGATCGCCATGCGGGGATGCAGTTTCACGAGGCGCGCAAAAAGCGGCTGCGCCATCAATGCGTCACCGATCCAGTTCGGTGCGATAACCAACGCGCGACGCATCAGAGTGGGTGTCCGGTGTCGAAACGAAGCGCCGCGCGCGATGCGCGTGGCGCTTCGTTTAAATGAAAGTAAAGGGAAAAGGCCGTCGGCCGCGGGCACGCCGCAACGGCGCGCCCGCAATCAGTCGACAGCCGATGACGCAGACGAACGGCGCTCAGGTGTGAGGTTCAGTGACCCTTGATCACTTCGCCGTCGCGCAGCTTGTAACGCGTGCTGCAGTAGGGGCAGCGCGCCTCGCCGTGCGAGACGTCGATAAAGACGCGCGGGTGCGCGCTCCAGCGCGGCATGGCCGGATTCGGGCAGTACGCCGGGAGGTCCTTTGCCGTGAGTTCGACCAGCGGCATTTCCTTGATATCGCTCATGAGACTTTCTCGTTGTATGCAGGGTGCGCGCGGTGCAGTGCGCGTTAAATCTTGGTCAGCCAGTGCGCGTACTTGTCGCTCTTGCCGTTGACGATGTCGAAGAAGCCCGACTGCAGCTTCTCCGTGATCGGGCCGCGGGCGCCCGCGCCGATGGTGCGGTTATCCAGTTCGCGAATCGGCGTGACTTCCGCGGCGGTGCCGGTGAAGAACGCTTCGTCGCAGGTGTAGACCTCGTCGCGCGTGATGCGCTTTTCGATCACCTGGATGCCCGCGTCGCGCGCGAGCGTGATGACCGTGTCGCGCGTGATGCCGTCGAGGCACGACGACAGGTCCGGCGTGTACAGCTTGCCGTTGTTCACGAGGAAGAAGTTCTCGCCCGAGCCTTCCGACACGTAGCCGTCCACGTCGAGCAGCAGCGCTTCGTCGTAACCGTCGGCGACGGCTTCCTGGTTCGCGAGGATCGAGTTCACGTACCAGCCCGACGCCTTCGCGCGGACCATGGACACGTTCACGTGATGACGCGTGAACGACGACGTCTTCACGCGGATGCCCTTGGCAAGCCCGTCTTCACCGAGGTAAGCGCCCCACGGCCACGCCGCGATCGCGACATGAATGGTGTTGCCCTTGGCCGACACGCCGAGCTTTTCCGAACCGACCCAGATGATCGGGCGCAGATAGCACGACTCGAGCTTGTTTTCGCGGACCACTTCGCGCTGCGCCGCGGCGAGCGTTTCATGGTCGAACGGCACGTCCATCTGAAAAATCTTGGCCGAGTTCAGAAGACGCTTGGTGTGTTCCTGCAGACGGAAAATCGCGGTGCCGCCGTCTGCCGTCTTATAGGCGCGCACGCCTTCGAAAACGCCCATGCCGTAATGCAGCGTGTGGGTCAGCACATGGATCTTGGCATCGCGCCAGTCGATCAGCTTGCCATCCATCCAGATCTTGCCGTCGCGGTCGGCCATTGACATACGGTTCTCCAGCAGGTGCGTGTTGGTGTGGAACCCCAAGCCCGTCGACTCGCGCGGGCGCCCGAAGCGCGGGAAAGCCGGGACGCTCCCGAAATTTCCGATGGGGTGCAGCGAAGAGCGTTATTTTAGCGTCTTTTGCACACGAAACGGGCATTTGGACGCAGGTCGGGCGCTATAATTCGGCGCACGCATAATTCACATCCGGACGCGCCAGCGGGTGCTTCACGACCTGGCGCCGATTTCGCTCCATTTCCTCATCGCGGCCTTCGGCGCCCGCGCTTTTCGCCTCATGCTCGCTCGCCTGTCAGATACCGATCGCCGCGCTTTCCTCGAGGGCGCGCGCGCCTATTCGCCCACGCTCATGGCGATCTGCTCGTGGGGGCTCGTCACCGGCATCGCGATGAGCAAGTCCGTGCTCACGCTGCCGCAGGCGCTCGCCATGTCGCTGCTGTGTTACGCCGGTTCGTCGCAACTCGCCGTGCTGCCGCTCCTCGCCGCCAAGCTGCCCATGTGGACGGTGCTGCTCACGGCCGCGATGGTGAATACGCGTTTCGTGATCTTCAGCGTCGGCCTTGCCCCGCATTTTTCCTATCTGTCGATGTGGCGGCGTATCGCGCTCGGCTACTTCAACGGCGACGTGATCTATCTGCTGTTCCTCAAGAAGAACTTCCCGACCGGCTACGTGCCCGGCAAGGAGGCGTACTTCTGGGGCATGGCGGTGTCCAGCTGGCTGTCGTGGCAGGTGGCGTCGATAGCGGGCATTCTGCTGGCGAGCCTGATTCCGGATAACTGGGGACTCGCGCTCGCGGGCACGCTGGCGCTGCTGCCCATCATGGTCGCGGCAATTGCCACGCGTTCCACGCTGGTGGCCGTGTGCATCGCGGGCATCGTGTCGTTGCTCGCGTTCGATTTGCCGTATCGCCTCGGGCTGCCGCTTGCGGTCATCGCGGCGATTCTCGCGGGCAGCGCGGCCGATCTGATGGCCGAGCGCGCCGACTTGCGCCGCGTTCGCAACAGCGCGGGAGATTCGCGATGACGTCCGTGGAAGTGTGGCTCGCCATTCTCGGCATGACCGTCGTCACCGCGGTGACACGCGCCATGTTTCTAATCGGCGGCGAGCGCACGGTTTTGCCGGCGCGCGTGCAGCGCATGCTGCGCTACGCACCCGCCGCGGCGCTCGCCGCCGTCGTACTGCCGGACGTGCTCGGCACGCCCGACGGCCTGTCGTTCGCGCCGTCGAACCATGAGTTCTATGCGGCGCTCGCCGGTCTCGGCTGGTTTTTGTGGCGGCGCACCATGCTCGGTACGATCGTCGTCGGAATGATCGTGTTCACGGTCTTGCGCCTCTTGATGTAGTTTCAGGCGTTGCGATGTTGCATTGCGGCATGCGCCGCGCGGCATTCGAATACGGGAGATTCGCCCGCGGGCGGGTCAGAAGGCTGTGCGGATCAGTTAAAATGCCCCTTTCCGGGATGACCGCGCCAACGCCTGGCGCCCGCGCCGCGGCGTTCGCACCGGCCTCCCGCTTCGTGGGGCCGCCGTGCCGACGCGCCGCAGTTGCTGCGCCGAAAGCCGTGTGCGCCGTCCGCCATCGCCTTCCATCAACTCGCACACAAACGCCCATGAACAAGGTACTGCGTCTCTCCGATCTGATCGCCGAAGGCAAGCTGTCCGGCAAACGAGTGTTCATCCGCGCCGATCTCAACGTGCCGCAGGACGATCAGGGCAACATCACCGAAGACACCCGCATCCGCGCCTCGGTGCCGGCGGTCAAGGCCGCGCTCGACGCGGGCGCCGCGGTGATGGTCACGTCGCACCTGGGCCGTCCGACCGAAGGCGATTTCAAGCCGGAAGACTCGCTCGCGCCGGTCGCGAAGCGTTTTGCCGAACTGCTCGGCCGCGACGTGCCGCTGGTGGCGAACTGGGTCGAAAACGGCGTGAACGTCGCGCCGGGCCAGGTCGTGCTGCTGGAAAACTGCCGCGTCAACAAGGGCGAAAAGAAGGATTCCGACGAGCTCGCGCAGAAAATGGCGAAGCTCTGCGACATCTACGTGAACGACGCGTTCGGCACCGCGCACCGCGCCGAAGCGACCACGCACGGCATCGCTAAATATGCGCCCGTGGCTTGCGCCGGTCCTCTCCTGGCCGCCGAACTCGAAGCGCTCGGCCAGGCGCTGGGCGCGCCGAAGCGCCCGCTGGTCGCGATCGTCGCGGGCTCCAAGGTTTCGACGAAGCTGACCATTCTGAAGTCGCTCGCCGAGAAGGTGGATCAGCTGATCGTCGGCGGCGGCATTGCGAACACGTTCATGCTGGCCGCGGACCTGAAGATCGGCAAATCGCTGGCCGAAGCCGATCTGGTGAGCGAAGCCAAAGCCATTATCGACGCAGCGAAGGCGCGCGGCGCATCGGTGCCGATTCCGACCGACGTGGTCACGGCCAAGGAGTTTTCACCGACCGCCAAGGCCGAAATCAAAGCCGTCGCGGACGTCGAAGACGACGACATGATCCTCGACATCGGACCGGACACCGCGAAGGCGCTCGCCGCGCAACTCGAAAAGGCCGGCACCATCGTGTGGAACGGGCCGGTCGGCGTGTTCGAGTTCGACCAGTTCGGCAACGGCACCAAGACGCTGGCCGACGCGATCGCGAGGTCGTCGGCGTTTTCGATTGCGGGCGGCGGCGATACGCTCGCTGCGATCGCCAAGTACGGCATCCACGACAAGGTCAGCTATATCTCGACGGGCGGCGGCGCTTTCCTCGAGTTCCTCGAAGGCAAGAAGCTGCCGGCGGTCGAAGTTCTGGAATCGCGGGCTTAACGTGGCGGCGCGCTCCCCAACGGCGAAGTCTGCGAAAGCGAACGGTCAGCGCGGCAAGCCGCGCGACACCGCGGCAGCAACGGCGGGGGAGCGTACAGCGCGCCCCGACGCCGCGACGGCGGCCAAGGAGTCCGAGCTTGCCGGCACGGTTGCCGCCGCGCTGGCCACCGCACTCGAAGCTGCCGCCGGCGAAGCCACGCCGGCCGTCAGCGAATCGGAACAATCCGTCGCATCTACAGCTACATCTCCACCCGCGCCCCCCGCGCCGGTGTCGAATACCGCTTCACCCCATAAAGCGACGCTGGTTTCAACCGGCGCGCAGCCCCTGGCAGCATCTTTCGGTGCGCAGCCTCCGCATCCGACTCGCAGCGCTCTTTCCAGCGATCCTATCCAGACGAGGAGACTCATGCATCGCGCCACCAAGATTGTCGCTACCATCGGACCGGCTTCCAGCACGCCGGAGATCCTGCTGCAAATGATTCAGGCAGGCGCCGACGTGGTGCGGCTCAATTTCTCGCATGGCACCGCGGACGACCACCGCCAGCGCGCCGAATTCGTGCGCGAGGCGGCTCGCCAGGCGGGCCGCGAGGTCGCCATCATGGCGGACCTGCAAGGCCCGAAGATTCGGGTCGGCAAATTCGAAAACGGCAAGGTCACGCTCGTCTCCGGCGAGCCGTTCATCCTCGACGCCGACTGCGAGCTCGGCAACCAGGAACGCGCGGGTCTCGACTACAAGGACCTGCCGCGCGACCTGAAGCCGGGCGACGTGCTGCTGCTCAACGACGGCCTGATCGTGCTGAACGTTCAGCGCGTGCTCGGAAACGAGATCCACACGATCGTGAAGATCGGCGGCGACCTGTCGAACAACAAGGGCATCAACCGCCAGGGCGGCGGCCTGACAGCGCCCGCGCTGACCGCCAAGGACATGGAAGACATCCGCACGGCCATGTCGCTCGGCGTCGATTTCGTCGCGGTGTCGTTCCCGAAGAACGCGACCGATATGGAAATGGCGCGGCAGCTCGCGAACATCGCCGGCGCGCCGTATGGCATCAAGCCGAAGATGATCGCCAAGATCGAGCGCGCGGAAGCCATTCCGGCGCTGCAAGGCATTCTTGACGCATCGGACGGCATCATGGTCGCGCGCGGCGATCTCGCCGTGGAAGTGGGGAATGCCGCAGTCCCCGCGCTGCAAAAGCGCATGATTCGGATGGCGCGCGAATCGAACAAGTTCGTGATTACCGCGACGCAGATGATGGAGTCGATGATCTACGCGCCGGTGCCGACGCGCGCCGAAGTGTCGGACGTCGCGAACGCGGTGCTCGACGGCACGGACGCGGTGATGCTGTCGGCGGAATCGGCGGCGGGCAAGTATCCGGTGCAGACCATCGAGACAATGGCCGCGATTTGCGTCGAAGCCGAGAAGTCGGAGCAGTCGGAACTGGACAAGGATTTCCTCGACCGCACGTTCACGCGCATCGACCAGTCCATCGCGATGGGCGCGCTGTTCACGGCGTTTCATCTGGGCGCGAAGGCGATTGTCGCGTTGACCGAATCCGGCTCGACCGCGCTGTGGATGTCGCGTCACTGGACGCACGTGCCGATTTTCGCGCTCACGCCGCGCGTCGGCAGCGAGCGGGCGATGGCGTTGTATCGCAACGTGACTTCGCTGCATCTGGACACGAACACCGATCGCGACACGGCGTTGCAACAGGCGTTGGAGACGGTCGTCGGCAAGGGTTATGCGTCGCGCGGCGACATGGTCGTGCTGACCGTCGGCGAGCCGATGGGCCAGGCCGGCGGCACCAACACGCTGAAGATCGTGCGCGTCGGTGAGCCGTATTGACCGGCGGTACTGGCCGACTGGCGCAGGCTTGATCGAGCGAAGCAGGCTGGCCGGCAGGTATGCGGCTTGCTTCGCTTTCTGATCGCCCAAAAGATGCCGGCGGCAAAAGAATTCGTTTCAATCTAAGGAGTACAGCATGCCTCTCGTATCAATGCGTCAACTGCTGGACCACGCCGCTGAAAACGGCTACGGCCTTCCGGCATTCAACGTGAACAACCTGGAGCAGGTGCAGGCGATCATGGCGGCGGCCGACAAGGTCAACGCTCCGGTCATCATGCAGGCATCGGCCGGCGCGCGTAAGTACGCGGGCGAAGCGTTCCTGCGCCATCTGATCGAAGCAGCGGTCGAGTCCTATCCGCACATTCCCGTCGTGATGCATCAGGACCACGGCCAGTCGCCGGCGGTCTGCATGGCGGCGATCCGCAGCGGCTTCACCAGCGTGATGATGGACGGCTCGCTGGAAGCCGACGGCAAAACCGTCGCTTCGTACGAGTACAACGTCGAAGTGTCGCGCAAGGTGGTGGAAGCGGCGCACTCGATCGGCGTGACGGTCGAAGCCGAACTCGGTGTGCTGGGCTCGCTGGAAACCATGAAGGGCGACAAGGAAGACGGCCACGGTGCGGAAGGCACGATGACCCGCGAGCAATTGCTGACCGACCCGGAGCAGGCCGCCGACTTCGTCAAGCTCACGCAATGCGACGCGCTGGCCATCGCCATCGGCACCTCGCACGGCGCGTACAAGTTCAGCAAGAAGCCGACGGGCGATATTCTGTCGATCCAGCGCATCAAGGAAATTCACCAGCGCATTCCGAACACGCACCTGGTGATGCACGGTTCGTCGTCGGTGCCGCAGGAACTGCTGGCGGAGATCCGAGAATTCGGCGGCGACATGAAGGAAACCTACGGCGTGCCCGTCGAGGAAATCCAGGAAGGCATCAAGCACGGCGTGCGCAAGGTCAATATCGACACCGACCTGCGTCTCGCGATCACCGGCGCGATTCGCCGCTACATGGCGACCAATCCGGGCAAGTTCGATCCGCGCGATTATCTGAAGCCGGCGCGCGAAGCCGCGATGAAGATTTGTATCGAGCGCTACACGCAATTCGGCTGTGAAGGCCAGGCCGGCAAGATCAAGCCGGTTTCGCTTGATAAAATCGCGGAGAAGTACAAGTCGGGCGAACTCGCGCAAGTCGTCCGTTAAGCTCCCGGTTGCGTCATTTTTTGCTGTGCGCCTGGCCGTTTGGCCAGGTTGTCGTCAGATCGCCGTTCCCGCATCATCCGGGGAACGGCGTTTCCCTTTTGTTCCGCTCACACTTTTTTGCCTCACTTTTAGCGAACCACGACGATGTCTACCCTTTACGAATCCACGCTCCGCTCGCTGCCGCTGCTCGGCCGCGGTAAAGTCCGCGACAACTATGCGGTGGGCAACGACCAGTTGCTGATCGTCACGACCGACCGTCTGTCGGCGTTCGACGTCATCATGGGCGAGCCGATTCCGAACAAGGGTCGCGTGCTCAACGAAATGGCCAACTTCTGGTTCGAGAAGCTCAAGCACGTCGTGCCGAATCACCTGACGGGCGTGGCGCCCGAGTCGGTCGTGGCGGCTGACGAAGTCGAGCAGGTCAAGGGCCGCGCGGTGGTCGTCAAGCGCCTGGAGCCGATTCTCGTCGAAGCCGTGGTGCGCGGTTATCTGGCCGGCAGCGGCTGGAAAGACTACCAGGCCACCGGTTCGGTCTGCGGCGTGGAATTGCCGCCGGGGCTGCAAAACGCGCAGAAGCTGCCCGAGCCGATTTTCACGCCGGCAGCCAAGGCCGAAATGGGCCATCACGACGAAAACATCACCTACAACGAGATGGAACGCCGCATCGGCACCGAACTGTCGGCCACGATCCGCGACATCTCGATCCGGCTGTACAAGGAAGCCGCGGACTATGCGGCGACGCGCGGCATCATCATCGCGGATACGAAGTTCGAGTTCGGTCTGGACAACCACGGCAAGCTGTATCTGATGGACGAGGCGCTCACCGCCGATTCGTCGCGCTTCTGGCCGGCCGACCAGTATCAGGTCGGCACGAATCCGCCGTCGTTCGACAAGCAGTTCGTGCGCGACTGGCTTGAAACGCAAGACTGGGCGAAAGAGCCGCCCGCGCCGAAGCTGCCGGACGACGTGGTCCAGAAGACGGGCGAAAAATACCAGGAAGCGCTCGAGCGTCTGACCGGGCACAAGCTCGCCTGACCGCTTCCGACCCGCCAACCCGTAGCAGCGAAGCCGCAAGAGGAAAGCCGCAAGATGAGTGAAGCACAGACCGCCCATACGCATGGCGCGCCGGTTGTCGGCGTGCTGATGGGCTCCAGCTCCGACTGGGAAGTGATGAAGAACGCCGTCGCGATTCTGCAGGAATTCGGCGTGCCGTACGAAGCGAAGGTCGTGTCGGCGCACCGCATGCCGGACGAAATGTTCGCCTATGCTGAAAGCGCGCGCGAACGCGGCATCCGCGCGATCATCGCGGGTGCGGGCGGCGCGGCGCATCTGCCGGGCATGCTGGCCGCCAAGACCACGGTGCCGGTGCTCGGCGTGCCGGTGGCGAGCAAGTATCTGAAGGGCGTCGACTCGTTGCATTCGATCGTGCAGATGCCCAAGGGCGTGCCTGTCGCGACCTTTGCGATCGGCGAGGCGGGCGCGGCGAATGCAGCGCTCTTTGCCGTGTCGATCCTCAGCGGCACGAGCGCGGAATACGCGGAGAAGCTGGCGGCGTTCCGTGTGCGCCAGAACGAAGCGGCTCACGCGATGGTTCTGCCGGCGCTGTGAGCGCCAACTGACCCGCGATTGCTACACGACGTCCCCTGTCCGACCTACCCGCCGGGCGCTTGCCACTGCTGAACCGCACGCACGCCCGGCCGCGACCGACCACCAAGATGAACCCAGACAACACACCGGTTTCACCGATTCTGCCAGGCGCATGGCTTGGCATGGTCGGTGGCGGCCAGCTCGGCCGCATGTTCTGCTTTGCCGCACAGGCCATGGGCTACCGCGTCGCCGTGCTCGATCCGGACGAAAACAGCCCGGCAGGCTCGGTCGCCGACCGCCATCTGCGCGCGGCTTACGACGACGAAGCGTCGTTGACCGAACTCGCGCGGCTGTGCGCGGCGGTCTCCACTGAATTCGAGAACGTCCCGGCCGCAAGCCTCGACTTCCTCGCGAAGACCACGTTCGTCAGCCCCGCCGGCCGCTGCGTGGCCGTCGCACAGGACCGCATCGCCGAGAAGCGCTTTATCGCGTCGTCGGGCGTGGCGGTCGCGCCGCATGTCGTGATCGAATCATCGGACGCGCTCGCCGCAATGGACGATGCGCAACTCGACGCCGTGCTGCCCGGCATCGTCAAAACGGCGCGCATGGGCTACGACGGCAAAGGCCAGATCCGCGTGCGCAATGCCGAGGAAGTGCGCGAGGCGCACGCGTCGCTCGGCGGCGTGCCGTGCGTGCTCGAAAAGCGTTTGCCGCTCAAGTTCGAAGTCTCCGCATTGATAGCGCGCGGCTCGAGCGGCACGTCGGCCGTCTATCCGCTCGCGCAGAACACGCACCGCGACGGCGTGCTGTCGCACACCATCGTGCCGGCGCCGGACGCGAGCGCGACGCTTGTCCAGCAGGCGCAACAGGCCGCGCTGCAAATCGCCGACAAGCTCGGCTATGTCGGCGTGCTGTGCGTCGAATTCTTCATTCTCGAAGACGGTTCGCTGGTGGCCAACGAAATGGCGCCGCGTCCGCACAACTCGGGGCACTACACCGTCGACGCCTGCGCGACCAGCCAGTTCGAGCAGCAAGTGCGCGCGATGACCGGGATGCCGCTCGGCGACACGCGTCAGCATTCGCCGGCCGTCATGCTGAACATTCTCGGCGACGTGTGGTTCCCAAGCGGGCCGAAGGGCGCGTCGGTCACGCCGCCCTGGCACGAGGTGGCGGCGATGCCGGCCGCGCGCCTGCATCTGTATGGCAAGGAAGAAGCGCGTTGCGGCCGCAAGATGGGCCACGTGAACTTCACTGCCGCGACGCTCGAAGAAGCCCGCACGGCGGCACGCGATTGCGCGCGCCTTCTGCATATCCCCACGAGCTGACGCGCGCGCCATGCCCGATCGACAGACACCCGGCCAGGCCGGCCATTCCGACCAATCCGGCGAAGGCGCCGCGAACGCGCTGCCTGTCAGCGCCGCGCAGATCGAGCATGCGGCGGCGCTTCTCGACGCGGGCGGTCTCGTCGCGTTTCCGACGGAGACCGTCTATGGCCTCGGCGGCGACGCCGAAAATCCCGACGCCGTCGCTCGCATCTACGCGGCAAAGGGCCGGCCGGCCAATCATCCGGTGATCGTGCATCTGGCGCCGCAGGGCGATCCGAACTATTGGGTCGA
This sequence comes from Paraburkholderia sp. RCC_158, assembly GCF_041355255.1. Classification (NCBI taxonomy): domain Bacteria; kingdom Pseudomonadati; phylum Pseudomonadota; class Betaproteobacteria; order Burkholderiales; family Burkholderiaceae; genus Paraburkholderia; species Paraburkholderia sp. RCC_158. The sequence continues at coordinate 150,218 of NZ_JBFUPM010000010.1, read as the reverse complement.
GCACTTGCCGCAAGAGGCGCAGCGTCTGATCGACGCCTTCTGGCCGGGGCCGCTCACGCTGATTCTGAAGCGCGCGGCGCGCATCCCGGCGGCCGTCAGCGGCGGGCAGGATTCCGTTGGCTTGCGCTGTCCGTCGCATCCTGTGGCGCAGGCGCTGCTCGAAGCGTTCAGCGCGTTGCGCAGCGGGCACGGCGGCGTGGCGGCGCCGTCGGCGAATCGTTTTGGGCATGTGAGCCCGACCACCGCGCAGCATGTGCGCGACGAGTTCGGCAGTGCGATTCATGTGCTCGACGGCGGCGCTTCCGACGTCGGCATCGAGTCGACCATTGTGGATTTGTCGCGCGGATTCCCCGCGTTGCTGAGGCCGGGCCGCGTCACGCCGCAAGACATCGCCGATGTGCTCGGCGAAGCGCCGCGCCTGCCCGATGGTTCCGACGCCACCGCGCCACGTGCGTCCGGCACGCTGAAGGCGCATTACGCGCCGCGCACGCCGCTCGCATTGCTGCCGTTCAATGCGCTCGAGCCGTTGCTCGCCGCGCGCGCAGCCGGCGAGCGCGTTGCGCTCGTCGCGCGGGCATCGCGAGCGGGGCATTGGGCCGACGCCGAGGGCGTGCACTTCATCGCCGCGCCGGAAGATCCGCATGTGTATGCACGCGAGCTGTACGGCTTGCTGCGGGCGCTGGATCGCGCGAACGTCGCGCGTATTCTGATTGAGAAGCTGCCGGATACGATCGAATGGATCGCCGTGAACGATCGGCTCGGCCGCGCCGCGGCGGCGTTCGAGGCGCAAGGGCACTGAGTTTTGCTGCGCTTGGCTGTTGCTTCGCAAGCGCTCGATCAAAGACCGAACGAAGACGCAATAAAAAAACGCCTGGCTACTCAATCGACAGAATCGATAAGCCAGGCGTTGCTCAATCCTTCCTTCGCGGAAAACGACCGCGCGCCGCGCGGCCGAACTCCACTCACTCCACTTACTTACCCAGTCCCGTCGCCGCGATCTGCTGCTGAACGTACTGCGCGAACAGCGCGTGCATGTGCGAGCTCGGGTGAACCGTGTCCGCGAACATGTAGGTCTGATCCGCGCCGGCCACCGTGTACGTCTGCGGCGAGCAGAACAGCGAAGAGCCGAACTGCGCGCCGTACTGCTCCGGCGTCAGCCCGTTCGTCGCGCTCGGATTGGCGCGGGCGTAAGCGGTTGCGTTGGTCTGCATCGCGGTGAGGTTGCAGGCCGTGCCGGTGTTCGACACCGTGAAGCCGAGCGCCTTGTAGTTCGGCAACTGCTGATCCTGCCAGGTGAACGCGTCGACCACGATCACCTTGCCCGTTCCGAGCAGGCCGAGCGCCGTGAGGTTCTGCACGAACAGATAGTTATACGCCGCGGAGATTCCCGACAGCAGCGCGGCCGAGCCGGGCGTGCTCGCGTTGGCCGCGACGCCGAGCGGCGTATTGCCGATGTCCGGCACCGTCGACACCACGACGTGCGTCGCGCCCGCGTTGACGATGGTCTTGACTTGCGCGGCGAGCTGGCTGGCAGCCTGAGCAACCTGGGGATTGGACAACTGCTGCAGATAGCCGACGATGAACGCAACCTGGCCCGCCTGCGTATTCGGCAGCTTGCCTGCCTGCACGAGCAACGGGAACTGCGTCTGCAGCGCGGCGCCGAGCGCCGTGAGATTCGCGGTGTTTTCGGCGAACTGGAAGATGTCGTTCGCACCACCGTTCACGAGCACGAGCTGGTTCGCATTGAAGCTCGTATGGGCGCTCAGGTAGTTCTGCACCTGACCCACGATAGGCACGGTCGTGGCCGCCATATTGTTCGGCGCCCAGCCTTTGCCTTGAGCATTGACGACGTCCGAGCCGCCCTGGGCGTAACCGAAGCCGCCTGCCGCGGCGAGCGGCTTACCGAAGCCGCCGAGGTAGGCGGGCTTCAACGTGTCGCCGTAATACTCGGCGACTTTTTGCGTCCACACTTCGCCGGGGTTGGTCGTGAAGCGGCCGCCGCCGAAGCTTCCCTGGATGACCGGCGCATACGTGCCGACGTCCGACAGGCTGTCGCCGAACGAGACGACCTGCAATTTGACGCCGCCTGCCGGCGTGCTGCTGCTGGCGTTGTTGTTGTCATCGCCGCCACCGCCGCAAGCGGCGAGCAGCGCAAACGCGGCGCTGGCTACGGCAATTTGCGTGACGCGCAACCAATCCTGTTTCCTCGATGCTGTTTGCTTCATGTTGGCTACATCTCCTCGTATGTTTGGCCCTTGCGCCATGTATTGCAGGCCGCGTCCGCCGCGTCGGCGGCGTGACGACAGCTTACAGAATCTTCCAGGGTCTGCGTCGTGCTGATAACGCGGCCTTGTTGTTGTTTTCGTTGTCGTTGAGCGTTGTGTGGGCCGTTGAAGCAGCCATGCGCCGCGCATGATAATCGGCGGCCCACGCGGGCGGCGCGAACAGCGCGCGCAGCTTGTCGGGCACACTGCGCGCGCTCGCGAAGTCGCGCGCCATCGACGCCCATTCGTGAAACGTCGCCCTCAGCGGGTTGTAGGTATGAAGCGGCTCGACGATGCCGTAGACCGGCGGCTCGCGCGGGTCTTCGTCGACGTAACTGCCGAACAGCCGGTCCCAGATCACCAGCACGCCCGCATAGTTGCGGTCGATATAGCGGTCGTTGCGCGCGTGATGCACGCGATGAATCGACGGCGTATTGAACAGGTATTCGATCCACGCAAACTTGCCGCCGATCTTGCCGATCGCCTGCGTATGCACGAAAAACTGGAAGCCGAGATTGATCAGCACGATCGCCACGATCTGCGTCGGCGGAAAGCCGAGCACGGCAAGCGGAATCCAGAAGAGCCACATGCCCGCAACCGGATACATGAGGCTCTGCCGGAACGCGGTCGAAAAATTCATCCGCTCCGACGAGTGATGTACGACATGCGCGGCCCACAACCAGCGCACGCGATGACTGCAACGGTGAAACACGTAGTAGAGCAGATCCTGCGCGACGAACAGCAGCGCAAACGAGAGCCAGCCCGCGTGCCACGTGTGGACGCGGTAGTGATCGTAGAAGAACGCATAGACGGGGAGAATCGCGAGCCACGCGAGCTTGTCGGCGGCTTGCTGCATGAGCGCGAGCGCTGCATTGCAGAGCGTGTCGCGCCAGCTATAAAGCCGTGCGCCGGGGCGCGTTCGCCGCAGGTGCCACGCCTCCCAGCCGATACATGCGAGAAAGACTGGCGCCATGGCGAGCAGCAGCAATTCGGCATCGAATTGCATGGTGTCTTCCTCCGTGGTCCCTTGCCGCCGCGTGACATGCCGCGGTGTTCTGCCGTGGGTTGTTGTTATGGTTCGGGCTCGACATGCGGCCTGAACACTGCCCGACAGCGTACACGGTTACGCGCGTGGCGCGCGCGGCCTTCGCTAGAAGGAATCCTCAATGGGCGCCGCGCGTGCGCGGGTTTTTCCTGGGCTTGCCGCGGGGTGCCGCGCTCGCCGGTTCGGCGGCGGGCGCGGAGATTTTGCTGAAGCCCGTGGCCGGTCCTTGATAAACCCATTCGAGCAGCGCGTCGTGCGCCGCGCGCGCGGCTTCCGAATGCGGATCGTTGATGAAGCTCACCACGACATAGCTGTTGCCGTCCGCGGATGCCACATAGCCCGCGATCGCGCGCACGTCGCGCAAGGTGCCGGTCTTGATCTGCGCGTTGCCGCCCGCGCCCTGGTTGGTCAGGCGGTTGCGCATCGTGCCGTCGACACCCGCAATCGGCAGCGACTGCACGAACACCTGCGCCACCGGGCTCGCGTTCGCCCGTTGCAGCAAATCGGCGAGCGAGAGCGCCGTGATGTGCTCGTCACGCGAGAGGCCCGAGCCGTTGTCGAGCGTCAGGTATTCCATGTCGATGCTGTCGCGCCGCAGGAACGCTTCGATCGCGCGCGCCGATTTGGCGGGCGTGGCGGGCGGCTTTTCTTCGGCCGCGCCGATCGACAGGAACAGGTTGCGCGCCATCGTGTTGTTGCTGAACTTGTTGATGTCGCGCACGACGTCCGACAGTATCGGCCCCTGATGCGTGGCGACGAGCTTCGCGCCGACGGGGACCGCCCCTTCGCGTGTCGTGCCGCTGAACGTGCCGCCGGTTTGCTGCCACAGCGCAAGGAAGCCGCCCGCGAAGAACGCCGAATGATCGAGCACCGCGACGTTGATCGTGCGCGGGCCGCAGCGCACCGAATAGTCGCCGGCGAACGACGCGACGACCGTGCCGTTCGGCGTCGGCGTGACGGTGGGCGAGACGGACGCCGCTTCGCCGCGGCACGGGCCGTTGACCGCGCGCATCTGATTGTCGATCTGCAACTGCGCGAGGGCGGGCAGCACGTCGATGGCGACCGTGCCGTCCGGCGAAGGCGTCAGCGTGAACGACAGCGACTTGAACGCGTACAGCAGCGGATCGGGACCGACGTTGTACGGCGCGTTGGCGTCGTCGTCGAAGGCGGGCAGGTCGCGCGTCGACGGATCGAAGTAGCGCTTGTCGAGCACGAGCGCGCCGTCGATGCCGCGAATCCCGGCCTTGTGGATCTTCTCCACGAGGTCGATCAGTTCCTCGGGCACGAGCTTCGGGTCGCCCGTGCCCTGAATGTACAGATTGCCGTGCAGCACGCCGTTGGCGTCGATTGTGCCGTCGCTATAGGCGCTCGTGCGCCAGCGGTAATCGGGGCCGAGAATGGACAGGCCGGCGTAAGTGGTGACCAGCTTCATCGTCGATGCGGGCATCATCGGCTTGCCGGCGTTCAACGCGACGATCGGCGTGCGGTCGCCGACTTTCTCGACGACCACGCTGATCGACGACAACGGTACGTGCGCGCGCTGCAAGCCGATCATGACGGACTGCGGCAACACGGTGCTGACGTTCACGCTCGGATGCGTGGCCCTGACGCGCGCCTCGGCGGCGAGCGGCAACGATGCGGAGCCGACGAGCGCCGCGCAGACGAACAGCCACGCCGCGTTCGCGCGCGTCGCAATGCGGCGTGGCGATACTGAAGGCGGCGTCGAAACGGAAGCGTCAGCCGAACAGGCGATGAAAGCGATGAAAGCGGAACTCAGGCGCGAACGCAGCGCCGCGTAATGAAAACGGCGTGCGACGGAAGACATGAAAGCGTGCGTCATGAACGGGCGAGAAAGCAAAATGTCAGGGCGTTGTGCGACGCAAAGCGCCCATTGTAGTGACATGCGTGCAGCCTGCGGCGAAAAATGCGTCGTCGGGCGCGCAGTGCGAAGCGGGCGCTAGAATGCGGCATCATCGAATGTTGAGGAATGTGACCATGCGCATCTTGCTAGTCGAAGACGACCGGATGATTGCCGAAGGCGTGCGCAAGGCGCTGCGCGGCGAAGGCTTCGCGGTCGACTGGGTGGAAGACGGCGAAGCGGCGCTCAGCGCGGCGTCGAGCCAGCCCTACGATCTCGTGCTGCTCGACCTCGGCCTGCCCAAGCGCGACGGTCTCGACGTGTTGCGCACGCTGCGTGCGCGCGGCCACGCGTTGCCGGTGCTGATCGTCACCGCGCGCGATGCGGTGGCCGACCGCGTGAAGGGCCTCGACGCCGGCGCAGACGATTACCTCGTCAAGCCGTTCGATCTCGACGAACTCGGCGCGCGCATGCGGGCGCTGATTCGCCGCCAGTCGGGACGCAGCGATTCGACCATCCGCCACGGCAATCTGACGCTCGATCCCGCGTCGCATCAGGTCACGCTCGACGGCGCGCCGGTCGCGTTGTCGGCGCGCGAATTTGCCTTGCTCGAAGCGCTGCTCGCGCGGCCAGGCGCGGTGCTGTCGAAGAGTCAGCTCGAGGAAAAAATGTACGGCTGGGGCGAGGAGATCGGCAGCAATACGGTCGAGGTCTACATTCACGCGCTGCGCAAGAAACTCGGCGCGGAGCTGATCCGCAACGTGCGCGGCCTCGGCTACATGATCGCGAAGGAAGCCTGAGCCGATGCGATCCATCCGCCGTCAATTGCTGGTCTGGCTGCTTGCGCTCGTGCTGCTCGGCGTCGGCATCGCGGGCTGGCTGATCTATCGCCAGGCGCTTGCCGAAGCCAACGAACTGTTCGATTACCAGCTGGAGCAGATCGCGGCGGCGCTGCCCGCCGAACCTTTCTCGCAAGTGCTCGGCTCGCGCGATACCGGCGACGAAGGCATCGTGCTGCAAATCTGGAATCGCAACGGCGTGCTGATGTACTACTCGCGTCCGCGTGCGCCGCTCGCGCCGCGCGCCGAACTCGGCTTCTCGACCGAGCACACGGAACGCGGCGAGTGGCGCGTGTATGGCGCGATCGTCGGCGATAACGTCGTGCAGCTGGCGCAGCCGCTCTCGGTGCGCAACCGCCTTGCCGCCGACGTCGCGTTGCGCACGCTGTGGCCGCTGATCGTGCTGTTGCCGGTGCTCGGGCTCGCGGTGTGGGTCATCATCGGACGCGGGCTGCGTCCTTTGCGGCGCGTGACGAGTGCGCTCGACACGCGGCATCCCGAAGCGCTCGATCCGTTGCCCGATCAACGTCTGCCGCTCGAAGTGCAGCCGCTCGTTCGCGCGCTGAACGGCTTGTTGCAGCGGCTCGCCACCGCGCTCGACATCCAGAAGGCTTTCGTCGCCGATGCGGCGCACGAACTGCGCACGCCGCTCGCCGCCGTGCAGATTCAGGCGCAACTGGTGTCGCGTGCGAAAGACGACGCCGCGCGCGGCGAAGCGCTCGCCGATCTGCAAGCCGGCGTGACGCGCGCGACGCGCCTCGCCGAGCAACTGCTCGCGCTCGCGCGCTCGGAGCCGGACGGCCTTGCCGCGACCGATGCGATCGATTTGCGCGCGCTGCTCTCGGACTGCGTGCTCGCGTATGCGCCGCTTGCGCAGGATCGCGGCGTCGATCTCGGCATCGAGGCGAGCGAGTCGGCCACGGTGATCGGCGACCCCGAATCGCTGCGCGTGATGTTCAACAATCTCGTGGACAACGCAACCAAGTACACGCCGCGAGGCGGGCGCGTCGACGTGAGCCTGCATGTGGAAGGCGGGCATCCGGTCGTGCGTATCGCCGACAGCGGACCGGGCATCGAGCCGGCCGAACGCGAGCGCGTGTTCAACCGTTTCTACCGCGCGGGAGCCGGCGAGAATCGCGTGCGTACCGACGTCGCCGGCAGCGGATTGGGCCTCGCAATCGTGCGGCGCATCGCGACCCAGCATCAGGCGGCGATATCGCTCGACGAATCGCCGGCGGGCGGGCTCCAGGTCACAGTGCGTTTCTGACCAGCAAGGTTTCAACTTCCTTTCTAAAGAAAAGCCCCTGAAACAAGGGCTAAACTAGTCGAACGCGATCTGTCGCTGCTTAAGTCTCCTTTAAGCGATAACGCTTACGCTTCCTGACATCCGAGTTTCTTTCTCCAGTCAGGAGCACACAATGAACGCGAAAACCTTGTCCCGCAGCGCCGTCGCGGCTGCTGTCGCCGTAGCGCTTTCCGCCGGCTATGTGGCGGGCCATCGCGACGTGCCGGCGCCGCAGGTCATCACGCCGGCGCAAGCCGCGATGATGCCCGCCGAAGCCGCTGCGAAAACCGGCATTCCCGATTTCTCCGGTCTCGTCGAAACCTACGGGCCGGCCGTCGTCAACATCAGCGCGAAGCATGTCGTGAAGCGCGCTGCGCTGCGCGGCAACGGTGGCAATGGCGGCAACCAGTTGCCGATCGATCCGAGCGATCCGTTTTATCAGTTCTACAAGCACTTTTTCGGCGGCATGCCGGGCATGCAAGGCGGCGACGGCGGCGATGTGCCCGACCAGCCGAGCGCGAGCCTCGGCTCGGGCTTCATCGTCAGCAGCGACGGTTATATTCTGACCAACGCGCATGTGGTGGACGGCGCCAATGTCGTCACCGTGAAGCTCACCGACAAGCGCGAATTCAAGGCCAAGGTGGTCGGCGCCGACAAGCAGTCCGACGTGGCCGTGCTGAAGATCGATGCGGGCAATCTGCCCACGGTCAAGATCGGCGATCCGCGTCAGAGCAAGGTCGGGCAGTGGGTCGTCGCCATCGGCTCGCCGTATGGTTTCGACAATACGGTGACCTCGGGCATCATCAGCGCGAAGTCGCGTTCGCTGCCGAACGAAAACTACACGCCGTTTATCCAGACCGACGTGCCGGTGAATCCGGGCAATTCGGGCGGACCGCTCTTTAATCTGCAGGGCGAAGTGATCGGCATCAATTCGATGATCTACTCGCAGACGGGCGGCTTCCAGGGACTTTCGTTCGCAATCCCGATCAACGAGGCGATCAAGGTCAAGGACGACATCGTCAAGACCGGTCACGTGAGCCGCGGACGCCTCGGCGTCGCGGTGCAGGGCATGAACCAGACGCTGGCGAACTCGTTCGGCATGCAGAAGCCGCAAGGCGCGCTCGTCAGCTCCGTCGATCCGGGCGGCCCCGCCGCGAAGGCCGGCTTGCAGCCGGGCGACGTGATTCTCTCGGTAAACGGCGAGCAAGTGACGGATTCGTCGGCGCTGCCCTCGCAGATCGCCGGTCTCGCGCCTGGCAGCACGGCCGCGGTTCAAGTGTGGCGCGACAAGGGCACGAAGGATCTGAAGGTGACGATCGGCTCGTTGTCCGACAGCAAGGTCGGCTCCGACAAGGCCGACCAGCCGACGCAACTGCAAGGGCGTCTGGGCGTCGCCGTGCGTCCGCTGACGCCGGAAGAAAAGAGCAGCGCTGCGATCTCGCACGGGCTCCTGGTGCAGCAGTCGGGCGGCGCGGCGGAAAGCGCGGGCATCCAGCCGGGCGACGTGATTCTCGCGGTCAACGGCCGGCCCGTCGCGAGCGTCGATCAATTGAAGCAGATGGTTGCGGGCGCAGGCAATAGCATCGCGCTGCTGATCCAGCGCGACAACGCGCAGATTTTCGTGCCGGTGGACCTCGGCTGATCGACGGCGCAGGGCGAGTTCCGTTCCGGCGTATCGCATGAAGTAAGGCTTGCCGGTCTGTTTGCAGTTACTGCACACAGACCGGCATTTTTGTTTTCAGGGCTGAAGCCGCGAGGCAGGCGCTTTGCGGCAGGGGGCGTGCACGGCGGCGGTTTGCCGGCCTGGCGAGCGGCCGTGTGGCACGCAGGTTGCATCCATCCTGAATCCGGCCCCATCGACGGGCGCCGGACGAAGATGTCAATAAGGAGCAAACCGATGAAAAACCAACGCACTCAGCGAAAGATCGTAGCCGCCGCGGCCAGCGTGGCGCTCACTCTCGGTCTGGTGGGCGGCGCGTACGCGCAGCAGGCGAGCGACGTAACCGGTGGCACCACCACCGACCAGACGAGCGCAGGCAACGTCAACGGCGGAGGTCTGCCGCAAATCCAGCAGCAAGGCGACGTTTCGTTCGTCTCGGGCGGCGTCGGTCTCGACGAGTCGAAGGCGCTGCAGCAGGCGCAAAGCCAGTGGCCGCTGTCGCTGCGCTTCACGGGGCCGGGCTCGGACTTTCTCGCCGACGTCCATGTGCGGATCGTCGACGCGCATAACGGCGAGGTGTTGAGCACGACGTCGCGCGGTCCGTACATGCTCGTGAAGCTGCGGCCGGGCCGCTACACGGTGCATGCGGCCTACAAGGACCGCGACCAGTCGAAGGCCCTGACTGTTCCGGCGAAGGGCACGGCGAAAGCGGCGTTCTACTGGAACACCCAGTAAACCCGAGGCTGACGGGGTATCCGCATGGACGCCGCGCAATCGTGAGAACTTTGACAGATAATGAAGCCACGGGCCTGTCCCGTGGCTTTGCTGTTTGCACGACCGCACACTTTCACGGAGCCGAGACATGAGCGATGCCTTGACACCCCACGGAAGCCGGGACAAGTCCGCCGGCGGACATGCCATCGCGATCACCGGCAACGATCACCGCGTCCGCGTGATCCACGGCGGCGTGACGATGGCCGACACGCACGCCGCGCTGACACTCAGCGAAACCGGCCTGCCCGACGTGTTCTACTTTCCGCGCGAAGACGTGAACATGGCGCGGCTCGAGCGCTCGACGCACACCACGCACTGCCCGTTCAAGGGCGACGCGTCGTACTTTCATCTGCGCACCGAAGACGGCCTGATCGAAAACGCCGTATGGAGTTACGAGACGCCGTTCGAGCAGGCGGGCCGAATCAAGGGCTATCTCGCGTTTTACTCATCGCGCGTCGACCGCATCGATCAGACGTCCTGATCGGCTGTCGCGCGTTCGTCGGGAGGCTGGCATGGAACTGAACGACGCGTTGCGGATTCCACTTGCGCCGTCCGATGTCTGGGACGCGTTGCAAGACCTCGCGCTCCTGCGCGCCAGCCTCGATAACTGCGAGTCGTTCACGCGCTTTGCGCACGGCGAATACGCGCTGACCATGACGGTTCCGCTCGGGCCGCTGCGCGCGCGTTACGAAGTTCGCGCGCACGTCGCCGGCCAGGATTCGGGCCCCGCCGATGCGGAACGCCGCACCATCAACTTCAAGGCGCGCGCCGACGGTGTCGGGTCGCTGCGCGGACAGATCGAAGTGCGGCTGCGCGCGGAAGAGGGCGCGGCGGGCGGTCGCGAGCGCGGCACGCGGATCGACTACACGATCTGGGCGACGTCGTCGGGACCGCTCGCGCAACTGCCCACACGCCAACTCGAAAATGCGCTGCGTCAACTCGCCGACGATTTCTTCGCCGAATTCAGCGCGGTCGTGTGCGCGAAGCACGGCCAGGGTCCGAATCGCGCGCGCGGTTCGGCGGCGCGTCGCCAGCATGTGTTTTTGCGGCCGATCACGTTGGGCGGCATCGCGCGGCGCACTCGCGGCGAGGATGGCGGCGCGCTCGGCGGACGGGCGGCGAGCGTATCGCACAGCGTCTCGCATCACGAACCGACGCCGCATGCCGTGCCGAACTGGGCATGGGCGGCGATGATTTTTCTGGTCGCGTTGTTGTTGTATGTCGCGCGGTGGATTAGTGAGCGGTGAGGGCCGCTTAGGCCGTGGCGTGTTGACGCATGACGCGTGATGCGCCACGCGCAACCCATGACGGTGACTGTCGCGCCGACGCGCCTACGAAATCGCGGTGCGCGCCTACGAAAGGACGTCGTTCCGGGCCGCGCTTCGTCTTGTCGCGCGCTCGTTGCCGGACGGGGGTTGCTTTCTCGCTGAGCGCCTGATGCGTCGCGAGCTTCATCGCCCGCCCGCGCGCCGGGCCGCGCGAGCTTCGCCTATCGCGCCACTCACATCGGCTACACAGCGTCACGCACCGCGAAACTCCCTTCGCCACGCCGACGGCGACGTGCGAAACGCGTCCGCGAAATGCTGGCGCAACGATGCCGCCGACCCAAACCCGGCCATGCCCGCGATCGCCTCCACCGACTCATCCGTGCTCTCGAGCAACTGCTGCGCGCGCCCGAGCCGCTGCGCGAGCAGCCATGCGCCGACAGTCGTGCCCGTGGCGAGCCTGAAGCGCCGCGTGAAAGTGCGGCGGCTCATCAGCGTGCGCGCCGCGAGGCTGTCGAGCGTATGCGCCGCGTCGAGATTGCCGCGCACCCAGTCGAGCAGGCCCGACAGCCGGTCTTCGCGGATGTTCGGCGGCACTGGCTGCTGAATGTATTGCGCCTGCCCGCCTTGCCGATGCGGCGACACCACCAGCCGGCGCGCGACGAAGTTCGCCACTTCCGCGCCGCACATCTTGCGCAGCACATGCAGGCAGCAATCGAGCCCCGCCGCCGTGCCCGCCGATGTCAGCACGTTGCCGTCGTCGACATACAGCACGTCGCGGTCGAGCCTCACGCGCGGGTAGCGGCGCGCGAAGTCGTCGGCCCACGCCCAGTGCGTCGACGCCGGGCGCTCGTCGAGAATGCCGGCCGCGGCCAGCACGAACGCGCCGAGGCATAGTCCGACGAGCTGCGCACCGCGCGCGTGGGCCGCGCGCAGCGCGTCGAGCAAGGCCGCGGGCGGCGGCTCGTCGGGATCGCGCCAGCTCGGCACGATGATCGTGTGGGCTTCGGCGAGCGCTTCGAGGCCATGCGTGACGGCGATCGAGAAACCCGCGGTCGTCGTCAGCGGGCCGGTTTCGGCCGCGCACACGCGAAAATCGAAATGCGGCACGGCGCCGCTGCGGTCCTCGCCAAAAACCACGCACGGCACCGAGAGGTGAAATGGACTGATGCGGTCGAAGGCGATCACCGCGACGATGTGCGCGTGCTGTGGATCGGACGAAGCGGCCAGCGCAGCCGATGCGGCGGATGCAGCCATGAGTCGGGCACCTGGTGGAATGACAGCGTCGATGGGAAAACCAATGGCCCGATTCTAGCGAAGATTGTCAAACGGGCCGCTGTTGTCGAAGGCGCGGCGGAGGAACAATGCGTCATCGCCGCTGCCGTTGCGGCTTGCAGCCCGGTCTTCCGCGCTCGCAGCAACGGCGGCGCGCGACCTCGATCAACACCCACAGGAGTCTTGCCATGACCAGCCCGCGCCGCGCGCTCATCGTCATCGACGTGCAGAACGAATACGTGAGCGGCGATCTGCCGATCGAATATCCGGAGGTGCAAAGCTCGCTCGCCAACATCGGCCGCGCGATGGATGCGGCGCGCGCGGCCGGCGTGCCGGTCGTCGTCGTGCAGAATTTCGCGCCGGGCGGCTCGCCGATCTTCGCGCGCGGCAGCGACGGCGCGGAACTGCACCCGGTCGTCGCGTCGCGCGAGCACGATCACTACGTGGAAAAGTCGCTGCCGAGCGCCTTCACCGGCACGGATCTCGCCGAGTGGCTGACCGCGCGTCAGATCGACACGCTGACGGTCGCCGGCTACATGACGCACAACTGCGATGCGTCGACGATCAACCACGCGGTCCACGCCGGGCTCACGGTCGAGTTTCTGCATGACGCGACGGGCTCGGTCCCGTACGAAAACAGCGCGGGCTTTGCGAGCGCAGAGGACATCCACCGGGTATTTTGCGTGGTGCTGCAGTCGCGCTTCGCGGCGGTCGCGAGCACGGACGAATGGCTTGCCGCGGTGAAAAGCGGCGTGCCGCTCGAACGCGGCAATATCTATGCGTCGAATCAGAAAGCGCGCAGCAGAAACCGCTGACACGCAGAGCCACGGACGCGGCTGAAAAGCCGCGACGAGCCCGAGCCGCCGACAGCCTTACGCCAACTTGCGCAGCGCCGGGCTCATGCGCAGCGCATCGAAGATGCCTTCGACCATGCGTTCGCCGAGCGCGGCGAAATCGGTCGCATCGGGCAGGAACAGCATGTCGCGCAACGATCCGCCGACAAACGCATGCACCATCGCCGCGGCCAGCTTCGTGTCGAGGTCCGCGGGCAATTGCCCCTTCGAGATCGCATTGCGCAAGCCGCCTTCGATCTTGACCAGCGCCTCGCGCATGTTGGTCTGATAGCGGACCATCACCGGTCCCATTTCCTCGACCAGCTCGCACTTCAGAAACAGGATGTCGAACACGCGGCGGCGGCGCGGATCGTTCGCCGTGTCGCGCACGCACACAATACAGATTTCCATCAGACGGCCGAGCGGATCGGGCTCGTTGGGGTCCAGCGACGCGGCCTTGAGTTCGTCGAGCGGCAGCAGCACCCGGTCGAACATCTCCGTGAACAGGTCGCTCTTGTGCGAGAAATGCCAATAGATGGCGCCGCGCGTGACGCCGGCCGCTTGCGCGATGTCCGCGAGCGACGTGCGCGATACGCCTTTTTCGAAAAACACTCTTTCTGCCGCGTCGAGAATGCTATTGCGCGTCTCCAGCGCTTCTTCCTTGGTTCGTCGCACCATGGTTATATGACCTGCCCTGATTGTGGGGTTTTCCCGAGCTTTTTTAAGTACGCCCGGTGACAATCCGTCTGCTCTTGAGTGTTTGCCGAAGCATTCTTGCCGGTCCCCGCCCTGCACGAGAAGCAACGCACTTTTACATTCATTCTTGAATGTATATATAATAGCACCCCACGATCGGATAGCCCAAGCCGTGACGACCAGTTAATATCCGTCACTGTTGCCTTTCAAAACGCTCTTTGCGTCGCGCCCGAACGGGCGGCGCCGTGCGGCATTTCCCGGTTTGGCGCATATCGCCCAGGTGCCTCGTAACTTCGGTACGTCTTCACGGGCTTCCGGTCGAGCGTCGCAAGACGCATGTGTGCGCTGCTGTCCCCGGGGTAGGGATGCGCGCACTTTTTCATTCTCAGTCATAGACAGAGGTCGCTCCATGCGCGTCGAACGGGTTCCATTCCGCTTAATCAGTGCCGCGACGGCTGCCATATTGCTGGCAGCATGCGGACCAAAACAATCTGCCCCGCCGCAACAGACGCCCGAAGTTGGCGTCGTCACCGTCCAGCCGACTACCGTACCTGTCGTCACCGAATTGCCCGGCCGCACCAGCGCCTTCCTCGTCGCGCAAGTGCGCGCGCGGGTCGACGGCATCGTGCTGCGCCGCGAGTTCACGGAAGGCGGTCAGGTCAAGGCGGGTCAACGTCTGTACAAGATCGATCCGGCGCCTTATATCGCCGCGCTGAATAACGCGAAGGCCTCGCTCGCAAAGGCGCAGGCCAACCTTGCGTCGACCACGGCGCAGGCCAGCCGCTTCAAGGTGCTGGTCGCCGCCAACGCGGTCAGCAAGCAGGACTACGACAACGCGGTGGCCGCGCAAGGCCAGGCCGCGGCCGACGTCGCCGCCGGCAAGGCCGCGGTCGAGACGGCGCAGATCAACCTCGGCTATACGGACGTCACCTCGCCGGTGACGGGCCAGGTCGGTGTATCGCAAGTCACGCCGGGCGCGTATGTGCAGGCGAGCGCCGCGACGTTGCTCGCCACCGTCCAGCAGCTCGACCCGGTCTACGTCGACCTGACGCAATCGAGCCTCGACGGCCTGAAGCTGCGCCGCGAAATTCAGGAAGGGCGTCTCAAGACGAACGGACCTGACGCAGCGAAGGTGTCGCTGATTCTCGAAGACGGCCGCACCTATTCGGAAAAGGGCAAGCTGCAGTTCACCGACGTCACGGTCGACCAGAGCACCGGTTCCGTCACCGTCCGCGCGATCTTCCAGAACAAGGACAAGGTGCTGCTGCCGGGTATGTTCGTGCGCGCGAAGATCGAGGAAGGCGTGAACGAGAACGCGCTCGTCGTGCCGCAAGTCGGTATCACGCATGACCAGAAGGGTCAGCCGACCGCGCTCGTCGTCGGCGAAGACAACAAGGTCGCGCTGCGCCAGCTCGTCACGTCGGGTACGTACGGTTCGAACTGGGTGGTCGAGAACGGCCTGAAGCCGGGCGACCGCGTGATCGTGCAGGGCACCGACAAGGCGAAGCCCGGCATGCAGGTCAAAGCCGTTGCCGCACAACTTCCCGCCTCGCCAGCCTCGGGCGCAGCCGCCCAGGGCGCGCCGGCCGCCAGCGGCGCTGCGCAGACGGCTCAACCCGCTTCCGCAGCATCGGGCGCGTAATAACAGGGAGCCCGCCACATGGCAAAGTTCTTTATTGATCGCCCGATTTTTGCATGGGTGATCGCCATCATCCTGATGCTCGCGGGCATTGCGTCGGTGTTTACATTGCCGATCGCGCAATACCCGACCATCGCACCGCCGGCTGTGCAGATCAGCGCAACCTATCCGGGCGCGTCGGCGAAGACGGTCGAAAACACCGTCACGCAGGTGATCGAGCAGTCGATGAGTGGTCTCGACCACTTGCTGTATCTGTCGTCCACTTCGGACGACTCGGGTACGGCAACCATCACGCTGACGTTCGCGGCCGGCACCAATCCTGACATCGCGCAGGTGCAGGTGCAGAACAAGCTGCAGCTCGCCACGCCGCTGTTGCCGCAAGCCGTGCAGCAACTGGGTACGAAGGTCACGAAGTCGAGCAGCAGCTTCTTGCTGGTCATGGCGTTCGTGTCCGAAGACGGCAGCATGAACAAGTACGACCTCGCGAACTACGTGGCGTCGAACGTGCAGGACCCGGTCAGCCGTATCGACGGCGTGGGCACGGTCACGCTGTTCGGCTCGCAGTACGCGATGCGCATCTGGCTCGACGCGAACAAGCTCACCAACTTCGGCCTCACGCCGGTGGATGTGCAGAGCGCGTTGCAGGCGCAGAACGTTCAGGTCGCGGGCGGCTCGCTCGGCGGCACGCCGTCGGTGCCGGGGCAGGTGTTGCAGGCGACCATCACGGAAGCCACGCTGCTTAATACGCCGGAACAGTTCAGCAACATTCTGCTGAAGGTGAATCCGGACGGCTCGCAAGTCCGCATCAAGGACGTGGGGCGTGTTGAGCTGGGCGGCGAGAACTACAACTTCGACACGAAGTACAACGGTCAGCCGACCGCGGGCTTCGGTATTCAGCTCGCCACGGGCGCGAATGCGCTGGCTACCGCGAAGGCGGTGCGCGCGAAGGTCGACGAGTTGTCGAAGTACTTCCCGCACGGTCTCGTCGTGAAGTACCCGTACGACACCACACCGTTCGTGCGTCTGTCGATCGAGGAAGTGGTCAAGACGCTGCTCGAAGGTATCGTGCTGGTGTTCCTGGTCATGTACCTGTTCCTGCAGAACCTGCGCGCCACGCTGATCCCGACGATCGCCGTGCCGGTGGTGCTGCTGGGCACGTTCGCGGTCATGAGCGTGGTGGGCTTCTCCATCAATACGCTGTCGATGTTCGGTCTCGTGCTGGCCATTGGCCTCCTGGTGGACGACGCGATCGTGGTGGTGGAAAACGTCGAGCGGGTGATGGCGGAAGAGGGCTTATCGCCTCGCGACGCCACCCGCAAGGCGATGGACCAGATTACCGGCGCGCTCGTCGGCGTGGCGCTCGTGCTGTCGGCCGTGTTCGTGCCGGTGGCGTTCTCGGGCGGCTCGGTCGGCGCGATTTACCGGCAGTTCTCGCTGACGATCGTGGCGGCGATGGTGCTGTCCGTGCTGGTCGCGCTGATTCTCACGCCGGCCTTGTGCGCGACGATTCTCAAGCCGATTCCGCAAGGTCATCACGAAGAGAAGAAGGGCTTCTTCGGCTGGTTCAACCGCACTTTCAACAAGAGCCGCGACAAGTATCACTCGGGCGTGCACCACGTGATCAAGCGCTCGGGCCGCTGGCTCATCATCTATATGGTGGTGATTTTCGCGGTTGGCCTGCTGTTCGTGAAATTGCCGAAGTCGTTCCTGCCCGATGAAGACCAGGGCACGATGTTCGTGCTCGTGCAAACGCCGTCCGGCTCGACGCAGGAAACCACGGCGCGCGCGTTGAAGGACGTGTCGGACTACCTGCTCAACGGCGAGAAGGCGATTGTCGAATCGACCTTCACGGTGAACGGCTTCAGCTTTGCGGGCCGCGGTCAGAACGCGGGTCTCGTGTTCGTGCGGATGAAGGACTACGCGCAGCGTCAGCATGCGGACGAAAAGGTGCAGGCGCTGGTGGGCCGTCTTTTCATGCACTTCGGCAGCTATAAGGGCGCGCTGGTGTACCCGGTGAATCCGCCGTCGATTCCGGAACTCGGCACGGCCGCGGGCTTTGACTTCGAGCTGCAGGACCGCGCGGGTGTCGGTCACGCCAAGCTGATGGAAGCGCGCAACATGCTGCTCGGCATGGCCGCGCAAGATCCGACGTTGGCTCAGGTTCGTCCGAACGGGTTGAACGATACGCCGCAGTTCAAGGTGAATATCGACCACGAAAAGGCGGCGGCGCTCGGCGTGTCGTTGTCGGCGATCGACCAGACGTTCTCGATCGCGTGGGCGTCGCAGTACGTCAACAACTTCCTCGATACCGACGGCCGGATCAAGAAGGTCTACATGCAGGGCGATGCCCAGTTCCGCATGAAGCCCGAAGACCTGAACGCCTGGTACGTGCGCAACACGGGCGGCGGCATGGTGCCGTTCTCGTCGTTCGCAAGCGGGGAGTGGACTTACGGTTCGCCGAAGCTCGAGCGCT
Source organism: Paraburkholderia sp. RCC_158 (assembly GCF_041355255.1). Lineage (NCBI taxonomy): Bacteria > Pseudomonadati > Pseudomonadota > Betaproteobacteria > Burkholderiales > Burkholderiaceae > Paraburkholderia > Paraburkholderia sp. RCC_158. Next base: position 132,312 of record NZ_JBFUPM010000010.1, on the reverse strand, counting down.
ACAACGGTATTTCCGCGGTGGAAATCCAGGGCGCGGCGGCGGCGGGCAAGTCGACCGGTCAGGCAATGACCGCGATGGAAGCGCTCGTGGCGAAGCTGCCCGCGGGTATCGGCTACGAGTGGACGGGTCTGTCGCTGCAGGAGCGTCAGTCCGGTTCGCAGGCGCCGATCCTCTACGGCATCTCGATCCTGGTCGTGTTCCTGTGTCTCGCGGCGCTGTATGAAAGCTGGTCGATCCCGTTCTCGGTGATCATGGTGGTGCCGCTCGGCGTGATCGGCGCACTGCTGGCCGCGACGCTGCGCGGGCTCGAAAACGACGTGTTCTTCCAGGTCGGTCTGCTGACCACGGTGGGGCTGTCGGCGAAGAACGCGATTCTGATCGTGGAATTCGCGCGCGAGTTGCAGCAGAGCGAAGGCATGGGCCCGATCGAGGCCGCGCTGGAAGCGGCGCGTCTGCGGCTGCGCCCGATTCTGATGACCTCGCTCGCGTTCATTCTCGGCGTGATGCCGCTCGCGATCAGCAACGGCGCCGGCTCGGCGAGCCAGCACGCAATCGGTACGGGCGTGATCGGCGGCATGTTGACGGCGACCTTCCTCGCGATTTTCATGATCCCGATGTTCTTCGTCGTGATTCGCGCGAAGTTCGGCGGCGAGACGGAAGACCCGGATGTGGCGCTTGCACACTACAACCAGCACCATCCGCATGATCCGGACAGCAATGCCTCGGGCAAGGACGGACATTGAGATGCAAAAACACTCTTTGATTGCAGTAGCGGTCGCGCTGTTCGCCGCCGGTTGCACGATGGCGCCGAAGTACGAGCGGCCCGCCGCGCCGGTGACGAGCAACTTCCCGACCGGCGGCGTGTACGAAACGCAGCCGGGCGCGACTCAACCGGGCCAGTCGGGCGCGCGCAGCGCGAACGGCGTGGCCGCGGCGGACATCGGCTGGCGCGATTTCTTCGTCGATCCGCGCATGCAGCGGCTGATCGACATCGCGCTGAAGAACAACCGCGATTTGCGCGTGTCGGTGCTGAACATGCAGGCGTCGCAGGCGCAGTTCCGCATCGTTCGCGCGGGTCTGTTCCCGACGCTCGACGCCGCGGCTTCGCAAAGCAAATCGCGCACGCCGGAGAATCTGTCGGTGGCCGGCAGGACGATTAGCAACTCGTATTCGGTCGGTCTGAACGCTTCGTGGGAAATCGACTTCTTCGGCCGCATTCAGAGCCTGAAGGATCAGGCGTTGGCGCAGTACCTGGCCACCGCGCAGGCGCGCAAAGCGGCTGAAATCGCGCTGGTTTCGCAGGTCGCGAATCAGTATCTGACGGTGCTCGAACTCGACGATCTGCTGAAAGTCACGCAAGGCACGCTGAAGACCGCCGAGGAGTCGTACCGGATCACGAAGCTGCAGTTCGACAACGGCACGGGCTCCGAACTCGATCTGCGTCAGGCGCAGACCGTGGTCGAGCAAGCGGGCGCGAACCTGCAGGCGCAGGAGCGCTTGCGCGCACAGGCCGAGAATGCGCTCGTGCTGCTGCTCGGCGAGCCGCTGCCGGCTGATCTGCCGCCGGGCCTCACGCTCAGCGACCAGAATCTGCTGACGGACATTCCGGCGGGCTTGCCGTCCGATCTGCTGACGCGTCGTCCGGACATCATGGAGGCCGAGGAGAATCTGCTCGCGGCCAACGCGAATATCGGCGCGGCACGGGCGGCGTTCTTCCCGAGGGTCTCGCTCACGGGCAGCTTCGGCACGCTGAGCCCGACGCTCGGCGGATTGTTCAAGCCGGGTTCGGCCGCGTGGAGTTTTGCGCCGTCCATCACGTTGCCGATTTTCGAAGGCGGCCAGAACAAGGCCAACCTCGACCTCGCCAACATCCAGAAGAACGCGCAAATCGCCACGTACGAAAAAGCGATCCAGACGGCCTTCCGCGAAGTGGCGGACGGGCTCGCCGCGCGGGGCACGTACGATCAGCAGATCCGGTCGCTCGAGCGCAATGCGTTTGCAGAACAGCGCCGGCTGGATCTGTCGACTCTGCGTTATACGAACGGGGTCGATAGTTATCTGTCGGTGCTGACCGCGCAGACCGATCTGTATTCGGCGCAGCAGTCGTTAATCACCGCGCGCATGCAGCGCCTGCAGAACCTGGTCACGCTGTACCAGGCGCTTGGCGGCGGGTGGATCGAGCATAACGGCGATCAGCCGCGTCCGCCCGATGCCCCCGTCGACTACGGCGCGGCCAGCGCGCCGGCGGCGGCTTCGGCTGCTACCGCGGGCTGAGCGTTGCGGTAATCGACGCTTGAAAAGCACAACGCCACGGCATGCCGTGGCGTTGTTTTTTGTGGCGGCTCTCTGACAGACAGCGGCTCGCCTAGCTAGCGTGGCTTCGCGACTGAGCGGCGCTCAGCGCTTCGCCGCCATAAGCCGCGAAGCCATAAGCCTCGAAGCCATAAGCCTCAGCAGAGCCACGAGCCTCAATGCAAATCCGCGGCCCGCAGCATTTCATCGCGCGGCGGTTCTTTGCCGCCGCGTCCGTCGAAATCATGGCCGGCCGCGCGGATTTCGCACTGCGCCTTCTTCTCGCTTTTTACGCCGTTAAAAATCAGATTCAGCACGACCGCGGACACCGAAGCCAGCAGAATCCCGCTGTGCAGAAGCGGCGACAGCGCAGCCGGCAGCCTCGCGAAGAAGTGCGGCGACACCACCGGCACGAGCCCGAGGCCGACACTCACCGCGACGATGAACAGGTTGTGGTGATTCTTCACGAAGTCCACCTTCGACAGCACCTTGATGCCGTTGGCCGCGACCATGCCGAACATCACGATGCCCGCGCCGCCCAACACGAAAGCCGGCACGGAGGCGACCACTTGCGCCATCTTCGGAAAGAGGCCCAGCATGACGAGAATCACGCCGCCCATCGCGCAGACGAAGCGGCTCTTCACGCCCGTCACGCCGATCAAGCCGACGTTCTGCGAGAACGACGTATGCGGAAACGAGTTGAAGATGCCGCCGATCAGCGTGCCGAGTCCATCCACGCGCAGGCCGCGCACCAGCGTTTTCTGATCGACCGGCCGATCGACCATATCGCCGACCGCGAGGAACATGCCCGTCGATTCGATGAACGTGACGAACATCACGGTCACCATCGTCGCAATCGAAAGCGGATCGAAGTGCGGCAGGCCGAAGTGGAACGGCATCACGAAGCCGACCCACGGCGCATGCGTGACGCCGTCCATATCGACGCGGCCGAGCGCGAGCGCGATCGCAAAGCCCGCGACGATGCCGAGCAGCACCGAGATGTTGGCGACAAAACCCTTCGCAAACTTGTTGATGAGCAGGATCAGCATCAGCACGATCAGCGACAGGCCGAGGTACACCGGATTGCCGTAGTCGGGATTGCCGACGCCGCCCGCTGCCCAGTTGATGCCGACGCCCATCAGCGAGAGGCCGATCACCGAAATCACCACGCCGATCACGACCGGCGGGAAGAAGCGCAGCAGCTTGCCGACGGCCGGCGCGAGCAGAATGCCGATCACGCCAGCGGCGATCGTCGAGCCGAAGATGTCGAGAATGCCGAGCGAGGGGTTCGTGCCGATCGCGACCATCGGGCCGACCGCGGCGAACGTGCAGCCCATGATGACCGGCAGGCGGATGCCGAAGATCCACAAGCCGAGCGTCTGGATCAGCGTGGCGATGCCGCAGGAGAACAGATCGGCGCTGATCAGGAACGCGATCTGGTCTTTCGGCAGCTTGAGCGCCGCGCCGACGATCAGCGGCACGGCGACGGCGCCGGCGTACATCACCAGGACGTGCTGGATGCCGAGGGTGAGCAACTGGCCTGCGGGCAGCCGCTCGTCGCACGGGTGAACCGTGTTCGATTGCATAACGTCTCTCTCCACCGTCTGAGTTTTGGGATGGACTCCAAGGTATCGGGGACGAAAAAGCGCAACAAGACCGCTGGCGCCTATTCCGGCATTCCCGGTCACGATATGGGTATCTCCGCTGCGAGGCTTCAAATCGCGCCGAAGAGCGGTTTCATCGGCGGCCAGCCCCTTGTGGCGGCGCTGCGTGCGCGCTCGCGCCGCGTGCCCGAGCCACGGCGATATATGTGAGAATCGATGACGTGTATCCGGCCGCGCGCATAGTCGTATTTTGGCGCGGCTCGCCGCGGGGCGGGGTTAACCCGCGATTTGCCGACTTTTCAGCTCGCGGCCACGCGGCCAGGTGGCCACGCAAAGCGCGCGTGCGGCGGGCAATACCAGGCGACTTGCCGCATCTCCGGCGCGCGCTTCTTCGCGCCTCAACCGACCACATTGACCCCTCATGAGTTTTCTCGGCATCGACCTCGGCACCGGTTCCCTCAAAGTCGCAATCGTCGATGACGACGGTCATGAGCAGGCGGTCGCAAGCGTCGCTTATGCGCTCGAGACGCCGCATGCCGGCTGGGCGGAAACGTCGGTGCAAACGTGGTGGCGCGCGCTCACCGAAGCCGCGGCGCGCTTGCCCGAAGCGCTGCGCCGCGAGGTCAAGGCGATCGGCTTGTCGGGGCAGATGCACGGCGTCGTGTTGATCGACGAAGCAGGCAATGCCGTGCGGCCCGCGATGCTGTGGCCCGACACGCGCGCGCTTTCCCTGCTCGACGCGTGGCCCGAGCCGCAGCCGAATCCGGTCGCGCCGGGCATGGCCGGTCCGTTGCTGCGCTGGATCGTGCGGCACGAGCCGGAGTCGGCGCGCCGCACGCGTTGGGCGCTGCAGCCGAAAGACTGGCTGCGCGTGGCGCTGGGCGGCGCGGTCGCGACCGATCCTTCCGACGCGTGCGCGACCGCGCTCGCCGATCCTGACGGCGCGTGGGACACAGCGCTGCTTGAGCGCCTCGATATTCCGCATGAATGGTTCGCGCCTGTGGAGCCGTCGTATGCTGCTGCCGGCGTGCTGTCGCCGGGTGCTGCGCAGGCGTTGGGACTGCGCGCGGGTATCGTGCTCGCGACAGGCGCCGCGGACACGCCCTGCGCCGCGCTCGGCAGCGGCCTTGCTCGCGACGGCGACGCGCTGCTGACCACCGGCACTGGCGGCCAGATCGTCGTGCTCGCCGAGCATGAGCCTGCCGCGGTCAGAGGCTTGCATCGTTATCGGGCGGCGAGCGATCACTGGTATCGGATGGCCGCGATGCAAAACGTCGGCATCGCGCTGGAACGCGCGCGCGGATGGCTGTCGTATGAATGGGCCGATGCTTATAACGAGGCGTTTGGCGATTGTGTCAGCCTGAGCCCTGAGGGCAACGCGCACGCGAACAACGTCGCGCCTGGTGCACCGCTCACCTTCCTCCCCTACCTCACAGGTGAGCGCACGCCCTGGCTCAACGCATCGGCGCGCGGCGGCTGGCTCGGACTTGCGCTCGATCACACGCGCGGCGCGATGATGCGGGCGGCATTCGAAGGCGTCGCCTTTTCGCTGCGAGCAGGGCTCGACGCGATTCGCGCGAGCGGCGCAACGGTGACGGCACTGAAGCTCGCAGGAGGCGGTTCCGTCGATGCACGCTGGCGGCAGTTGCTCGCCGATGCGCTGAACGCCGAACTGCATGCGGTCGATTGCCCGAATGCGGCGCCGCGCGGCGCGGCGATTCTCGGCGGCATCGCGAGCGGTTACTGGCATGCGCACGATCTCGCCGCGCTCGCGCCGGGCGCGACGCACGTGGCGAGCCCGCGAGGCGATCGCGCGCTCGCCGATCGCTATGCGCGTTTTCTCGATCTGTATGGACGCGTCGAAACATGGTTCGACGCACCGACGCCCGAAGGACAAAGCGGCGATGTCACGTGCTGACAATGCCGTGACGCACTTTTCAATACCATGACGCTTTTCATGCGTTAGCCTGTAGCTCGCGCAGCACGGCATCGACCGTAGCCTTCCCGGACATTCGCGCGCCCTAACGCACTGCAAGCGCACTGCAAATGCACTGCAAATGCACTGCCAACGCACTGCCACACTAGACGGCGCGACATTCAACGCATTCACCGACTCACAGGAGCATTCACGATGAAGACCAAAGCAGCAATCGCATGGAAAGCCGGCGCACCGTTGACGATCGAGGAAGTCGATCTCGAAGGCCCGCGCGCCGGCGAAGTCCTGATCGAAGTGAAAGCGACCGGCATCTGCCATACCGACTACTACACGCTCTCCGGCGCGGACCCCGAAGGCATCTTCCCGGCGATTCTCGGCCACGAAGGCGCGGGCGTGATCGTCGATACGGGTCCGGGCGTCGGCACGCTGAAGAAGGGCGATCACGTGATCCCGCTCTACACGCCGGAATGCCGTCAGTGCAAGTTCTGTCTGTCGCGCAAGACGAATCTTTGTCAGGCGATCCGCGCGACGCAAGGCAAGGGTTTGATGCCCGATGCGACCTCACGCTTTTCGCTCGACGGCAAGCCTCTGTTTCACTACATGGGCACGTCTACGTTTTCGAACTACATCGTCGTGCCGGAAATCGCGGTGGCGAAGGTGCGTGAAGACGCGCCGTTCGACAAGATCTGCTACATCGGCTGCGGCGTGACGACCGGCGTCGGCGCAGTCGTGTATTCGGCGAAGGTGGAAGCGGGCGCGAACGTCGTCGTGTTCGGCCTGGGCGGCATCGGTCTCAATGTGATTCAGGGCGCGAAGATGGTCGGCGCGGACAAGATCATCGGCGTGGACATCAATCCGGGCCGCGTCGAACTGGCGAAGAAGTTCGGCATGACGCACTTCATCAACCCGAACGATGTCGAGAACGTGGTCGATCACATCGTGCAGCTCACCGATGGCGGCGCGGACTATTCATTCGAGTGCGTCGGCAATGTGAAGCTGATGCGTCAGGCGCTCGAATGCACGCATAAGGGCTGGGGTCAGTCGTTCATCATCGGCGTGGCGGCGGCGGGCGAGGAGATCAGCACGCGTCCGTTCCAGCTCGTGACGGGCCGCGAGTGGAAAGGCTCCGCATTCGGCGGCGCGCGCGGTCGCACGGACGTGCCGAAGATCGTCGACTGGTACATGGAAGGCAAGATCAATATCGACGATCTGATCACGCACCGTCTGCCGCTCGAGCGCATCAACGAAGGCTTCGATCTGATGAAGAAGGGCGAGTCGATCCGCTCGGTCGTGCTGTACTAACGCGGCTCATTCAGAGCGCTTGAACAAGGAGCAAGACGATGCTTGAGCTATTGTCGTCGCACGCCTGTCATGGCGGCGAGCAGCGTTTTTACCGCCACGAGTCGCATACCATCGGCCTGCCGATGCGCTTTTCGGTGTACTTGCCGCCGCAGGCGTTGCAAGCGTCGCAGGCAAATGCAAACGCGAGGGTGCCCGCGCTCTTTTATCTCGCGGGCCTCACTTGCACCGAAGAGACCTTCGCGATCAAGGCGGGCGCACAGCGCTTCGCTGCGCAACACGGCGTGGCGCTCGTCGCGCCGGACACGAGTCCGCGCGGCGCGGGCATTCCGGGCGAGAGCGCGGCGTGGGACTTCGGCGTCGGCGCGGGCTTTTACATCGACGCGACGCAGGAGCCTTGGGCGCGGCACTATCGGATGTACTCGTATGTGCGCGACGAGCTTCGCGAGACGGTGTTGAACGAACTGCCCGTCGACGCTTCGCGGCTCGGCATCTTCGGTCATTCAATGGGCGGCCACGGCGCGCTGATGCTGGCGCTGCGCAATCCGGACATCTATCGCTCGGTGTCGGCGTTCGCGCCGATTGCCGCGCCCACGCGCTGCCCGTGGGGCGAAAAAGCGTTCACCGGCTATCTCGGCGACGACCGCGAGGCGTGGAAGGAGTACGACGCGAGCGAACTTGTGGCGCGCGCGTCGAGCAAGTTTGCAGAGGGCATTCTGGTCGATCAGGGACTCGCCGATCAGTTCCTCGCCGAGCAGTTGTACCCGGACGTGTTCGAGGCAGCCTGTCGTGACGCGGGCCAGCCGCTGACGTTGCGCCGTCATGCGGGCTATGACCACGGCTATTACTTCATCTCGACGTTCATCGAGGATCACATCGCGCATCACGCGAAGGTGCTGCTCGGCTGACTTTAGTCGTGCAGGCAGATGGCGGCGCCGTTGCGGGCCGCCATCGCGTGCTTTGCGTTAAAGCGGTTTCAGCGGCGCTTCAGCAGACTCGCGCCATACACGACGGCGGAGAGCGCGGTGATCCAGAAGCTCGTCGGCCAGTCGGTATAGAACGCGAGCGTCACGCCGAGCCAGGCTTGCAGCAGCGCGAGGCCGGCGGCCAGCACGAGACCGGCCGAGAGCCGCGTCGTCATGTTTTGCGCGGCGGCGGCGGGCCCGACCATCAGCGTAAAGACCAGCAATACGCCGACAATCTGCGTGCACGCCGCCACCGCGAGCGCGGCAATCGCGAGAAACAGCACGGACACGAGGCGCAACGACACGCCCTTGGCTTCGGCCAGTTCGGGTTGCAACGAAGCGAACAGCAACGGCCGCATGATGGCCGCGAGCGCGACCAGGCTGACCACGCCCAGGCCCGCGAGCACAGCGAGCGTCGATTCGTTCACGCCGAGCACGTTGCCGAACAGCAGCGCGGTGACCTGCGTTGCATAGGCCGTGAAGAAGTGCAGAAACAGCAGGCCGAAGCCGAGCGACAACGACAGAATCACGCCGATGGCCACGTCGCGTCCGGCGAGGCGTTCGCCGAGCGCGCCCATGCCGATGCCCGCCGCCAGCGTGAAGCCGACCATGCCCCAGATCGGCGAGATGCCGATCAGCACCGCGCCGGTCGCGCCGGTGAAGCCGACATGCGAGAGCGCGTGGCCCGCGAAGGTCTGTCCGCGCATCACGAGAAAATAGCCGACCACGCCGGCGAGCACCGCGACGATCCCCGACGCGGCAAACGCGTTCACCATGAAGTCGTATTCAAACATCGTGTTTGTGCCCGTCGCGTGAGTCGTGCTGATGCTGCTCGTGTGAGTGGCCGTGCGCATTGTGAGAATGGCTGTGCGAATGCGTGTGTCCGCCGTTCTCGTCGTGCTCGTGTTCGTGATCGTGCTTTTCCACTTCGACGCCGCCCGACATCACGAAGATGCGGCCGTTCACGCGCATCACGTCGATCGGCGAGCCATAGAGGCGCGACAGCACGGGCCGCGTGATGACTTCGTCGACGGTGCCGAGCGCCGCCACGCCGCTGCCGAGATACAGCACGCGATCGAGCGAGTTCAGCAGCGGATTCAGTTCGTGCGCGGAGAACAGCACGGCAATGCCGAGTTCGCGCTGCACGCGGCGCACCAGTTCGACAACGCTTTTCTGATGATGTGGATCGAGGCTGATCAGCGGTTCATCGAGCAGCAGCAGTTTCGGCGAGCCGAGCAGACATTGCGCGAGCAGAAGGCGCTGACGCTCGCCGCCCGAGAGCTCGGACAGCGGCCGCTCGGCGAGCTTGCGGCCGTCCACGAGTTCAAGCACGCGCTCGACATCCGCGCGCGTTTTCGCGTCGGCGTGAGGTAGGCCCCAGCGGTGACCGTCGGCGGCCATCGCGACGAAATCGCGGCCGCGCACGCGCCGTCCGGCGAGCGCGCTGCGCGTTTGCGGCATATAACCGATCGATGCGTTGCCGCGTTCCACCGGATGCCCCAGCACACGGATCGTTCCGCTTGCCGCCGGCACGAGGCCGAGCACCGCGCGCATCAGCGTGGTCTTGCCCGCACCGTTCGGCCCGAGCACGCCGATGAATTCGCCCTGATTCACGACGAAGCCCGTATCGCGCAGGATCGTGCGGCCGCCGAGTTCGAGCGTGACGTGATCGAGTTCGAGCACGGGTGCGCGGCTTGCCGCGGGCGTGTCGGTGGACGCCGCCGTTGACGCCGTGGTTGACGGATAGGCTGGCGTGCCGCGGCCAGTGACATTCATTGGCTTTTTCCTTTGACGCCGCCAGGCACATTGCCCGCATTGTCCGCGCCGCCTTTTGCCAAAGCTGCGCCGAGTGCGTCGAGCTGCGACAGCATCCACGTCTGATAGGTGGTGCCCGCGGGTTGCGTTTCGGTGACGCTCACCGTCGGCACCGTGGATTGCTGCGCGAGTTTCAACATGCGTTTGGTCAGGGCCTCGGTTGCCTGGCTGTTATAGATCAGAACACGCACACGCTTCTCGCGCAGATCGCGTTCGAACGCGACGATGTCCGACGCGCTCGCCTCCGTCTCGTTCATGGCCGCCATCTGGAAGCGCATGTTGCGCATGGCGAGCCCGATGGCGTCCGACATATAGCCGAACACCGGCTCCGTTGCCGTGACCGGCGTGCCCGCATAACGGCCATGCAGTTCGGCGACCTTGGCCTCGACGGGTTTCAACGAGTCGAGAAACTTCGCGAGGTTCGCATCGTACGCCGACTTGTGCGCCGGGTCAGCCGCGACGAGCGCCTCGTTGACCGCGCGCGCCACCTTCGGCATGGTCGCAAGGTCGTACCAGAGGTGCGGATTGTCGCCGCTTTTCCTGCCGGTCAGTTGCGCGGCGACGATGGTCGTGCGCTTGCCGCTCTGCGCGCTCTTCGAGGCTGCCAGCAATTTTGCCATCCACGGATCGTAGTCGGCGCCGTTGTACACGACAAGGCGCGCATGCTGCAAAGCGCGCGCCGTCTTCGCGCTCGCTTCGAACAGATGCGGGTCCTCGTCCGGATTGCTGAGAATGCTCGTCACGTCGACACGGTCGCCGCCCAGTTGCTGCACCACGTCGCCGTAGAAGTTTTCCGCGGCGACCACCGGAATTTTCGCATCCGCCGCGAACGCTGCATGGCTTAACGCGAACGCGGCTGTGACTGCGGCGACATACTTCGCGAGCGACATCGTGACGAGCTTCTTCATGGTGTGTCCTGCTGCAAGAGGTTGAGTGGATCGCGGACATGACGGCGATGGTTCAGCCGATGTCATGTAGCCGTAAGCATGGGCCGTCCGACGAGGCCGAAATGATATAACGTATCTCGTTTTCGTGTCATCCCGGACTCGACAGAAGCTGGCAAGCAGCCGACACACTCGTTGCGCGCTGCACCATCGAAATCTGATAGAGCGCCTTGACATGACCCGGTGCGTATCCGATCATTCGATCACAAACAGAGCAATTGATCACGTAATGAGCGTTCGCTCATTGTGCGTCGAAAAGCGAAACGAACCGGAGACAAAGCGTGGCGGCACGACTGCGAGACAAGGTGGCCATTCTGACGGGCGCGGCAAGCGGAATCGGTGAAGCCGTCGCGCGGCGCTACCTGGATGAAGGCGCGCAATGCGTGCTCGTCGACGTCAAGCCGGCGGACAGTTTCGGCCAGGCGCTGCGCGCCTCGCATGGCGAGCGCGTGCTGACCGTCACCGCGGACGTCACGCGCCGCGACGACATCGAGCGCATCGTCTCGAGCACGGTCGAGCGTTTCGGCCACATCGACATTCTCTTCAACAACGCGGCGCTCTTCGATATGCGCCCGATCCTCGACGAATCCTGGGACGTGTTCGACCGCCTCTTCGCGGTCAATGTGAAGGGCATGTTTTTCCTCATGCAAGCCGTCGCGCGGCGGATGGTCGAGCAAGGCCGCGGCGGCAAGATCATCAATATGTCGTCGCAAGCGGGGCGGCGCGGCGAAGCGCTCGTGTCGCATTACTGCGCGACGAAGGCCGCGGTGCTCAGCTATACGCAATCCGCGGCGCTGGCGCTTGCGCCGCACAAGATCAACGTGAACGGCATCGCGCCAGGCGTCGTCGATACGCCGATGTGGAACGAAGTCGACGCGCTCTTCGCCCGCTATGAAAACCGGCCGCTCGGCGAGAAGAAGCGCCTCGTCGGCGAAGCGGTGCCGCTCGGGCGCATGGGCGTGCCGGAAGATCTGACGGGCGCCGCGCTGTTCCTCGCCTCCGCGGACGCGGACTACATCACCGCGCAAACGCTTAATGTGGACGGCGGTAACTGGATGAGTTGAGGGTTTGCCCGCGCGCTTATCTCTGTCATTCAGCGCCATTTCGTAGAACAAACGCAGCATCACATAACGCACGAGAAAGGAGACAACACACATGAAACCAGCCCTCAAGTCCGCGCTCAAGATGGTGAGCGCAGGCGCCGCTGCCTGCTTTGCGCTAAGCGCGTCGGCGGCCACGGTGACGATCGCGACGCTGAACAATCCGGACATGATCGAACTGAAGAAGCTCTCGCCAGAATTCGAAAAGGCGAATCCGGACATCAAGCTGAACTGGGTGATTCTCGAGGAAAACGTGCTGCGTCAGCGCGCCACCACCGACATCACGACCGGCAGCGGCCAGTTCGACGTGATGACGATCGGCGCCTATGAAACCCCGCAGTGGGGCAAGCGCGGCTGGCTCACGCCGCTCACGAACCTGCCCGCCGACTACGATCTCAACGACGTCGTGAAGACGGCCCGCGACGGACTTTCCTCCGGCGGCCAGTTGTACGCGCTGCCGTTTTACGTCGAAAGCTCGATGACGTATTACCGCAAGGACCTGTTCGCAGCGAAGGGCCTGAAAATGCCCGATCAACCGACCTACGACCAGATCGCGCAATTCGCCGAGAAGCTCACCGACAAAGCCAACGGCGTGTACGGCATCTGCCTGCGCGGCAAGGCTGGCTGGGGCGAGAACATGGCCTACGGCACGACGGTCGTGAACACGTTCGGCGGCCGCTGGTTCGACGAAAAGTGGCATGCGCAACTCACGTCGCCGGAATGGAAGAAGGCGATCACGTTCTATGTCGATCTGCTGAAGAAGAACGGCCCGCCCGGAGCGAGCTCCAACGGCTTCAACGAAAACCTCACGCTGATGTCCTCGGGCAAATGCGCGATGTGGATCGACGCGACCGTGGCAGCCGGCATGCTTTACAACAAGCAGCAATCGCAGATCGCGGACAAGGTCGGCTTCGCGGCCGCGCCGGTCGCGGTCACGCCGAAGGGTTCGCACTGGCTGTGGGCGTGGGCGCTGGCGATTCCGAAGTCGTCGAAGCAGGCCGACGCGGCGAAGAAGTTCATCGCGTGGGCGACGTCGAAGCAGTACATCGAACTCGTCGCGAAGGATGAAGGCTGGGCTTCGGTGCCGCCGGGAACGCGTCAATCCACCTACGCGCGTCCGGAATACAAGCAGGCTGCGCCGTTTGGCGACTTCGTGCTGAAGGCCATCGAGACGGCCGATCCGGAACATCCGACGTTAAAGCCCGTGCCGTACACCGGCGTGCAGTTCGTCGGGATTCCTGAGTTCCAGTCCTTCGGCACGGTGGTCGGTCAGAGCATCTCCGGCGCGATTGCCGGTCAGATGACCGTCGATCAGGCGTTGGCGGCAGGGCAGGCCACCGCGGATCGCGCAGTGAAGCAGGCCGGCTACCAGAAGTAATGCCGAAGTCGGTCGCACTTCGCGACTGACTGAAGCAACGGAACTGAACCACGGAACCGAAGCACGGAACCGAAGCACGGAACCGAAGCACGGAACCGAAGCACGGAAACAAGCCCTGTGGCACGCGCCGGCTGACGCCCGTCAGCCGGCTCACGCAGTACAGCGGGCCGTCACGGCCGCACTAAGCCGTCACGCCGTTTTGTCCTCGCATCAAAAGCGACATGGCGATTCATGCGGCTCGTGCCGCCCGCGCATTACCGAACAGGTGGTCAATCATGCGTCCTCTGCGCCTGCCTCTCATGCATGCCCATCCTCAGACAGAAAAAGAACGCGAAGTCCGCAAAGCCAATTCGGCGCGCTGGCTCGTGTCGCCGTCGGTCGCGGTGCTGTTGCTGTGGATGACGATTCCGCTCGCGATGACGATCTGGTTTTCGTTCTCGCGCTACAACCTGCTGAACCCGGACCTGAAGGGTTTCGCCGGCTTCGACAATTATCAGTATCTTGCCAGTGACCCGTCGTTCGGTCCGTCGATTGGTCATACGCTGCAATTGATCGTGGCGGTGCTGGTGATCACGGTGGTGGGTGGCGTGCTAATGGCGATTCTGTTCGATCGCAAGTTCTACGGCCAGGGCGTTGCGCGGCTGCTTGCAATCGCGCCGTTCTTCGTGATGCCGACGGTGAGCGCGCTGATCTGGAAGAACATGATCTTGCATCCGGTGTATGGCCTGATTGCGAGCGGCATGCGCGCAATCGGCCTGCAACCGATCGACTGGTTCGCCGAATATCCGTTGACCGCGGTCATCATGATCGTCGCGTGGCAATGGCTGCCGTTCGCGTTTCTGATTCTGTTCACGGCGATCCAGTCGCTCGATCAGGAGCAGAAAGAAGCGGCGCGCATTGACGGCGCGGGGCCGTTCGCGATGTTCTTCTATATCACGCTGCCGCATCTGAAACGCGCGATTGCCGTGGTCGTAATGATGGAGACGATCTTCCTGCTGTCGATCTTCGCGGAAATCTATACAACGACGGGCGGCGGTCCGGGCACCGCGACCACTAATCTGTCGTACCTGATCTATTCGCTCGGCCTGCAACAGTTCGACGTCGGTCTCGCATCGGCGGGCGGCATTCTCGCTGTCGTGCTGGCCAACATCGTGTCGTTCTTCCTCGTGCGCATGCTCGCGAAGAACCTCAAAGGGGAGTACGAAAAATGAGCCACGTTGCCTCTACTCCGGCGTCGACCACGGCGCCCGTCACCGTGCATGCCAAGTCGCCGTTCGATACGATCCGCCGCGCAATTCCCGGCGTGCTCGCCTGGCTCGTCGCATTGCTGCTGTTTTTCCCGATCTTCTGGATGACGATCACCGCATTCAAGACCGAGCAGCAGGCGTATTCGTCGTCGCTATTTTTCACGCCGACTTTCGACAGCTTTCGTGAAGTGTTTGCGCGCAGCAACTACTTTTCGTTTGCGTGGAATTCGATTCTGATCTCGGTCGGCGTCACCGTGCTGTGCCTGATTCTGGCCGTGCCCGCCGCGTATGCGATGGCCTTTTTCCCGACGCGCCGCACGCAAAAAGTTCTGCTGTGGATGCTGTCGACGAAGATGATGCCGTCCGTCGGCGTGCTCGTGCCGATCTATCTGCTGTGGAAAAACAGCGGCCTGCTCGATACCGTGTCGGGTCTCGTGATCGTCTACACGCTGATCAATCTGCCGATCGCGGTGTGGATGTCGTTCACGTACTTCGCTGAAATTCCGCGCGATATTCTCGAGGCAGGACGCATCGACGGCGCGGCGACCTGGCAGGAAATCGTCTATCTGCTGATGCCGATGGCGCTGCCGGGGCTTGCTTCCACCGCGCTGCTGCTCGTGATTCTTTCGTGGAACGAAGCGTTCTGGAGCATCAATCTGTCCAGTTCCAATGCCGCGCCGCTGACTGTGTTCATCGCATCGTATTCGAGTCCGGAAGGGCTCTTCTGGGCCAAGCTGTCCGCGGCTTCGCTGCTTGCCGTGGCGCCGATTCTGATCGTCGGCTGGTTGTCGCAGAAGCAGCTCGTGCGCGGCCTCACGTTCGGGGCGGTCAAATGACGGCAGACACGCGTGCAGCAAATCTCGCGCTGATCTGCGATTGCGACGGTGTGTTGATCGACAGCGAAGCGGTGGCCGCGCGCATGCTCGTGCAGGAACTCGAGGCGCGCTGGCCCGGCGCGAATGTCGAACCGGTCGTGCTGCCGCTGCTCGGGCTACGCATCGAAAGCGTGCTAACGGGCACCGCGATGCAGCTCGGCAAGAGCCTCGGCCTCGACGACATCGACGCGATTCGCCGTTCTGTCGAAGCGGCCGCGATGCAGGCGCCGGCAGTGGAAGGCATCGAGCAGGCGCTCGCGCAAGTGCCGCTCGTGAAGGGCTGCGCGAGCAATAGTTTTCGGCCTTATGTGGAGACGGTTCTGGCTCGCACGGGCCTCGTGCGGTTCTTCGGCGATCGCCTCTTTTGCGCCGACAGCGTGGCCAATCCGAAGCCCGCGCCCGACGTTTATCTCGCGGCGGCGCAGGGTTTGCGGCTCGCGCCGTCGGCGTGCCTCGTGGTGGAAGACAGCGTAACCGGCGTCACGGCCGCAAGCGCGGCGGGCATGACGGTGCTTGGCTTTATCGGCGGCGGCCATGCAAGCGATGCGCAGATCGACAAGCTGCATAAAGCCGGCGCGCGTCACGTATTCGACGACATGCAGCAGTTGCCGGAACTCGTCGCGCAATGGACGCTGAGTGCAACGGCTGCGGCGCCTTGAACGCACAAGCAACGCAATAGCACCACACAAGCAACGCGCAAGCATTACACGGAGACACATCATGGCAAGCGTAACTCTGCGCAATATCCGGAAGGCTTACGACGACACCGAGGTGATGCGCGACATCAACCTCGACATCGCGGACGGCGAGTTCGTCGTGTTCGTCGGCCCGAGCGGCTGCGGTAAATCGACCCTGATGCGGATGATCGCCGGCCTCGAAGACATCAGCGCCGGCGATCTCACCATCGACGGGACACGCATGAACGATGTGCCGCCCGCCAAGCGCGGCATCGCGATGGTGTTTCAGTCGTACGCGCTGTATCCGCACATGACGCTGTACGACAACATGGCGTTCGGCCTGAAACTCGCGGGTACTAAAAAGCCGGAGATCGACGCGGCCGTGCGCAATGCGGCGAAGATTCTGCATATCGATCACCTGCTCGATCGCAAGCCGAAACAGCTTTCGGGCGGCCAGCGTCAGCGCGTCGCGATTGGCCGCGCGATCACGCGTAAGCCGAAGGTGTTTCTGTTCGACGAACCGCTGTCGAATCTCGACGCCGCTTTGCGCGTGAAAATGCGCCTCGAATTCGCGCGTCTGCATGACGAACTGAAGACCACGATGATCTACGTGACGCACGATCAGGTCGAAGCGATGACGCTTGCGGACAAGATCGTCGTGTTGTCCGCAGGCAATCTCGAACAGGTGGGCAGTCCGACAATGCTGTATCACGCGCCGGCCAATCGTTTTGTCGCGGGCTTTATCGGTTCGCCGAAAATGAATTTCATGGAAGGCGTGGTGCAGTCGGTCACGCACGACGGCGTGACGGTGCGCTACGAAACCGGCGAGACGCAGCGCGTCGCTGTTGAACCGGCTTCGGTAAAGCAGGGCGACAAGGTGACGGTCGGCATTCGTCCCGAGCATCTGCATGTCGGCATGACGGATGACGGCGTATCGGCCCGCACGATGGCCGTCGAATCGCTCGGCGACGCCGCGTATCTGTATGCGGAGTCGAGCGTGGCGCCGGATGGTTTGATCGCGCGCATTCCGCCGCTCGAACGGCATGCGAAGGGCGAGACGCAGAAGCTCGGCGCGACGCCCGAGCATTGTCATCTGTTCGATAGCGACGGTAAGGCGTTCCAGCGCAAGATCGTCGAAGTGCTGGCGGCCTGAGTTCTACCCGCTAGAAGGGGGCGTGCGCCGCTTCACGCCTCCAGCGCCGCGCGCGCGCACAGCTCATCGGTGACGAGCCCCGACAGCCAGCCGCCCTTGAGCACGGCGATCAGCGCCTCGCGCTTGCGCTTGCCGCCCGCGAAGCCAATGGTGGGCCGCTGCGGCGGCGAGTCGATTGAAATGCTGGTCACGCGCCGGCCTGTGGGCGACTCGACACGCGCGCCGGCGGCATTAATTGGCAGTCCGAGCATTTCCGCCACCGCACCGCCTTGCACCAGCTCTTTTACTTCCGCCGACGTAATAAAGCCGTCTTCGTGCAGCGGGCATTTCGGCCCGATATTGCCGATGCCGACAAACGCGACATCCGCCTCGGCCGACAACGATTCGACGATCCGATACAGCCGGTGATTGCACCACTGTGCACGTTCGGCCTCGCTATCGGCGATCAACGGCGCGGGCAGCAGAAAATGCTTGCCGCCCGTCTTCTCCGAAATGTGCAGCGCGACGTCATAGCGGTTCGAGGAGCCGTCCTGGGCGATCGCTCCGACCATCGATACCAACCGATGCTGCGGACGGTCTAGCTGCGCGATCTGGTCGACCGCGGCTTTGAGCGTCCGGCCGCTGCTGACGGCGACCACCATCGGTTTTTCTTCCGTGAGGTAACGCTCCATCACCTGCGCGCCGGCTACCGCGAGTTTGCGGTCGACTTCCTCGGGCGTGTCGCTGTCGATGGGCACGACTTCGCACATCGACAGGCCATAGCGTTTGGACAATTGGTCCGCAAGCGACAGGCAGTCCGCCAGTTGATGATCGACGCGCACGCGGATCAGGTTCTTTTCCACCGCGAACGCGACGAGCCGCTGCGCAACCGGGCGCGACACCTGGAGCTTCTCGGCGATCTCGTTCTGCGTATTGCCCGCGACGTAGTAAAGCCACGCGGCGCGAGTAGCAAGGTCTAATTTTTCTGTGGACTTGGGCACGGTGACGATCCGCTTGAGGGGCGCCGATGATAGCAGCCGGTTCATGCATGCCGATGCATCACGATGCATGGCGGCACGGCCGGCTGCGGTTTGCGCTGCGTTGCTATGCGCCTGGATGAGCGCCTAGATGAGCCGCTCGCGAGCGGAGTCGAAGAGCGGCCGCACATGACGGTACAGCGCACGATAAGCGTCGAGCCGCGCGCGCAATTCGGCATGACGGCGCGCGTTCGGCGTGAACTCTTTTTCGATCGGCGGTTTGGCGAGCACGATCGCCGGATCGCCGCCCGCTGCGAGCCAGCCGAGGCGCGCCGCGCCGAGCGCCGCGCCCGTCTCGCCGCCGCCGTGCTTGCGCGTCGCGGTGTCGAGCGCGTCGGCGAGCAGTTGCGCCCAGTAGTCGCTGCGCGCGCCGCCGCCTAACAGCGAGAACGCTTTCGCTTCGGTGCCGGCCGCGCGCAGTGCGTCGAGGCCGTCGGTGAGCGCGAGCGTCACACCTTCGAGCACCGCGTAGCCGAGCAACGCGCGATCCGTCGCGTGATTCATGCCGAAGAAAACGCCCTGCGCGTAGGGGTCGTTGTGCGGCGTGCGTTCGCCCGACAGATACGGCAAGAAGAGCGGCGCGGTGTTGAGCGCATCCGCGGGCAGCGCTTCGATTTCGGCGAGCAGCGTGGGTTCGTCGGTCGAGGTGAGCTTGCAGACCCAGCGCAAACAGCTCGCCGCGGAGAGCACCACGCTCATCTGATGCCAGCGGTCGGGAATCGCGTGGCAGAACGCGTGGACAGCGGACGCGGGGTTCGGCCGGAAGCTGTCGCCCACCACGCACAACACGCCCGACGTGCCGAGCGACACGAAGCCGTCGCCCGGCTGCGTCGCGCCGATGCCGATGGCGCTCGTCGCATTGTCGCCGCCGCCGGCCGCGACGATCACGCCGTCGCTCAAGCCCAGTTCGCGCGCGACCTCGGGCAGCAATGTGCCGGACGGCGCGCTGCCTTCGGCGAGCGCCGGCATCTGCGCGCGCGTCATGTTGCAGGCGGCGAGCAGCGAATCGGACCAGTCGCGTTTCGCGACATCGAGCCACAACGTGCCGGCCGCATCCGATGGATCGGACACCTTGCCGCCGGTCAGTTGCAGACGCAAGTAGTCTTTCGGCAGCAGCACGCAGGCGGTGCGCGCAAAGATGTCGGGCTCGTGACGCGCGACCCACAGCAGCTTCGGCGCGGTGAACCCCGGCATCGCAAGATTGCCGGCGACGCTATGCAAATCGGGCGCGCGCTCCGTGAGCTCGGCGCACTCCTTGTCGCTGCGCATGTCGTTCCACAGTATCGCGGGCCGCAGCACGCGGTTCTCCGCGTCGAGCAGCACCGCGCCGTGCATCTGCCCGGACAGGCCGATGCCGCGAATCTGCGCGAACTCGTCGGGATGCTTCGCGCGCAGTGCGGCGAGCGCGCTTTGCGTGCCCGTCCACCAGTCTTCGGGATTCTGCTCGGCCCAGCGCTGATGCGGGCGCGAAACGGTGAATGGCGAGCCGGCGGTGCCGATCACGCGTCCCGTCGACGCGAGCAGCAGGACTTTCACTTCGGACGTGCCGAGGTCGATGCCGAGATACATGGGCGCGAAACCTTCGTCGTTGGAGATGCGCTACTTTAGCCGCACGCCGCGCGCGGTGCCATGCGCATTAAGCCTGGCACCGCGCGAATCCGGCTGGTGTGTTTGCGGCGCGGCTTACGCCTGACCGCGTTTTGCGAGCCACACGTCGACGCGCGCGAGCGCGCCGGCCAGCGCCGATTCGAGTTCCTGCGTCGCGGCCATGCTGCCCCACAGCAGACGGTCGGCGGCGAACGCCTGCAACGGATCGGGCGCCGCGAAGAAGCCGCGCGCGACGCGCTCGTCCATCACGCCGTCCTGATACGTGTAGGGCAGCGTGCCCGTCTGCCAGCGTTCGAGGAAGCGGAAGAACAGCGCGGGCAGCATCGCGGTGGCCGCGGGCGTGACGCCTCGCTCGAAACATTCGGCGAGCGTCGGCGCGATGAAGCCAGGCAGTTTGGAGAAGCCGTCCGCCGCGACGCGCTGGTTCGTGTCCTGGATATAAGGATTGCCGAAGCGCTCGAGCACGACATCGCGATAGCGTTCGAGATCGAGCGGACTCGGCGAGAGACAGGGGATCACATCCTGCGTCACGTAATCGAACGCGAACTGGCGGATGTCGGCGTCGTGCGTGCCTTCGTGAATGTAGTCGAGACCGACGAGCGTGCCCGCCCACGCAATGCAGCTATGCGTCGCGTTGAGAATGCGGATCTTCGCTTCTTCATAGGGCAGCACGGAGTCGACCAGTTCCGCGCCGACTTTTTCCCACGCGGGACGCCCGGCGATGAAGTGCTCCTCGATCACCCATTGGATAAACGCTTCGCCCATCACCGGGCATGCGTCGTCGACACCGGTTGCGGCCTTTACGCGTTCGCGCACGTCCGGCGTCGGGCGCGGCGTGATACGGTCGACCATCGAACTCGGGCACGCCGTGTTGTCGTCGAACCACTGCGCGAGTTCGTCCGCGCCGCGCAGCTCCAGAAACGCGCTCATGCCCGCATGGAAACGCTCGCCGTTGCGGCGCAGGTTGTCGCACGTTTGCAGCGTGACGGGGCCCGCGCCGGCTTTCATGCGCGCGTCGAGAATGGCGGCCAGCGCGCCGTAGATGGTCGTGTGTCCGCCTTTGAGATCGGTCGCGAGATCGGGATTCGCGGTGTCGAGCTGGTCGTGTTCGTCGAGGTAATAGCCGCCTTCGGTGACGGTGAATGCAATGATCTTGCATGCGGGATCGGCGCCGGCTTCGATCAGCGTGTCGAGGCTTTGCGTCCACGGCAGCACGCGCTCGATCGAGCGGATCGTCTCGTAAGCGCGCTCGCCTTGCGGCGTGACGGTCTCGAGCGTATAGACGCCGTCTTGCGCGGCCAGTGCTTCGAGCACCGCGTTCATGTCGCTGCGAATATTGCCGACGGTGAGCGACCAGTGCGGTTCGCCCGGCAGCTTCGCTTCGTTCAATCTATGGAGATACCACGCCTGATGCGCGCGATGAAACGACCCCGCGCCGATATGCAGGATCACCTGTGCGGCCTCGCCGCTGCCTTGCCCGCTGCTCATTGTGCGTCTCCATCTGTCTGGGCTGTTGCGCGGCTTGTCGCGCGCATTTATTGGTCGTTAGAGCATTTGCTCTGTATGTGAGCGAATGATCGTACCCGCTGAAACGAAAGTCAAGGCGGCCACAGGATGTTTTCGTGGCGCAGCGCGGCGGCGCATGGCTGCAACGCATCACGAATCGCGTCGATACATGCTTCGTGGCGCGCTTCATCGGCTCTTTTGCATTGCATCATTCGTGACCTTGCGCGCGTCGGGACTTACCCGAATGCAAAAAAGTATCGGTACGCGGTTTCATTTTTAGTGGTGGCGCGCGCGTTTCAAGACTACTTTTCGCTATACAAGACGAAGACGAGCGGCATCTCCCTTGAGCCGCTCCATGGAGGCAGACAGTGCAACCCGATCTGGAGATCGTGGCCGTACGCCGCGACGAGTCGTTCAAAGTGTGGTCGCACGGCTATCCGTATCGCACGGTACGCTGGCACTTTCATCCCGAGTACGAGATTCATCTGATCGTGGCGACGACCGGCAAGATGTTCGTCGGCGATCACATCAGCAGCTTCGCGCCCGGCAATCTCGTGTTGATGGGTCCGAACCTGCCGCATAACTGGGTGAGCGATGTGCCCGAAGGCGAGAACATCGCGCAGCGCAATCTCGTCGTGCAGTTCGGCCAGGAGTTCGTGTCGAGTTGTCTTGAGAGCTTTCCCGAGTGGCGTCAGGTCGAGGCGCTGCTTGCGGACTCGCGCCGCGGCGTGTCGTTCGGCGCGCGCACGAGTGCGGCGATTCAGCCGCTTTTTCTCGAACTATTGGGCGCGCGGGGATTGCGCCGCCTCGTGCTCTTCATGTCGATGCTCGAAATCCTGATGAGCGCCGAAGACCGCGAGACGCTCGCGAGTCCCGCGTATCAGGCCGATCCGACGGGCTTCGCGTCGACGCGCATCAACCATGTGCTTTCGTATATCGGCAAGAACCTCGCGAACGATTTGCGCGAATCGGATCTCGCGCAACTGGCCGGCCAAAGTGTGAGTGCGTTTTCGCGTTATTTCCGCCGGCACACGGGCCTGCCGTTCGTGCAGTACGTGAACCGCATGCGCATCAATCTCGCTTGCCAGTTGTTGACCGATAGCGAGCTGAGCGTGACCGACATCTGCTTCAAGGCGGGCTTTAACAACCTGTCGAATTTCAACCGGCAGTTTCTCGCGGTGAAGGGGATGGCGCCTTCGAAGTTTCGCCGCTATCAGCAATTGAACGACGCGAGCCGCGATGCTTCGGAAGAAGCGGCCGCGCGCGGAAGGGGCGTCGACGACGCGCCCGCCATCGTGCTCGCGCCAGGCTTGCCGCGTCCTGCCGCCGCAGCTTATCCACCGACGTAGCCTCTGCGTATTTCACCGCCGGGCTTTTCAGCAAGGCGCTTTGTTTCACCCGCGTTTCAACACGTATCGCGCTGTCCGCCGACAGCGTGACGGACGTGCTCACTTCAAAAACGGAGACAACCATGACGCAAACCCTCGTGACGCAATCCATCATCAAACAGGCATCGTTGAAGACATTCGCGAGCCTCGCATTCGGCCTCGCGCTGATCGCCGCGCCTGCCGCGCAGGCCGCACCGCTGAAGATCGGCATGACGTTTCAGGAACTGAACAATCCGTATTTCGTGACCATGCAGAAGGCGTTGAACGACGCCGCTGCGTCGACCGGTGCAACGGTAGTCGTCACCGACGCTCATCACGACGTGAGCAAACAGGTGAGCGACGTCGAAGACATGCTGCAGAAGAAGATCGACATTCTGCTCGTGAATCCGACCGATTCGACGGGCATTCAATCGGCGGTGACGTCGGCGAAAAAAGCGGGCGTGGTGGTGGTCGCAGTGGACGCGAACGCGAACGGTCCCGTCGATTCGTTCGTCGGCTCGAAGAACTTCGACGCGGGACAGATAGCTTGCGAGTACCTCGCCAAGTCGATTGGCGGCAGCGGCGAAGTGGCGATTCTCGACGGCATTCCGGTCGTGCCGATTCTCGAACGCGTGCGCGGCTGCAAGGCGGCGCTTGCGAAGGCGCCGGGCGTCAAGCTCGTGGATACGCAGAACGGCAAGCAGGAACGCGCGACCGCACTGTCCGTCACCGAGAACATGATTCAGGCGCACCCGAACCTGAAGGGCATCTTCAGCGTGAACGACGGTGGATCGATGGGCGCGCTCTCCGCAATTGAGTCATCGGGTAAGGACATCAAGCTGACGAGCGTCGACGGCGCGCCCGAAGCGATTGCCGCGATTCAAAAGCCGAATTCGAAATTCATCGAGACGTCAGCGCAGTTTCCTGCCGACCAGGTGCGCATTGCACTCGGCATCGCCTACGCGAAGAAGTGGGGCGCCAATGTACCGAAAGCGATTCCCGTCGACGTGAAGATGATCGACAAGAGCAACGCGAAGGGTTTTAGCTGGTAAGCCCAATGCCCGCCGCGCTGTGTTTGCGGTGGTCGATGCGAACACGGCGGCGGGCAGTGATGGAGCACCCGATGGACACGATATTGAAACTCGAGAACATCAGCAAAAGTTTTCCGGGCGTGAAGGCGCTGCAAGGCATTCACCTCGAGATAGCGCGCGGCGAAATCCACGCGCTGCTCGGCGAAAACGGCGCGGGCAAGTCGACGCTGATGAAGATTCTGTGCGGCATTTATCAGCCGGACGAAGGCACGATCACGATCGACGGCGAGCCGCGGCACTTTGCAAATTATCACGACGCGGTCGCTGCGGGCGTCGGCATCGTGTTTCAGGAATTCAGCCTGATTCCGTACTTGAATGCAGTGGAGAACATCTTTCTCGGCCGCGAAATGAAGAACGGCCTGGGCCTGCTCGAACGCGGCAAGATGCGGCGCGCGGCGGCCGATATATTCGCGCGGCTCGGCGTGTCGATTGATCTGTCTGTGCCGATTCGCGAACTGTCGGTTGCGCAGCAGCAGTTCGTCGAGATCGGCAAGGCGTTGTCGCTCGAAGCGCGCATTCTGATTCTCGACGAACCGACCGCGACGCTCACGCCCGCCGAAGCAGAGCATCTCTTTGCCATCATGCGCGACCTGAAAAAGCAGGGCGTCGCGATGATTTTCATCTCGCATCACCTGGAGGAAATCTTCGAGGTCTGCGACCGCATCACCGTGCTGCGCGACGGTCAGTACGTGGGCATGACCGATGTCGCGCAGTCCGACGTGAGCCGGCTTGTCGAAATGATGGTGGGACGCCGCATCGAAAGCAGTTTTCCGCCGAAGCCGCCGCTGCGCTCCGACGCGAAGATCGTGCTGGACGTACAGAAGCTGCAGTTGCATAAGGACAGCCCGGTGCTGCAATTCACGCTGCGCGAAGGCGAGATTCTCGGTTTCGCGGGACTGGTCGGTTCTGGACGCACCGAGACCGCGCTCGCCGTGATCGGCGCGGACGCGGCGTATGCGAAGGAGATTCGCATCAACGGCGAGGCCGCGAAACTGTCGGACCCGGCCGACGCGTTGCGGGCGGGCGTCGGCATTCTTCCTGAAAGCCGCAAGACGGAAGGGCTGATTACGGACTTCTCGATCAAGCAGAACATCTCGATCAATAACCTCGGCAAATACCGCTCGCTGCGGTTCTTTATCGATCAGCGCAGCGAAGCGCGCGCCACCGCCGACATCATGAAACGCGTCGGCGTGAAAGCACCGACCATGCATACGGAAGTCGCCACGCTGTCGGGCGGCAACCAGCAGAAAGTCGTGATCGCGCGCTGGCTGAACCACCACACCAACATCCTCATCTTCGACGAACCGACGCGCGGTATCGACGTCGGCGCGAAGGCCGAGATCTATCTGCTGATGCGCGAACTCACCGCGCGCGGCTATTCGATCATCATGATTTCGTCGGAACTGCCGGAGATCGTGGGCATGTGCGACCGCGTCGCCGTGTTCCGGCAAGGCCGCATCGAAGCGCTGCTCGAAGGCGATCAGATCGACTCGAACGCCGTGATGACCTATGCAACCGCCGGCACTCGTGGAGCCCTGCATGAACACGCCTAATCCCTCTTCGCCGCCGAAAACGTCGAGCGTCAGCGGCAATACGCCCGGCGCACCCGTGCGCTTCACCTGGGCCGCGTTGAAGCGCTCGACGCTCTTCTATCCGTTCGTCGGTTTGCTCGTGGTTTGCATCGTGATGGTGTTCGCGAGCGACAGCTTTCTCTCCGGCGCGAACATCGAGAACGTGCTGCGCCAGGTGTCGATCAACGCGATCATCGCCGTCGGCATGACGTGCGTGATTCTCACGGGCGGCATCGATCTGTCGGTCGGCTCGGTGATGGCGCTTTCGGGCACGCTCGCCGCGGGACTGATGGTGGCCGGCATGAACGCAGTTGCCGCGTTGGCGGTTGGCGTTGCGGTGGGTCTCGGCTTCGGCGCGGCCAACGGGTTCTTCGTCGCGTTCGCCGGCATGCCGCCGATCATCGTCACGCTCGCGACGATGGGCATCGCGCGCGGCCTCGCGCTGATTTACACCGGCGGCTATCCGATCGACGGCTTGCCCGAGTGGGTCAGCTTCTTCGGCAGCGGCAAGATTCTCGGCATTCAGGCGCCCGTCGTGATCATGGCGGTGATCTATGTGATCGCGTGGGTGCTGCTCGAACGCATGCCGTTTGGCCGCTACGTGTACGCGATTGGCGGCAATGAACAGGCGACGCGTCTGTCGGGCGTGCGCGTCGCGCGCGTGAAGCTGATCGTCTACACGATTGCAGGTTTGACGTCTTCGTTTGCCGCCATCGTGTTGACCGCGCGTTTGATGAGCGGCCAGCCGAATGCGGGCGTGGGCTTCGAACTCGACGCCATCGCGGCCGTCGTGATGGGCGGCACGTCGATCTCCGGCGGACGCGGTTCGATTATCGGCACGTTGATCGGCGCGCTGCTGCTCGGTGTGCTGAACAACGGACTCAACATGGTCGGCGTGAATCCGTATGTGCAGAACGTGATCAAAGGCGGAATTATTCTGCTCGCGATTTACATCAGCCGTGACCGCAGAAAGTAACGCTTTCTTCTCCATTGATTTTCACTTCCGGCAGGATCATGCAATGACGAATGAATTCACTCCATCCGACAAGCAGGACATGACGGCGATTGTCTGCCACGCACCGAAAGACTATCGCGTCGAACAGGTAGCGAAGCCGCGCGCGCGAGCGCATGAACTGGTGATCCGCATCGCCGCATGCGGGATCTGCGCGAGCGATTGCAAATGCCATTCGGGCGCGAAGATGTTCTGGGGCGGGCCGAGTCCGTGGGTTAAAGCGCCGGTGATTCCGGGGCACGAGTTCTTCGGCTTCGTGCAGGAACTCGGCGAAGGCGCGGCAGAACATTTCGGCGTGAAGGTCGGCGACCGCGTGATCGCCGAGCAGATCGTGCCTTGCGGCAAGTGCCGTTATTGCAAATCCGGCCAGTACTGGATGTGCGAAGTGCACAACATCTTCGGCTTTCAGCGCGAAGTCGCCGACGGCGGCATGGCCGAGTACATGCGTATTCCGCCGACCGCCATCGTCCATAAGATTCCGGACGGCATTTCACTCGAAGACGCCGCTATCATCGAACCGCTGGCGTGCGCGATTCACACGGTCAATCGCGGGGATGTGCAGTTGGATGACGTGGTCGTGATTGCAGGCGCAGGTCCGCTCGGTTTGATGATGACGCAAGTCGCGCATCTGAAAACGCCGAAGAAACTCGTCGTGATCGATCTGGTGGAAGAGCGTCTCGCACTCGCGCGCGAGTATGGCGCGGACGTGACGATCAACCCGAAACAGGACGACGCGCTCGCGATCATCCATTCGCTCACTGACGGCTACGGCTGCGACGTCTATATTGAAACGACCGGCGCGCCGGTCGGCGTCAATCAGGGCATGGATCTGATCCGCAAGCTCGGGCGCTTCGTCGAGTTCTCCGTGTTCGGCGCGGATACGACACTCGACTGGTCGGTGATCGGCGACCGCAAGGAACTCGATGTACGCGGCGCGCACCTCGGACCGTATTGCTATCCGATTGCAATCGATCTGCTCGCGCGCGGACTCGTGACGTCGAAAGGCATCGTCACACACGGCTTTTCTCTGGAAAAATGGGACGAGGCGATCAAGGTCGCCGATTCGCTGGATTCGATCAAGGTGCTGATGAAGCCGCGCGCGTAAGCGCCGGCATCTACTGAAGCGCAGCGCTACAACAACGGAGACTGTATGGAATACGTCATCGGCGTCGACATCGGCACGCAGAGCACGAAGGCGCTGCTGGTTGATCGGCACGGCGCTATCGTTGCGCAACACGCGTCGAGCTATCAGCCGGATACGCCGAAGCCTCTATGGGCCGAGCAATGGCCGGCGGTGTGGTTCAAGGCGGTCACCGAATGCATTGCCGCGTGCGTGCAGAAGGCGAAACAGGCGGGCGTCGCGGCGGATTCCATCAAGGCCGTGTGCGTGAGCAGCCTGTATGGCGGCTCGGGCATTCCCGTCGATAGCGAGATGCGGCCGCTTTATCCGTGTCTGATATGGATGGACCGGCGCGCAACCGATCAGGTCGAATGGGTGCACCGCAACGTCGACCTCGAGCGGCTGTACGCGATCACCGGCAATGGCGTGGACAGCTACTACGGCTACACGAAGATGCTGTGGCTGCGCGATCACGAGCCCGACGTATGGGCGCAAACGCGTTACTTCCTGCCGCCGAACGCGTATGTGATCTACATGCTGACGGGCGAAGTCGCGGTCGATCACAGCTCGGCGGGCAACATCGGCGGCATCTACGATATTGCGCAGCGCGACTGGTCCGACGAGGCGCTCGACATGCTCGGCATTCCCGCGACGATGATGCCGGAGCGGCTCGTCGATTCATCGGAAGTGGTCGGCGGCTTGCTGTCGCAATGGAGCGGGCAGCTCGGACTCGCGGCAGGCACGTCGATTGTGGCGGGCGGCGTGGACGCCGCGGTCGCGACATTCGCCGCGGGCGTGAGCCGAGCAGGGCAACATGTCGCGATGATCGGCACGAGCATGTGCTGGGGCTACGTCAATCAGACGGTCGATGCGCGCCACGGATTGATCAGCATGCCTCACGTTTTCAACGGGCAGCGCGACATCTATGTGTTCGGCGGCGCGATTACCGCGGGCGCGTCAGTGACGTGGTATCGCGATCAGTTCTGTCATGCCGAAATGGAAGCCGCGCGCGCGACGCCGCATGGCGATCCCCATCGTCTGCTCGAAGACAATGCATCGAAAGTGCCGGCGGGATCGGATGGCGTGATGTTTTTGCCTTATCTGATGGGCGAACGCAGCCCCGTGTGGGACGCCAAGGCGAGCGGCGCGTTCGTCGGCCTGAGCCTTTTTCATACGCGGGCGCACTTGTATCGCGCGGTGCTCGAGGGCGTGTCGTTTGCGTTGAAGCACAACATCGAGGCCGGACGCCAGGGAGCGCAGTCGTTGGAGGACAAGCTGATCGTGGTCGGCGGCGCCGCGCATTCGGACTTGTGGATGCAGATCATCGCCGACATCACCGGCTATCCGGTCTATACGATCGAGCAGGAAGTGGAGGCGGCGATGGGCGCCGCGTTGCTCGCCGCGCTCGGCGTCGGGCTGATTTCGCGCGAGGCGGCGCAGGGCGGCTGGATCACGCTGATCGAGCGCGCACAACCGGACGCCGCGCGAATGGCGCGTTACGAAGAGCGCTTCGGCATCTATAAAGACCTGTATCCGGCATTGAAGCCGGTCATGCATCGCTTGCAAACATCATGAATGCTACTTTCGATTTTTCCGGCCGCTCGATATTCGTAACGGGCGCATCGAGTGGAATAGGGCGCGCGACGGTCGAGATGTTGTGCGCGAGCGGTGCCGATGTCGTCGCGGCGGCGCGCAATGCGAACGAGCTTGCGCGTCTCGCCGAAGAAACCGGCTGCGAGCCGTTGAAGCTCGACGTCAGCGACGAAGCCGCAATCAACGAAGCGTTTCTATCGCTCGGTGCTTTCGACGGTCTGGTGAATTGCGCGGGCATTGCGTTGCTCGAGCGCGCGGTGGAGACAACGGCCGCGAGTTTCGATCGTGTGATGGCGGTGAACGCGCGCGGCGCGGCGCTGGTGGCGAAGCATGTGGCGCGAGGGATGATCGACGCGAAGCGGGCCGGCAGTATCGTGAACGTTTCGAGCCAGGCGGCGCTTGTCGCGCTTGACGATCACCTGAGCTATTCGGCTTCGAAGGCTGCGCTCGATGCGATCACGCGGGCTTTGTGCATCGAGTTGGGGCCGTTTGGGATTCGTGTGAATAGCGTGAATCCGACTGTTACGCTGACGCCGATGGCTGTGCAAGCGTGGAGCGATCCTATCAAGCGCGAGCCTGCACTTAAGGCTATTCCGCTTGGGAGGTTTGCCGAGCCGGTTGAAGTGGCTTCGGTGGTGGCGTTCTTGCTGAGCGATGCGGCTTCTATGGTGAGTGGGGTTTCGCTGGCGGTTGATGGGGGATTTGTGGCGCGGTGAGGGTTTCCTGGTTCGCCGTTGCAGGAAACCCTGAAGACAGGTGTCGCAGAAAGACGCACAATTTGCGCGGCTTTCTGATCCACGTTGGCTACCAGTCCTCGCCGCTGGCAAGAACTTCGGCGTGGTATGCGCGTGCCCGTTTCGAAATCTCTTCCCACTGCTCTACGGTCATGGACCGAGGTCTGTCAGTCGGATAGACGGTAAGAACCAGGCTATTGTCTTTTTCGACCGCAAGCTCCATGAACGGATTGAAGTTGGTCGGATCGTACGACTCGCCGTCTTCCAATAGATAGACAGTGATATAGGGATGCGCAGCGTTGACGTCGCTGAATAACTCAAACGCAAGATGTGTCATTTTGGTCCTCGGAATCCGATAAAGTTACCACCTGGTGTGAAGCTTACCTCTGGGCCAGTCGGAGGAATATGCGCGACGTCCCTCACTCGCCAGATCCGCCTCTTTGGAATGTCCGACTTGACCGCCAGTACCCCGCAAGCAGTAGACAGAAATCTCCTTATTAGCCGCGCGGACGCCGATTTCTCCGCGATGCGGATGCACGAAGCAGCGAGCGGTTATCGCGAGTTGCTAACAGTGAATCCGCGCGACGTGTACGCGCTGCATCGCATGTGTCTGATCTGCGTACACACGGATGAAATCGCGAAAGCAAACGACTATGTGACGCGTGCGCTTCAGATCGACGCCGCACGAGCCGACCTCTACGAACACGCGGGCCTGATCGCCGCGATGATGGGCGAATACACGCGATCGGAAATTCTCTATCATCGCGCGCTGCAACTCTCCGGAAGCACCGCGACACTGCACCGCAACCTCGGCGATTGCCTGCGGCTGCTCGGGCGCGTCGTCGAGGCAAAAGCGCAATACAAGGCCGCGTTGTCCATCGAGCCGAACCTACATCACGCGGCGCGAGCCATCGCGCGCATCAGCGTCGAACTGGGCGACATCGACGATGCCGTCCGCTATTGGGCGCTCGCATGGTCGCTCGATTCGTCATCGTTGCAAGACGGACTCGATCTAATAGTTGCATTGGGGAAAGCCAAGCAGACCGCGCTGGTGAGCGAGACGGTCGCGCACATCCGGGAGCGCGAAGCGGACAATGCAGACGCGCTACAGGAACTATGTCTCGCGCTCTACAAGATTGACCATTTCGCCGACATGCTCAGCGTCGCGCGACAAGGACTCGCGCTCGCTCCGCAGCGCGTGACGCTGCATCACTATGCGGCCCATGCACTGAGCGTGCGCGGCAAAGTCGCGGATGCTCTCGCGCACAGCAGGGAAGCGGTGCGGCTCGCGCCCGACGATCCGATGTTGCAGTGTCAGCTTGCATGCCTCGAGTTGAGCCAAGGTGATTTCAGAAGCGGGTGGATGCGTCGCAATGTGATGTATTCGACGCCGCTCGCGCGCGCCACGCTGGTGTTCCCGGATTTTCCGCGATGGAACGGTGAGCCGCTCAATGGACGCCGCTTCCTGCTCGTAGGCGAGCAAGGTCGCGGTGACGAGATCCAGTTTCTCCGCTTCGCCGAATGGCTCCGCCGGCAAGGCGTGGTATCCGTCGATGCGCTTATTCCAGCAGCAGAATCTTGGTGAGTGGCAGCCGGTGATCGGCGAAGTGCGCAACGCTTTGTCGACGCGCTGCGTTATCGACTAAAGAAGCGCCGCAAGCGCGATCTACAACACCGTCCTGACATGCCAAAGCTCAGGAAACAAAACCACATCGAGCATCTTGCGCAGATAAGGCGCGCCACTGGTCCCACCCGTCCCCTGCTTGAAGCCGATAATCCTCTCGACGGTAGTAACGTGCCGGAACCGCCACTGCCGGAAAGCGTCCTCGAGATCGACCAGTTCCTCGGCCATCTCGTACAACTCCCAATGCTGCGAAGGATTGCGATACACCTCGAGCCAGGCCGCTTCGACGGAAGCATCGTGAACCGTGGGCTGCGTCCAGTCGCGCGCGAGCCGCGACGGCGAAATCGCAAAGCCGCGACGCGCAAGCAGCTTCACCACTTCGTCGTAGAACGACGGCGCTTCCAGTGACGCCTTCACCTCGGCGAGCACATCGGCCCGATGCGCATGCGGCTTGAGCATCTGCTCGTTCTTATTGCCGAGCAGAAACTCGATCTGCCGGTACTGATACGACTGAAACCCCGACGAGCTGCCCAGGTAAGGCCGCATCGCCGTGTATTCGGACGGCGTCATTGTCGCGAGCACGCTCCACGCCTGCACGAGCTGCTCCATGATCCGCGAGACGCGCGCGAGCATCTTGAACGCCGGCGGCAACTCGTCGCGATGCACGGCGTCGAGCGCGGCGCGCAACTCGTACAGCGCGAGCTTCATCCACAATTCGCTGGTCTGATGCTGAATGATGAACAGCATCTCGTTGTGATCGGGCGACAACGGATGCTGCGCATTCAGCACCGTCCCGAGCGACAGATAATCGCCGTAACTCATCGAGCCGGAGAAGTCGAGCTGCGCGTCGTGCCAGCCATCCTCGGCTGAAGAAGCGTTCGTAGTAGTAGTCGCAGCGTCGGCGGACGCAGCGCTCCCATGACCGAACGGGCAACCTTGCGCGGGCTTTTCTTCGGGCAAGCCCGGCGTTTGCATGTGATCGTTCATCGTGCGCTCCTCAGGTCACGGCGCCGCGCGCGGCAAATTCCGGCGCGCGCCAGGTCTCGCGTGCGAGCGCGTCGCGCAAGGTTTCGACGGCGTCCCATACATCCACGAAGCGCGTATAAAGCGGCGTAAAGCCGAAGCGCAGCACATGCGGCTCGCGATAATCGCCGATCACCCCACGCGCGATCAACGCCTGCATCACCTCATAGCCATGCGGATGCTCGAAGCTCGCATGTGAGCCGCGCTGCGAGTGCGCGCGCGGCGTGACGAGCTTCAGCGGAAACTCGCTGCAACGCGCTTCGACGAGTTCGATGAAGAGATCGGTCAGCGCCAGCGATTTGCGGCGAATCGCCTGCATGTCAGTCTGCAGAAACACGTCGAGCCCGCATTCGACGAGCGCCATCGACACCATCGGCTGCGTGCCGCACAAATAGCGGCCGACGCCCTGATCCGGCCGATACGTCGGGTTCATCTCGAACGGCGCGGCATGTCCCCACCAGCCGGAAAGCGGCTGCGCGAAATTATTCTGATGGCGCTTCGGCACCCACACGAACGCGGGCGAGCCCGGACCGCCGTTCAGGTACTTGTAGGTGCAGCCGACTGCGTAGTCGGCGCCGACGCCATTCAGATCGACCGGCACCGCGCCCGCCGAATGCGCGAGGTCCCACAGCGCGAGCGCGCCCTTGTCGTGAATCAGCTTCGTCAGCGCGGCCATGTCGTGCATGTAGCCGGTGCGGTAGTTCACATGCGTGATCATCGCGATCGCGGTGTCGTCGCCGATTGCTTCGGGCAGATCCGACGGGTCGTCGACGAGACGCAGTTCATAGCCGCGGTCGAGCTGCTCGATCACGCCCTGCGCGATGTACAGGTCGGACGGAAAATTCGAACGCTCGGACACGATCACACGCCGCTTGGGGTCGCGCGCGTCGGCGAGCCGCAGTGCGGCGGACAGCACCTTGAAGAGGTTGATCGAAATCGTATCGGTGACGACGACTTCGTCCTCGGCGGCGCCGATCAGCGGCGCGAGTTTATTGCCCAAGCGACGCGGCAGCGCGAACCAGCCCGCCGCGTTCCAGCTGCGGATCAAACCCTCGCCCCATTCGGCGGCGATCACGGTTTGCGCGCGTTGTGCGGCGGCGGCCGGCGGCACGCCGAGCGAATTGCCGTCGAGGTAGATAGTGGTCGACGACAGCGCGAACTGGTCGCGCAGTGGTGCGAGCGGGTCGGCGCTGTCGAGCGCCAAGGCTTCTTCGCGATGATTCATGGTGGTCTCGTTCGTTCGCGTATTGCGGATTGGAAGTCAGTGCGCGTCGGGCAGCGCGCGCAGGAGCGCGCGCACGGGGCTCGCGTCGAGCGTGGTCAGCTTGAGCGGCAGCGCGATCAGTTCGTAATCGCCGGGCGCGACGTCGTCGAGCACGATGCCCTCGAGAATCGCCATGCCGTGCGCGCGAATACGGTGGTGCGCGTCCATCGTCTTCGATTCCTGCGGGTCGAGCGACGGCGTGTCGATGCCGATCAGCTTCACGCCGTTGGCCGCGAGCAGGTCGATCGTTTCGGGCGCGACGGCGCAGAAGCCGCTGTCCCACGCCGCGGTCGGCGCGTTTCTGTAAGTGCGCAGTAAGACTCGCGGCGGCAACGCGGCCAGCGAGTCACGCAGATGTTGTGGCATGACAACAGGCGACGCGCCGATGCAATGAATCACGCGGCATCGTCCGAGATAGGCGTCGAGCGGCACTTGGCCGATTGCGGCGCCCTCCGCGTCGTAGTGCAGAGGCGCGTCCGTGTGCGCGCCGGTATGCGGCGAGAGCGTCAGCCGCGCGACGTTGACGGGCGAGCCGGCCTCCATCCGCCAGACGCGCTCGATGCCGACGGGCGTGTCGCCTGGCCAGACGGGCGTCGCCGTATCGACGGCGGGGGTGATGTCCCAGAGTGTTTGCATGTCCGCATGGAAGGTGGAGGTCTATACGGAATGATAGGTGGCCAGCCGCGAAATGTGATTGCGAAAAAATCTCCTTCTAAGCCCGGTCTTGGAACATAATTTGAGTTAAATGGGAAAGGGAGACCGAATATGAACGCGATCTCGCTCGACGCCACCGATTGCCGTATCTTGACGGTGCTTCAGCAGGAAGGACGAATCAGCAATCTCGATCTCGCGGAGCGCATCTCGCTGTCGCCGTCGGCGTGTCTGCGGCGCTTGCGTCTACTGGAAGAACAGGGCGTCATCGAGCACTATCGCGCGTGTCTGAACCGCGAAGTGCTGGGCTTCGAACTGGAGGCGTTCGTTCAGGTGTCGATGCGCAATGAACAGCAGAATTGGCACGAGCGCTTCGCTGAAGCGCTGCGCGACTGGCCGGAAGTGGTCGGCGCTTTTGTCGTGACGGGCGAGACGCACTATCTGCTGCGCGTTCTCGCGCACAACCTCAAGCACTATTCGGATTTTGTGTTGCAGCGTCTCTATAAGGCGCCGGGCGTGCTGGATATTCGCTCGAATATCGTGCTGCAGACCTTGAAGGAAGATTCGGGCGTGCCGGTTTCGCTGGTCACGCGCAATAACACACACGGCGCGCCGCACAACGATCGCTGAGGCGCCCTCTGGCGCACAGCGCCGGCCTGGCCCTGGCAAGGGCGGTTGCAAGCGCCCCGTGCGCTTACAACGACTTGAGGCCGTGGAACTGGCCGTTCTGGAAAACGAGCGGCGCCATGTCGGCGGCATTCTCGTGCACGCCGCAGCGCTCCACCTCGCCGACGAAAATCACGTGATCGCCTTCTTCGTAACGGCTGCGGTTATGGCATTCGAACCACGCGAGCGCGCCGTCGAGCACCGGCATACCGCTGTCGCCCGCCGCGTGCGATACGCCTTCGAAGCGGTCGCCCTTCACCGTGGCGAAGCGCTTGCATAGATCGAGCTGCGACGCGGCCAGCACGTTGACCACGTAGTGACTGTTCGCGCGGAACACCGACATCGACGCCGAGCGCGTGGCGAGGCTCCACAGCACGAGCGGCGGCTCGAGCGAAACCGAATTGAACGAGCTGGCGGTGATGCCGATTAACTGGCCGGACGGCGCACGCGTCGTGATGACGGTGACGCCCGTAGCGAACTGGCTGAGCGCCTGCCTGAAGGCCGGCTGGTCGAAGTTGGGCGGGCTGGCGTGCTTCATTGCGCGCAAGCCGCCGATGCGTGGCGGCCGGAAGCCGCGCCGAAGCTCTCGCGCGCACGGCGGGAAACAGTTGATTCGAAAGTCATAGTGAAAATCGTCGATTTGCCCCAATTTTAACTGCAATCGCGGTGCACTGACCGCGACGCAACCGGCGCATCGCAAAACCCGCTAAGCTGGAACGCTACCGCCGATGGCATGGGCGTTGCGGCAAAGCGAATGCGGCATCGGCCGATCACGAGTGAGAAGGAGCGAGCAGCATGAGTCAGACAGGCGAAGTCGCCACCTTGGGTGGCGGGTGTTTCTGGTGCCTCGAAGCGGTTTATCTGGGCGTCGACGGCGTCAACTCGGTGGAGTCGGGCTATGCGGGCGGCCACACGCAGCGTCCGACCTACGAGCAGGTGTGCGACGGCGCGACGGGGCATGCGGAAGTGGTGAAGGTCGAGTTCGATCCGTCGAAGATCAGCTACCGCGAGATCCTCGAAATCTTCTTCGCGATCCACGATCCCACGCAGTTGAACCGGCAAGGTAACGATGTCGGCCCGCAATACCGCTCGGTCATCTTCACGCATTCCGACGCGCAGCGTGAAGCCGCTTTGCAGGTGATCCGCGAAATCGGCGAGCAGGGCATCCACGACGGCCAGATCGTCACGCAGGTGCTGCCGCTCGACGGCAACTACTGGCCTGCCGAGGCCTATCATCAGAATTATTTCGCGCAGCATCCGGAGCAGGGCTATTGCTCGTTCGTGGTCGCGCCGAAGGTGGCCAAGTTCCGGCAGAAGTTTGCGCATCGGATCAAGGCGGGCTGAGGCGGGCCGGCGCGGGTCTGTGTTCAGTGCGGCTCAGTGCGGCTCGCTGCTGTTCGAGTCGCTGGTCTGAGCGCGGCTTGCGTCGCCCGGCGGATCTGGCGGGCGCGGCTCCTGAGGGTCACTGTGTTGCATCGCTGCGGCATTCACGGCGTCTGTTTCCTGCTGTGAGGGCTCCTGCTCGCGGCGGTGGCCGTGCTCGTGTTCCTCCTGTTCGTGCTCGTGCTCGTGCTCGCGCTCATTCGCGAGCCGCGCATACGCTTCAATGATCTCGCGCGCCAACTCGACGCAACTGAGCGGCGCCGAACCTTCCGCCTTGTTATTCACCGCGATGACCACCGGCTGGCCGGCCAGCGCATAGCGCGCGGCCAGCTCCGCGAGCGACGCGCGCGTGGCCGGATCATGGTCGACGAGCTTATCGAACGGCTCGTATTTCGCCTTCGCCTGCTCGTATTTGAAGCCGCCGTGCAGGCTCCAGCGCACGACCAGCGGACCGGCCGGCTCGCCGTCCAATAGTGCGAGCGCCGCCGCCTGCCGCAGCGGATCGGGCATCCGCGCATGAATGCCGACGCAATAACGCACGCCCGCCGCTTTCAGCGTACGAATGAAACGCGGCGTGAGCAAACTGGCGTCGCGGATTTCGATTGCATAGCAGGTGCCTTGCGGCAGCGTGGGCAACGCCGCGAGGAACTCGGCCAGCCGTTCGATGAAAACCGCGGGCTGCGCGAGCATCTGGTCGGGCAGCGGCGACAACTGGAACACGAGCGCGCCGGCCTTCGCGCCCAGTCCTTCGAGACACGGCGTCACGAAGTCGTCGATCGCCATTTGCGCGTTCAGAAAACACGGATTCAGCGACACCGGTTCGCCGCGTTCTGCGCGCACGGTGGCGTCGGTGATCGTCATCGGCGCCTTGACGATGAAGCGGAAATGCTCGGGCACCTGCTGCGCGTAGCGCAGGTATTCGGTGACGGTGAGCGCCTGATAAAACGACCGGTCGATGCTGACCGTCTTCAGCAGCGGATGCGCGCCGTAGGCGGTCAGGCCGTCGCGCGACAGTTTGCTGTTGCTGTATTCGTCGCCGTAGACGATGCCGTTCCAGCCGGGAAACGACCACGTCGATGTGCCGAGGTGCACTTGCGGCGGCAGTTGTGAGGCGAGCGCGAGTATGTCCGGCGAGGGCGGGGCCGCGAGGATTTCGCGAGTGCGGCGCTTTCTGGGGGCGTCGGTGGCCGCGCCCGTTGGTGTGGCCATAAGCGTCGGCTCGGGCGCTGCTTCTTCTTGCCAGAGCGAGGTGGCGGCTGTCGTAGAGCGGGCGGGTTGCCGGCTTTCGATTTTCGGCGCGTGAGTTACAAAAGGCGCATCGGCTTGCGCGTCCAACGGTGCTTGAGCGCCTGAACGAGCGCGCGACGGTTTCGCGCGGGCTTCGGCTTTCGGCGCTGCGGGCGCCGCTTGCACCGGCATCCCGAACAGATCGAACTGCGCGGCTTCGCCTGGCGCTTTCGCTTCGCTCGACGCCTCGACTCCGCTCCGCACTCCCACGTCGCTTTGCTCGCCGCGTTCGTCCAGCGCCTCTTCCTCTTCTCTTGTCCCGCTCTGACCCATCGAGATTTTCACTAGTAAGCACCGCGACCGCCCGCGTTAGCACGACGCCGCGGCGCTCACCTCACAGCGGCTTCTCGTACATGTAGCGGCGCGACCACGGCAGGGTTTTCGCACTGCGGCCGGCCCTGCGGCAGACGACCTGATAAATGGAGACGTCGTCGTTTTCGAATGCATACGCGCAGCCGGCCAGGTACACGCGCCAGATGCGGAATTTTTCGTCGTCGACGAGCTTGCGGGCTTCTTCCGCGTGCGTCTCGAAATTTTCCGCCCAGATGTCGAGCGTGTGCGCATAGTGACGGCGCAGGCTTTCCACGTCAACCGCTTCGAGCCCGCCGCGCTGCATCGACTCGAGCGCGAGGCTGATGTGCGGCAGTTCGCCGTCCGGAAACACATAACGGTCGATGAACTCGCCGCCGCCCAGCGCCGTTTCGCCGCTGTCCGCATCGCTCGACGTGATGCCGTGATTCATCGCGATGCCGTCGTCGGCGAGAAGGTCGTGCACTTTCTTGAAGTAGCCCGGCAGGTTCTTGCGGCCCACGTGCTCGAACATGCCGACGCTCGTGATGCGGTCGAATCGCCCTTCGACGTCGCGATAATCCTGCAGACGAATCTCGATCTGGTTCTCGAGGCCCGCGGCTTTCACGCGCGCCGTCGCGAGGTCGAACTGGTTTTGCGACAGCGTCACGCCCACGCATTGCGCGCCGAATTTTTGCGCCGCGCGCAGCACGAGCGCGCCCCAGCCGCAGCCGATGTCGAGCAGCCGCTGACCCGGCTGCACCTGAATCTTCGTGAGGATGTGGTCGATCTTCTTGATCTGCGCGGTGGCGAGATCTTCGTCGCCGTTCTCGAAATAGGCGCACGAGTAGACCATGTTCTCGTCGAGCCAGAGCTTGTAGAACTCGTTCGAGACATCGTAGTGATACTGGATGGCCTTTTTATCCGACGCCTTCGAATGCTGGAAATAGCGCCGCACGCGCGCGAGCTTGCCCGCACTATTGACGGTGTTGCGCGCGAGCTGATAACCGACGTTGATGATGTCCGAGAGCTTGCCCTCGATGTCGATCTTGCCCTTGACGTACGCCTCGCCCAGGTTGTCGAGGCTCGGTTCGAGCAGATAAGGCAACGCCGTTGCGCTCTTGACGTGCAGCGTGACCTGCGGCGCGGCGAACCGCCCGAAGTCGTGCTGCTGGCCGTCCCACAGCACGAGACGCGCCGGCAAATCAGCCTTGGTTTTTACTTCTTCCACCCACTGCGCCAGCTTTTTCTCCCAGAACATGCGATTTCTCCGTGTCCGTTGAATTAAAGCGAAGCTTGTGTGGATCGCAGCCCGACGCGGCGCAACTCCCATGCCGCGAGACGCGATCCTTGCGCCGCGCGCTGCTACGTCGGCAACGCGCTGACGACATTGTTAGTGCTGGTTCAGGGCGACAGACGGCAGATTTGCCAGTCGCTGTTTTCGCTCGAACGCGTGTAAAGCAGACGGTCGTGCAAACGCGACGGCCGGCCCTGCCAGAATTCGATTGCTTCGGGCACCAAACGATAACCGCCCCAATGCGGCGGACGCGGCGGTTCATCGCCGTATTGCAGGCGCATTTCGCGTTCGCGCGTTTCGAGCTGCGAACGGCTTTCAATCACCTGACTTTGATTCGACGCCCATGCGCCGATACGCGAACCGGGCGGACGCGACGCGAAATAGGCGTCGCTCTCGGCCGCGCTCGTTTTGACGACGCGCCCCTCGATGCGCACCTGGCGCTCGAGCTCGATCCAGTAGAAGAGCAGGCTCGCGTACGGATTCGCGGCCAGCTCGCGGCCCTTGCGGCTTTCGTAGTTGGTGAAGAACACGAAGCCTCGTTCGTCGACGCCCTTGATCAGCACGATGCGCGCTGAAGGCCGGCCGCGCGAGTCAACGGTGGCGAGCGTCATCGTATTCGGTTCGGGCAGTTTCGCCTCGACGGCCTGCTGAAACCAGACGTCGAATTGCCGGAACGGGTCGCGGTCGACGTCGCCGATGTCCAGAGAACCCAGCGAATAATTTTTTCGAAGTTCGGCGAGTGAGGTCATGTTCTTATGCGCACGCTACAGTCAGCCCAGTATAGCTAAGGCGCCAATTTTTTGCCCGCAGCCAGATCAAGCGCGATGCACCGGTGCCGCGCTTTCGCGGGTTTTCGAACGGCGACTTTCTCACGGTGATTGCCGCGGCAATGCTGATTCATGCGTTCAGGCAAAATACGGACTGCGCGAATTACATGCGCTTTCTGCCTAGCGCTTTCTGCTTTTTTGCCTTCAACGAGTTCCATCATGTCGACCACCGCGCAATCCGATCTTACTACCAGCCTCGACGGGCATGAAGCCGCCGACCGCGCGCGACGCTTCGGCGGCATTGCGCGTCTGTACGGCGCGCCCGCGCTTGCCGCTTTCGAGAGCGCGCATGTGGCGGTGATCGGTATCGGCGGAGTGGGCTCGTGGGTCGCCGAAGCGTTGGCGCGCAGCGCGGTGGGCACGCTGACGCTGATCGACCTCGACAATGTTGCTGAAAGCAATACGAACCGGCAGATTCATGCGCTCGATGGCAACTACGGAAAACCGAAGGTCGAAGCGATGGCCGAGCGCATCGCCGCGATCAATCCGTCGTGCGATGTGCGTCTCGTGGAAGACTTCGTGGAGCCCGACAATTTCGCGGCGACGCTCGGCGGCGGCTTCGATTATGTGATCGATGCGATCGACAGCGTGCGCACCAAGACCGCGCTGATCGCGTGGTGTGTCGAGCGCAAGCAGCCGTTGATCACGATCGGCGGCGCGGGCGGCCAGCTCGATCCGACGCGCATTCGCATCGACGATCTCGCAGCGACGATTCAGGACCCGTTGCTGTCCAAAGTGCGCGGACAGTTGCGCAAGCAGCATGGTTTTCCGCGCGGGCCGAAAGCGAAATTCAAGGTGAGCGCCGTGTATTCCGACGAGCCGCTGATCTATCCCGAAGCCCCTGTCTGCGACATCGATGCGGAAGCGGAACACGTCGCGACATCGCCGGGATATGCGGGGCCGGTCGGTCTGAATTGCGCGGGCTTTGGTTCGAGCGTGTGCGTGACGGCGAGCTTCGGCTTCGCCGCGGCCGCGTATGTGTTGCGGGCGCTGGCGAAGCAGGCGGTGTGACCTTTAGTGCGCGGCGGGTGCGCAAGGCGCCGGATCTGGTATCTAGTACAGCGCGGCGCTCAGCTTGCGGCGCCATTGCGCGACGAGTTCCGGCTGATGCGCGGCCAGATCGAACACCGAGAGCATCGTCTTGCGGCCGATGTCGTCGCGGAACGTGCGATCGCGCTGCACGATTGCCAGCAGATGCTCGAGCGCGCCCGCATATTTGCGGCGCGCGATCAGCGCGCTCGCGAGATCGAAGCGCGCTTCCAGATCGTCGGGATGGCTCGCGACGCGCGCTTCGAGCGCGTCGGTCGGCGGCAGATCGGCCGCGGCATCCACGGCGTCCAGACGCGTCTTGATCGCGTTGAAGCGCGCGTCGATGCCTTGCGTCGTTTTCGGCGACAGCAAATCGACCTCGTCGCGCGCTTCGTCGATACGGTTGTCATCGAGCAGCATCTCGATGCGGTCGAGGCGCGCTTCGTCAAAGGCCGGGTCGATGGCGAGCGCGGCCTGCAACGCCTCGTAAGCGTCCTCGCGGCGGCCTTCGGCCAAGGCGGCCTGCGCGTCGAGACGTGCGGCATCCGCGCCTTGCGGCACGAGCCGTTCGATGAATTCGCGCAGTTGCCCTTCAGGCAGCACGCCGACGAACTGATCGACCGGCCGGCCGTCCGCGAATGCCATGACGTGCGGAATGCTGCGCACCTGGAAGTGCGCGGCAAGTTCCTGGTTCTCGTCCACGTTCACCTTGACGAGCTTCCATTTGCCGGCGCCTTCGGCTTCAAGCTTTTCCAGCATCGGGCCGAGCGTTTTGCAGGGGCCGCACCACGGCGCCCAGAAATCGACCAGCACAGGGGCCAGTGTCGACGCCGTGATGACGTCCTTTTCGAATGTGGCCAGGGTGGTGTCCATTACGTCCTCGTCGATAAAACGGTTTGTCTGTTAGCTGGGGCCGAACTGCACGGATTCAATGTGTGTTGACGCCGCGCCCGCGCCTGAAATCCGCCGTCATTTTCGCCGTCACTTTTTTAGCGGCAGCGGTATCCATTCGGTTTCGCCCGGCACTGTGCCCATTTCCTGATTCGTCCACGCGAGTTTCGCGGCTTCGATCTTCTCACGCGAACTCGCGACGAAATTCCATTCGATAAAGCGTTCGCCGTCGAGCTTTTCGCCGCCGAGCACCATCACGCGCGCGCCGTGCGTGCTCGCGAGCGTCACGGTTTCGTCGAGCGCGAGCACGGCCATCTGACCGACTTCGAGCGGCGTGCCGTCGATCTCGAGATCGCCTTCCACCAGATACACGCCGCGCTCCTCGTGCTCCGGTTCGAGCGCGAACGCGCTGCCCGGCGCGAACTCGCCCGCGACATACAGCGT
This sequence comes from Paraburkholderia sp. RCC_158, assembly GCF_041355255.1. NCBI lineage: Bacteria > Pseudomonadati > Pseudomonadota > Betaproteobacteria > Burkholderiales > Burkholderiaceae > Paraburkholderia > Paraburkholderia sp. RCC_158. The sequence continues at coordinate 89,735 of NZ_JBFUPM010000010.1, read as the reverse complement.
GCCGGAAAACGTGCTGACGGGCGATCGCTGGCCGAACGCGGTGCCGGCGATCACGCGCAACGTGACGCCGTTGCGCTCGACCACCGGCAGCGTGTCCGCGCTGTGATGCGCGAACGACGGCGCGACCTCTTCGTCGTCGAGCGGCAGCGCGACCCAGGTCTGAATGCCGTGGATGGTCTGGCCGCGCGCGCGGTCTTCGGCGGGCGTGCGCTCGGAATGGACGATGCCGCGTCCGGCCGTCATCCAGTTGACGTCGCCGGGGACGATTTTCTGCTCCGAGCCGAGACTGTCGCGATGCATGATCGCGCCTTCGAACAGAAACGTCACCGTGGCGAGGCCGATATGCGGATGCGGACGCACGTCGAGGCCGACGCCGGGTTCGAGCGTCGCCGGGCCCATGTGATCGAAGAAGATGAACGGTCCGATCAGACGCGCGGCCATTGCAGGCAGCACGCGCCGCACAGTCAGACTGCCGACATCGCGCAGATGCGGTTTGAGAACTGCTTTGATCGAAGAGGACATGGGGCGCTCGGCAAGAAGGGATGAGGAAAATTCTTAATGGATGATTCTACTGCGTTGGCTCAGCCAGCGCCTCCAGCCAGGCTCGGCGTACACACATGTATTTACATCGCGCCGCTGCCCGTCTATAGTGATGTATGTACATTGGATGTACATCATCGTACGAGGAGCGCAACATGCTGACCAAGGTTTTTCGCAATGGCAATTCGCAGGCCGTGCGCATTCCGGCTGAACTGGCGTTTAGCAGCGTCGACATGGAAGTGGAAATCGAGCGGGTCGGCGACGAACTGCGCATTCGTCCCACGCGCCGCCCGCTCGCCGGCGTACTAAAGAAATTCTCGAAGTTCAGCCCGGATTTCATGGCGGAAGGCCGCGGCGACCACGAGCAGGCTGAGCGCGAGGATCTGTAATGCCGCGCTACATGCTGGACACCAACATGTGCATCTACCTGATGAAGAATCAGCCGGAGCAGGTTGCGAAGCGTTTTGCGGAATGCTTCGTCGGCGACGTCGTGATGTCCGCCATTACTTTCGCCGAGCTGGAGTACGGCGTGGCGGTCTCGGCCAATCGTGCGCGCGAGCGTCGCAACCTTGCGGCGCTTGTCGAAGACATCCTGGTTGCGCCGTTCGACAGCGCGGCGGCGAGTGCCTACGGCCCGATCCATGAAGCCACGCGCGAGCGCAAGAAGGACCAGCTCGACAAGCTGATCGCGGCCCACGCGGTCTCGCTCGACGTCGTGCTCGTCACCAACAATGAGCGCGATTTCACGGCCTATCCCGGCCTGCGTATCGAAAACTGGCTCAATGCCTGAGCGCACGGCGACTGCGCTTTCGGTCCCGTGCGAATTTCCCACGCTCCGCTAAACTGACGGGTTCAACACTTTATTGGAGACCGGCATGTCGCCGAGGGACCTGCTGCTCGCGCTCGTCGTCGTCATTGCGTGGGGCGTCAATTTCGTCGTTATCAAGGTCGGCTTGCATGGCGTGCCGCCGATGCTGCTCGGCGCGCTGCGCTTCACGCTCGCGGCAATACCGGCGGTGTTTTTTGTCAAGCGTCCACAATTGGCATGGCGCTGGTTGCTGGCCTATGGCTTGACGATCTCGCTCGGGCAGTTCGCGTTTCTGTTCTCGGCGATGTACGTCGGCATGCCGGCCGGACTCGCATCGCTCGTGTTGCAGGCGCAGGCGTTTTTCACGCTGATCTTCGCCGCGTTCTTCTTGCATGAGCGTTTTCGCTTGCCGAATGTCGCCGGTTTGCTGATCGCCGCCGCGGGCCTCGCCGTGATCGGCATGCAGGGCGGCCATGCGATGACGCTCGCCGGCTTCCTGCTCACGCTGTGCGCCGCGTGTTCGTGGGCGCTCGGCAACATCGTCACGAAGAAGGTCGGCAAGGTCGACCTCGTCGGCCTCGTGGTGTGGGGCAGTCTGATTCCGCCGCTGCCTTTCTTCGCGCTGTCGTATGCGTTCGAGGGTCCGCAGCGGATCGCGGCGGCGCTTTCCGGCATCAGCGCGATGTCGATTTTCGCGGTCGTCTATCTCGCGTTTATCGCCACGCTGCTCGGCTATGGATTATGGAGCCGTCTGTTGTCGCGCTATCCGGCGAGCCAGGTCGCGCCGTTTTCGCTGCTCGTGCCGATCGTCGGTCTCGCATCGGCGGCGGTCTTTCTCGATGAGCGGCTCTCCACCGCGCAGATCGCCGGTGCGGTGCTGGTGATGGTGGGGCTCGCGGTGAACGTATTCGGCGGCTGGGTCGTGCAGCGCTTGTCGCTGGCGCGTTGAAACGGGTGCACGATCGAAAACGGCCGCATTGCTGCGGCCGTTTTTTTGTTGGAGCGCTGGACGAGAACAACGCGCGAAAGACACATCGTCACGTCATGCGATTCTTTGCCAGCGGCGGATTCGCCGCGAAATAACGCTTGATGCCGGTCATGATCGCATCGGCCATCTTCTCGCGATAGGCGTCGTCGTTCAGGCGCCGCTCCTCGTCGGGATTGCTGATGAACGCCGTTTCCACGAGGATCGACGGAATGTCGGGCGCCTTCAACACCGCGAAGCCCGCCTGTTCGACCGAACCTTTGTGCAGCTTGTTGATCCCGCCGATTTCCTTCAGCACGAAGTTGCCGTAGCGCATGGAGTCGCGAATCTGCGCGGTGGTGGACATGTCGAACAACGCGCGATTCACGGTGGCGTCGGCGGATTTGATGTTGATGCCGCCAATCTGGTCCGACGCGTTCTCCTTGTTCGCCATCCAGCGCGCGGCCGCGCTCGACGCGCCGTGCTCCGACAACGCAAACACCGACGAGCCGCGCGCCTCGGGCGTGGTGAACGCATCGGCGTGAATCGACACGAACAGGTCCGCGCCGACGCGCCGCGCTTTTTGCACGCGCACGTTCAGCGGCACGAAGAAGTCGGCGTCGCGCGTCATCATCGCGCGCATGTTCGGTTGCGCGTCGATCTTCGCGCGCAGTTTCTTCGCGATGTCGAGCGCGACGTGCTTCTCGTAAGTGCCTGAGCCGCCGATCGCGCCGGGGTCCTCGCCGCCGTGTCCCGGATCGATCGCGACGGTCAACAGGCGCACCGTGTTGCTCTTGCCTGACTTCGGCGTGGTGAACGCGTAGGTGTCGTCGCCACTGTCGTCGTTATCCAGACTTTTGGCGCTGTTGGCGCCGCTGCCGCTGCCCTTGTTGCGCGCGATCGCCGTGGGCGGCGTGGCCGGAGTGGGCGGCACGCCAGGCGTTGGCGTCGGCGTCTTCGCAATGATCGGCGGCAAACCTGGCGACCCGGACGTAGAGCCGGACGGCGACCCACTGTGCGCCGGCGCATGCGGTGCGCCCGCCGCGGACCCGCTGCCGCCGTTCTGCGCATAGCGCTCGAAGAACGCCTCGCTGTTGTCGGCGGCCGGCGGCGTCGTGCCGGGGCCGCTCAACGTAGCGGGCGGCGCGCTGTTTTCTTCGTTCAGCGTTTGCTGCTTGCGCTCGCTTTGCGCGAGCAGTTCCATCAACGGATCGGGCGCGACGGCCGGATACAGGTCGAACACGAGCCGGTACTTGTACGCGCCGACGGGGGGCAGCGTGAACACCTGCGGCTTCACCGAGCCCTTCAGATCGAACACCATGCGCACGACGTGCGGCTGGAATTGCCCCACACGCACCGATTGAATTTGCGGATCGTTCGGCGTGATCTTCGATACGAGATCCTTCAACGCCTGGTCGAGATCCAGGCCGCTCAGATCGACGACGAGCCGGTCAGGGCCCTGAAGCAACTGCTGCGCGTTTTGCAGAGGCTGATCGGATTCGATGGTGACGCGCGTGTAGTCGCGCGCCGGCCACACGCGCACGCCGAGCACCGAACTCGCCAGCGCGAGACGCGGCGCGACGAGGCCGAGCACGAGCGTGGACGCGCCCGCGCGCAGAATCTGCCGGCGCCGCCAGTTATGCGTCGCGGTGGCCGCCGATTCAATCGAGCGGAACGGTTTGATCAACATCTTTCGAGACATGCCTTTCCTGTTTCGCTGTATGCCTGTGCGACGAGTGTGCGGCCGTCGCCCTCGCCAGCCAGGTCGAGCGAGAAGACGAGATCCGGCACGCCGAGCAGCGCGCCGGCGCGTTGCGGCCATTCGACGAGGCAAACCGCGCCGCTGTCGAAATACTCGCGAAAGCCCGCGTCGGCCCATTCGGCCGGATCGGTGAACCTGTAGAGATCGAAGTGGTAAAGCGCGAGTTCCCCGGTGGGCCGCTCGAGTACATAAGGCTCGACGAGCGTGTACGTGGGACTGCGCACGCGACCGGTGTGACCGAGGCCGCGCAAGGTGGCGCGCACGAGTGTGGTCTTGCCGGCGCCGAGATCGCCGACCAGTTGTACATGCAGACCGTGGAATGCCTGAGCGTTCGCGTTGCCGTCATGCGCGACGGCGACGCTTTCGATTGCCCGCGCGAAGCGCTCGCCAAATGCGAGCGTGGCGGCTTCGTCCGCGAACGAGAAGACGCGTTCGAGCAGAACTTCGGCGGGCGGCGCGATCGCGCGATCGGGATGGTCAGGCATTCTCGTAAAATGACGTGATGAACCGAAGTCCGGAGTCCCCCGTGTGCCCTGTGTCCAATGCGCCTGCAACTGGCGACGAGGCGCGTGCCGAGCGTCAATTCGATGAAGCGGCGCTGCATGCGCTCGCGCAAAACATCAAAACGTGGGGCCGTGAACTGGGTTTCGGGGCGATCGGCATTAGCGATACCGACCTCTCCGCTGCCGAAGCGCCGCTTGCAGCCTGGCTGGAAGCGGGTTGCCACGGCGAGATGGATTATATGGCCAAACACGGTATGAAACGCGCGCGGCCTGCCGAGCTTGTGGCCGGCACGCTACGTGTGATTACCGCTCGCATCGCCTATTTGCCCGCTGATGTACTGAACGGAAAGCAGCCCGAAAGCGACTCGTCCAAAGGGCCGCTCAATCAGGACTGGCGGGGCGCCGAGCATGCGCGGCTGGCCGATCCTGCTGCTGCCGTCGTGTCGATTTATGCGCGCGGCCGCGACTATCACAAGGTGATGCGTAACCGTCTGCAACATCTGTCAGAGAAAATTCAGGCGGAGATCGGCGCGTTCGGTTATCGCGTGTTTACCGACTCGGCGCCAGTGCTCGAAGTCGAGCTTGCGCAGAAGGCCGGCATCGGCTGGCGCGGCAAACACACGCTGCTTTTGCAACGCGACGCGGGCTCGCTGTTTTTTCTCGGCGAAATCTACGTCGATGTGCCGTTGCCGACGGACGCCGAGACATCGCCCGAAGTCGCGCCCGAAACGCCGGGCTCGCATTGCGGCAGTTGCTCGCGCTGCATCGACGCATGTCCGACAGGAGCGATCGTCGGTCCTTACAAAGTGGATGCGCGTCTGTGTATCTCCTATCTGACGATCGAACTGAAGGGCAGCATTCCTGTGGAGATGCGTCCGCTGATCGGCAACCGCGTGTATGGCTGCGACGATTGTCAGCTCGTGTGTCCGTGGAACAAGTTTGCGCAGGCCGCGCCGGTCGCCGATTTCGACGTGCGTCATGGGCTCGACCGCGCGTCGCTGGTGGAGCTGTTCGGCTGGAGCGCGGACGATTTCGACACGCGCATGCAGGGCAGCGCGATACGGCGCATCGGTTACGAGAGCTGGTTGCGCAACCTTGCGGTCGGGATGGGCAATGCACTGCGTGCATCGCGCGACGCGTTGAGCGCGGAGGCACGCGAGGCGATTGTCGAGGCGCTCAGGCGCCGTGCCGACGATCCTTCGGCGCTCGTGCGCGAGCATGTGCAATGGGCGCTCGAAGCGGCGTAAACTATCGGCAATTCATGGCTTACGTTGTGGTGTGCGAGGAGGCGACATGTTCAACGCAGTGATCGATGCGCCGTTCGGCAAGGTCGGCATTCGCACCGAAGGCGAAGCGGTGCGCGAGATCGTCTATCTGCCGGAGTCGATGCAAAACGTCGCGCCGGACACGCCGTTGGCGCAACGCGCTGTCGAGCAGATCGAGCGGTATTTCGCGGAGCCGTCGGCGAAATTCGACTTGCCGCTCGCGACGGCGGGCACCGCGTTCCGGCGGCGTGTGTGGCAGGCGCTGTGCGAGATTCCGCCCGGCGCGGTCGTCACGTATGGGCAACTGGCAAGGCAGCTCGGCAGTGTGCCGCGCGCGGTCGGGCAGGCGTGCGGCGACAATTGTTTTCCTATCGTGATTCCGTGTCATCGCGTGGTGAGTTCGAGCGGCATCGGCGGATTCGCGCATCATGCCGACGACGGCTTCTTTCGCAACGTCAAGCGCTGGCTGCTCGCGCATGAAGGCATTCCCTACGCATGAGCGATACCCTGGTTGACGACGCGAGCGCGGACCCAGGCGCAGACGCAAGCGCGGGCTTCGCGCAGTCGCCCTTGTTCGCGGCGAGTTCGGCGTCGATCGACGCATTCTGCGACGCGCTATGGCTCGAACACGGCCTCTCGCGCAACACGCTCGACGCGTATCGCCGCGACCTGCGTCTCTTCAGCGAGTGGCTCGCGCAAACGCGCGGCGCCTCGCTCGACATCGCCAGCGAGGCCGATCTGAACGCGTACAGCGCGGCGCGTCGGAAGGACAAATCGACGTCGGCGAACCGGCGCCTCTCGGTGTTTCGCCGCTATTACGGTTGGGCTGTGCGCGAGCATCGCGCGAAGGTTGATCCGACGCTGCGCATTCGTTCGGCGAAACAACCGCCGCGTTTTCCGTCGACGCTCAGCGAAGCGCAAGTCGAAGCGCTGCTCGGCGCGCCCGACATCGACACGCCGTTGGGTCTGCGCGATCGCACCATGCTCGAGCTGATGTACGCGAGCGGCTTGCGCGTCACCGAACTCGTCACGCTAAAGACCGTGGAAGTCGGCCTGAACGAAGGCGTGGTCCGCGTGATGGGCAAGGGCTCGAAAGAGCGCCTGATTCCGTTCGGCGAAGAAGCGCACGGCTGGATCGAACGTTATTTGCGCGACGCGCGGCCGGCGCTGCTCGGCGCGCGCGCCGCCGATGCGCTGTTCGTCACGAATCGCGCCGAGGGCATGACGCGCCAGCAGTTCTGGAACATCATCAAGCGGCATGCGGCGGCGGCCGGCGTGCATGCACCGTTGTCGCCGCACACGTTGCGGCACGCGTTCGCGACGCATCTGCTCAATCACGGCGCCGACCTGCGCGTGGTGCAGCTACTGCTCGGCCATACCGACATTTCGACCACGCAAATCTACACGCACGTCGCGCGCGAGCGGCTCAAGTCGCTGCATGCGGTGCATCATCCGCGCGGGTGACGTGCACGCAGCTTCAAAGCAATTCGCGCAGCCGGTGCTTGAGAATTTTTCCCGTCGATGCCGCGGGCAATGCCGCAAGCACCTTCACTTCGGCGGGGCGCTTGTAGGGCGCAAGGCGTTCGGCGCACCACGCGGCAAGCTCAACCGGTGTAACGGTCGCGTGAGCCGCCAGTTCGACGAACGCGATCACTTCCTCGTTGCCCTCGACTGCGCGCCCGATCACCGCCGACTGCACGACTTGCGGATGCGCGTTCAGCACATGCTCGACCTCGGCGGGATAAACATTGAAGCCGGAGCGGATGATCAGGTCCTTGCTGCGTCCGACGATATGCAGCGCGCCATCGGCGTCCTGCCGCGCGAGATCGCCGGTTTTCAGCCAGCCGTCTTCGGTCACTGCGGCGCGCGTTTGCTCCGGGTTGCGGTAGTAGCCGAGCATTACGTTCGGGCCGCGCACCCATAGCTCGCCGATTGCGCCGGGCGCGGCGTCCGCGCCGTCGAGTTCGACAAAGCGCACTTCGACGCCCGGAATCACTTCGCCGACCGAACAGTCCGCGCGCGGCGCATCGAGCATGGTCTGCGAGACAGTCGGACTGCTTTCGGTCATGCCGTAGCCATTATGCAGCGGCAAACCGTACACGCTTTCGACGTGGGCTTTCAGCGCCGCGTCGAGCGGCGAGCCGCCCGAATACACAAAGCGCAGATGCGGCGCGCGCCATTCATGCCCGTGCGTCTGCAAATGCTCGAGCAGTTTGGCGTGCATCGCGGGCACGCCCTGAAAGATCGACACGCGTTCGTCGGTGAGCGCGCGGCGCACGGCTTCGGGCGCGAAGCGCGGCGCGAGCCGCAAGGTCGCGCCGGCGTGCAGACTGCCGAGGCACACCGACGCGAAGCCGTACACATGCGAGATGGGCAGCACGGCATAGACCACGTCGTCGGGACGAACCTGGCGCAGCCGGCTCGACACGGTGGCGATAAAAAGCAGATTGCGATGCGACAGCATCACGCCCTTCGGCGCGCCCGTCGTGCCGGTTGTGTAGATCAGCGCCGCGCATTGGCGCTCGCTCGCGGCTTCTACCGGTTCCGCTTGCGTTTGCGCCGAGTCGTCCGCCACGTAGGACCATGCGCCGATGTCCGGCGTCATGCCCGGCGCTTCACGTGCCTGATGACGCTCTGCATGCTGACTCGCATCGACCGAGCTTTCGACCATATACGCGGTGACGCGCGGCTTCGCGTGCGCGCGGATCGCGTCCAGTTCCGCCGCCGACAGACGCGCGTTCGACACCAGCGCCCACGCGTCGAGCCGCGCCGTGGCGAACAGCAGCACGATCTGCGCGATGCTGTTCTCGGCGACGATCATCACGCGGTCGCCGCCTCGCACGCCCCACTCGCGCAGCAACGCGGAGACCGTGTCCACGGCCTCCATGAGCTGCGCATTGGTGAGACGACGCGCGTCCTCGATCAGCGCGACGTGTTGCGCATCGCGCGCGGCGGCCAGCGCGGGAATATCGGAAATGCGCGCGGGCAGGGCGGCCAGCAGCGCGGGAACGTCGATCGTGGAGCGTAAAGCCGAAGCGGTGGTCAAGTGCGTCTCCTAAAGGCGATTGCGTGACCGGCGTGCATCGCGCCGGAAGATTTTCGAACGATCGTGCCACAATGCCCGAAGCCGCACAATTGGCCATTCGGCAAATAGCCGTTGTGCAAAGTCGCCATTACAATGCGCCGATGAGCAAATCCAGACACGTTTCCGAAACGCCCGCCACGCAGTTTCTGCGTCGGCACGGCGTGGCTTTCGGCGAGCATCCGTACGATTATGTGGAGCATGGCGGCACCGGCGAATCGGCGCGTCAGCTTGGCGTAGACGAGCATCAGGTCGTGAAGACGCTCGTCATGGAGGACGAGCATGCGAAGCCGTTGATCGTCCTCATGCACGGCGACCGCACCGTCAGCACCAAGAACCTCGCGCGGCAGATCGGCGTGAAGCGCGTCGAGCCGTGCAAGCCCGAAGTGGCGAACCGTCATTCCGGCTATCTGATCGGCGGCACGTCGCCGTTCGGCACGCGCAAGCAGATGCCGGTGTACGTCGAGTCCACCATTCTGGAGATGGAGCGCATCTGGCTGAACGGCGGCCGGCGCGGTTTTCTCGTCAGTATCGAGCCGAAAGTGCTGACCGGATTGCTGGGCGCGAGGCCGGTGCAGTGCGCGAGCGTCGATTGACGTTTGCCTGAATGTTTCCGCGGTGCGCGCGTTCGGTAGAATGTGCGCCGCTTCGGTTCGCCGCCGCGTGCTGCGTGCCGGCTTTCGTTCCCTGTTGCGGTTGAGGTATCCAGTTGCAGACCGCCGATCCTTATAAGAGTCACAGATGCAAAACCTGATCGTTGCTGTCGTTGCCTACCTGATCGGTTCGGTGTCGTTCGCCGTGATCGTGAGCGCCGCGATGGGGCTCGACGACCCGCGCTCGTACGGCTCGGGCAATCCCGGCGCGACCAACGTGCTGCGCAGCGGCAGCAAGAAGGCCGCGATTCTCACGTTGATCGGCGACGCCTTCAAGGGCTGGTTGCCCGTGTGGTTCGTCGCGCATTTCGGCGCGCGCTACGGGCTCGACGATACGTCGGTGGCGATTGCGTGCGTCGCCGTGTTTCTCGGCCACCTGTATCCGGTGTTCTTCCGCTTCAAGGGCGGCAAAGGCGTGGCGACGGCCGCCGGCGTGTTGCTCGCGATCAATCCGATTCTCGGCCTCGCCACGCTTCTGACGTGGCTGATCGTGGCGTTCTTCACGCGCTATTCGTCGCTGGCGGCGTTGGCTGCGGCAGTGTTCGCGCCGATCTTCGACGGCTTTCTGTTCGGGCCGCACGTCATCGCGCTGGCGATCGTCGTGATGAGCTCGCTGCTCGTGTGGCGTCATCGCGGCAATATCGGCAAGCTGATGCGCGGCGAGGAAAGCCGTATCGGCGATAAGAAGAAGGCGGCGGCTGCGAGTGCGGTGAGCGGCGAGGATCGTTGAGCGGGTGGCAGTGCGGAGTGCTGCTACGTGCGAAGTGCGCTCTGCGCCCTACGCGCTCCGACTTTCGATGCGCTGCGGCGCTCCCGCTTGTCAATGCAGCGCCGCTGAAACCGGCGCTGCGTCGATGACATAAACGCTCAGTCGCGGAAGTTATTGAAGTCGAGCGGCGTGTCCGTCACGTCCTTGCGCAGCATCGCGATCACGCTTTGCAGGTCGTCGCGTTTTCCCCCGGTGATGCGCACCGCGTCGCCCTGAATGCTCGCCTGAACCTTGATCTTGCTGTCCTTCACGAGGCGCACGATTTTCTTCGACAGATCGCCCGACACGCCCTTCTTGATCTTGATGACCTGCTTGACCTTGTCGCCGCCGATCTTCTCGATCTTGCCGTAGTCGAGGAAGCGCACGTCGACGTTGCGCTTGGCCATTTTGGAGATCAGCACGTCTGTGACCTGGCCGAGCTTGAAGTCGTCGTCGGCGTAGGCGGTGATTTCGTTTTCCTTGTGTTCGACGCGCGCGTCCGACCCCTTAAAGTCGAAGCGGGTTGAGATTTCCTTGTTGGACTGCTCGATCGCGTTCTTGACTTCGATCATGTTCGCTTCGCAGACGACGTCAAACGATGGCATTGCATTCTCCCAATAGTGCGGCGGTGCGCGACGCGGCCGGCGGCTCGTCGCGGGGCACTCGCTATAATCACGGACCGACGTCATTTTACCGACGCAACCCTCATTTGCCCAAGGCCGCCGCGCGGGCCCGCAGCCCACGGCAGTTTGCCCGCCCCATAGTTCTCATTCCGATGTCTCAAACCGATTCCGCCGAGTTCATTGCCGGCTATCCGCTGAAGGCGCACAACACCTTTGGTTTCGACGTCCACGCGCAGTGGGCGTGCCGCATCGAGCGTGAAGCGCAGTTGCCGGCCGCGGCGCACGATCCGCGCATTGCTGGTTTGCCGCGGCTCGTGCTCGGCGGCGGCAGCAATGTCGTGCTGACGCGCGACTTCGCGGGACTGGTGCTGCTCGTGGCGCTGCGCGGACGCCGCGTCGTCGGCGAGGACGACGAAGCCGTCTATGTGGAGGCAGCCGCCGGCGAGCCGTGGCACGAGTTCGTCGGATGGACGCTGTCGCAGGGTTTGCCGGGCCTCGAAAACCTCGCATTGATTCCAGGCACGGTGGGCGCCGCGCCGATTCAGAACATCGGCGCGTACGGGCTGGAAATCTGCGAGCGCTTTGCCTGGCTGCGCGCCGTGGAACTGGCTTCCGGCGAGTCGGTCGAGTTCGATGCGCGGGCCTGCGCGTTCGGCTACCGCGACAGCTTTTTCAAGCGGGAAGGGCGCGACCGTTTCGTCATCACGTCGGTTACGTTCCGTTTGCCGAAAGCCTGGCAACCGCGCGCGAACTATGCGGATCTCGCTCGCCAGCTCGCTGCTGACGGCTACCACGCGGACGGCAAGGAGCCGGATGCGCAAGCCATCTTCGACGCGGTCGTCGCCGTGCGGCGCGCCAAACTTCCCGATCCGCTGGAACTCGGCAACGCGGGCAGCTTCTTCAAGAATCCCGTGGTGAACGCCGATCAGTTTGAAGCGCTGAAAAGCCGGGAGCCGGATGTCGTGTCCTACGCGCAGCCGGACGGGCGCGTGAAGCTCGCGGCGGGCTGGCTGATCGACCGATGCGGCTGGAAGGGCCGCTCGATCCGCGCCGCCGCCGTGCACGAGCGCCAGGCGCTGGTGCTGGTGAATCGCGGCGGCGCGAGCGGGGCGGACGTGCTGGCCCTCGCGCGTGCGATCCAGCATGACGTGCTGGAGAGATTCGGCGTCGAGTTGGAGGCGGAGCCGGTTTGCTTGTGAGCGTGCGGGCTTGTAGGGCAAAGTAACGCCGCTTTGCCGGTGTTTTACAGCGCTCATGAAGAAAGGCGCCGCGAGTTTCCTCGCGGCGCCTTTCTTTTCGTTGGATCTATCGCGCTAGCGGGAAGCCCTGTTTAACCGCAAGGTTTCCGTCCAGCCGCGCCTCGACGGCGCTCCGCTTAACCGCGCTGACGGCGCGCGTTCTCCGCGATCCGCATACGCAACGCGTTCAGCTTGATGAAGCCGCCGGCGTCGGCCTGGTTGTAGGCGCCGCCGTCGTCGTCGAAAGTGGCGATGGTCTTGTCGAACAGCGTTTCCTTCGAATCGCGAGCGATAACCGACACGCTGCCCTTGTAGAGCTTCACGCGCACCCAGCCGTTGACCTTCTCCTGCGTGTGGTCGATCAGCACCTGAATCGCGCGGCGCTCCGGGCTCCACCAGTAGCCGTTATAAATCAGCGCCGCGTAGCGAGCCATCAGGTCGTCCTTCAGGTGCGCGACTTCGCGGTCGAGCGTGATCGACTCGATGCCGCGGTGCGCCTTCAGCATGATCGTGCCGCCCGGCGTTTCATAGCAGCCGCGCGACTTCATGCCGACATAGCGGTTTTCCACCAGATCCAGACGGCCAATGCCGTGCTTGCCGCCAAGACTGTTCAGTTCAGTCAGCATTTCCGCCGCCGACAGGCGCTTGCCGTTGATCGCGACCGGATCGCCGTGCTCGTATTCGATGTCGACGTACTCGGCCTGATCCGGCGCCTGCTCCGGCGACACGGTCCAGCGCCACATGTCGGCTTCCGCCTCGGCCTTCGGGTCTTCGAGGTGACGGCCTTCGAACGAAATGTGCAGCAGGTTCGCGTCCATCGAGTACGGCGCGCCGCCTTGCTTGTGCTTCATTTCAATGGGAATGCCGGCTTTTTCCGCGTAGGCGAGCAGCTTTTCGCGCGACAGCAAATCCCATTCGCGCCACGGCGCGATCACCTTGATGCCCGGCTCGAGCGCGTAGTAGCCCAGTTCGAAGCGAACCTGGTCGTTGCCCTTGCCGGTCGCGCCGTGCGACACGGCCTGCGCGCCGGTGGCGCGGGCAATCTCGATCTGACGCTTCGCGATCAGCGGACGCGCGATCGACGTGCCCAGCAGATATTCGCCTTCGTAAATCGTGTTGGCGCGGAACATTGGGAACACGAAGTCGCGCACGAATTCTTCACGCAGGTCTTCGATAAAGATGTTGTCCTGCTTGATGCCCAGTTGCAGTGCCTTCTTGCGCGCCGGTTCCAGCTCTTCGCCCTGGCCGATGTCGGCCGTGAACGTGACGACTTCGGCGTCGTAGTTGTCCTGCAACCACTTCAGGATGACGGAGGTGTCGAGGCCGCCCGAATAGGCGAGCACGACTTTCTTGATATCGCTCATGGTGAACTCGTAGCTGGAGAAAGCGGGAAAACAAGGCGCGCCGGCGGTTCCGGAGCGCGGAAAACAACTATTTTGACACTAAAACGGCGCGCGTCCGCGTTTTTGGCTGTTGCGGCGAATATTGCGGAGCGCTGGTGAGGCTGCTGCGGGCCGAAGCGAGGTGCGCGATACGCGGTCCCGGCGTGGACGGCTTGCGTCGTACTCAAGGCCGAAGGCCGCGCCGCGCTTCGCGCAAATGCCGCGCGGCAATGCGCTCAGTGATTGAGCTTGCCGAGCAGCAGATATTCCATCAGCGCCTTCTGTACGTGCAGACGGTTTTCCGCTTCGTCCCACACGACGCTTTGCGGGCCGTCGATCACTTCCGCGCTCACTTCTTCGCCGCGATGAGCCGGCAGGCAGTGCATGAAGAGCGCGTCGGCGTGCGCGCGCGACATCATTTCCGCGTCGACGCACCAGTCGGCGAAGGCTTTCTTGCGCGCTTCGTTTTCGGCCTCGAAGCCCATGCTGGTCCACACGTCAGTCGTGACGAGATCGGCGCCCGCGCACGCTTCGTTCGGATCGTCGAATTCCTCGTAGAACGGCGCGCTTTCCGCGGCGACGAAGCCGCGGTCGAGCTTGTAGCCCGGCGGCGTGGAGAGGCGCAGCTTGAAGCCGAGAATCTGCGCGGCTTCGATCCACGTGTAGAGCATGTTGTTCGCGTCGCCGACCCACGCGACCGTCTTGCCGCGAATCGGACCGCGATGCTCGAAATACGTGAAGATGTCGGCCAGCACCTGGCACGGGTGATATTCGTTTGTCAGCCCGTTGATCACCGGCACGCGCGAATTTTCTGCAAAGCGCTGAATGATGTCCTGACCGAACGTGCGGATCATGATGATGTCGACCATGCGCGAGATGACTTGCGCAGCGTCTTCGATAGGTTCGCCGCGGCCGAGCTGCGTGTCGCGCGTGCTCATGAAAACGGCGTGCCCGCCCAACTGGAAAATGCCGGCTTCGAACGACAGGCGCGTGCGCGTCGAATTCTTTTCGAAGATCATGGCGAGCGTGCGGTCGTGCAGCGGATGGTAAGTCTCGTAGTTCTTGAACTTGCGCTTCAGAATTCGCGCGCGCTCCAGCACGTACTCGTAGTCGTCTAGCGAGAAATCCTTGAACTGCAGATAGTGGCGAATTTTCTTGGCGGTCATGAAACAAATACGGCGGTCTCACCCGGCAGGATTGCCGGACGGCGCCGCCGTCGTTTTGTGGTAACTCAATGCAGCATAAAGGATTTCGCCTCATTTGACGAGTCGGCCAAAAGGCCGGGAAAGCGCTTTGAAAGCCGCGCTGCGCTGCCGAAACAAGCTTGTGTGCAGTGCGGAAAAAGGTCCGCTGCGCTATAATCTGCGGGTTATTCAAAGGCCCAGCAGGCCCGTGCTTCGTGGTGAGGGCACAGGCGTCGCGTGGCGGCTCGAGCGGTTCGCAAGGCGCCGCCTTCGCGCGTGATGCTTCGTTAGTGCGCCGTTTCGAGCTAGGCACACCGCGTGCGTCACACCGCGCACGTCATAGCGGCCAAACCGCTTTGCACGATCCTGCGGCGGCGCTCTCTGGAGCGGTTCACTCGCCGGGCACAGCGTTTCGAAATCCGTTTTGTTGCTTGCTGTCGCCGTCATCCGCTGGGCAGTCACACAGGTATTTCTACATGGCCGAAGCAGCTCCAACCGAATACTTCATTCAGGGCATCACGTCGACGGGAAAAAGATTCCGGCCGAGCGACTGGTCGGAGCGTCTCGCAGGTGTGATGTCATCTTTCGGACCGGGTGCCAGAAAGGGCCCCAACGCCTACATGCAGTACTCGGTGTACGTCCGGCCGACCATGATCGGCGACCTCAAGTGCGTGATTCTCGATTCGCGCCTGCGCGACATCGAACCCATGGCGTTCGACTTCGTCATGAACTTCGCCAAAGACAACGACCTCGTGGTGACGGAAGCGTGCGAGCTGGAACTGGAGCATGCGCCGCCGCCGCAGACGAAGCGGCACATCATCTAGCGCCAGCGAAACCGGCTCGCAGAAAAGCAAAACCCGCCACATCGGCGGGTTTTTTCATGCTGGCGTTGCTGCGCCAATCGGCCATTCTCTTCCGCTACGCGCGCGTGGCAAACAAAAAAGCCCGCCAAAGCGGGCCTTCATGCGCAGCGGAAACAGGAGGTAGCCCGCCGGAGCGGGCCGACCGGAATTACTGGGCTGCGGGAGCCTGCAGACCCTTGATGGCTGCGGCGAGGCGGCTCTTATGGCGAGCTGCCTTGTTCTTGTGAACGATTTTCTTGTCGGCAATGATGTCGATGGTCTTCGACGATGCCTGGAAGATTTCAGCGGCCTTGGCCTTGTCGCCGGCGTCGATTGCCTTGCGCACTGCCTTGATGGCCGTGCGGAACTTCGAGCGCAGTGCCGAGTTGTGCGAGTTTGCCTTGGCGGCCTGGCGGGCGCGCTTGCGTGCTTGTGCGGAGTTAGCCATGACGGTTCCTTATCCTGTTCCTGTTTCCAGTACCTGACCTTCAAGTGGTGAGGCGCTGCTTTTAGATCCGAACTCTTGGAAGCGATTGCCCAAGAGCGCAAAAGTGTCGAAAAACGATCGAACTACGCGAAGGCGGGCCCGTGTTTGCGGCGCCATGTTCCGGCATATCTGAAGGAAGTGGCGGCCCATATTCGTTCACATTCGTGACACCTGGCGCCGACCTCGACCCTCGTCCGGAAGCCGTCCGAGAACTGAGCGAGCTTCGAAACCGGCGATTATAGCAACAAAATCAGGGACGTGGCAACGGGAATGCATGCCGCGCCGCCGGCTCGGGGGAGGCCAGACCCGCCCGCGCGAGTCGGATTGCTGCCCGGCCGCGGTTCACCGCGCCCGAGCGCGGCCCGATTGCACAAGCCCTTGCCGGCCGCCCCCGGCGCGCGCGAAAAAATGCAGCGGAATTCGCTGCCCCAACCGAACGTCTCTAGAGGAAATCGGTCCGAATCGCTTCCTGGCTCGTCGTCCGCCTTTGCGGCACCCTTATAATAAGCGCCCCATGAATCTATTCCGAGCCCTGCTGACGGTCAGCGGTTTCACGCTGTTGTCGCGCGTGACCGGACTGGCCCGCGAAACGCTGATCGCGCGCGCGTTCGGCGCCAGTCAATACACTGACGCGTTCTACGTCGCCTTCCGCATTCCCAACCTGCTGCGCCGCATTTCCGCCGAAGGCGCGTTTTCGCAGGCCTTCGTGCCGATCCTCGCCGAGTTCAAGAACCAGCAAGGACATGACGCCACCAAGGCGCTCGTCGATGCCACCTCGACGGTGCTCGCCTGGGCGCTCGCGGTGCTGTCGCTCGTCGGCGTGCTGGGCGCGTCGGGCGTCGTGTTCGTAGTCGCGTCGGGCCTCGCTCACGAAGGCCAGGCCTACGCGCTCGCGGTCACGATGACGCGCATCATGTTCCCGTACATCATCTTCATTTCGCTGACGTCGCTCGCGTCCGGCGTGCTGAACACGTACAAGAACTTCTCACTGCCCGCGTTCGCGCCGGTTTTGCTGAACGTGTCGTTCATTGTCGCCGCGGTGTTTTTCGCGCCGCGCATGCACACGCCGGTCTATGCGCTTGCCTGGGCAGTGATCGCGGGCGGGTTGTTGCAGTTCGTCGTGCAACTGCCGGGCCTCAAGAAGATCGACATGGTGCCGCGCATCGGCCTGAATCCGCTGCGCGCGCTCGCGCATCGCGGCGTGAAGCGCGTGCTGTGGAAGATGGTGCCGGCCATGTTCGCCGTCTCCGTCGCGCAAATCAGCCTCATCATCAATACGAATATCGCGTCGCGCATCGGGCCGGGCGCCGTCTCGTGGATCAATTACGCGGACCGGCTGATGGAATTTCCGACCGCGCTGCTCGGCGTCGCGCTCGGCACGATCCTGCTGCCGAGTCTATCGAAGGCGCACGTCGATGCCGATCCTCACGAATATTCGTCGCTGCTCGACTGGGGTTTGCGCGTCACGTTTCTGCTCGCTGCGCCGAGCGCGGTTGCGCTGTTCTTTTTTGCTGAGCCGTTGACGGCCACGCTGTTTCACTACGGCAAGTTCGACGGCAACGCGGTCGTGATGGTGGCGCGCGCGCTGGCCGCTTACGGTGTCGGCCTGATCGGTCTGATTCTGATCAAGATCCTCGCGCCCGGCTTCTACGCGAAGCAGGACATCAAGACGCCGGTGAAGATCGGCATCGGCGTGCTGATTCTTACGCAGTTGAGCAACTACGTGTTCGTGCCGATCTTCGCGCATGCGGGGCTCACGCTGAGCGTCGGGCTCGGTGCTTGCGGCAACGCGCTGTTGCTGTTCCTCGGATTGCGCAAGCGCGGCATCTATACGCCGTCGAGCGGCTGGCTCAAGTTCTTCGCGCAGTTGTTCGGCGCGTGTCTGGTCCTCGCGGGCACCATGCGTTGGCTGTCCATCAGCTTCGACTGGATCGGCATGCATGACCGGCCCATCGACCGCATGGCGCTGCTCGCTGCCTGCCTCGTGCTGTTCGCGGCGCTATATTTCGGTATGCTTTGGCTGATGGGCTTCAAGTACGCGTATTTCAAAAGGCGAGTGAAGTGATGACGATCACGCGGGTTCTCGACTATTTCAGCACGCTCGTCGCCGAAGACGAGAGCTTGCCGCTGACAGAGGCGGCGCTCTCGCTCGCGCAGGACGCTTACCCGGACCTCGATCTGCAAGGCACGCTGGCCGAGATCGACGAACTGGTGGTGCGCCTGCAGCGCCGCATGCCGGATGACGCGGACATCCGCCAGAAGGTCGGCATTCTGAACCGGTTCTTCTTCCGCGAGTTGGGTTTTGCCAGCAATCTGAACGACTATTACGACCCCGACAACAGCCATCTGAACGCGGTGCTCAAGCGTCGCCGCGGCATTCCGATTTCGCTCGCGGTGCTGTACCTGGAGATGGCCGAGCAGATCGGCATTCCGGCGCGCGGCGTATCGTTTCCCGGTCATTTCCTGTTGCGTGTCACGACACCCGACGGCGACGTGATGCTCGATCCGACGAGCGGGCATTCGCTGTCGGAATCGGAAATGGTCGACATGCTGGAGCCGTATGTGGCGTCGGCCGGCGAGTCGGTGAGCCGGGCGCTGCGCATGCTGCTGCAGCCGGCCACGCGGCGCGAGATCATCGCGCGTATGTTGCGCAATCTGAAGTCCACGTATTTGCAGACCGAGCGCTGGCAGCGCCTGCTTGCCGTGCAGCAGCGTCTCGTGATCCTGTTGCCCGACAGTATCGACGAGATTCGCGACCGCGGTTTTGCGTATGCGCGTCTGGACTATTTGCGCCCGGCGCTCGAAGACCTCGAGCGTTATCTCGGCGAGTGCCCCGATGCGGAAGACGCAACCGTTGTGGAATCGCAGTTGCAGGAATTGCGTCAGCGCACGCAGCATAACGATCGCGACTAGCGAGCAGCAAAGCCGTCAACGGTCGTTAGGCCGCGCGCTAAAAACAGAACGCCTGCACGGGATTCGCGTGCAGGCGTTTTTCGTTATTGCGGCGGCAAATCGCAACGGCAATTCGCGGCGCGTCGTTACTTCGGCTGCATGCGAATCGCGCCGTCGAGACGAATCACTTCGCCGTTAAGCATCGGATTGTCGAGAATCTGCTTCGCGAGCATCGCGTATTCGATCGGTTTGCCGAGGCGCGGCGGGAACGGCACCATCGCGCCGAGCGCGTCCTGCACTTCCTGCGGCATGCCGAGCAGCATCGGCGTTTCGAAGATGCCGGGCGCGATCGTCATCACGCGGATCGCGTTGCGCGACAGGTCGCGTGCGATAGGCAGCGTCATGCCGACCACGCCGCCTTTGGACGCCGCGTAGGCCGCCTGTCCGATCTGGCCGTCGTAGGCCGCGACCGACGCCGTGTTGATGATCACGCCGCGTTCGCCGTTCGCATTCGGCTCGTTCTTCGACATCGCAGTGGCCGCGAGGCGAATCATGTTGAACGTGCCGATCAGATTGATCGAGATGGTGCGCGCGAACGCGTCGAGCGGATGCGGGCCGTCCTTGCCGACGGTCTTCGCGGCGGGCGCGACGCCCGCGCAATTGATGAGGCCGCGCAGCGTGCCGAGTTTCGTCGCGGCTTCGACGGCTCGCGTCGCATCGTCCTCGCGGCTCACGTCGCATTTGACGAAAACGCCGCCGAGTTCCTTGGCGAGCGCCTCGCCGGCGTCCTGATTCAGGTCGGCGAGCACCACCTTGCCGCCGTTCTCCGCGAGAAGGCGCGCGGTCGCGGCGCCAAGCCCCGATGCGCCGCCGGTGATCAGGAATGCGTTGTCACGAATCTCCATCTCTGCTCCTTTCCTTGATACGGTAAGTAACGTCCAGATCGAATATCTTTTCGATCATGGATGATCCCACATCGCCATCGCCGAGGAGCAAATTAAAACGGCCGTGCTGAAGGCATAAAAAAACCCGCCGGAAAGAGGCGGGTTTTTTGCCAACGCAAGCTGCGGCGTTGAATTACTTCAGCGCGTCGAACACGCGGTCGCGGATTTCCTCGACCGTGCCGAGGCCGGAGATGCGGCGGTATTGCGGCGCCTTCAGCGATGTGGTCGCGTCGCCGTTCTTCGCCCAGCCGTTGTAGTAGTCGATCAACGGCTTGGTCTGCGCTTCGTATACCTGTAAGCGCTTCTTGACGGTTTCTTCCTTGTCGTCCTCGCGCTGGATCAGCGGCTCGCCCGTCACGTCGTCGAGACCTTCCACCTTCGGCGGATTGAACTTGACGTGATATGTGCGGCCCGACGCGGCGTGCGAGCGGCGGCCGCTCATGCGCACGATGATCTCGTCGAACGGCACATCGATTTCCAGCACGTAGTCGATCGCGACGCCGGCCTGCTTCATCGCCTCAGCTTGCGGAATGGTGCGCGGAAAGCCGTCGAACAGATAGCCGTTTGCGCAGTCCGGCTGTTGCAGACGCTCTTTCACTAGGTTGATGATCAGCTCGTCTGTGACGAGTTCGCCTGCGTCCATGAAGCGCTTCGCCTCGAGGCCGAGCGGCGTGCCTGCCTTGACGGCTGCACGCAACATGTCACCGGTGGAAATTTGCGGGATGCCGAATTTTTCCTTGATGAAGTTTGCCTGAGTGCCCTTACCCGCGCCGGGCGCACCCAAAAGAATCAAACGCATGTGTATCTCCAGATCTATGTGAATTCTTGGTGGCGCTGCGGTCGTCCCACGAGGGGCAAGGGACCCGCGTCGGCTGCCGCTTCGCGTTTCGCGCTGCACGTCGACGACGGCGCTGCTGAAACACGTACGGCGCGACCGGGCAAACCCTGGCTCTCGCTAATCACGGGAGGCGCGCACAAGCGTCCGATTATGCCACGGGTTTTTGCGCTCAAGACCCGAATAAAGCCCGCACGCGCGCGAGGTCCGCGGGCGTGTCCACACCCGGCAACGGCACTTCGGGCGTGACCAGGACGGCGATGCGTTCGCCGTGCCACATCGCGCGCAATTGCTCGAGCGCTTCGACCTGTTCGATCGGCGAGATCGCGAGATCGGGATAGCTGCGCAGGAATTTCGCGCGATACGCATACAGCCCGATATGCCGATGAACCACGGCGGGCGACGGCGGCACCGGCATCGACGCAACGTTGGGCCAGTGCGGCTGGTAGGCGTCGCGTGCCCAGGGAATCG
The DNA here is from genome assembly GCF_041355255.1 of Paraburkholderia sp. RCC_158. NCBI lineage: Bacteria > Pseudomonadati > Pseudomonadota > Betaproteobacteria > Burkholderiales > Burkholderiaceae > Paraburkholderia > Paraburkholderia sp. RCC_158. Next base: position 68,512 of record NZ_JBFUPM010000010.1, on the reverse strand, counting down.
GCGCGCGCGAGAAGTAGAGCGCGACGCCGCGCGCGTCGAGCACGACCTTGACGACGTTGGGATTGAAAATCTCCGCGGCATCGGCGATAGGATGCGCCGCGGTGGCGATCGCGCAATCGCTGCGTGCCGCGAGATGCGACGCGACGCCACGCACGAGAGACGGATCGATCAGCGGTTCATCGCCTTGCACATTGACCACGATCGTCTCGTCGCTCCAGCCGAATTGCGACGCGACTTCGGCAAGACGGTCCGTGCCCGACGGATGATCGGCGCGCGTCAGCACGGCTTCGAAACCATGCTCGCGGGCGGCGTCGAGTACCGACTGAGCGTCCGATGCGATCAACACCTGCTCGGCGCCCGATTCGCGTGCGCGCTCGGCGACCCGCACGACCATCGGCTTGCCGCCGATATCGGCGAGCGGCTTGTTGGGCAGACGGGTCGACGCGAGGCGTGCCGGCACGACGGCAATGAACGGGGGCGTGGCGGAGTCGGTGTGGGTCATCGGAGAGATGAGGAAGTGGGGGAAGAGGAGAGGGATGTGGTGTGGGGTGCGTCAGGGGGGTGGGAGCGGGAGCGGGCTAACGAGGGCTGACAATTTTGACGAATCAACGAGGGCCAACAAGCCACGCGATGAGCTGCGAGCCGAGGAGCCAGCCAAGTCCCGAGCCGCAAGCCAACCGGCACACTAATCTTGCACCAATCGCCGCTTCGTAAACATGGCCAACCACCCGCCGCTAACAGGCCTGAACTGGCTCCGCGCGAAATCCTCGCGCCGCGCCAGCCCGACACGCCTCAGGCCACCGACCCCGGATTCAGATCCACAGGCGTGCCTTCGACAGTCTGCCGCGCTTCGTCGACCAGCATGACAGGGATGCCGTCGCGGATCGGATAGGCGAGCTTGTCCGCGTTGCAGATCAGCTCCTGCGCGGAACGGTCGTAGCTGAGCGGGCCCTTGCAGATCGGGCAAACGAGAATTTCAAGCAGGCGAGCGTCCACGGACTTTCTCCACAACTAATGCAATGAGGCGATGATCGAGCGCGGCTTCGACGGGAACAACCCAGATGCGCGCGTCGCGCCAGGACCCCAATTTTACCGCATCCTTTTCCGTTATCAGGATGGCGTCGGCGTCGGCGCCGGTAAAAGGATTGCGCTCGAAAGCGTAGTGATCGGGCAGCGCGCGTGTCTCGGGCGCGAGGCCGGCGGCGCGCAGCGTGGCGAAAAAACGCTCGGGCGCGCCGATGCCGGCGGCCGCCAGCACGCGCTCGCCGCGGAACTGCGCGAGCGGGCGGCGCAACGCCGGGTTATCGAGATGCCACGCGTCGGCCGGTGCAAGCTGAAGCGCGAACGTGTTCGGCCACGGAGGCAGCGTCTTCGCGTAAGGGTCGTTGATCAGCGTGGCGTCGCGCCGACGCGAGAGCGGCTCGCGCAACGGACCCGCCGGCAGCAGAAAGCCGTTGCCGCCGAGCCGGTGATCGAACACGACCAGCTCGGCGTCGCGCGCGAGCCGGTAGTGCTGAAGGCCGTCGTCGCTGACGATTACGTCGACGTCGCGATGCGCCGCGCACAACGCCTCCGCCGCCGCCACGCGATCGGGGCACACCCAGACGGGCGCGCCGGTGCGCCGCGAGATCAACAGCGGTTCGTCGCCGCCGACACTGGCCGCCGAGGCGGGCGTAACCGGCGTCGGCGTCTTGACCCGCGCGCCGTAGCCGCGCGACACGACGCCAGGGTTGAAGCCGGCGCCGCGCAACGCTTCGACGAGCGCGATCACGGTCGGCGTCTTGCCGGTTCCGCCGACGGTCACATTGCCGACCACCACGACGGGCACGCCCACGCGCACCGGCTTAATCCAGCCGAGCGAGAATGCCGCGCGGCGCAGCGCGGCGACAGCGCCGAACACGCATGCGAGCGGCGTCAGCGACCACGCAAGCGGTCCGCGGTGCTGCCACTCGCGCGCCACGCGCGCTTCAAAACGATCGAAGATTCCGCTCATCGGCAGGCCGGGCGGACGAGCGGCTCGCCGCTCGCGGGACGGCGCGAGCGCGGCGGCGTGAAGGCGCCAGGGGCAATACGCGGGACAGGCATCAGCGCGATTCTCCGGACGGTCGAAAAACTTAAAAAACAGAAAGGGAAGCATAGGCAGCGCGTGTCAGCAGCGCCCTTCGTCACGCGCACGTTGCGGCGCTTGCGTGCGTGACTTTCCCTTACTGTCGAACCCGCCACTCTAGCGCGCACGCGTCCCCGGCCGCAAGTCGCGGTGGCTGCGTCCTATGCCTGCCGCGTCGCGTGTTGCGCCTCTTGCAGCCTGTGGATAACTTTGTGGAGAACCTGCCCGCCGCAGCGCCTCAAGGGCCGTTGCAAGCGCCTTGCGTCGGCGATCACCTGCGGAGGTCATCAGTAAATTTCATATAAATCAACGGGATGCTTCGGTTTCCCGTAGTTTGCCGGGCGCGTGGCGGAATTCGCCTTGACGGTCCCGGCATGTGGACACTTTTAACAATTTGCGCGTCGCGCTGGACGCGATTAGCCACTCGGTCTATCGTCTGTCCGGCCAGTCACCACCATCCCTTCGCATGAATTCCGACAGTTCCCTTACCTCGTCGACGATGCCCGGCGGCGAAGTCGTCGTCCCAGTTTCCGCTCTGAATCGCGCGATCGGCAGCATGCTCGAGCGCTCGTTTCCGCTGGTGTGGGTTGCCGGCGAAGTCTCCAATTTCACGCGCGCCGCGAGCGGTCACTGGTACTTTTCGATCAAGGACGCGCAGGCGCAAATGCGCTGCGTGATGTTCCGCGGCCGCGCGCAATACGCCGAGTTCACGCCGAAGGAAGGCGACCGCATCGAAGTGCGGGCGCTCGTCACGATGTACGAGCCGCGCGGCGAACTGCAACTGAACGTCGAGGCAGTGCGGCGCACCGGCCAGGGACGTCTTTACGAAGCGTTTTTGCGGCTCAAGGCACAGCTCGAAGCCGAGGGCCTTTTTGCCGCCGAACGCAAGCGCGCGCTGCCGTCGCATCCGCGCGCAATTGGCATCGTCACGTCGTTGCAGGCCGCGGCGCTGCGCGACGTGCTGACGACGCTGTCGCGTCGCGCGCCGCATATTCCCGTGATCGTCTATCCGGCGCCGGTGCAAGGCGTGGGCGCAAGCGCGAAGCTCGCGGCAATGGTCGATGCGGTCAGCGCGCGGCGCGAGGTCGACGTGTTGATCGTGTGCCGTGGCGGCGGCTCGATTGAAGACCTGTGGGCCTTCAACGAAGAAGTGCTTGCGCGCGCGATTGCGGAGAGCGCGGTTCCGGTCGTGAGCGGCGTCGGTCACGAAACCGATTTCACGATCGCCGATTTCGCCGCCGATGTCCGCGCGCCCACGCCCACAGGCGCCGCCGAACTGGTGAGCCCGCAGCGCGTGCTGTTGCTGCGCGAGCTCGACCATCGCCATGCGACGCTTGCACGCGGATTCGGCCGGATGATGGAGCGGCGCGCCCAGCAACTCGACTGGCTCGCGCGCCGGCTCGTGTCGCCCGCCGAGCGTCTCGCGCGGCAGCGCACGCATTTGCAGCAACTGAGCGCGCGGCTCGCGTCGGCAGGGGCAAGGCCCGTGCGCGATGCCCGAGCGCGTTTTTCGCTGCTGCAGATGCGTTGGCAGCGCTGGCGTCCGGATCTCGCTGCGCATCAGGCGCGGCTTGGCAATCTCACGCAACGGCTCGACGCCGCATTGCTGCGTCAGCATGAACGTCAGGCCGCGCGCATCGCCACGCTGTCGGCGCGGCTCGAAGTGCTGAGTCCGCAGCGCACGCTCGAGCGCGGCTATGCCGCGGTACTCGATGCACAGACCGGCCGCGCGGTGCGCGCGCCGTCGTCGTTGAAACCGGGACGCCGCCTGACGATGCATCTCGCCGAGGGCACCGCCGACGTCGCTCTCGCCGATGTGCAGCCGCGTCTTGCCGACGGTTTCTGACATCGCGCTGACACGCTGCGCGTGCGTAGTTTTGACTGCGCGAGCTCGCGTTTGTAGAGCAAACGGAAGCACTAATTACGCGGTTTTGCGGGCGATTCGCCGATGCCGGACATAAAGTCCGTTCGTTTGCGGGGTTATTCCAAGTCGCCTACAATCGAGTGCTCTAAAGCGTTATCCGCAGACTCCCCACAACAGATACAGACTGAAGGAAAGCACCATGGAACATACGCTCCCGCCGCTGCCGTTCGCGAAAAACGCACTCGCTCCGCACATGTCGGAAGAGACGCTCGAGTTTCACTACGGCAAGCACCACCAGACCTATGTGACCAACCTGAACAATCTGATCAAGGGCACGGAGTTCGAGAATCTGTCGCTCGAAGAAATCGTGAAGAAGTCGTCGGGCGGCGTGTTCAATAACGCAGCTCAAGTGTGGAACCACACTTTCTTCTGGAACAGCCTGTCGCCGCAAGGTGGCGGTGCACCGACCGGCGCGCTGGCCGACGCGATCAACGCCAAGTGGGGCTCGTTCGACAAGTTCAAGGAAGAGTTCGCGAAGACCGCAATCGGCACGTTCGGCTCGGGCTGGGCATGGCTCGTGAAGAAGGCAGACGGTTCGCTCGACCTCGTGTCGACGAGCAACGCTGCGACGCCGCTGACCACGGACGCCAAAGCGCTGATCACGATCGACGTGTGGGAACACGCGTATTACATCGACTATCGCAACGCACGTCCGAAGTTTGTCGAAGCTTACTGGAACATCGTCAACTGGGAATTCGCGTCGAAGAACTTCGCGTGATTTTTCGGTGTGTTGCGGCGTTGAATCGATTTTGAGCCGGCTCTGAATCGGTTCACAACGGCCGCTATGCAAGAAAGAAAGAAAAGCCCTCCCTGTGAGGGCTTTTCTGCTTTTTGCGCGCGTCGCCGCGCGAGCATCGTTCATGGGCTTGCACAATCTTTGTCACCGTTCGTAACCGCGCGATAACGCACATCGCGTGGCTCAGGCTTGCGGCGCGGCTTCGCGCACGGGCATAAAACATACGGTAACGATGCGGTAAACATCGCGAGCGTGGATTCGCATAACGTGTGATTTCCAATCCACGCTATTCGCGCCATCATGATTTCACGTCTAACACCGTTGCGCGTCGCGCTGCCTCTCGGGGCCGTCGCGCTCGCGCTATTGGGCGGCTGCGCCGTCGTGCCGCCGAGCGGCCCGTCGGTGGTGGCCATGCCGCGCAGGGGCGAGCCGCTCAGCCAGTTTCAACAGGACGACTACACGTGTCGCGACTATGCGTTCCATTCGTCCGATGCGGCCGGCGCTTCGCAAGGCGCGACCACCAGCAGCGTCAACAGCGCGGCGGTGGGAACGTTGGGCGGCGCGGCCGTCGGCGCGCTGCTTGGCGCGGCGGCGGGCAATGCCGGAGCGGGTGCTGCGATCGGAGCGGGCAGCGGTTTGCTGATCGGCGGCGCGGCTGGCGCAAACGGCGCGCAGTACTCGGCGAACAGCTTGCAGGCGCGCTACGACGCAGCCTACGCGCAGTGCATGACGTCGAAGGGCAACACGATCTCGCAGCCGCAAGTGCCGGTCTACGCGCCGCAGCCTGTGTATGCGCCGCAACCGGTTTATGTTGCGCCGCGGCCGCGCTATTACGGACCGCCGCCCGTGATTTACGCGCCTTATCCGTACTACTGATGCTTTGATTACGATGCTTTGATGCCTGGCACGCGATCGCGCGTGCGGTCGCGCCTTGCTTTCGCGTTGCGCCGCCAGCCGCGTGTTTGCCTGGCGGAGAGTGGCGAGACCCTGGCGGCATGAAACTCCGCAAACGGCGTACGGTTAATTGGCCGCGGACGTTGAATGTGATCATCCATCAGCCATCGGAAGATGTGCTTGGGGCGCCCGTTCGCGGCACGCGACGTGTTCGCATCACGCGCAGCCTTCGTCTTGCGGAACTGAGCGTCGCATCGTTTGAGAGACGAGGCGGACATGCGCATCTCGCGAGGTGGCGGCGACCGGCTATCGGCCGGGCCGTGGGTTCGTGTGTGCACAGTGGCGGCGCTGCTCACTGTTGCGTGGGGGGTTGCTTCATGTGGCGGCGGCTCGGGCGGATCGCCGGGAGCGGCGTCTACATCGTCGGGCGGGGGGGCGAGCGGTGGTGGCTCGGGTGCGGGCAGCAGCGGCTCAGGGTCAGGCTCCGGCGCCGGCGCGGGGAGCGGCGCGGGCGGGGCTGCACCCGCCGGACCCGTATTCGCCACCGACGTGCTGATGCACCACAACGACCTTGCGCGCACCGGCCAGATGCTTGCCGAAACCACGCTGACGCCCGCCAACGTCAACGCATCGAGCTTCGGCAAAGTCGCGTTCCTTGCGGCGGACGGCAAGGTGGATGCCCAGCCGCTCTTTGCGACAGCGTTGTCGATTGGCGGCGCGCCGCACGACGTAGTCTACGTCGCGACCGAACACAACAGTGTCTATGCGTACGACGCGACCAGCTACGCGCAGTTGTGGCACGCGACGCTAAACGGCAGCGGCGAAACGCCCAGCGACGACCGCGGATGCCCGGACATCACGCCCGAGATTGGCGTGACGTCGACGCCGGTGATCGACCGCTCGCGCGGCCCCAACGGCGCGCTATATGCGGTCTCGATGACGAAAGACAGCGGCGGCGCCTACCATCACCGCCTGCATGCGCTCGACCTTGCGACGGGCGCCGAACTGTTGGGCGGTCCCACCGAGATTGCGGCGACTTATCCGGGCGGCGGCGCGGGGAGCGTCAACGGCGTCATTACGTTCAACGCGTCGTTGCACACGGAGCGGGCGGCATTGACGCTCGTTGGCGGCAACATCTATATGGGCTGGACGGCGCACTGCATGTCCGGCGCTTACACCGGCTGGCTCATGGCGTACAACGCCGGCACACTCAAGCAGACCAGCGCGCTCAACATCACGCCGAACGGCAGCCAGGGCTCGATCTGGATGGCCGGCTCCGGCATGGCTTCCGACGGCTCGTCCATCTATGTCGTCGACGGCAACGGCACGTTCGGCACGACGCTCAATGCACAGGGCTTCCCCGTCGACGGCAACTTCGGCAACTCGCTGATGAAACTGTCGGCTGGCCAACTGCAAGTCACCGACTATTTCGCGATGTCCAACGTAGTCGAAGAGGCCAATACGGACAACGACTTCGGTTCTGGAGGCGTGATGTTGCTGCCGGACCAGACGACCGCGGCCGGCGTGGTCAAGCATCTTGCTGTGGCGGCCGGCAAAGACAACCACATTTATGTGGTCGACCGCGATTCAATGGGCAAATTCAGCCCAGCGGCCAATAACATCTGGCAAGAACTCATCGGCACGCTTGCTGGCGGCATCTGGGGTTCGCCGGCGTATTACAAGGGCGTCGTGTACTACGGAGGGCTAAACGACAACCTCAAAGCCCTGCCGATCGCCGGCGCGTTCCTCGCAACGACGGCTTCATCCCGAAGCCCGACGACCTTTGCCTATCCGGGCGCAACGCCGGCGATATCCGCCAATGGCGCGAGCAACGGCATTGTCTGGGCGGCGGAGAACGGCTCGACCGGCGCCCTGCATGCCTACGACGCGAGCAATCTTGCCAACGAGCTGTACAACAGCAACCAGGCGGGCACGCGCGATCAATGGGGCGCGGGCAACAAGTTCATCACGCCGATGATCGCGCGCGGCAAGGTTTATGTCGGCGCGACCAACGGTGTTGCGGTGTTCGGCTTGCGGTGACACTTGGCTTCGGCCGCTGCCGGGTGCGGAGCAAGGCGCGGACTATTCGGTGTGGTTCGGCGCCATTCGGTGTCGTTCGGTGTCACTCGGTGTCGTTGCCTCCCGTTGTCTTGCGCGGACGGCGGTTGCGCGACGACGCGGTTTTACGCGCGGCTTTCCTGGCGGGCGCGGGTGTTTCCTCTGCGGTCGGTGAAGGTTCGGTTGCTGGCGATGCGGTGTCTGCAGTGTGCGCCGTGTTCGCCGTGTTCGTGTTGCTTGCCGTGTCGTCCGATCGTGCTGCGGTCTTCCGCGTTTTCTTCGCGGCCGTTTTACGCGGCTCGCGTTGCTTGCGACGCTTGGGCTGCGTTTCGTCGGTCTGGTGCAAGTCGGCATTTTCGGCCGCGCCCGCCTGATCAGAAACATGGCTCGGTTCGTTCGTGAGCGCTTGCGGCAGCTCGGACGTCGCGCGCTTGTTTTCCGTTTCAGGGGCATACATCGCATCGCCTTCAGCCTGGCTCAGGTTGGCTCCGCTTTCTTCGCGTCTGGTGCGTCGGGTGTTGGCGGCTTGCGGCGTCCTTCGCGGCGCCGTTTGGTGGCCGGCTTCCTCTGCGCTTGCCAGTGCCGTCTCGTGCGTGGCTTCGCGGGCGGCTTGCTGGCTTGCGCCTCGCTTCCGATCTCCACGACCCCGGCGACGAGACTCGTGTTTGGCGCCTGTTTCCGCTTGCGCCGCGCCAACCGTCTGCGACTCGTCAAGTTGTTCCGCTACCTCTGCGGTGTCGACAGTTTCGCTTCCACGCGCCGCTGCATGCTCGCCCGCCGGTTCGCCCGCGCTTTCTCCGGCACCTTCCCCCGCAGCGCCCGAAACCGTGCTCCGATATACGTAAGCCCCTGATTTTTCGTCGCGGCCGAATTCCAGCAGCCCGCGCGCGTGCGCCTCTTCGAGCAGATTGCCGAACGCGCGAAAGCCGTAATAGGTTTCGTTGAAATCGGGCTTGCGCCGCTTGATCGCGTTCTTCAATACGGACGCCCAGATTTTCCCGCTGTCGCCCCGCTCGGATGCAAGCGCGTCGAACGTTTGCACCGCAATCTCCACCGCCTTGGTACGGCGCTTTTCGAGATCTTCCTTGTTGCGGCTTTTCTCTTCGTCCTGCGATACCTTGGCTGTCGGCTGAGCACTCTTCTGCTGGCGCAAGGACTCCCGTTTGGCGACGGTGCGCTGGCTTTCGCGCACCAGATCGTCGTAAAAAAAGAACTCGTCGCAGTTCGCGATCAGCAGATCAGACGTGGACTGCTGGACGCCCACACCGATCACCTGCTTCGCGTTCTCGCGCAGTTTCGACACGAGCGGTGAAAAGTCCGAGTCGCCGCTGATGATCACAAACGTATTGACGTGCGACTTCGTGTAGCAGAGGTCGAGCGCGTCCACGACGAGCCGGATGTCCGCCGAATTCTTGCCCGATTGACGCACGTGCGGAATCTCGATCAGCTCGAAATTGGCTTCGTGCATCGCACCTTTGAAGCTCTTGTAGCGATCCCAGTCGCAATACGCCTTTTTCACGACAATGCTGCCCTTGAGCAGCAGACGTTCGAGCACCAGCTTGATATCGAACTTGTCGTACTTCGCGTCCCGCACGCCCAGCGCGACGTTTTCGAAGTCGCAGAATAGCGCCATGCTGACGGTTTCGTTGGATGACGCCATGTAAATCTCCATTGAAGCGCTCGTCGGAGTCGACGAATCGCGACCATGATAGCGATTCCAGCCAACGTGATCAGCTTTTGTCGGGCAGACCAGTGCAAGCGCGGGCAGTTGAGCCCGGCACAGTTCAGCCGCGCTGCGCTATACGTCATGGTGTCTGTCCGACGCCACCGAAGACGAGTTCAGCGCCGCCCGCGTTTCCAGCACTTCGTCCACGAGGCCATAGGTCTTTGCCGCGGACGCGGACATGAAATTGTCCCGGTCTGTGTCGCGCGCGATTTCCTCGATGCTGCGCCCCGTGCGTTCGGCCATCATTGCATTGAGACGTTCGCGCAGATAGAGCACTTCCTTAGCCTGAATGTCAATGTCCGCCGCCGTGCCCTGGCTGCCGCCCGAAGGCTGGTGAATCATGATGCGCGCGTTGGGCAACGCGTACCGCTTGCCGCGTTGGCCCGCGCACAGCAGGAATGTGCCCATGCTCGCAGCAAAACCTGTGCATAAAGTGGATACCTCCGGCTTGATGAACTGCATGGTGTCGTAAATTGCGAGCCCGTCGTACACCGAGCCGCCGGGCGAATTGATATAAAACGAAATGTCCTTGTCCGGGTTCTCCGACTCCAGAAACAGTAATTGCGCCACAATGAGACTGGCCGATTGCTCGTTCACGGGTCCGACCAGAAACACGATGCGCTCGCGCAGCAGACGCGAGTAGATGTCGTACGCGCGCTCGCCGCGGCCGGACTGCTCGATCACGGTTGGCACGAGGCCAAGGCCGGTAACAGGTGGATAGCTCGATTGCATATTTGCCTCGTCAAAAGTGGGCTGCTGTCCCTATGACGACCCGGCCGTCGGCGGCGTGACATAAATTTTTTTTCGCGCGCCTGTCACGCGGCGGCTCGCCCAATCGTCAAACTGCAATGGATGTCTTTGCGGCGCGCGGTCGAGGAATCTGGCAGGCGGCGCACGCGCTTTTACCACGCACGATCTGGAGGTCTACGCATGAAAGAACACGAAATCGACAAGGCATCCAGCTTCGGGGCGGTGCGGGCCCGCCTGCTCGCGTTGGCGTACCGCATGCTCGGCAGCCGTGCGGAGGCGGAAGACATCGTGCAAGACGTCTGGCTGAAGTGGCATCTCGCTGATACGCATGAGGTGCAGACGCCGGCCGCGTGGCTCACCACGCTCACCACGCGCACGGCGATCGACCGTCTGAGAAATGTGCAGCGCGAGCGCGAGTCTCAGGCGACCGGCTGGCTGCCTGAGCCGTGGCTCGACGAATTCGCGCCATCGGCTGAAGAACTTGCGCTGCGTGCGGCGGAAATGTCCTACGGCGTGATGCTGTTGCTCGAGCGTCTCAAACCCGACGAGCGCGCCGCGTTTGTGCTGCATGAAGCGTTCGATTGCGACTACGCGGAGATCGGCAGGATTCTTGAACGTAGCGCGACCAGTTGCCGGCAGATCGTGCATCGGGCGAGGGCGCGCCTGCAGCGCGCGGGCGCACCGTTGCATCGGGCCGATCCGGAGAGTCACGCGCGGATTGTCGAGCGCTTGCGCAACGCACTTGAGGCGCAGGACAGGACTAGCCTGCTCGAGCTGTTTAGCGATGCGCCGCATGTCGTCAGCGACGAGCCGGTGTGCGGCCCGCCGCTGAATGTGCCGGGCGACTCACCGGCCGTTGTGCGTGCCGCTGCCTCGACAAATTGCTATGCACACGCCGATGCACGCGCGCTTGGTGTGCCGCCGAAAGCGTTCGCCCAGGCACGCACCGGCGCGTCAGACCGCGCATTGGGTGACTGGATGGAGAAGGTGACGTCGCTTGCGCGTCAGGCGAGCCACGTGGAACTGGTATCGGTGGAGGGGGCGTTGTCTATCGCGCTGCTTATCGAAGGCGACGTCGTTGCGTTGATCGACATCGCCACCGAGGGCTCAGGCAGCGGCGCGGCGAGCGGCATGAAAAACGGGACGACCGGCGGCTTCGACACTGGCTTCGAGAGCGGCCTTACAACCGGGCTCACCACCGGCGAGGCGCACGGTCATAGGCGGACCCACGGTCCGGCCAACGGCGCTGGAAGAATCGTTTGGTTGCACGCAGTGACGAGCGCATCGCGATTGCAGGCCGCCAATCGCGTGCTGGGCCGCACGGCGGTCACCGAGTTGCTGGCGCGCATTCAGCAGCGCTCGGTGGACTCGGCCGACTCAATTGCGATGAGCCGCGACTTCCCAGTTGATGTCTACGCATAGCACTTGCGTGCCGCCGGGCGTATGCGCGGCGATCGAAGCGGTCACGCACAAATGCGCTTCATTGATCGACAGATAAGGAGGAGTGAGATGCACGCGCCCAGGCGTACGCATCGCCTGAATGAAGTAAGGCCGGCGCTCCCAGCTTGCACCTTCGGAATGCAATAGCGGACGGAAGCGTTTCGCGCGTTGCGACGCGCGGCCAGGAGGCAGCACGTTGTCGCCGATTTGCCGTCCGGAGCCATCCAGAATGAAGCAGCGTGCTGTCTCGCCGAGCTTGAGCAGCGCGGCCGTCGCGTCAGCGGCTGGCTGCCCGGCAACCAGCTGTACGGCTGCGGTTTCGAGCGCGCTGACGTACGGCGCGAGCCGCGTCGCCTGCGCGCGTTCACGCGCGGCAACACGCTCGCGCAGCGCGGCGGAGAGCGAGTCCATCAAGCCGGCAGCGGCTTGCGGCTTGACCGGTTCGACGCTCGGCCCAGCGAAGAATGCGCCCTGGACGAAATCGACGTTGCATTCGAGTGCGATCAGCGCATCGCGCTCTGTGGTCAGGCCGCCCATCAGGACCAATTGGCCGGATTCGTGCAGCAGGGAGACGAGGCCGGGCAGCACGCGTTCAATGTGCGAGTGCTCGCTTGCCTGCGCAAGAATGCAGCGGTCGAGCGTGACGATATCGGGCCGCAGATTCCACACGCGGTCGATGTTCGAGTGCTTGGCGCCGAAGCCATCGAGCGCGATGAGGAAGCCCGACTTGCGCAACGCGTCGACGATCTCGGCGAAACGCGTCGTTTCTCCGCCCGCTTGCTCGGAGACCTCGAGCACTACGCGCTGCGGCGGCAAGCCCAACGCCTTGAGCCCGGCGAGCAGCGCGTCGCCGTAGCTCGTGTCCATCAGCGCGGCCGGATGGAGACTCAGAAAGAGCCATTCGTCATGACTGTCGAATGCATTGAAGTTGCCAAGGTGGAGCGACTCGGCCAGCCGGCCGAGTTCCAGCAAGTCGCCGCGGCGCGCAGCCTGGGTGAACACCTCGTGCGAGGGGACTTGCCGCGCATGCTCGTCGTGCGCGCGCAGCGAAGCGTGATAGCCGATCGCGCGCCGGTGCGACACGGAGAAAACCGGCTGAAATACGCTGAAAACGGTGTAGCCGCCGTAGAGAACGGTGCGCCGGGAGCCTTCGTCGCCGGCCATCGGGCGGGGGGGCTGAAAACCGGGAGGATCGAGTTCGATCATGCTCATCATGTCAGTCGTGTGGGTGGCGGCCGGATTAGGGGCTCAATGCGGAAGCTGCACGCGCAATGCGTAAGTTTACAGGATAGGCGAGCAAGATCTATGCGCATACGAAAGGCTGGCGGGGTGCGCAGTTGGCGCGCGAGCTGCCGAGTGTCGGTCAACGACGCGGGCACCGGCATGATGTATCGCACTTCGCTGGTGCGGGCTGCGCCCCGTTGCGGGTCGAAGTTGGTGGTGCTCATGTTGGGCCTGAATGTGAGCAAGCGACCATCTGCGGCGTGGCATCGGTTGAGCCGCCGCTCGGACGGTGCGGCGCTATGACGGCTTCGCGTAGGCGGCTAGCCCTCAGCCCTGAGACCTCACACATCAACCTTCAACCTTCAACCTTCAACCTTCAACCTTCAACCTTTAACCTTCAACCTTTAACCTTTAACCTTTAACCTTTAACCACGAACCACGAACCACGAACCACGAACCACGAACCACGAACCACGAACCACGAACCACGAACCACGAACCACGAACCACG
>NZ_JBFUPM010000010.1:0-55043 GCF_041355255.1 Paraburkholderia sp. RCC_158 | reverse complement strand
GAACCCCCAGCCACGAACCCCCAGCCACCAGCCACCAGCCACCAGCCTTCACCCCTCAGCGGCTAGCCTCCACCGTTCCACCTCCAGCCCCCAAGTCATCGAGCCGCCGAGCCATCAAGCCATCGAGCCATCGAGCCATCGAGCCATCGAGCCGCCGAGCCATCGAGCCATCAAGCCATCAAGCCATCAAGCCATCAAGCCATCGAGCCACTTCCGCCCGCATTCCAAGCGCAACCTTCCCACCAGCAAACCCCCACCAACCCCACCCCTCACGTCCGCTCCGACGGATCAGTTTTCCTGGCCGGCGTCCGGATATCCGGCGACAACTGCGCGAAAATCCACGCCGAACCCGCGGTGATAATCCCCACGCAAAGGAACGTCGCATGAAACGCGGGCAGCGAGTTGGCAGCCGTCACGCGCGGCAAGAGCCCGGTGAAGGTCGCCAGCAGCGCGCCGGCCACGGTGACGCCGAGGCTCATCGACAGCATCTGGACCAGCGAGAACAAACTGTTGCCGCTGCTTGCGCCGCCAGTGCCGAGATCCTTGAGCGTCAAGGTGTTCATCGCGGTGAACTGCATCGAGTTGACGCCGCCAAACAACGCCAGTTGCACGAGCCTCAGCCACAGCGGCTGTCCCGCGTTGGTCAGCGAGAAGCTGGCCATCGTCAGGCCGACGAGAACCGTGTTGACGATCAACACGCGACGATAGCTGTACCTGACGATCAGCTTCGTCACGAGCCGCTTCGACGCCATGCCGGCAGCAGCAACGGGCAGCATCATCATGCCGGCTTCGAATGCGCTGTAGCCGAGACTCACTTGCAGCAGCAGCGGAATCAGATAAGGCATCGCGCCGCTCCCGATCCGCGCGAACAGATTGCCGAGCAGTCCGACACTGAACGTGTGAATCTTGAACAGGTCGAGCGGAAAAATCGGCGCGGGCTCGCGCACCGCGTGCAAGCCATAGGCGACGAAGCAGGCCAGGCCCAGAATCAACAGCACCAGCACCGTTGCGTGTTGAATGCCGAATTCGGTGCGGCCATCGAGTGCAAACGAAATCGCCACCATGCCGACGACCAGCAGCAAATAGCCCTTGACGTCGAACCTGCCGACCTCTTCGTTGCGGCTGTCGGGCATGAAGATGAACGTGGCGATGCATCCTGCAATGCCAACGGGCACGTTGATCAAAAAGATCCAGTGCCACGACGCGATCTTGACGAGCCAGCCGCCCAGCGTCGGGCCGATCAATGGGCCAATCAGTCCGGGAATCGCGACGAACGACAGCGCCGGCAGATAGCGCTCTGCCGGAAAAGTCCGCAGCACGGCGAGCCGTCCGACCGGCAGCAACATCGCGCCGCCCACGCCTTGCACGATCCGGAAGATCACCAACTGGTTCAGCGTGTGAGCGTTCGCGCACAGCAACGAGCCGACCGCGAAAACCAGAATCGCGCTGAAGAACACGCGTCGCGTGCCCAGTTTGTCGGCGAGCCAGCCGGAGACCGGGATCATCACGGCCATCGTCAGCGAATAGGCGATCACGACGGACTGCATGCGCAACGGCAATTCGCCGAGGCTCGTCGCCATCGCCGGGAGGGCGGTGTTGACGATCGTCGAGTCGAGCGTCTGCATGAAAAAGCCGGTGGCGACGAGCCACAGCATGACCGTCAGCGAGCGGGCGGAAGGCGCGCTGGGCGCGACGGTCGAGGGAACGGGCTGGGTCGGCGGCGTGGACATGAAGTAGCGGCTTGGCGCTCAGAACGGGCAGGAACTCGCTATTCTAGGGAAAAGCCGCGGACGACACAGCGAGGGGTCGGGCCGCAGCACCGCGCGAGACGAGCGTGTTCGCATCTGCTGCCCGGTATCGTTTGGAGAATGCACCGACGCAGCACCGACGCAGCACGGCCGCGGTGCGGAGCCAGGCTCAGACATCCAGCGCGCAAGTCCGAGTCACTCACTTCAACTTCGCCGCCGCCCGAAAAAACGCCTGCGCACGCGGCTCGTTACCGAACGCCGCGTGAATTCGAATCCACGGACTCGGCTCCATACCCGGCCTGAAGTAACTGCCCGGCGCGACCGTCACGCCCAGCGGCGCGCCGCATTCCACCAGCCGCTCGGCATTGTCCACGTGCGGCACGCGCGCCCACAAAAATTTTCCGCCGACGGGCTTCTCGAACACTTCCCAGCCCTCATCCTCGAGTGTCTGGATTGTCGAGCCGAGCGCGTCACGCATACGGCGGCGCAGTCGTTCGAGATACTTACGATATGCGCCGCGCTCGAGCAGCGACGCCGTCACTGTTTCCGCGAAAAGCGAGCCGCCAATGCTCGTCAGCATCTTGATGTCGACGAGATCCTTGATGATCGCGTGACTCGCGACCACGCAGCCGATGCGCAACGACGACGACAGCGTCTTCGACAGTCCGCCGATGTAGATCACATGTTCGAGCTGATCGAGTGTGGCGAGGCGGTCGGTGACGTCGGTCTGAAAGTCGGCGTAGATATCGTCTTCGATGATCGTAAAGCCGTGCTCGCGCGCCAGTTGCAGCAGCCGGAACGCGACCGGCGGCGCGACCGTGGTCCCGGTCGGATTGTGGAACACGGTATTGATGAAGAACAGCTTGGGCCGGTGCTGCTTCAACTGCGCCTGCATGACGTCGAGATCCGGCCCGCTGCGCGCGCGTGGAATGCCGACGAGCCGCACGCCGTGCAGCTTCAGCAGGCCGTAGAGATTGTAGTAGCCGGGGTCTTCGACGAAGATCGTGTCGCCCGCCTTCAGCATGTAGCGCATCAGCAGATCGAACGCCTGACTCGCGCCGTTCGTGATCAGGATCTGCGACGTGTCAGCACGAATCCCGAGTTGCGCGATTCGCGCCTGCAAATGTTCCCGCAAGCTGAGGTTGCCGAGCGGCGTCGCGTAATCGACCATGCTCGCGGGATCGGTGCGCAGCACGTGCCGTATCGCCTGCGCGATGCTGTCCGTATCTCGCCACGGCTCGGGGATAAAGCCGCTGCCGAGCTTCAGCGTTTCGCCGGGATGATTGAACTGCTGCAGCAGATGGTCGGATTCTTCTTCGGCGCGGCGCGGGTCCGAGGTGCCGTCGCACTGCGCGCCGCCGGGCGGCCGGTCCGCCACATAGAAGCCCGAACCGTGGCGCGAGTCGATGTAACCGAGCGATACCAGCCGGTCATACGCCTCGATGACCGGAAAGCGGCTCACGCCGTAGTCGGCGGCGAACTGGCGGATCGACGGCAATTTCGAGCCCGGATGCGCGGTCCGTGAGCGAATCCAGGTGCTGACGCCCGCGACGATCTGCTCCGTCAGCGGTACGCCGTTGTCTCTATCAAGCTGAATCTCAAGTCGCATGTGCTTTCCTTCCCGGACAAGACGTGCGGTGCGGTTCAGGAGCTCACACACGCCAACTGTTCGGTTTTTCGACTGCACAGTTCCGATGAAACTGTTCGGAACTGTGCATGGGTATCCGATGATCGCACGACAATAATCGATACAACACAAAAGCCCTCTGAAGGAGAACGGCCATGCGTGAAGTGCGGATTTTTGAACTGGAACATGACGAGCCGGTGGCCGCGTGGCGCGTCGCGCGCCCGTCCACTTTCAAGGTGATCTCGGGTGAAATCTGGCTGACCGTCGAAGGTGACCGCGACGACTATTGGCTCGCCACCGGCGAATCGATCGATCTGCCGCGCGGGGCGGTCGCGTGGATCAGCGCGGGAGAGGCGGGTGCGCGCTTCGCGCTCGCCAGCGGCTCGGAACGTGGTGCGGAACGCGGCCCGGCGAGGCCGACGCGCGGTGCGGCGGTGCCGAGCTGGCTGCCGCGTTGGCTCGGCGCTATGTGAAGGAGCGGAGGGGAGCGTTTTGCGCGACAGTCGTTGCGTGAAGAGAGAAGGAGCCCGCCGGGCCGGCGCGTGAGTGCCCCGCCCGACGACAAGAAACGCTCAACTCTCCCCCACATACCTCGCCCGCGGCCGGATCAAGCCGCCGTCGCGCGCCTGTTCCATCGCATGCGCGATCCACCCGACGACACGCCCCACCGCAAACAACGTGAAAGCGGCGCCCACGGGCAAGCCAAGCACCCGCTCGATAGCCGCGAGCGCGAAGTCGACGGTCGGCTCAGCACCGGTCGTATCGCGGACCGCCCGCGCCAGCGCCTGCACCTCGCCGAGCGGCGAGCGCGCCGGCGCGCACTCGCGCAACAATTCCAGCAGGAGCCGCGCGCGCGGATCGCCTTGCGGATACAGCGGATGGCCGAAGCCGGACAGCACCGGCCCCTGCGCGCCGTGCTCATCGCGCGACAGACGAGTGGCCAGGTAACGATCGAGATCGGCGGCGCGCGACGCTTCTTCGAACAACGCCGCGATGCGCATTGTCTCGCCGCCGTGACGCGGGCCGGCCAGCGCGGCGAGACCGCCCGCCACCGCGCCGAACAGATGCGTGCCCGTCGACGTAATGCAGCGAACCGTGAACGTCGACGCATTCAGCTCATGGTCCGCGCACGCGACCAGCGCGGCGCGCAGCAGCGCCGCCTGCTGCCGGTTGCGGACCTGCCACGAGGACGCCAACTGTCGATGCAGCGGCGCATTCGAAGGCGCGGCCGAGATCATCGCGGCGGCCAGCAGCCGCATCACGGCGCACGCGTTGTCCAGTTGCGCATCGCGCCCGAGCGCCCAGACCCGCGGCATTTGCGCGGCCGCCGCGGGCAGCAGCACGAGCGCGCGATCGAGCGGCGTGCTGTCGCCCCACAGCTTCAGCCACGCGGCCCATTGAGCGGCGCCGAGCGGGACGGGCGGCGCATCGGCGATACGCGCCGCGCTGCACTCCCATAGCAACGCCGCAATATCTTCGAGCGATTCGGTGCGCGCAAGCTCCATCGCATCGCGTCCGCGATACAGCAGGCGACCATCGGCGACGAGCGTAATCGACGATTCCAGCACCGGTACGCCCCAATCCAGCACTTTCTGCGCGACTTTGCCCGCGCGCTTGCCGTCTTCCTTGCGCCGCGCGAGCCGCCGCACTTCGCGCGCGTCGTAGCGGCGATGCTTGCCTTGTGCATCCGGCGACGAACTCAGCAAGCCGCGGCTCACGTACGCATAAAGCGTGGTCACGCTGATGCCGAGTTCGGCGGCGGCTTCGGTGGCAGTCAAGGAATCGGGAGATGGGGACATGAGGATAGGCCGCACAACAACCAAACAAATCAATATACATTGATTATCACAATCAAGATTGATTCAAACAACCCACGCTCCTAGACTCATCCACATTCCTCGACCCGAATGTGAACGCCATGACCCCCGAACTCGCACTCGATCACATCTGGACGCTCGCACACTGCGAGCGAGCCGCGCTCCGCTCGGTTCACTTCACCGGCAGCGAGCCGGCCTTGCCGTCCGTGTTTCGTGTCGGCGCGCTGGCGTGCGCGACCATCGCCGCGACGGGGCTGGCAGCGGCTGAATATCATCGGTTGCGCACGGGACGCGGGCAGCGCGTCAGCGTGGACATGCGCCGCGCGCTGGCTTCGTTTCGCAGCGAACGTTATCTGCGAATCGACGGTGGTCCGCCGCCCGCGCTGCGCGATCCTGTGACGGGTTTTTATGAGACGCGCGACGGCCGCTGGATTCAATTGCACACGAACTTCGCGCATCATCTGGCGGGCGTATTGAAAGTGCTCGGCTGCGAGAACGATCGCGCGGCGGTCGCATCGGCGATACGTGGATGGGATGGCTCGGCGCTCGACCAGACGCTCGCCGACGCCGGCCTGTGCGCGGCGTTGATTCGCACGCCGCAAGAGTGGGCCGCGCTCGATCAGGCAAAGGCAATCGCGAGTCTGCCGCTCTTCGAAATAGAGCGAATCGGCGATGCCCCGCCGGAACTCGCGACGCGGCATGCGTCGCCGTCGGTGAATGCGGGCAGCCGGCCGCTGTCGGGTGTGCGCGTGCTGGACCTGTCGCGCATCATCGCCGGTCCGGTCGGTGGGCGCGCGCTCGCGCAGCATGGCGCCGAAGTGTTGATGATCAACGGCCCGCATCTGCCGAACATTGCGCCGCTCGTCATCGACAACGGCCGCGGCAAGCGCTCGGCCGTGCTCGATCTGCGCGATGCGGCAGGCCGCGAAACGCTGCGCGGCTTGACACGCGATGCCGATGTCTTTCTACAGGCGTATCGCCCCGGCGCACTGGCGGCGCGCGGATTCGGTCCCGACGATGCAGCGCGTCTGCGGCCCGGCATCGTCTACGTGTCGGTGTGCGCGTATGGATACGAAGGGCCGTGGGCGTCGCGGCGCGGGTTTGACAGCCTCGTGCAGTCCGCGAGCGGCATCGCGGCGACGGAGCAGCGCGCGGCGGCATCCGCGGAGCCGAGGCATCTGCCGTGTCAGGCGCTCGATCACGCGACCGGCTATCTCGCCGCGTTCGGCGCGATGGCCGCGTTGGCGCGGCGCGCTACCGAAGGCGGTAGCTGGCATGTGAAGGTGTCGCTCGCACAGACGGGCCGCTGGCTGCAATCGTTCGGTGAGATTCCCGACGGCTGGCAGGCGCCTGAGCTCACGCTTGACGACGTACGCGACTGCGTCGATACCGTGCAGTCCGGGTTTGGCCGCGTGCAGGCTGTGCAGCCGGCCGAGCAGCTCGACGAGACGCCGGCTTTCCTTGCGCTGCCACCCGCGCCGATCGGCACGCACGAGGCGAAGTGGGTTTGATGCGTTGATGCGGCCGCATCACGACGGCCGCATCGAAGAAAGCTTGCACGGCAAACTCCCAACCACCTACTTACGCAACTCCGCCACAAAATCGTAGTAATCGTTACGGCAATAAGTGTCGGTCAGTTCAATAGCGCGCTGATCCGCCGTATAGCCCACACGAGTGATCAACAGCAGCGCCTCATTCGGCGCGATGCTCATTTGCTGCGCGATTTCCTCGCTCGCATTCACCGCGCGGAAATGCTGCAACGCGCGGACGATGGTCAGCCCGCGGTTCTCCAGGTACGTATAAAGCGAATCGCCGATGGCCTGCGGATCGGGAATCACCGCAGCCGGAAAGGTCGAGTTCTCGACGGCCATCACGATGCCGTCCGCGAGACGCAAGCGCCGCAGACGCGTCACCGCCGCAGCCGGCGACAGCCCGAGCTGGATCACTTCATCGCGATTGGCCGGCAGGATCTCACGCGACAGCCACTGCGAACTCGGCGTAAAACCCCGCCGCCGCAGCATTTCGCTGAAGCTCGACAGACGCGACAGCGGGTCTTCGTAGCGTGGCGTGATAAAACTGCCGGCGCCCTGCGTGCGTCGAATCAAACCTTGTTCGACGAGCAACGCGATGGCCTTGCGCGACGTGATTCGCGAAACGCCAAGCGCCTCCGAGAGCACACGCTCCGAAGGCAGCGCTTCGCCCGCGTTCCAGCGATTCTCGTGAATCGCGGCGCCGAGCTTGCGGGCAAGTTGCAGGTAGAGCGGTGTGTCGTTTTCCGGGTCCGGGCGCAGATCGCGCCAGCGGTCTTCCGAGGCAGAGGTCATGGGGCTTACGCTAGAAGGGCGAGGAGCAATTCTAAGACATCGGCGCGCGACGTTATAGCGGGCTTTTGCCTGGTCATCGGTCGGATCGCGGCGTAGCCGCTAAACTCGTCGATGCGTCGTCGATACGAATCGAGCAGCAGCGCCGTGCGCCGGGTCTGTGTTTCGCGCCGTCGCATGGTCGGACATTCAGCCATAGTCAGTCACTTCAGGAGCCAGCATGACGAGCGACATCGCAAGCGTGAGCCTGCCCGACGGCGAGCGCATCCCGAAACTCGGGCAGGGCACATGGGAGATGGGCGAGCAGCCGGCGCGCCGCGCGGCTGAGATCGACGCGCTGCGATGCGGCGTCGAGCTCGGCATGACGCTGATCGATACCGCCGAAATGTACGGCGACGGCGCAACCGAATCGCTGCTCGGCGAAGCGCTTGCAGGACTGCGCGACCAGGTGTTCCTTGTCAGCAAGGTGTATCCGCATAACGCGAGCCGGCGCGGCGTGATTGCGGCGTGCGAACGCAGCCTCAAACGTCTGAACACGGATCGGCTCGATCTGTATCTGCTGCACTGGCGCGGCTCGGTGCCGCTCGCGGAGACGGTCGCGGCATTCGAGGCGCTGCGCGAAGCCGGCAAGATCCGCCACTGGGGCGTGAGCAACTTCGATACCGACGACATGGAAGAACTCGTGGCCACGCCCGGCGGCGAGTCGTGCGCGACGAACCAGATTCTGTATAACGTCGCGCGGCGCGGGCCGGAGTTCGACCTGCTGCCCTGGCTCGCCGCGCGCAATATGCCGGCCATGGCCTACAGTCCCGTCGATCACGCGCGTCTGCCGCGCCGCTCGCCGCTCGACGATATTGCGAGCGCGCGCGGCGTCTCGGTGTTCCAGGTGGCGCTTGCCTGGGTGCTGCAACAGCCGGGCGTGTTCGCGATTCCGAAGGCGGGCCGCGTCGAGCACGTGCGCGACAACTATCGCGCGCTCGAATTGCGGCTCGACGCAGAGGAGCTTGCCGCCATCGACGGCTACTTCAAGCCGCCGCGCGGCAAGCGCGCGCTGGAAATGCTCTGAGCGTCGCGCTCACCGCAGGGGCAGTGCGTCGTCAATTGCAGCTGTGATGCATGTGCACTGAGCCCAGCACCGCGACTTCGGCGGGCGTGTGCTTGAGCGACTCGTCGTTGACCTGGCCCGCGTCCGTGACGAATTCCTCGACGATCGACGACACCGGCGCATTGCGCAGACACAGCGACACGCGCTGCGTTTCGTTGGCCGGCAAGGACGTGCGCTGACCGAGGAACAACACGCCGTACTGATAGCCGTGGATGATGCCGCGAATCGCGCCGACACACTGGCCCTGCGCGACGTTATCGTTCTTCTGCTTGCAGGTCTGCGCGAGCGAGTACGCGGAGAAGCTGGGATCGACAGGCGGCGCGGCCTGCGACAACGTGGGCGACAGTGGCTGCGCGGCCGGCGCCGGCTTTTGCGCGCCGGTCTGCGCATGCGCGAGCGAGGCGAGACTCAAAGCGGCGGCCGCGGCAAGGCCGGCGACCGCACGCGCCGCGTAGCGGGGGACGTTTCGTTGCATGTTGTGATGCCCTCATATCGAACGTTGAATTGATATGAGGCAATCGCGGCGCTTTGGTTCCAGGCACGCGCGGCCGGCGCATCTATTGCGATGGGTCGCGTCCGGCGTTTCTTGCGTTAGACGGTTGGCGCATCGTCGGGAATGTCGTTGACCTCGTCGCGCGGGGCGGCTTGCAGCATGCGCAATTGATCGACGGGAATATGGCAGCGGATCAGGTGCTTGCCTTCGGTGGTTTCGGTGCCGCCGCTTGCGTCCGCAAAAGGCGGGTCCTGCTGCTCGCAGATCGCGCCCAGCTTGCGCGGGCAGCGCGTATGAAACACACAACCCGACGGCGGAGATGCGGCGCTCGGCAAATCGCCTGAAAGCCGAATGCGGGTTTTACGCGCGTGGGCATCGAGTGTCGGTACTGACGACAGCAGCGCTTCCGTATAAGGATGCTGCGGTCCGTCGAACACGGCTGCAGCCGGCCCGATTTCGAGCAGCCTGCCGAGATACAACACGGCGATACGATCGGACAGATAGCGCACGACGTGCAGATCGTGCGAAATGAACACGTAGCTGACGCCGCGCTCGCGCTGCAAATCGGCGAGCAGATTGAGAATCGCGGCCTGCACGGAGACGTCGAGCGCGGAAGTCGGCTCGTCGCAGACCACCACGCGCGGCTCGCCCGCGAATGCGCGCGCAATCGCCACGCGCTGCTTGAGTCCGCCGGAAAGCTGGCGCGTGCGCGAGCCGAGATAGCGCTCCGGCAAACGCACGGCGGCGGTCAGCGTGGCAAGCCGTTCGTCGATGGCGGCGCCGCGCAGCGCGCCAAGACGCGACAACGCGCGGCCTATCAGACGCTTGACCGAATGCGCGCGATTCAACGCCGAGTCGGGATTCTGGAACACGATCTGCAGCGACTTGACCTGCTCGTCGTTGCGTCGCGTGACGCGCGCGGCGAGCGGCGCGCCGTCGAGTTCGAGCACGCTGCCGGCGTCGGGCGTGAGCAGGCCGAGCATCAGCTTCGCAAGCGTCGTCTTGCCGCTGCCCGATTCGCCGACGAGGCCGAGCGTCTCGCCGGCTGCGAGATCGAGCGATACGTTGTCGACCGCGCGCAACCCGCCGCCCGATACATGGAAAGTCTTCGACAGATTTTCGGCCCGCAGCACGAGCGCACGCGGCTCGTTGCCGCTCATCGCGCGATGGTCCGCGGGCAACGCTTGCGCGCTTGCGCGCGGCAACTCGATCGCGCGCTCGTGATAATGGCAACGCGACATCTGATCGCCATGCGCTGCGCTCACGCGATACGGCGGCGGCGCTTCGCGGCGGCAGCGGTCGTCGGCGAGACGGCAACGCTCGGCATAGATGCAGCCTTGCGTGACCGACCCCGGCGACGGCAAGCCGCCCGCAATCGTATCGAGCCGCTCGCTGTCCTTGCTGCGCCCCGCCGTGGGCAGGCAGCGCAACAAGCCCACCGTGTACGGATGACGCGGCCGCGTGAAGACATCTTCGGTCGCGCCTTCCTCGACCAGCTTGCCCGCGTAAAGCACGCCGACGCGCTCACACATGCGTCCGATCACGGCGAGGTTATGGCTGATGAACAGCACGGCCGTGCCCAGCTCCGCGCGCAGTTGCGCGACGAGGTCGAGCACTTCGGCTTCGACCGTGGCGTCGAGCCCCGTGGTCGGTTCGTCGAGAATCAGCAGCGCCGGGTTGGAAGCGAGCGCCATCGCGATCACCACGCGCTGCTGCATGCCGCCCGACAATTGATGAGGATAGCTGGCCATCACCCGCTCGGGCGACGCAATGCGCACCCGTTGCAACATCTCGAGCGAGCGCTGCAATGCTTCTTCGCGCGCGAGACCGGCGGCTTCGAATGCTTCGGACACTTGCCGCGCAATCGTGAGCGACGGATTCAACGCGCGGCCGGGGTCCTGATAGACCATCGAAATCGTATTGGCGCGCAGCGCCCGCAATGCATCGGCATCGAGCTTGTTCACCTCGGCGCCCGCGATCGCGATCTTGCCCGCCTTCACTTTGCCGTTGCGCGGCAGATAGCGCAGCGCCGCCATCGCGACGGTCGACTTGCCGCAGCCCGATTCGCCGACGAGCCCATACGCTTCGCCGCGCCGCACGCGAAACGACACGTCCTGCAGCACTTCGCGATCGCGTCCGCGCATCCGGTACGTGACCGTCAGGCCGACGACGGTCAGCGCATCCGTGCGATCGCTCTTCGAGACGTCGAAGGCGGGGAACGAGGAGGGCGGCGGTCCGTTCATCGGTCGAGTACACCTTGTACGCCGTCGGCGATCAGATTCACGCCGACGACGAGCGACGCAATCGCGGCGGCCGCGAACACGACGGTCCACCATGCGCCGCCCGCCATCAGCGTGTACGACTCGGAGAGGGCGAGGCCCCAGTCGGCGGACGGCGGCTGAATGCCGAAGCCGAGAAACGACAGCGTGGCCACCGCGAAGATCGCGTAGCCGAGCCGCACGGTCGCCTCGACGATGATGGGCGGCAGCACGTTCGGCAAGATCTCCGCGAACATGATGTACGGCGCGCGTTCGCCGCGTAGTTGGGCGGCGGCCACGTAGTCGAGATGGCGCTCGGCGAACACGGCGGCGCGCACGGTGCGCGCGGTGATCGGCGCGAACGTGATGCCGATCACGAGTATTACCGTGAAGTTCGACGCGCCCACCGCGGCAAGCGCGAGCAACGCGACGATCACGAGCGGCAGCGCGAGAATGGCGTCGATCGCGCGGCCTACCACGTTGTCGACCCAGCCGTCGAAGTAGCCGACCACGAGACCGAGCGCGGTGCCCGTCGCCGTGCCGAGCAGCGTCGCGAGCGGCGCAATCGTGAGAATGTCGCGCGCGCCGACGATCACACGCGAGAACACATCGCGGCCCAGTTGATCCGTACCGAACCAGTGCGTGTGGTCAGGCGGCATCAGCGAGTTGAGCGGGTCGGACGCGTAGGGATCGACGGGCACAAACCACGGCCCGGCGATCGCGCAAACAATCCACCATACGACGATGACGAGGCCGACGACGAACGTCGGCGAGCGCAGCAGCACGCGCAACGGGTCGAAGCGCGGCTCGCTCGCGGCGCGCGGCGCGGCCGGTGGAACGATCGTGCTCATTCGGCGCTCCTCACGCGCAAGCGCGGATTGAGCAGCACGTGCAACGCATCCGCGATCAGATTGGCGGCGGTGTACACCACGCCGATGGTCAGTACGCCGGCTTCGAGCATGGGGAAGTCTTTGGCCTTCGCGGCGTTGTAGATCAGCGAGCCGATGCCCGGATAGCGGAACAGCGTCTCCACCACGACAAGTCCGCCGATCATGTAGCCGAGCTGAGTTGCGGCCACGGTGATGGTCGGCAGCAGCGCATTGCGCAGCACATGCCGCCAGATCACGACATGACGCGGCAAGCCCTTCAATATCGCGGTGCGCGTGTAGTCGGCGTCGAGTGCTTCGACGGTGCCGGCGCGCGCCATCCGCGCGATGTAGCCGAAGAACACCAGCACGAGCGGCAGGATCGGCAGGATCAGGTAACGCAACTGTTCGAGCGCGCCGGCATCGGGCGGATACGACGCCTCGATAGGCAGCCAGCGCAGCCACACGCCGAACACGAGAATCAGCACGATCGACGAGACGAACTCGGGCACCACCGTTGCCGACAAGCCCGCGATGCTGATCGTGCGATCGAGCCAGCGTCCCGCGTGCATGGCGGACCACACGCCGCCCGCAATGCCGAGCGGCACGACGACGATGAACGCGAGCAAGCCGAGCTTCGCGGAATGCGCGAGCGCATCGGCGATGAACGGTCCCACCGGCTCGCGATACGCGTACGAAAGCCCCATGTCGCCGCGCAGAAAATGCGTGATCCAGTCGACGTATTGCGTCATCAGCGGACGGTCGGCGCCGAGTTGATGATTGAGCGCGGCGACCGCGCGCGCGTCGGCGAGCGGACCGAGCACCGCGCGGCCGATGTCGCCGGGCAACAGTTGGCCGCCCGCAAACACGATCATCGACAACAGCCACAGCGTGATCAACGAGAGGCCGACGCGCGTCGCCAGAAAACGCACGACGCGCCCGGCGTTGCCGTTCGGCGCGGAAGCGGAGGGATTTGCAGTGGTCGACATAGTGAACGGCTGACCAGTCAAAGGCGGCGCGCGAGTAAAACGCTCAGACGCTGGGACGCTCAGGCGCTCAGCACCGCGCGGTCGAAATAAAGCTGCGCGAGCGCGGTGAAACGCACGCCGTTCACGCCCTTGCGCATCGCGATCAGTTGATCGTAGAAGAATGGAATGATGATCGGCGTTTCGTCGAGCAACAAGGTCTGAATCTGCCCGGAGATTTTCTTCTGCGAGGCGAGGTCGACAGCCGCGACGAACTGCGCGACCAGTTGATCGTATTGCGGATTCTTAAAGTGCGCGGCATTCCATGTGCCGCCGCTCGTGAGCGGCGCGTTCAGAAACACATTCGGCACGCCGCGATGACCGTAGTCGGTGATGCCGAGCGGCGAGTCGAGCCAGTCCGATTTGCCCGGCGTACCCGCGCCGTAATACAACGACTGGCTCTCGACTTTCAGGTTGATGCGCACGCCGATCGCCTTCGCCGCGTTCTGCACGACGACCGCGAGATCGGGAATCTCCATGTACTTTTCGGTGGTCAGCGTGACGTCGAAGCCGTTGGGCACGCCCGCTTGCGCGAGCAGCTGCTTGGCCTTCGCGACGTCGATCCTGCGCTGCGGCACGCCCGCATCCGACGAAGGAAACACCGGCGCGAACGGACTGTCGTTGCCGAGTTGCGCGCGGCCCTTGAAGAGGCCGCGCACCAGCACGTCGCGATCGAGCGACAACGCGAGCGCCTGGCGCACGCGCTTGTCCTTGAAGAGCGGATTGTCGTTGCGCATATGAATCTGCCGATGCGCGCTCGACTTGACGCCCACTGCCTTGTAGTCGGGGTTGTTCAGAATGGCCGCGCCGCCCTGCACGGTGAACGTGCCCATCACATCGGCCTGATGGCCTTGCAGCGCGAGCAGTTGCGCCTGCTGGTCCGCGTAAAACGAAAACTGTACCCGTTGCGGTAACGCTTTTTCGCCCCAGTAATCGGGGTTGCGCACGAACGACGCGCCGACCTTCGCCTGATACTTCTCGAGCTTGAACGGACCGGTGCCGATGAAGCTCTTTTCATAACCGCCCGCGTAATTCGCCGGCAGGATCACTGCGTTGTAATTGTCCGAGGAAACGTAGTAGGGGAAGTTGCCGTTCGGTGCGTCGAGGTGGAAAGCGACCGTGTGGTCGTCGACCGCCTTTGCGCCGCCTTTGGACAGCACGCCCTTTAGCACCGACAGCGCCGCCGAGCCGCTTGCCGGATCGGCGAGACGGTCGAACGTGGCGACCACGTCTTTCGCGGTGAACGGCTGGCCGTCGTGGAACTTCACGTTCTCGCGCAGCTTGAAGGTCCACACATCGCCCTTGTCGTTCGGCTTCCACGACAACGCGAGCGCCGGCTTCAGCATGAGCTTTTCGCCGTCGTCGTCGATCAGGAATTCGCCGGTCTGGTTCAGCAGCGCGAGGCTCGCCGCGTCCGTCACCGTGAGCGGATCGACTGCGCCGGCGGGCGTCAGATGCGCAACGCGAATCGTCTGATTCGACGGCGTGCCGGGTTTCGCGCTGCCCTGTGCCGATGCGCGCGGCGCGTCGAGCACGCCGCCGCCCACGAGCGACAAGCCGATCACGCTCGCATAGCGCAGCAGTTCGCGGCGCGTGATGCGGCCGGCGCGGAATTCGTCGATGGCGTGATTGCCGTAGGCGTCGGCGGTGCGGCGGGCGAGGTCGAGAGCGGGAAATCGGTCAGCGGGAGTCTTCATCGTTGGAATGTCCAGTCCGTTCGGTTGCCGGTTCTGAGAAGCCGCGCCGGATGCGCGGCAGGTTGACTGCGCATGGGCGCTGTTTCGGCGATGCAAGGCCGTTTCAGTTTAAGCGATTGCTCGCGGATTGGAGCGCTCGCGTCGGCGTGAGATCCGCGATCGGCGGATAAAAAGGGCCGGTGTGTGTCGTGATGACAACGGTTGCGATGGCTTCACGGGGCATCGCGCGGAAGCCGCGCGTCCCTGCTGCGGGCTGCGCGCGTGGACTTCGATTGCCATTGGCGGCGCTATAGCGAACGAACCGGCAACGGAGCTATGAAGAGCTTGAACGCTCGAGCGCTGTTGAACGCTCGAGCGCGGTTCATCGACTCACCGCGCTGCGACGTCCCGCCGCCGCCAGCGGTGAAACAGCACCGAGCCGATCCAGCACGCCATGAACGCGGCGACGATTCCGTAGCCGAGCACACCGAACTGCTCGTTGACGCTCGCCGCCGCATCCCACACGCCGCCACTGAGCCCGAGTTTGTCCGACAGCAGTCCCAACGCTTCGACGCCGCCAATCACAATCGCGATGACCGCCGACACGAACGTAATGCTCGCGTTGTAGTAGAGCTTGCGCTTCGGGTCGTCCATCGCCCAGCCGTATGCGTGGACCATCAGCACGTTATCCGTCGAATCGACGAGCGTCATGCCCGCGGTGAAGAGCGCGGGGAACACGAGGATCGAATACAGCGGCAAGCCCTTGCCGGCTTCGGACGCGGCGATCGCGAGCAGACCGATCTCGGTGGCGGTGTCGAAGCCGAGGCCGAACAGCACGCCGACAGGGTACATATGCCAGCTTTTCGTCACGAGCCGGAACAGCGGCCGCAGCGCGCGCGATAGAAGACCGCCGGGCGCGCCTGCATCGGCACGATCGAACGCGATCACAGCGGCTTCGCCGTCGCGTTGCACATGACGATAGCGGCGCCATACATCGCGCAGAATCACGAGATTCACAGCCGCGAGCACGAGCAGAAACGTCGCCGAAACAAGCGTGCCGATCGTGCCGCCCACGGCCTTGAAGGTCTCGAAGCGGCCGTGCAGCGAATGCGCGGTCCACGCTATGCCGAGCGTCGCCAGAATCACGATGGTCGAATGTCCCAGCGAAAACGCGAGACCCACGCCAAGCGGGCGCTTGCCGGTCTGCATCAGCTTGCGTGTGACGGCGTCGATGGCGGCGATGTGGTCCGCGTCGACCGCATGGCGCAGACCGAATCCATACGCGAGCAAGGCCGTGCCGATGAGCAGCGGATAGTGGCGGAACGCGAT
Organism: Paraburkholderia sp. RCC_158; assembly: GCF_041355255.1. Taxonomy (NCBI): domain Bacteria; kingdom Pseudomonadati; phylum Pseudomonadota; class Betaproteobacteria; order Burkholderiales; family Burkholderiaceae; genus Paraburkholderia; species Paraburkholderia sp. RCC_158. Next base: position 38,778 of record NZ_JBFUPM010000010.1, on the reverse strand, counting down.
CAACGCCCACGCCCAGGCGGCGAGATTGGCGGCGATCAGAACGGCGTACAGCGTGAGAAGGCGAGGGCGCAGCGAAGCGGTCGGCGTCATGAGTCGCGTGAGAGTGGATTAGTGATCGTGCGGATGTTTGTGAATCGGATCGACCCAGTACACCGTTTCGGGCTGCTCGACGGCGTCGATGTTCAGGTTGACCACCACCGCTTCGTTGTCGCTGCGCACGAGCACGCATTCGAGCGGATCGTCGGTGCTCGCATTGATCTCCTGATGCGGCACATACGGCGGCACGAAGATGAAGTCGCCGGGGCCGGCTTCGGCGGTGAACTCGAGATGCTCGCCCCAGCGCATGCGCGCCTGGCCGCGCACCACGTAGATCACGCTTTCGAGCGCGCCGTGATGATGCGCGCCGGTCTTCGCATTTGGATGAATCGTCACGGTGCCGGCCCAGATTTTCTGTGCACCGACGCGCGCCGCATTGATCGCGGCGGCGCGATTCATGCCGGGCGTCTGCGCCGTGTTGGTGTCGAGCTGATCGCCCCTGATGACCTTGACGCCATGCTCGCGCCAATCGACAGGCGCCGGCTGCGGCGCGTCTTTCTCGTCGTTGTAATGCGGATGTTCGTGATCCTGGCTCATCGCGTGTCTCCTCGTGGCTTGGGAGGCGGGGCGAGCTTCGCGGCCCCGTCCGGCATTTTTACACGTTAAAAAAGCTGCGCGTCGCGTGAGTGCGCTCACGAGCTTATTCGATCGACGAAAAAAAGCCCGTCCACGAGGGACGGGCTTCGCCTGCTTTGCCTTGCAGAACCCAGGCCGCTTTCACCGGCGCACAGGCTTACTTGTGCTTCGCGTTGATGACGGCTTCCGCGACGTTGTTCGGCGTTTCGGCGTAGTGCTTGAACTCCATCGTGTAGGTCGCGCGGCCTTGTGTCGCCGAACGCAGCGATGTCGAATAGCCGAACATTTCCGCGAGCGGCACCTCCGCGCGCACGAGCTTGCCGCCGCCGCCCGCGATGTCTTCCATGCCTTGCACCATTCCGCGACGGCTCGACAGATCGCCCATCACGTTGCCCATGAAGTCTTCGGGCGTTTCGACTTCGACGGCCATCATCGGTTCGAGCAGCACGGGCTTGGCCTTGCGCATGGCTTCCTTGAACGCCATCGAGCCGGCCATGCGGAACGCGTTTTCATTCGAGTCGACGTCGTGGTACGAACCGAAGGTCAGCGTCACCTTGACGTCGACCACCGGATAGCCCGCGAGCACGCCGGCCTTCAGCGTTTCCTGGATGCCCTTGTCGACGGCCGGAATGTATTCGCGCGGAATCACGCCGCCCTTGATCGCGTCGACGAATTCGTAGCCCTTGCCCTGCGGCGCGGGCTCGAGCGTGATGACCGCGTGGCCATACTGGCCGCGGCCGCCCGACTGCTTGACGAACTTGCCTTCGACGTCCTCGACCTTATTGCGCACGGTCTCGCGATACGCAACCTGCGGCTTGCCGACCGTTGCCTCGACACCGAACTCGCGCTTCATCCGGTCGACGAGAATTTCCAGGTGCAGCTCGCCCATGCCGGAGATGATCGTCTGACCGGATTCCTCGTCCGTTTGCACGCGGAACGACGGGTCTTCCTGCGCAAGACGATTGAGCGCGATGCCCATCTTTTCCTGGTCGACCTTGGTCTTCGGCTCCACGGCCTGCGAGATCACCGGCTCGGGGAAGATCATCTTTTCGAGGATGATCACGTTGTTCGGATCGCACAGCGTGTCGCCGGTCGTCGCTTCCTTCAGGCCGACTGCCGCGGCGATGTCGCCTGCGTAGACTTCCTTGATTTCCTTGCGCTCGTTTGCGTGCATCTGCAGGATCCGGCCGAGGCGCTCCTTCTTTTCCTTGATCGCGTTGTAGACGGTGTCGCCCGAATTCACGACGCCCGAGTACACGCGGAAGAAAATCAGCTGGCCGACGAACGGGTCGGTCATGATCTTGAAGGCGAGCGCCGAGAACGGATCGGTGTCGTTCGGATGACGCTCGATTTCGTTGTCGTGCTCGTCGTGACCGGTGATCGCGGGCACGTCGACCGGCGACGGCAGGTAGTCGATCACCGCGTCGAGCATGGCCTGCACGCCCTTGTTCTTGAACGCGCTGCCGCACAGCATCGGCACGATTTCATTGGCGATGCAGCGTGTGCGGATGCCGTGCTTGATTTCGTCTTCGGTCAGCGTGTCGCCGCCCAGATATTTTTCCAGCAGTTCCTCGCTCGCTTCGGCGGCGGCTTCGACCATCTTGTCGTGCCATTCCTTCGCCGTCGCCGCGAGTTCCGCCGGGATATCGCGGTACTCGAACTTGATGCCCTGGTTCTCTTCGTCCCAGAAGATCGCCTTCATCTTGACGAGATCGACCACGCCCTGGAAGTGCTCTTCCGCGCCGATCGGAATCTGGATGGGCACGGCGATACCTTTCAGGCGGTCGCCGATCTGACGCTGCACGCGGAAAAAGTCCGCGCCGACGCGGTCCATCTTGTTGACGAACGCGATGCGCGGCACCTTGTACTTGTTCGCCTGACGCCAGACGGTTTCCGATTGCGGCTGCACGCCGCCGACCGAGTCGTAGACCATGCAGGCGCCGTCGAGCACGCGCATGGAGCGCTCGACTTCGATCGTGAAGTCGACGTGCCCCGGCGTGTCGATGATGTTGATCCGATGCTCGGGATAGTTGCCGGCCATGCCCTTCCAGAAGGCGGTGGTGGCCGCCGACGTGATCGTGATGCCGCGCTCCTGCTCCTGTTCCATCCAGTCCATCGTCGCCGCACCGTCGTGAACCTCGCCGATCTTGTGGGTCACGCCGGTGTAGAACAGGATGCGTTCAGTGGTGGTGGTTTTGCCGGCATCGATGTGAGCGCTGATGCCGATATTCCGGTAGCGCTCGATGGGAGTCTTGCGGGGCACGTGAACCTCCTTGGAATAGCGCGCCTGAAACGCTTGCCGGGCGGCAGTCTGTGCCGCCCGAACCGCGGGATTGCTGCGTTGCTAAGACTACTAGGATAGCGCGTCGGCCCGTCTTTTGCAGGAATCTTGCCAGGTGTGGCTGTGGCGTGGCTGGCGGTGTGGCTGGCGGCGCGCGGAGCGTAAAAACGACAAAAGCCGGTGCCTTATGAACAGGCACCGGCTTTGCGGTGAGCGAGGCGACGTTGGGGGCGGTTTTACTGCGCCGCCGGAAGCCCCTGGATCTTCATGCCAGGCTTGATCCCTTTCGACGTGAACCAGCCCTTGCTCATCTCGAGCGCGTACACGCCGTTGTTCTTCGGGCAGTGGTTATTCGTCGTCTCGGCCTGCATTTCGTCGATGTCGGTCACGGTGCCGTCCGCGCGAATGAACGCGATCGACAACGGAATCAGCGTGTTTTTCATCCAGAAGCAATGCACGGCGTTTTCATTGAAGACGAACAGCATGCCTTCGTTGGGCGCGAGGCTCGTGCGGTACATCAGGCCCTGCTCGCGGTCGGCGTCGTTGGCGGCGACGGCCGCGTCGATCACGAACATGCCCGCGGTCAGCTTCGCGCGCGGAAATTCGCCTGGCTGTTTTGCGCCAGAGGGCATTTGCTGCGCGTGAGCAGGCAGTGCATTCAGAGCCGAAAACGACAGGGCCGCGAACGGCAGGATCGCGGCAACGGCGAGACGTGCCATGAAAGGTGTCATGAAGCGCGCCATCAACGAGCGCAGGGGAAATCGCACGGCGTGACTCCTTGCTGAGATTAACCGGGGAATGTTACGCGAGCGCGTCAAAAACAAAAAGGCAGATCGCCTTGCGGTGATCTGCCTTTCAACGCCGTAAGAACGGCAATGAAGCGAGTTCTTGACTGCGTTTTTACGACAAACTTACTCCGAAGCTGCCGAAGCGGCTGCTGCTGCAGCTGCCTTCTTGTGCGACTTCTTGTGAGCGTGCTTCGTGGTCTTCTTTGCCGACGAAGCTGCTGCTGCCGGAGCTGCCGAAGCTGCTGCCGGTGCCGAAGCTTGTGCGAATGCTGCCGTTGCGAAAAGGCCAGCGACCAGAGCGGCGATCAGTTTGTTCATTTTGAAAATCCTCAGCTTGAGTTAATTAACCAAATGACCCGGTTATGTTTGAGTCATGTCGGTAAACGTGCCATCCACCTTTCGGTTGACAGCGCATCGAACAAATTTTCGACGCGTCTGCCGAGCGCTCAGACTGCCCGCACGGACCGCACAAGCGGCTTGTACAAAGGCTCTTAAGGCTGAATGCCGGACAGCTTCGGGCGGCATCTGCGTCGAATAACGCGTGAGCTTGCGCACCGGTTGACGTCAATTTTGCGGAAAATTTCAGCACGCGACATTGAGGTGAACCAGGCTTCGCGCCATGCATGCGCGAGCCGCTGTTTCACGGCTTTTTCATTAGCTGGTTTCACGCGCGATTTTGTTCGCGCATACAACGAGTTAGCGAATCAGGCGACGCCTTCCCAAGGCGCGTTGTGCGGCAACTCGACGCTCTCGCCCGGTTGCAGGCCGAGCGAAAAAATATCCAGCGCGCCGATGCCGACGCGCACGAGACGCAGCGTCGGAAAGCCGACCGCGGCCGTCATGCGGCGCACCTGGCGGTTCTTGCCTTCGGTGATGGACAACTCGATCCATGTCGTCGGAATCGCGGCGCGATAGCGAATGGGCGGCGTGCGCGTCCATAGCGTGTCGCCTGGCTCGACGTACTCGGCGCGACACGGCTTCGTCACGTAATCGCCGAGATCGACGCCACGCGCGAGCTTCTTCAGCGCGGCCGAATCCACCGCGCCTTCCACTTGCGCCCAATAGCGCTTGACGAGCTTGTGACGCGGCTCGGCGATGCGCGCTTGCAGCGCGCCGTCGTCGGTGAGAAGCAGCAGGCCCTCGCTGTCCGAATCGAGACGGCCCGCCGGATACACGCCCGGCACCTTGACCCAGTCGGCGAGCGACGCGCGCGTTTCGTGCGCGGAAAACTGGCAGATGGTGCCGAACGGCTTGTTCAGAGCGATGAGGCGCATAGGAAGGTGATGATGTCGTGCGGCGCCTGCCGCAGCAGCATGAGGCGCGACGCGGGGCCGCAGGAGCGATGCCTGTGGCGAATGGCGGGATAATAATGCATAGGGCGCGGCGGGGCGGCTGCGCTCATCGACGAGATGGACAAGACAACAGACGGACGCGGTGCTTTATTCCAGTCTGCATGTTGGAAAACCCCGAGCCGCGGCGGCCTCGATGCCGCGGCCGTGTGGGCTAGAATAACGGCCAGGCCGCGTGCGCGCGTCCGGCATTGCGCGTAGCGAGGAGCATCGTCTTGGCAGTCTCCCATCAGCTTGCAGCACAGCCTTCACTGGAGTCCGATCATGCCGTATCAGCACATCAAGGTTCCGACCGGTGGTGACAAGATCACCGTCAATGCGGATTTCTCGCTCAACGTTTCGGATCAGCCGATCATTCCGTATATCGAAGGCGACGGCACCGGCCTCGACATCACGCCGGTCATGATCAAGGTCGTGGACGCAGCGGTCGAGAAGGCTTACGCGGGCAAGAAGAAAATCCACTGGATGGAGATCTACGCGGGCGAGAAATCGACGCGAGTGTACGGGCCGGACGTGTGGCTGCCTGAAGAAACGCTACAGGTGCTGAAGGAATATGTGGTGTCGATCAAGGGACCGCTCACCACGCCCGTCGGCGGCGGCATCCGTTCGCTGAACGTCGCGCTGCGTCAGGAACTCGATTTGTACGTATGCCTGCGTCCGGTGCAGTATTTCAAGGGCGTGCCATCGCCGGTGCGTGAGCCGGAAAAGACCAACATGGTGATCTTCCGCGAGAACTCCGAAGACATCTACGCGGGCATCGAATGGCCGGCCGAGTCCGAGCAGGCAAAGAAGGTCATCAAGTTCCTGCAGGAAGAGATGGGCGTGAAGAAAATCCGCTTCCCGGATACGTCGGGCATCGGCATCAAGCCGGTCTCGCGCGAGGGCACGGAGCGTCTCGTGCGCAAGGCGATTCAGTATGCGATCGACAATGACCGCCGCTCGGTCACGCTCGTGCACAAGGGCAACATCATGAAGTACACGGAAGGCGCGTTCCGTGACTATGGTTATGCGCTCGCGCAGAAGGAGTTCAACGCGGAGCTGATCGACGGCGGTCCGTGGATGAAGGTCAAGAATCCGAAGACGGGCGGCGACATCGTCGTCAAGGATGTAATCGCCGACGCTTTCCTGCAGCAGATTCTGTTGCGCCCCGCCGAATACGACGTGATCGCCACGCTCAATCTGAACGGCGATTACGTGTCTGACGCGCTGGCCGCGCAAGTGGGCGGCATCGGCATCGCGCCGGGCGCGAACATGTCGGATTCGGTCGCGATGTTCGAGGCCACTCACGGTACGGCGCCCAAGTACGCGGGCAAAGACTACGTGAATCCGGGCTCGGAAATTCTCTCGGCGGAAATGATGCTGCGCCATCTCGGCTGGCTCGAGGCGGCGGATCTGATTATCAAGTCGATGGAAACGTCGATTCTGCAAAAGCGCGTCACGTACGACTTCGCGCGTTTGATGGAAGGCGCGACGCAGGTGTCATGTTCGGGGTTCGGGCAGGTGATGATCGAGAATATGTAGTCCGGCTTTCGGGACGCGCGGCAACGTCCCGTCAGGTCGATAAAAACCCAGCTAATGCGAACGATTAGCTGGGTTTTTTATTTCATGTTCATTTGCGCGGCGCGCCAACACGGATTATTAGTGCGGCTCGAATTGTCTTGTTCTTCGCGACGGCTTTATCGGCGGCATTGACGCGGGCACAGTGCGAGGCTCGGGCTGCGCACAGTGGGCAGCCGTCAACCACAGGAATATCACACGTGCCAAAAGGTTATTTGATCGCACACGTCAACATCACCGACGCAAACGCTTACGCCATCTATTCAAAAGCCGCAGGCGAAGCGATAGCGAGCTTCGCCGCGAAACACGTCGCGCCAAAGGTCATCGCAGTTTCTGGCCGACACGAACATGTGGAGGGCGAGACGCACACGAAGCACATGGTTATCGAATTCGATTCGTTCGCTGACGCGAAGGCGTTCTATGAGAGCCCGGAATATCAGGCGGCGAAAGTTTTGCGCGCAGGGGCGGCGAGCGGGAATTTTGTTTTGGTGGAGGGAACGGCTTAGGTAGTGTGTTGAGCAGCGCTTTAACCAACAACGGAAAGGCGAGGTCGATTGAAAAATAAACTCCGGAAAGTGAATTAACACTTCTTAAGCTCTCGCACATCCCGACTCGTTCGTTTTGTCGCTTGCCGATGATAAAGTTCAGACGAAACAGAACTGAGAGAGGGCCACTTGGGACGCAGCATTATTTGCGAAGGCGACACAACGTCGCACGGCGGCAGAGTGCTTGAAGGAAACCCGACAGCAACGGTGGAAGGCAAGCCCATTTCGGGCGTCGGCCATATGGTTGCGTGTCCGCAATGCAAGGGCACATTTCCGATCTTGCCCGACGTGCTCGGCCGTCGTTATCCGCACGCAATCGACGGTCGGAATACGGCTGTCGAAGGTATGCGCACTGCATGCGGCGCGACGCTGATCGCGTCGCAGTCCAGTTCCGCTCTTAGCGACGACGGGCAAGGGCAGGCGCATACCGGCGCAGCGCTCGCGGCGGCTACTGCGTTGCCGCTGTCTCCGAGCCCGACGCTCTGTCTCGAATGCCTGAAAGCCGCGGCAGAAAGTGGCGCAACGATGGTGATGCGGGGGTAAGCCGTGCCGTCGACGATCAACACTTATTTCGCACAGCGCCAGGCGCAGGCGACGTTGCCGCTGCGGCTGTATGCGCTCATCGACGCGCTGCTTTATGCGCCCGCGGCAGCGGATGCGGATGGCGAGTCAGTAGAGCGGCCCGCATCCGCTATTGCGTTATTCGACGGCACACCCGACGCATCGTTGGCCGGCGCCGGACCTTGGTTGATCGATGTCGAGCAGGCAACCGGCGACGTTCGACAGTCACTCTTCGCGATGGGCGCAGGCGCTCAGGGCGTTTCATGGCTCGTCAGCGCCTATCCCTTTGCTTCGCTTGCCGACGAGTTGCGAGCGCGTTTAGACGCGCGCATGCCCGACGGTCGCACCGCGCTGCTGCGCTTTTACGATGCTCGCTTGATGAGCGAGATCGCAGACCTGCTGTCGTTCACGCAGCGCATCGAATTTTTTGTGCCGACGCTCGACTGGCTGGTCGAGGTCAACGGCGAACTGACGAGAGTGCACCCGCATGCTTGAGCTGACGACGGAACAGGTTGCGGCGCTCGCCGAAATTGATGCGAAGGGCTTTGTCGATGGCGTGCGGGCGGATTTGTGCAAAGACGATCCGAAGCTCGCGGACGACGCGACGCTTTCGTCGCGGCTGTGGCGCGCGTTCAAGGCGGCGCGCGAACCTGGCATCGAGCGTGACGAGAATCTCGTCGCGTTTCTTCGCATCGAGGCGTATGCGCCGGGCTTTTACGAACAGCCCGCAATACGCGCGTGGTTGACGCGTCCGGGCCGCTCGGCGGACGAACGGTTTCACGACTATGTGCGCGTCGTGCGCTGGAAGATCGAACATCCTGAATTTCAGGGAGGACTAAGCAATGGCGGGTCTGGCAATACCGTTAATCGAGGGAGCAGCGACGGCGCTCGGTCCGGTCTTGGCGCGCGTTGGCGCAGCTTTATTGGGCGGGGCGGCGGTAGCGGGAACGGCTAGCCTGTCCGGCGATACGACGAAGGAAGACAGCAAGGCTGCGCCGGCTGTGCGGACGCTGCCGCGGAGTGAGGAGAGTTGCAAGAAGTGTCCGCCGGAGGGGGGATCGAAGGTTCGCCGCAACCACGGGGTCAACTGGAATTCCTACCAGTATCAAGCGCGAATCACGGGCTTTGCGTTTGACGTCGAGGAATGCCGATGGAGCGACGAGTGGCAATGGCTCGGCATTGACTTCGACGGGTTTCAGGCGGGAGCGTGCATGCTTCAAGAAGCAAAGGGCAAGTACGATCAGTTTCTTGATGGCTCAATCCCGAAGGCCGAAAAGTGGTTCGAAGGTTTCAGGACGATGGAAGACCAGATCGTTGAGCAGGGCACCGTGGTGCGCATGAATCCGCCTGCACGCATGACGTGGTACTTTCAAACGCCGCTCACGTACAAAAAGATGGCCCCGCTGCTCACGCGCGTGGGCGTTCCAGCTGTCTACCAACCGTGATCCGACAATGGAAATAAATGCACTCTTTCGGGACGCTTCACTGCCGTCCCATGATTTCCGGGAAATGTTGGCTCGTGAATCGCGGCTCGTCGCTGCGCTGTTCGCGAAACAGCCGCTGATGGCACATGCCAACTGGCGACTGACAGCCGACTCGCTGGAGGAGGCTCGCCTCTATCCAGCCTTTGACGAAAACGGAGAGCCTTCTACCTCAGCACTCGCCGTGCTGACGACGCGAGCCGGCGGTAAAAAGCGTGGCGTATCGCATGCCGCGATCTGGAATGACGCATGCGATGACGACAGCGCCGTGATTTCATGTCAAGTATCGGATGCAAAGGTGCTGCCCGATCGGGCGACGCTTGATATCGATACGGCGCTGGCCCCAGAATCGGCGGACGACATGGCTCGTGTAGTTCAGGCGATCGTCGCCACATTCGAACCGCTTGTCGTGGAAGTAACGCCGAAAGAATATTTCGAGCGACGTGTATTCGACGACAAACCCGGCGTCGGCTGGATGCTGTACCTGCCAAAAGTCATCACGGTGCAGCAAGTGCCGGAAGCTCGCGCGTTGATCTCCGTGCCCGCGTCCGGCCGCGAGCAAACCGGCACGATCATCGTCAGCGTCACCGACGCGGTATTCTCTGCGGACAACCCAGAACACGTGGAAGTCGCAAACCGCATCGAAATCCGTTTAGTCGATCTGGATTTATTACCCCCCTACGCGGACATCTAAGCGCGCGGTGCCAGACCCGCAGGCACCGGCACCACACCCGGTTCTCACCCCCCGCAACAAACCCGGCCGCGTTCAATCAGCCGGGTTTTCCCACGCCTAACGATCGCTGATTGCACCCACACCGCCACAGCCCCAACTTTATCGAGACGCACAACGCGCCGCCTCGGTTAAGTTACGCCGCGGCGGACGACAGCCGCCTCCCGCATGCAATCAGATAACGATCAGAACATGAACCCAGCTCACATCGCCGCAAACGTCTACGTCGCCACGCCGAGCTACGGCGCCGTCGTTACCACGGGCTACGCACTCGGACTGCTCGACCTCTACGACATGTCGTCGACACACGGTTTCGGCATCCGCGTGAACTTCAACAGTTTCGACAGCCTCATCACGCGCGCGCGCAATACGATGGTCGCCGAATTTCTCGCGGACGACCGCTTTACTCACCTGATGTGGATCGATAGCGACATCGGTTTCAGGGGCGAAGACGTGGTGCGTCTCTTGCGCGCCGATCGACCCGTCGCGGCAGGCGTTTATCCGTTGAAGAACGACGGCTGGCCGGCAACCGGACTCACGCATGCGATGCCGGCCGGTTCGACCAAAGCGGACTTCCGCGCGCTCTACGCGACCTATCCGGCTGTCGCGCGCACCGACTCGCTCGAGCCGGACGCCGACGGTTTCCTCGACGCGCGCTATGCGCCGACCGGTTTCATGCTGATCCGCCGCGAGGTGTTTGTCGCGCTGATCGCGCGTTATCCGGAATTGCGGTGCCGCTCGCCGTTCGTCGGCCGCCCGGAACTCGACGAGGGCAAGACCGCCGACTTTCTTTATGCGTTTTTCGACACCGGGATCGATCCAGAGACGCGGGTCTATCTGTCGGAGGACTACTGGTTTTGTCACTTGGTCGAGAGCATTGGCATCACGCCCGTCATCGATACGCGCTCGAACCTCAGCCACCAGGGCATTGCGACTTACGAAGGCGACCTTTCTCGAAGCCTCGAACTTCAACGCTCGATGACACACGCCGCCGTGCAATAGCAATAAACAATAGCCAGCGCGACAATTTGCCCGTTATTTGGGACATCGACGATTCGCCGCGGACGGTAAATCGCCGCACCGAAAACGCACGCAAAAAAAGAAGCGAAAAAATAATCGCCCAAAAAGAAACCCGGCGCGAAGCCGGGTTTCAAAAGGACGGGTATCGAACAAGTATCAGGCGGGTGCCTGGATGTTCGATGCCTGCTTGCCCTTCGGGCCTTGCACGACCTCGAAGGTCACCTTTTGGCCTTCCTTGAGGGTCTTGAACCCATTCATCTGGATGGCCGAGAAGTGTGCAAACAGATCCTCGCCGCCTTCATCCGGCGTGATGAATCCGAAACCTTTTGCGTCATTGAACCATTTGACCGTACCAGTTGCCATTCCAACTTCCCCTGTAACTCATGTCACTACCACGAGCCCTCGAAAAGCTCGACGGCCGCGTGATGCAGCCGCTCCCTCCTCACAAGCTCACCATCGGCATTTTTTCGAAATTTGGCGCAGTGAAAAAAGTGCCAGCTTGATTGTTGAGGCTCTTTATTCGAGTGTCAAGAAAATTTTGAGATGCCCTGACACACGTTGCAAACAGGCGGTTTCCAGGGTTTTTCCCGCTTTCGTTATGTGCGGTTGCGCAAGCGGGCTGTCTTGAAAAGTCGCATAATCGTCTCACATGGTGTTCTGCGGGTCGCTCGCCGCCGGTTGCGCGAGTGGGCGGCGGTCAGCCAGCTCCGGCAGGTTGTGCGATACTCGATCCGACTGCGGCGCAGCACGGCCGCAACGCATGATCTGGACTGGAGCCGGCCCCGCAATCGGCTCGTCGAATGGCGCACGCAGGCGGTAATTTTCGCCGTGCGGTAGCGAACGGGCTCACTGGCCGGCTGGCCGGGTTTTGACAGGATTGCGGGCCTGTCCTAGTTGTTTAGAATGGGTGTATGGCGATTATCCCGGACAAGCAGGACGGCACCGTACTGGAGCGGCAGGAGAAAAAGCTCAAGCCGCCATCCATGTACAAGGTGGTGCTGCTGAATGACGACTTCACGCCAATGGAATTTGTCGTGATGATCGTGCAGGAATACTTCAATAAAGATCGTGAAACCGCAACGCAGGTGATGTTGAAGGTGCATCGCGAGGGCAGGGGAGTTTGTGGGGTCTATACGCGGGACATCGCGTCGACCAAAGTCGAGCAAGTCGTTACCCACGCACGGCAGGCCGGGCATCCGCTGCAGTGTGTGATGGAGGAAGCATGATTGCCCAGGAACTGGAAGTCAGCCTGCACATGGCGTTCATGGAAGCACGCCAGGCGCGGCACGAGTTCATAACGGTCGAACATCTCTTATTGGCGCTGTTGGACAATCCGACAGCGGCAGAGGTGTTGCGTGCATGCGCGGCCAATATCGAGGATCTGCGCCAGAACCTGCGCAACTTCATTCATGACAACACGCCGACCGTGCCTGGCACGGACGACGTCGACACGCAGCCCACGCTGGGTTTCCAGCGTGTGATCCAGCGCGCGATCATGCATGTGCAGTCCACCTCGAATGGCAAGAAGGAAGTGACCGGCGCGAACGTGCTGGTCGCGATCTTCGGCGAGAAGGACTCGCACGCGGTGTATTACCTGCAACAGCAGGGCGTGACGCGTCTGGACGTGGTCAATTTCATCTCGCACGGCATCGCCAAGACGAGCAGTTCGGACGCCGCGAAAGCGAGCGACGCGAATGCCGAGTCCGACGAAGCCGCCGCGCAGAAAGAAACGCCGCTCGCCCAGTTCACGCAGAACCTGAACCAGATGGCGAAAGACGGCCGCATCGATCCGCTGATCGGGCGCGAGTCGGAAGTCGAGCGCGTGGTGCAGGTGCTGTGCCGTCGCCGCAAGAATAATCCGCTGCTGGTGGGCGAGGCGGGCGTCGGCAAGACGGCGATCGCCGAAGGGCTCGCGTGGCGCATCACGCGCGGCGAAGTGCCGGATATTCTGGCCGACGCGCAGGTGTATTCGCTCGACATGGGCGCGCTGCTCGCGGGCACCAAGTATCGCGGCGACTTCGAACAGCGTCTCAAGACGGTCCTGAAGGAACTGAAGGAACGTCCCCACGCGATTCTGTTCATCGACGAGATTCATACGCTGATCGGCGCGGGCGCCGCGTCGGGCGGCACGCTGGACGCGTCGAATCTGCTGAAGCCGGCGCTCTCGTCGGGCACGCTCAAGTGCATCGGCGCGACGACGTTCACGGAGTATCGCGGCATCTTCGAAAAAGACGCGGCATTGTCGCGCCGTTTCCAGAAGGTGGACGTGACGGAACCGTCGGTCGAACAAACCGTGGCGATTTTGCGTGGCCTGAAGTCGCGCTTCGAAGAGCATCACGGCGTGAAGTATTCGTCGGGTGCGCTGTCGGCGGCCGCTGAGTTGTCGGCACGCTTCATCACAGATCGTCATCTGCCGGACAAGGCCATCGACGTGATCGACGAAGCCGGCGCGGCGCAACGCATCCTGCCGAAGTCGAAGCAGAAGAAGACCATCGGCAAGAACGAGATCGAGGAAATCATCTCGAAGATCGCCCGTGTCCCGCCGCAAAGCGTGTCGCAAGACGATCGCAGCAAGCTGCAAACGCTGGATCGCGATTTGAAGAGCGTGGTGTTCGGGCAAGACCCGGCCATCGACGCGCTGTCGGCCGCGATCAAGATGGCGCGCGCGGGCCTCGGCAAGCTGGACAAGCCGATCGGCGCGTTCCTGTTCTCCGGCCCCACGGGCGTCGGCAAGACCGAAGTGGCGAAGCAACTGGCGTTCACGCTCGGCATCGAGCTGATCCGCTTCGACATGTCGGAGTACATGGAGCGTCACGCCGTGAGCCGGTTGATCGGCGCGCCTCCGGGCTATGTCGGTTTCGACCAGGGCGGCCTCTTGACCGAGGCTGTCACCAAGAAGCCGCACTGCGTGCTGCTGCTCGACGAAATCGAGAAGGCGCATCCGGACATCTACAACGTGCTGCTGCAGGTGATGGACCACGGCACGCTGACGGATAACAACGGCCGCAAGGCGGATTTCCGCAACGTCATCATCATCATGACGACGAACGCGGGCGCCGAGGCAATGGGCAAGTCGGTGATCGGCTTCACGAACCGCCGCGAAACCGGCGATGAGATGGTCGACATCAAGCGCATGTTCACGCCGGAGTTCCGTAACCGTCTGGACGCGACCATCAGCTTCCGTGCGCTGGATGAAGAGATCATCATGCGTGTGGTCGACAAGTTCCTGATGCAACTGGAAGATCAGTTGCACGAGAAGAAGGTCGACGCGCTCTTCACCGACGCGCTGCGCAAGCATCTCGCCAAGCACGGTTTCGATCCGTTGATGGGCGCGCGGCCAATGCAGCGTCTGATCCAGGACACGATCCGTCGCGCGCTGGCCGACGAGCTGCTGTTCGGCAAGCTGATGAACGGCGGCCGCGTGTCGGTCGACGTCGATGTGGAAGACAAGGTGCAGTTGACCTTCGACGAGCATCCGGCGCCGCGCAATCCGAATCCGGAAGCGGTGGAAGTCGAGTAAGCGTTAGCGAGTAAGCCTGTTGCTTACTCGCCGAACAAAAAACGGCGTGGACCTCAGGATCCACGCCGTTTTTATTTGTGCTCAGCAAATCTGGATCAATGCTTGCCGGTGCTGCCGAATCCACCCGCACCGCGCTCGCTTTGCTCGAACTCGTCGACGATATTGAACTGCGCCTGCACGACCGGCACGATCACGAGTTGCGCGAGACGCTCCATCGGATTCAGCACGAACGTTGTCTCGCCGCGGTTCCACGTCGAGATCATCAGTTCGCCTTGATAATCGGAATCGATCAGGCCGACCAGATTGCCGAGCACGATGCCGTGCTTATGACCGAGACCCGAGCGCGGCAGAATCAGCGCCGCGTAGCCCGGATCGCCGACGTGAATCGCGAGCCCCGTCGGCACTAATGCGGTTTGACCCGGTTCAAGCGTCAACGGCTCCTTAAGGCACGCGCGCAAATCGAGGCCTGCGCTGCCGGTGGTCGCGTACGCGGGAAGCTGATCGCGCATGCGCGCATCGAGAATCTTCAAGTCGAGTTTCATGCAGGTTTTTCGAGAGTTTAAGGAGTTGAAGCCGGGCGCCCGAGTTCGAACGCGTCGGCAAGAAGTTCATAGGAACGCAGACGCGCGCGATAGCTGCCTGCGACGGTGAGCACGATCAGTTCGTCGGCCTGGAATTGTTCCTGCAATGCATGGAGCCGCTCGGTCACGACTTCGGGCGTGCCGACGATGCTGCGCGGTTTTTCGCGATCGATCACCAGTTGCTCGCGCTCGCCGTACTCCTGCGCGATGCCTTGTTCGACGGTCGGAATCGGCTCATTCAGGCCATAAGCCATTTGCACGCGACGCAGATCGACGGCCTTTTCCAGATCCGCTGCTTCCTGTTTCGTATCCGCGCAAATCACGAAGACGGCGGCGGCCAGATACGGTTGCTGTGTTTCCTGACTCGCCTCAAAGCGCTCGCGATACGCGCGCGCAACCTGATGCCCGAAATGCGCGTTGATAAAATGCGCGAACGCGAAGCGGATGCCCAACTGCGCGGCGAGCAGGCCGCCGAATTCGCTCGAACCCAGCATCCATAGTTGCGGACGCGTCGGCACTTGCGGTTGCAGCAGCACGCCTTGCGCGATGTGGTCGGCGGGCAGCGTGCCGTGCATCAGTCCCACCAGATCGGCCACTTGCTGCGAGAAGAATTCGCCGCGGTTGTAGTCGCCGGCAGCGACCGCCTGCGCGGTGCGCATGTCGCCGCCGGGCGCGCGTCCCACGCCGAGATCGATGCGGTTCGGGAACAGCGCCTCGAGCATCATGAATTGCTCGGCGACCTTGAACGGGCTGTAGTACGGCAGCATGATGCCGCCGGAGCCGAGCCGGATGCGTCGCGTGACGCTGCCAAGACGCGCCAGCATCACTTCGGGACATGGGTTCGACACGCCGCGCAAGCCGTGATGTTCGGCGCACCAGTAGCGCGTGTAGCCGAGGTCGTCGGCAAGTTGCGCGAGTTCGACAGTGGCGGCGATAGCGTCCGCCACCGAGTGCCCTGAGATGACGGGCGTTTGATCGAGCACGGAAAGTAGCGTCATGTCGGTGTGCTCCAGATGCTTCGGTTCGCTTCGCTTTGTGGTGTCTCGGCGGCGCGCGGCAAGTTCAGCGAATCAGGCTTGTGTCGGGCAGACGCTTCGCGATTTCCGCGATCAACGCGCGCGCGAGCGTCTGCTTGTCGGCGCGCGGCAGCCGGGTTGCACCGCCGGCTTCGAACAGGATCACTTCGTTGTCGTCCATGCCGAACGTGAGCGGCCCGAGATTGCCGATTAGCAGCGGCACATTCTTGCGCACACGTTTCTCTTCGCCATGCACTTCGAGATCGCCGCTTTCCGCAGCGAAGCCGACGGCGAACGGCGGATGCGGCAGCTTGGCCACCGAGGCCAGAATGTCCGGATTTTCGACGAACGAAAACGTGGGCAGCGCGCGGTCGGCGGCTTTCTTGATCTTGTGTTCGCTCGCGTGAGCGACGCGCCAGTCGGCGACCGCGGCCACGCCGATGAAGATGTCCGCGTCCGCTACCGAACGCATCACCGCATCGTGCATCTGCTGGGCGGTCTGCACGTCCTCGCGGAACACGCCCCACGGTGTGTCGAGCGCGACCGGACCCGCGACGAGATGCACGTCGGCGCCGGCCTGCTGCGCGGCGCGCGCGAGCGCAAAACCCATCTTGCCGCTCGAGCGATTCGTGATGCCGCGAACCGGATCGAGCGGTTCGAACGTCGGGCCGGCTGTCAGCAGCACGCGTCGACCGGACAGAATCTTCGGCGAGAAAAACGATGCGATCGCTTCGTAAGTTGCCGCGGCTTCGAGCATGCGGCCGTCGCCGATTTCGCCGCACGCCTGCGGTCCCGAATCGGGGCCGAGCACTTCGACTCCGTCCGCGCGCAGTTGCGCGACATTGCGCTGCGTCGCCGGGTTCTGCCACATCTGCCGGTTCATCGCGGGCACGACGAGCAACGGACAATCGCGCGCGACGCACAACGTGGCGAGCAGATCGTCGGCCATGCCGTGCGCGAGTTTCGCGAGGAAGTCAGTGGACGCGGGCGCGATCACGATCGCGTCGGCTTCGCGCGACAGATCGATATGCGCCATGTTGTTCGCGATGCGCGCGTCCCACTGGCTCGTGTAGACGGGGCGGCCTGAGAGCGCCTGCATCGTGACGGGCGTGATGAACTGCGTGGCCGCTTCGGTCATCACGACCTGGACGGTCGCGCCGGCCTTGGTCAGAAGACGCGTGAGTTCGGCGATCTTGTAGCAGGCAATGCCGCCCGTCATGCCGAGGACGAGGTGTTTTCCTGCGAGTTCTGCGGTTGCCAACGAAAGCCTCCGACAAAGCGTGGTGACCGAGCGCGGCGCGCTTGCACCGTTGCCGGCCTTCAAAGCGGACTGCGGGCGCGAGCCGTCGAAGCGCGAAAAACCACTTCCGGCGGCCCCGCGCCTCGCAACGATCCGCCCGTTAGCGCGACCCGCGTACGCGCCGCAACTCGTCGATGACGAGCAGCACCGCGCCGACCGTAATTGCGCTGTCGGCCAGGTTGAACGCCGGCCAGTGCCACGCGCGCACGTGGAAGTCCAGGAAGTCGATCACATGGCCGTACGCGAGCCGGTCGATCACGTTGCCGAGCGCGCCGCCGAGAATCAGCGCCAGCGCCGTGCAGAACATTTTTTGCCCGCCGTGGCGCTTGAGCAGGTAGCAGATCACCAGCGCGGCGATCACGCCGAGCGCGGTGAAAGCCCAACGCTGCCAGCCGCCCGCCATCGCGAGAAAGCTGAAGGCGGCGCCGCGGTTGTACACGAGGATCAGGTTGAAGAACGACGTGACCTCATGCGCGACGCCGTAGGCAAACACCTTCTGCACCGCGATTTTCGTCAGCTGATCGAACAGGATCACGATCAGCGCGACGCCGAGCCAGGGCGCCAGCGAACTATTGCCGGCGGATGCTTTCGATGTGGATTTCGCCATGGTTCTCGCCATTATGCCGCGCTCCTCGCCTCGCCGGTGCCGAACAGATTGCTGACGCAGCGGCCGCACAGCGTGGGGTGTTCGGCGTTCGCGCCGACATCCGCGCGGTAGTGCCAGCAGCGCTCGCACTTCAGATACTTCGACGTGATCACTTCGACGCCTTCTTCCGCTTCGCTCGCGACCTTCACGACGCTCGCCGCCGATGTGATCAGCACGAACTTGAGGTCGTCGCCGAGGCTCGTCAGCGCGTCGTAACGCGCGCCACTCGCGCGGATTTCCACTTCCGCCTGCAACGACGAGCCGATCAGGTTAGCAACGCGCGCTTCTTCCAGCGCCTTGGTCACGTCGCCGCGCGCGGCGCGCAGCAGCGTCCATTTGTCGAGCAGCGCGCCGGCGTCCGGCACGGCCGGGAACGCGTGATACGTCTCGGTGAAGATGGTTTCGCTGTTCGGCTGAAACACCTTCCACGCTTCTTCGGCGGTGAAGGAGAGGAACGGCGCCATCAGACGCAGCAAACCTTGCGCGATGTGATACAGCGCGGTTTGAGCCGAGCGGCGCGCGACGGAGTCAGCAGCCGTCGTGTACAGGCGATCCTTCAGCACGTCCAGATAGAAACCGCCGAGATCTTCCGAGCAGAACGTCTGCAGCTTGGCGACCACCGGGTGGAACTCGTACTTGTCGTAGTGCGAGAGGATGTCGTTTTGCAGATTCGCCGACAGCGCCACCGCGTAACGGTCGATCTCGAACCAGTCTTCCACTGGGCGCGCGTTCTTCTCGTAGTCGAAGTCCGACAGATTCGCGAGCAGGAAGCGCAGCGTGTTGCGGATACGGCGATAGCCTTCCGTCACGCGCTTGAGGATTTCCTCGGAGATCGCGAGCTCGCCGGAGTAATCGGTCGACGCGATCCACAAGCGGATGATTTCCGCGCCGAGGCGATTCGCCACCTCATGCGGATCGATGCCGTTACCGAGTGACTTGCTCATCTTGCGGCCTTCGCCGTCGACGGTAAAGCCGTGCGTCAGAAGCGCGTTATACGGCGGACGGCCGTCGAGCATGGAAGCCGTCAACAGCGACGAATGGAACCAGCCGCGATGCTGATCCGAGCCTTCCAGATACAGGTCGGCCGGGAATTGCAGTTCGTCCTTGTGCGAGCCGCGCAGCACGTGCCAATGCGTCGTGCCGGAATCGAACCACACGTCGAGCGTGTCGCGGTTCTTTTCGTACAGATTCGCGTCGTCGCCGAGCAGTTCGCGCGGATCGAGCGTTTGCCAAGCCTCGATGCCGGCCTGCTCGACGCGCTTCGCGACTTCCTCGAGCAACTCGAGCGTGCGCGGATGCAACTCGCCCGTTTCCTTGTGGACGAAGAACGCCATCGGCACGCCCCATTGACGCTGACGCGACAGCGTCCAGTCGGGACGATTCGCGATCATGCTGAAAAGCCGCTGCTTGCCCCACGACGGATAAAACGCCGTGTTTTCGATGCCTTCGAGCGCGGTTTCGCGCAGCGTCTTGTCGCTGTCGTTCGGCTTCACGTCCATGCCGGCGAACCATTGCGACGTCGCGCGATAGATGATCGGCGTCTTGTGGCGCCAGCAGTGCATGTAGCTGTGCGTGTACTTTTCGGTGCGCAAAAGCGAACCGGCGCTTTGCAGCGCTTCCACGATCTGCGGATTCGCCGCCCAGATCGACAGGCCGCCGAAGAGCGCGAGCGATTCGATGTAACGGCCGTCGCCCATCACCGGATTGATGATGTCGGAGTCGGCCATGCCGTGCGCCTTGCACGACACGAAGTCTTCCACGCCATACGCCGGCGACGAGTGCACGACGCCCGTGCCGGTTTCCGTCGTCACGTAGTCGCCGAGATAAACCGGCGACGTGCGCTTGTAGCTCGGATGTGCGGACGCGAGCGGATGATTGAAGCGCAAGTTGACAAGCTTGGCGCCCGGCGTAGTCGCGATCACCGAGCCTTCCAGGCCGTACGCCTTCAGGCACGCTTCGACGCGTTCCTCGGCGAGAATCAACAGGCCGCGCGGCGTATCGACGAGCGCGTAGACGATTTCCGGATGCAGGTTCAACGCCTGGTTCGCGGGAATGGTCCACGGCGTCGTGGTCCAGATCACGATGCCGCCTTCGTTGCGCGGCAGCGCGTTCAGGCCGAACGCCTGCGCGGTCTTCTCCGGCTCGGCGAAGCCGAACAGCACGTCGATGGTCGGATCGGTCTTGTCCTTGTACTCGACTTCCGCCTCAGCGAGCGCCGAGCCGCAGTCGAAACACCAGTTGACCGGCTTCAGGCCGCGGAACACGTAGCCTTTTTCCAGGATCTTCGCGAGCGCGCGGATTTCGCCGGCTTCATTCGTGAAGTTCATGGTCTTGTAGGGGTTGTCCCACTCACCGAGCACGCCCAGACGCCGGAAGCCGAGCTTCTGCTTCTCGATCTGCTCGGTCGCATACGCGCGCGCTTTCTGCATGACTTCCGCGGCGGGCAGCGACTTGCCGAACTGCTTTTCGATCTGGATTTCGATCGGCATGCCGTGGCAGTCCCAGCCCGGCACGTAGACCGCGTCGAAGCCCGCCATGTTGCGCGCCTTGACGATCATGTCCTTGAGAATCTTGTTCACCGCGTGGCCGAGGTGGATGTCGCCGTTCGCGTACGGCGGGCCGTCGTGCAGGATGAACTTCTTGCGACCCTTGCTGGCTGCGCGGATCTTCTCGTAGACCTTGCGCTCCTGCCATTCCTTGACCCATTGCGGCTCGCGCTTGGGCAAGTCGCCGCGCATCGGGAACGGCGTGTCCAGCAGGTTCACGGGGTAGCGTGATTGCGGTTTCGAATCGGCTTTCTTGTTGCTCATGATGTGGTCGCGGTGAATTCTTTATAAGCGCAGCGGGGCGCGGGTTGCGCACGGTGCGCGAGAGGGTTGGGCGCGGCGGCAGGCATGTCGCGCAATGCGCGGATGTCCTTCGATACGCGCAGCGGCGGTCCATGCGGCAGGTGAACGCGCGCAGGGACCGCGGCGGCTATCTAATTCGGTCGGTGGCCGACGTGGCGAAACCGGTGGAGCGGCTGCCCGGCGTGCCCGCGCCGACGGCCGCGAACCACGCGCGCGCGTTGGCGACGTCGCGTGCAATCGCGGCGGTGAGCGTTTCGAGGTCGACGTACTTTTCCTCGTCGCGCAGCTTCTTCAGGAATTCGACGCGCACGAGCTTGCCGTAAGCGTCGCCGTGCCAGTCGAGCAGATGCACTTCGAGCAGTACGCGGCCCGAATCGTCGACGGTGGGACGCAGGCCCAGACTCGCGACGCCAGGCAGCGGTTCGTCGGTCACGCCATGCACGCGCACGACGAAAATGCCCGCGAGCGCCGGACGCTTGTGCGCGATCGGCAGATTGAGCGTGGGAAAGCCGAGATCGCGGCCGAGCTTCATGCCGTGCACGACGTGGCCGCTGATCAGATAGTCGCGGCCGAGCGCGGCGCGCGCCGCGTCGAGATCGCCCGCCACCAATGCCGCGCGCACGCCCGAGCTGGAGATGCGCGCACCGGACGGATCGGCGACCGTGGCCATTTGCTCGACTTCGAAACCGTAGTGCTGCCCTGCCGCCTTCAGCGACGTGAAGTCGCCCGCGCGCTTGGCGCCATAGCGGAAGTCGTCGCCGATCATCACCCAGCGCGCGTGCAGCCCGTTCACGATGATCCGTTCGACGAACGCAT
Source organism: Paraburkholderia sp. RCC_158 (assembly GCF_041355255.1). NCBI lineage: Bacteria > Pseudomonadati > Pseudomonadota > Betaproteobacteria > Burkholderiales > Burkholderiaceae > Paraburkholderia > Paraburkholderia sp. RCC_158. The sequence continues at coordinate 17,066 of NZ_JBFUPM010000010.1, read as the reverse complement.
CCGGCGACTGGCTCGCGAACGTGTGATTGAAGTGCTCGACGACCACGCGGTCCACGCCATTGGTGCGCAGCGCTTCGAGCTTGTCGCGCAGCATCGCGATGCGCGGCGGCGCGCCGGCCGGGTTGAAGAATTCGCGCGGGTGCGGCTCGAAGGTCATCACGCAGACGGGCAGGCCGCGCGCGTCGGCCGCTGCGCGCACGTGCGCGAGCAAAGCCTGATGGCCGCGGTGGACACCGTCGAAGTTGCCGATGGTCAGTGCGCACGGCGCACGGCTTTCAGCGTTGGGAAGACCGCGGAAGACTCTCACGATAGCGCGTCGGGGTAGGGCGGGCGGGGTGCCGCAAAACAAACGATTATAAACGCTCGGCGCAACGGACGGCGGCGCCTCGCGGTTTGGGTGTCCCCGAATGATAAAATCCGCGCATGAAAAAACTCGTCATCCTGATTTCAGGGCGGGGAAGCAACATGGAAGCCATTGTCCGCGCGTGTGCGGACGAAGGGTGGGCCGCGCAGGTGGCCGCTGTGATTGCCAACCGTCCTGACGCCGCGGGCCTTGCGTTCGCGGCGTCGCACGGCATTGCGACGGCGGTGGTCGATCACCGCCAGTTTCCCGACCGCGAGCGCTTCGATGCGGCGCTGGCCGAACAAATCGATAGTTTCTCGCCGGATCTCGTCGCGCTCGCCGGCTTCATGCGCGTGCTGACGGACGGTTTCGTCGACCGTTATGCGGGGCGCATGCTGAACGTGCACCCGTCGCTGCTGCCGAGCTTTCCTGGACTCAAGACACATCAGCAGGCGCTCGACGCCGGCGTGCGACTGCACGGCGCGTCGGTGCATTTCGTGACGTCGCAGCTCGATCACGGACCGATCGTCATGCAGTCGGCGGTGCCCGTCGTGGCCGGCGACACGCCCGCGACGCTCGCCGAACGCGTGCTCGCGACCGAACACATCATTTATCCACGCGCGGTGCGCTGGTTCGTCGAAGGGCGTCTTGCTCTTGACGGCCTGCGTGTCACGCTTACGCCGCCGGAGCCGCAATGGCTCTTTGCCGGTCACACCGCCGGAGAGGGCGCATGAGATTGCATGGTTTTTTGATTGGACAAACTGAGACTTTGCTGGCTGAAGTCCTAAGACTGAACGGTCCCGCCGACGCCACCACGAGCCGCTTTTTCCGCGCGCATCCGAAGTTGGGGCATGGTGAGCGCGGCGTGATCGCCGAGGCGGTTTTCGCGGTGCTGCGCCGGCGCATGGAATTCGCGCATCTGGCCGAAAGCGGCGCCGGCAGCCCGGCGCGCCGCATGGCTCTGCTCGGTCTGATGCAGACGGCGGGCCGCTCGGCGCTCAAGCCCTTCGTGTCGGACTCGGAGTCCAGGTGGCTCGAACATGTCGCGATGATCGACCCGGAAAGCCTGCCGCTGCGGATTCGCCTGAATCTGCCGGACTGGATCTATCAGGCGCTGACCAAGCGGTTCGAAGCCGCGGAACTCGCGCAACTGGCCGCCGCGCTCAACTACCCGGCGCCTCTGGATCTGCGCGCGAACCCGATCAAGGCGAGCCGCGACGACGTGCTGAACGCGCTGTCGAAGGCCGGCATTGAAGCCGGCGCCACGCCGTTCGCGCCGTTCGGCGTGCGGGTGGTCGGCAAGCCGCCGCTCACCAAGCTCGACGCGTTCCAGCAAGGCTGGCTCGAAGTCCAGGACGAGGGCAGCCAGTTGCTGTGCTCGCTCGTCGCGCCCAAGCGCGGCGAAATGATCGTCGACTTCTGCGCGGGCGCGGGCGGCAAGACGCTCGCGCTCGGCGCGGCGATGCGCTCGACCGGGCGTCTGTACGCATTCGACATCTCCGAGCGGCGTCTCGCCAAGCTCAAGCCGCGGCTTGCGCGCAGCGGCTTGTCGAACGTGAATCCGGTGCTGATCGACAGTGAACACGACGCCAAGATCAAGCGGCTTGCCGGCAAGATCGACCGCGTGCTGGTCGACGCGCCGTGCAGCGGCCTGGGCACACTGCGCCGCAATCCCGATCTGAAGTGGCGTCAGTCGCCGGAATCGGTCGCGGAACTTGCGCCCAAGCAGGCGTCGATTCTCGCGAGCGCGGCGCGGCTCGTGAAGAAGGGCGGGCGTCTCGTGTACGCGACGTGCTCGATCCTCGAAGCGGAAAACGAAGCGGTCGTGCAGCAGTTCCTCGCGGATCACCCGGACTTCGCGCTCGTCCCGGCGCGTGAAGTGCTGGCCGAGCAGCGCATCGACCTCGAAATGGGCGATTACCTGTCGCTCTGGCCGCATCGCCACGCGACCGACGGCTTCTTCGCCGCCGTGCTCGAACGCCAGAGCTGAGGCCCGACGGGCTGCCCGCCGGCTCGCCGATCGATTCTTCGATGCCGGCGAGCCGGCCATTCCCGCAACATCATGCAAAACAGACTCTTTTCGCACCTTTTCGGCGATCTCACGCGCGACTTCGGCCAGCCGGTCATGCTGTGGCAAATCGGCTTGCTTCTCACGACGCTCGCGCTCGCGTGGCTGCTCGCGCGCGTGCTGCGCCGGGCGCTCGATTTGCGCCGGCAGACGCGCTACCAGACGTTGCGCTTCGGCGCCGAAAGCCTGAACCGCGCGTTTTTCCCGCTGATCGGCGCGGTGCTGGTGTGGCTCGCGCGCGCGATCGCGGGCCAGTTCATCCACACTGCGCTGCTCGATCTCGCGTTGGTGCCGCTCTTCGGCATCGGCTTGATTTACATCGTGTTTTTCTTCGCGCGACGCGTCTTTAGCCACGACGGCGAGACGCATCCGTGGCTTTTCGTCGTCGAAAAAATCGTCTCGCTGGTCGTCTGGGTCGCCATGGTGCTGACCGTGATGGGCATTCAGGACGACGTGATCGAGTGGATGGCGAGCGTTCACTTTCGCATCGCCAATGCGCATATGACGCTGCTTTCGCTCGTCACCGGCCTGCTGTGGGTGGGCGTGACGATGATCGTCGCGATGTGGCTCGGCTCGGCGTTCGAAGACCGGCTGATGCGCGCCACGACGCTCGACGCCAATCTGAAAGTGGTGGTGGCGCGCGTCGGCCGTGCGGCTTTCGTGCTGGCGGCTGTGCTGATCAGCCTGTCGCTCGTGGGCATCGACATCACCGTGCTCGGCGTGTTCGGCGGCGCGCTCGGCGTGGGGCTCGGTTTCGGGCTGCAGAAGATCGCGAGCAACTATGTGTCGGGCTTCATCATCCTGATCGACCGGTCGTTGCGGATCGGCGACACGATCAACGTGAGCGGCCTGCAAGGCATGGTCACGCAGATCCGCACGCGTTACACGGTCGTGCGTGGCCTCGACGGCATCGAGACGCTGATTCCAAACGAGAAGCTGATCACCGACGTCGTGCAGAACCAGTCGTCGTATCTGACGCGCGGCTACGCGAAGGCGGCGGTGCAGATCGCCTACACGGCCGACGTCGAACAGGCGATGGCGCTGCTCGCGCAAGCCGCCGCCGGCGTGCCGCGCGTCCTCGCGGACCCGGCGCCCACGCCTTACCTGACGAGTTTCGGCGCTGACGGCATCAACCTCGAACTGGGTTTCTGGATCGCCGACGCCGCAACCGGCACCTCGGCCGTGCGCTCGGCGGTCAATCGCAACATCTGGCAGCTTTTCTCCGCGCACGGCATTTCGATTCCTTTCGCGCAACGCGAAGTGCGGATCGTCGGAAACGTCGGACACATTGCAAATGTCTCCGGTGTCGCACCGCAGCCGGTAACTATGACCGCGCCTGCCGCCAATCAGGCAGGCAACGCGCTCTGACGGGCACTTCTGGGTCTGCGGTGAGTCAAAATGGGCTCATTGCAGACTATCGCTCGTTGATGCCGCACAAAAAATCCCTATTTGTTACAAACACTTGGAACGCTTCCAGTAGAATGTCGTCCAATCCCGCTGTATGCTTTCACTTTCTTGACACGCGCAGTCCGCGGGTGTCTCGTGTCTCTCGTTCCACAGGTAAATTGCCTTGTTGAATTCCTTGCTCGATTTCCTTGCCCACGGCCTGCTGCGCTTCTCCTGGTGGCAACTTGTGCTGTACACCCTCGCGGTCACGCACGTCACGATCATCGGCGTGACGGTTTATCTGCACCGCTGCCAGGCGCACCGCGCGCTGGAGTTGCACCCTGTCGTCAGTCATTTTTTCCGGTTCTGGCTGTGGATGACCACGGGCATGCTGACCGGTCAATGGGCGGCTATTCACCGTAAGCACCACGCGAAGTGCGAGACCGAAGAAGATCCGCACAGCCCGCAAACGCGCGGCATCTGGAAGGTGCTGCTTGAAGGCGCGGAACTGTATCGCACCGAAGCGAAAAACGAAGAAACGATGCGCAAGTTCAGTCACGGCACGCCGAACGACTGGATGGAGCGCAACGTCTACACCAAGTACCCGATTCTCGGCGTGAGCCTGATGATGGTGCTGAACGTCGCGCTGTTCGGCGTCGTCGGCCTGACCATCTGGGCCGTGCAAATGGTGTGGATCCCGTTCTGGGCGGCCGGCGTCGTCAACGGTCTCGCGCACTTCTGGGGCTACCGCAACTTCAATTCGTCGGACGCCAGCACGAACATTTTCCCGTGGGGCATCATCATCGGCGGTGAGGAACTGCATAACAATCACCACACGTATGCGACGTCGGCCAAGCTGTCGAACAAGTGGTACGAGTTCGACATCGGCTGGATGTATATCCGCATCATGTCGGCCTTCCGTCTTGCGAAGGTGAAGAAGATCGCGCCCACGCCGCGTCTGACCACCGGCAAGCTGGTGCTCGACCAGGACACGTTGCAGGCCGTGCTGGCAAACCGTTACGAAGTGATGGCGCGTTACGGCAAGGCGCTTAAGCGTGCGTATCGTCAGGAACTCGCGCATCTGAAGGAAGTCGGCGCACGCGAGAAGTATCAGCTCATGCGCGGCGCGCGCAACTGGTTCCATAAGGAAGAAGCGGGGCTCGACGAGCCGCAGAAACGTCTGCTGCCGCAAATCTTCGCGAACAGCCAGAAACTGAAGACGTACATCGACATGCGCAACGAACTCGCGGCAATGTGGGAGCGCTCGAACGCATCGCGCGACCAGTTGCTGGTTCAGTTGCAGGACTGGTGTCATCGCGCTGAGGCGAGCGGCATCAAAGCGCTGCAGGATTTTGCAATGCGACTGCGCCGTTATGCTTGATCGCGAAATCCATTAAAATTTCGTTACGTCACAAAACCCCGCGTTGGCGGGGTTTTGCTTTTTGGGCCGCGGAAAATGCAGCATGACGCAGTGCGCAGGCCGCGGCGGCAGAGCGAAGGCAGAGGAGATCATGGATCAGCAGGCGATCAGGACCGTCGAATACGACCGGCCGCAGGCGCAGGGCACGTCCTGCGGGATCGGACAGGCGTGGGCGAAGGTGCCCGACATGCCGTCGGCAGAACAGAAAGTGGCGCTGAAGGAGCGCATCCGCGCATTGCTCAAGCGCGAGAAGGCAGTGCTCGTGGCCCACTATTATGTCGATGCCGAATTGCAGGAGCTTGCCGACGAAACCGGCGGCTGCGTCGCCGATTCGCTGGAAATGGCGCGCTTCGGGCGTGACCATGAGGCGCAAACGCTGGTGGTGGCGGGCGTGCGTTTCATGGGCGAGACCGCGAAGATTCTGAGTCCCGACAAGCGCATTCTGATGCCCGACCTCGACGCCACCTGCTCGCTCGATCTTGGCTGCCCAGTGGACGAATTCTCGGCTTTCTGTGACGCCCATCCGGATCGCACGGTCGTGGTCTATGCGAACACCAGTGCCGCGGTGAAGGCTCGCGCCGACTGGATGGTGACTTCATCGATCGGACTGGAGATCGTTGCCGACCTGCACGCGCGCGGCGAAAAAATCATCTGGGCGCCGGACCGGCACCTGGGCGGTTATATCCAGAACAAGACCGGCGCGGACATGCTCATGTGGCAGGGCTCGTGTCTCGTGCACGACGAATTCAAGGGCATCGAACTCGATTTGCTGCGCGCCGAATATCCCGGCGCGAAAGTGCTCGTGCATCCCGAGTCGCCGGCCAACGTCGTGGCGCTTGCCGATGTCGTCGGTTCCACCACCCAATTGATTGACGCCGCGCAGAAGCTCGATGCGACGCATTTCATCGTCGCGACGGACCTCGGCATCCTGCACAAGATGCAACTCGCTGCGCCCGGCAAGACGCTGATTGCCGCGCCCACGGCCGGCAACAGCGCGACCTGCAAGAGCTGCGCGCACTGTCCGTGGATGGCCATGAACGGCCTCGCGAATCTGGCCGACGTGCTCGAGCGCGGCCACAACGAGATTTTCGTCGACCGTGCTATCGGCGAACGGGCTCGTCTGCCGATCGATCGCATGCTGGACTTCGCCGCGCGTCACAAGAAGCGCGTGCAAGCGAGCGGCGATCTGGCGCGCGACGCCCAGTTGTATTCGAACGTAGGAGCCGCCTGATGAACGCGGTAGCGCAAGATTCAGCAGAGGCCGGTTCCGCCGCCTATAGCCAGGCGGAAGCCGTGTCGCCGCTCTTCGCCGAGATCCGCGCGCAGTACGGCGCCGCGTTCGACGCCGCGCTGGCACGCAACGTCGCGGACGCGCTCGCGGAAGACATCGGCACCGGCGACCAGACCGGCCGCCTCGTTCCCGCCGACGAAGTGCGCGACGCGCGCGTCATCGCCCGCGAGGATGCGGTGTTGTGCGGCGTGCCCTGGTTCAACGCCGTCTTGCGGCAGGTCGATCCGCGGATCGAGGCGCAGTGGCGTTATCGCGAAGGCGACCGCATGACGGCGGACACGCCGGTGTGCGAACTGCGCGGGCCGGTGCGCGCGCTGCTTACCGCCGAGCGCAACGCGCTCAACTTTCTGCAGTTGCTGTCCGGCGTGGCGAGCGCGACGCGCCGGTACGTCGACGCAATCGCGCATACGCGCACGCGCATTCTCGACACGCGCAAGACTTTGCCAGGCTTGCGGCTCGCGCAAAAGTACGCGGTGCGTGTGGGCGGCGGCGCGAATCAACGGCTCGCGTTGTACGACGGCATCCTGATCAAGGAAAACCACATTGCCGCCGCCGGCGGAGTGGGCGCGGCCATGAACGCAGCGCTTGCGCTCAACGCGGGCGTCCCGATTCAGATCGAGGTCGAAACGCTCGAACAGTTGGAAACGGCATTGGCGCATCGCGCGCAGTCCATTCTGCTCGACAACTTTTCCTTCGATGCAATGCGCGACGCGGTGCGCATCACCGCCGGGCGCGCGGTGCTGGAAGTGTCCGGCGGCGTCAACTTCGAGACGGTGCGGACGATTGCGGAGACAGGCGTCGACCGCGTGTCGATCGGCGCCCTGACGAAAGACGTGCGAGCGACCGATTACTCGTTGCGAATCGTCTGACGCGGTTTCCAGCGGTTCGGGTTGATGAGACATAAAGCGCCATCGCTGGCATGAAAGCCGGCGATGGCGTTTCCGTTTGCATCACACGTTGCGGTTGCGCACGTATTCCGGCGAGAGCACGGTCGGCAGCGCTTTGGGCAAAGTCGCCGGCCAGTCGCGGCTGAAATGCAGGCCGCGGCTTTCGCGCCGCGAGCGCGCGCCGTCGACGATTAGCGAAGCCACGTCCACCAGATTGCGCAACTCCAGCAGGTCGCGGCTCACCTTGAAATTCGCGTAATACTCGTGAATCTCGTCGCGCAAGAGGGCGAGCCGGTGGCGCGCTCGCGCAAGCCGTTTGTCCGTGCGCACAATGCCCACGTAGTTCCACATGAGCCGGCGAAGCTCGTCCCAATTGTGGGCGACCACCACTTCTTCGTCCGGATCGGACACGCGGCTTTCGTCCCAGTCCGGCAACGGCGCATGAACCGCGCCGCTAAAGCCTTCTTCTTCGATGGCGCGCGCAGCCGAGCGGCCGATCACCAGACACTCGAGCAGCGAATTGCTGGCCAGGCGGTTCGCGCCGTGCAGCCCCGTGCAAGAGGTCTCGCCGACTGCATAGAGGCCCGCGAGATCGGTGCGGCCCGCCAGATCGGTGACGACGCCGCCGCACGTATAGTGCGCCGCCGGCACGACCGGAATGGGTTCCTTCGTGATGTCGATGCCGAATTCCAGGCAGCGCGCGAGGATCGTCGGAAAATGCTCGCGCAGGAAATCGGCCGGCTGATGGCTGATGTCCAGATACACACAATCGATGCCGCGCTTCTTGATCTCGAAGTCGATCGCGCGCGCGACGATGTCGCGCGGCGCGAGTTCGGCGCGCTCGTCGTGGTTCGGCATGAAACGCGTGCCGTCCGGCAGCTTCAGCACGCCGCCCTCGCCGCGCACGGCTTCCGAAATCAGAAACGACTTGGCGTACGGATGGAACAGGCAGGTCGGATGGAACTGGATGAACTCCATGTTCGAGACGCGGCAGCCCGCGCGCCATGCCATCGCGATGCCGTCGCCCGTCGCCGTGTCCGGATTCGTGGTGTACAGGTAGACCTTGCCCGCGCCGCCGGTGGCGAGCACTGTGTGCGGCGCTTCGATGGTGACGGTGCGGCCGGTTTGCACATCGAGCGCATAGAGGCCATGACAACGGCGTCCCGGCAATCCCAGCCGGTCGGAGGTGATCAGGTCGATCGCGCAGTGATCTTCGAGCAGTGTGATGTTCGGATGCCGCCGCACACGCTCGCTGAGCGTGGTGACAACCGCATGGCCCGTGGCGTCGGCCGCATGAATAATCCGCCGGTGGCTATGGCCGCCCTCGCGCGTGAGGTGGAAGCCGAGCTCCGCCGCGTCGTCTTTCGTGAACGGCACGCCCTGGTCGATCAGCCATTCAATCGCGGCACGCCCGTGTTCGACGATGAACCGCGTCGCCGCTTCGTCGCACAGGCCGCCGCCGGCAATCAGCGTGTCGCGCACGTGATTGTCGATGCTGTCCGCGGAATCCAGCACGGCGGCGATGCCGCCTTGCGCCCAATCACTCGCGCCTTCAGTCATCGACCGCTTGGCGATCACCGCGACCCGCCGCGTTTCTGCGAGGTTGAGCGCGACGCTCAGCCCCGCGAGACCGCTACCGACAATCGCCACATCGAATTCCATTGCTTGCATCTCCGTCTTTTCGTTTTGCTGTGCAAACGCGTCAATCACGCGCTGCTAAAACGAGAAAGGATACGCGCCGCGACGGTCGAGGGAAAGCTAGCCGGACGTCATAAGACTTCACGACCGCGCACATCAAGGTCAAACGACGGTTTTGACGACCCAGAAACAAAAAAGCCCCGCACGAATGCGAGGCTTTTTGCACATGTCTTTGCCTTCGTCAAAAGGCAGGAGCCAAGACTTACTTGATCTTGGTTTCCTTGTAGTCAACGTGCTTACGGACGACCGGATCAAACTTCTTGATCAGCATCTTTTCCGGCATGTTGCGTTTGTTCTTCGTAGTCGTGTAGAAGTGACCCGTGCCTGCGGTCGATTCCAGCTTGATCTTGTCGCGTGCGCCTTTCGCCATGATTTACTCCTTAGGCTTCACCGCGTGCGCGCAGATCTGCGAGCACAGCGTCGATACCGTTCTTGTCGATCAGGCGCAGGCCGGCGTTCGAAATACGCAGACGCACCCAACGGTTTTCGCTTTCCACCCAAATACGGCGGCTTTGCAGGTTCGGCAGGAACCGGCGCTTGGTTTTGTTGTTCGCGTGGGAAACGTTGTTGCCGCTCATCGGCGCTTTCCCAGTTACTTGGCATACGCGTGCCATGAGAGCACTCCTAATACGCTAATTCTGAGTTCGAACGCCGTGAAAGTTTCCCGAAAAGAGTCGCGCTGAAATCAGGCACGTATCCTTTCCGGAACGCCTTGGTGGCTTCGGAACAGGGGGTTGGAAATAGGCAAACCGGAATTCTAGCAGGAAAAAAGCCGCAAAATCAAACCTTATTTGCGGTGGCGAGACACGGCGCGGCGCCTTTTCGCGTCCCGTTCACGCTTTTTTCATGTCGCCTAAAGAGCGCCGAAAGACCCGTCAAGGTGCCGGCCGCACTGCGTCACGGCCACCCGGCGCGGGCGAACGAGTATACGCTGTCCGCGCCGATCACGAGATGATCGACGAGTTGCACGTCGATCAGCGCCAGCGCTTCACGCAGTGTGCGCGTGAGACTGCAGTCGCTGGCGCTCGGCTGCACCGCGCCCGACGGATGATTGTGCGCGACGATCAGACTTGCCGCATTGAGCGCCAGCGCCCGCCGCACGATTTCGCGCGGATACACCGCCATGCGCGTGAGCGTGCCGCGCGCGCTTTCCTCGCTGCGAATCAGCCGATGCCGCGCGTCGAGGAACAGCGACACGAACACTTCCTGCGGACGGCCGCCGATCAGAAGCCGCAGGTAATCTTCCACGGCCTCGGGCGAATTCATCAGCGAACGCCGGCGCATCTTGTCGACCAGCGAACGGCGCGCCATTTCCATGATCGCGAGCAATTGCGCTTTTTTCGCGGGCCCGATGCCGCGCAGGCCGTCGAAATCCGCGTAAGTCGCATCGAGCATGGCCCGCAGCGAGCCGAAGCGGTCGAGCAGTTCGCGCGCCACGCTGAACACGTCGTGGCCGGGCAGGCCGGAGCCGAGCACGAGCACGATCATCTCCGTGTCCGACAGCACAGCCGGGCCCTGATCGATGAGCCGTTCGCGCGGCATATCGTGTTTGGGCCATTTGCGCCGGCGGCGCGGATTGGGCGCATCGGCAGGGCGGGCGACGGGCGGCGAACGAGCGAAATCCAACATTGGATCGCCGATTGTGGACGCATAATCAGACATATAGAGACAATTCCTCCGCTTAGGGTTGAAGCTTCGTGCGTGCGATGGACGCAAGCCGAGGCCAGCCATGTGGCTTACAATAGACGCTTTGCGCACGGCACGCCGACGGTGTGCCGCACGCGTCAGCTGCGCCCGCGGCGCACGCGTGAGAGCGCGCTTCGACTGAGCGAGCACTGCATGAGCATCATCGACATTTCCGAAGTGAAGCCCGGTTCACACGTGACGCTTCACTACCGGCTTTCCCTTGCCGATGGCGCCGAAGTCATCAATACCTTCAACGACAAGCCCGCCACGCTGCTGCTCGGCGCCGGTCAGCTCGCGCCGCCGCTGGAAGACATTTTGCTGGGTTTGAAGGTCGGGCACCATTCGACCTTTCGGCTAGATCCCGGCGTCGCCTTCGGTCCGCGCAATCCCGAGTTGATCCAGCGCGTGTCGCTGGCCACGCTGCGCGAAAACAGCATGATCGGTGAGGATTTTTCTCCGGGCGACCTGGTCGAATTCAACGCGCCGGGTGGCGGCCGCTACGCCGGCGTTCTGAAAGAAGTGAGCGAAACGTCGGCCCTGTTCGATTTCAACCACCCGCTTGCCGGCCAGGCGCTGGCGTTCGAAGTGAAAATCATCGGGATTTTGTAAACATGACCATCGCGGATACGACCCTTGCCGAAACCGAGATCCTGCTGGCGCAGCCGCGCGGGTTCTGTGCCGGCGTCGATCGGGCTATCGAGATCGTCGAACGCGCGATCAAGCTGCACGGCTCGCCGATTTACGTGCGTCACGAAATCGTCCATAACGCCTACGTCGTCGAAGATCTGCGCAAGAAGGGCGCGATTTTCATTGAGCGGCTGGAAGAAGTGCCGCCCGGCAACACGGTTATCTTCAGCGCGCACGGCGTGTCGAAAGCGGTGCGCAGCGAAGCCGAATCGCGCGGGCTGCGCGTGTACGACGCGACCTGTCCGCTCGTGACCAAGGTGCACATCGAGGTCGCGAAGATGCGCCAGGACGGCTTCGACATCGTGATGATCGGCCACAAGGGCCATCCGGAAGTGGAAGGCACGATGGGCCAGGCGGGCGAGGGCATGCATCTCGTCGAAGACATCGAGGACGTGCAGGCGCTGCAACTGGCCGACCCCGAGCGCATCGCGTTCGTTACGCAAACCACGCTGTCGGTCGACGACGCCGCCGAAATCATCGGCGCGCTGAAGGCGAAATACCCGTCCATCCGCGAGCCGAAGAAGCAGGACATCTGCTACGCGACGCAGAACCGCCAGGACGCCGTCAAGTTCATGGCGCCGCAGTGCGACGTGGTGATCGTGGTCGGCAGCCCGAACAGTTCGAACTCGAACCGGCTGCGCGAACTGGCTGAGAAGCTCGGCGTCCCGGCCTATATGGTCGATTCCCCGGATCAGATCGATCCGACATGGGTCGAGGGCAAGCGCCGCATCGGCGTGACTGCCGGCGCTTCGGCGCCGGAAGTGCTGGCGCAGGCGGTCATCGCCCGATTGCGGGAGTTGGGTGTGCGCAATGTTCGCGCGCTCGACGGCATCGAGGAAAACATCGCGTTTCCGCTGCCGCGTGGCTTGGGTCTGCCGGCCTGACGGTTCGCAGCCACCATAGACCATAAGAAAGCGCGCCTTCGGGCGCGTTTTTTTCATCCCGACGCCGCGAAGGCCATGCAAGAAACGGTGCCACATCACTGCGAAATGCGGTTTCCCACACCGACGCAGTCAATCTTTTTTGAAATTCGATCTGGCATTAAATCCCTTTTCGGATGATGCGTCCCCGATTATTTGCGACCTATCTGCCCTGTTGCAATTTTGGCGCACTAAAATGGTGCTCGCCAAAGGCGGCTCAACAAAACCCACCATTTGACGTAAACCACGCTGTAGCAGGCCGCAGCGCCGTTCGGCCGCAACACTTGATGCCATGCGTTCCCAAGCCGGTGCAACTGATGCACGAAAAACAGTCGCAACCGGGTTGCGCCTTTTGCGCGAAAGCGGTCTCAAAATACGGTTGCAATGCAGGAAAACCCTGCCGGTTCAACAATATTGCCCGTCGCAAAATTGGAGTTACAATGCGCGCGTTCTCAAGGCCTTAGCGCCTTCAGACGATGGAATTTGCAAGGGCGGGAGACCTACTTAATGCGAGTCAAGTTTGCTTACGCCGTGTCCATCGCGGCCGCGGTTGCGATGTTGACCGCGTGCGGCAAAAAACAGGATGGCGAGGCGGGAGCAGGTGCGTCGGCGGCAGCAGCATCCGCGGCGCCGGCAAGCGAAGCAATCGTCGTGAAAATCGGCCACGCGGCTCCGTTGACGGGCGGCATTGCGCATCTCGGTAAAGACAACGAAAACGGCGCGCGTCTCGCGGTCGAGGAAATCAACGCGCAGGGCCTGACGATCGACGGCCACAAGATCGACTTGCAACTCGACGCGCAGGACGACGCCGCCGATCCCAAAACGGGAACGGCCGTCGCGCAAAAGCTGGTGGACGATCACGTGGTGGCCGTCGTCGGGCATCTGAATTCGGGCGTGTCGATTCCGGCTTCCAAGGTCTATAGCGACGCGAGCATCGTGCAGATCTCGCCGTCGTCGACGAACCCGGCTTACACGCAGCAGGGTTTCAAGACGACCTACCGCGTCGTCGCCACCGACGCGCAGCAGGGTCCCGCGCTTGCCAATTACGCGACGAAGGCGCTGGGCGCGAAACGCATCGCCGTTGTGGACGATGCGACCGCCTACGGCAAGGGACTCGCGGACGAATTCGCGAAGACCGCCGAGGCGAACGGAGCGAAAGTCGTCACGCGCGAAGCGACGAACGACCGGGCCACGGACTTCCGGGCCATCCTCACGAAGATCAAGAGTGTTCATCCGGACGCCATCATGTTCGGCGGCATGGACGCAACGGGCGGGCCGTTTGCCAAACAGGCGGCGGCGCTCGGTATCAGGGCAAAAATCCTTGGCGGCGACGGCGTGTGTACCGACAAGGTAGGTGAGCTGGCGGGAACCGCCGTGCAAAACCTGGTCTGTTCGGAAGCGGGACTCGCGCTTTCGAAAATGGACAGGGGAGCGGACTTCGAGAAGAAGTACGTCGACCGCTTCCACACGCCGGTGCAGATTTACGCACCGTTCACGTACGACGCTGTGTACGTGATTGTCGATGCAATGAAGCGCGCTAATTCGATCGAGGCGCCCAAGGTGCTGGCTGCGATGCCGTCCACCGATTACCACGGGGTAATCGGCCGCATCGCGTTCGACGACAAGGGTGATTTGAAAGAGGGCGCCATTACGCTTTACGACTTCAAGGACGGCAAGAAAGCGGTTCTCGACGTCGTGAAGATGTAATGACGGGACGTTCAGCCTGACGGCACCGAACCACCCGACGGTGCCGTTTTTGCATCCGCTGAAGGCTAGCCTGCGACTGTGACCCAGTCGTGAAGGCGAATCGGCGGCGGATAAACCCTTACCGGTCTTTTACATCAGTACCCGCAGTGCCGTTGAGATTGCGTGACGCATCACCGCCCACCGGCTGATGAAGAGCGCGAATCCAGCCGCACGGGCTAAGGAGCATTAAATGGATATCTTCATCCAGCAGGTCCTCAACGGGCTGGTGCTTGGCAGCGTTTACGCCATCATCGCACTGGGCTATACGATGGTTTACGGCATCTTGGGCATCATCAACTTCGCTCACGGCGACGTGTTGATGGTCGGCGCGATGGTTGCGCTGTCAGCCATAGGCGTGCTGCAGAACCACTTCCCCGGCTTGGGCAATGTGCCGACGCTCTGCATCGCGCTGGCGATTGCCGCCGTGGTCTGCGCGGTCGTCGGCTATACGATCGAGCGCGTGGCATACCGGCCGCTGCGCAAGGCGCCGCGTCTCGCGCCGCTGATCACCGCGATCGGCGTGTCGATCCTGCTGCAGACGCTCGCCATGATGATCTGGTCGCGCAATCCGCTGCCGTTCCCGCAGCTTCTGCCGACCGATCCGCTGAACGTGATCAAGGCCACCGATACGACGCCCGGCGCCGTGATCTCGATGACTGAAATCGTGATCATCGTCGTCGCGTTCCTCGTGATGGCGGGCCTGCTGCTCCTCGTGCACAAGACCAAGCTCGGCCGCGCAATGCGCGCAATTGCCGAGAACCCCGGCGTCGCCTCGCTGATGGGCGTGAACCCGAACTTCGTGATCTCGGCCACTTTCATGATCGGCTCGGCGCTCGCCGCGCTCGCCGGTGTGATGATCGCCTCCGAATATGGCAACGCGCACTTCTACATGGGCTTCATCCCAGGCCTGAAGGCGTTCACCGCGGCCGTGCTCGGCGGTATCGGCAATCTCGGCGGCGCGATGGTCGGCGGCGTGATTCTGGGGCTCATCGAACAGTTGGGCGCGGGTTATATCGGCAACCTGACAGGTGGTGTGTTCGGCAGTAACTATCAGGACGTGTTTGCGTTCATCGTGCTGATCATCGTGCTGGTGTTCCGTCCGTCGGGTCTGCTCGGCGAACGCGTTGCGGATCGCGCTTGATCCAGGCCAAGGAGTAAATCAAATGACCTCAATTCAACCGATCGAGCCGTCCACGACGCTCATTCCCGAGAAGAACCTGGCGAAGACGCTGACCGTCGGCATCATCACGGCGGTGCTCGTGATCGCCGCGCCGATGATCATCGGCACTGCGGGCGGCAACTACTGGGTCCGCGTGCTCGACTTCGCGATGCTGTACGTGATGCTCGCGCTCGGCCTCAATGTGGTGGTCGGCTTCGCCGGCCTGCTCGACCTGGGCTACATCGCGTTCTACGCGGTCGGCGCGTACACGGCGGCGCTGCTGTCGTCGCCGCACCTGTCGTCGCAATTCGAATGGATCGCGCATCTCGCGCCGAACGGGCTGCACGTGCCGTTCCTCATCATCGTGCCGTGCGCGATGGGCGTGGCCGCGCTGTTCGGCGTCTTGCTCGGGGCACCGACGCTGCGTCTGCGCGGCGACTACCTCGCCATCGTGACGTTGGGCTTCGGGGAAATCGTGCGGATTTTCCTGAACAACCTCGACCGTCCGGTGAACATCACCAACGGCCCGAAGGGCATCACGGCAATCGCGCCGGTGCACCTGGGCGACTTCAGCCTGTCGCAGTCGCACTCGCTGTTCGGCTTCCAGTTCCCGTCGGTGTACTCGTACTACTACCTGTTCGTGCTCGCCGCGCTGCTCGTGATCTGGGTGTGTACGCGTTTGCAGCACTCGCGTATCGGCCGCGCATGGGCCGCGATCCGCGAAGACGAAATCGCCGCGAAGGCGATGGGCATCAACACGCGCAACGTGAAGCTGCTCGCGTTCGCGATGGGCGCGTCGTTCGGCGGTCTGTCAGGCGCGATGTTCGGCGCGTTCCAGGGCTTCGTGTCGCCGGAATCGTTCACGCTGCCCGAGTCGATCGTGGTGCTCGCGTGCGTGGTGCTCGGCGGCATGGGCCACATTCCGGGCGTGATTCTCGGCGCGGTGCTGCTCGCGGTGCTGCCTGAATTCCTGCGCTCGACGATGGGTCCGCTGCAGCACATGATCTTCGGCCATGAAATCGTCGATACGGAAGTGATCCGTCAGCTCGTCTACGCATTGGCGATGGTGCTGATCATGCTGTACCGCTCGGAAGGCCTGTGGCCGTCGCCGAAGCACGAAGACAAGATTGCCAAACTGTCGAAGCGTGCCGGCAAGAAGCCGGTGCGCGCGTAACGGACACGGATAGGAGAAATCACATGAGCGATAAAAAAATCCGGCTGTCCGTGCAGGGCGTGAACAAGCGCTTCGGCGGTTTGCAGGCGCTATCGGACGTCGGTCTTCAGATCGAGGAAGGCACCATTTACGGTCTGATCGGCCCGAACGGCGCCGGCAAGACCACGTTCTTCAACGTGATCACGGGCCTCTACACGCCTGACTCGGGCGACTTCAAGCTCGACGGCCAGAACTACACGCCGACGGCCGTCTATCAGGTTGCGAAGGCCGGCATCGCGCGCACGTTCCAGAACATTCGTCTGTTCGGCGGCATGACCGCGCTGGAAAACGTGATGGTCGGCCGCCACGTGCGCACGAAGCACGGCCTGATCGGCGCGGTGTTCCAGACGCCGGCCGAGCGCAAGGAAGAGCGCGAGATCAAGGAGCGCGCGATCGAACTGCTGGAGTACGTCGGCATCGCGCAGTACGCGGACTACACGTCGCGCAATCTGTCGTACGGCCACCAGCGCCGGCTCGAAATCGCGCGTGCGCTTGCGACCGATCCGAAGCTGCTCGCACTCGACGAACCCGCAGCCGGCATGAACGCCACGGAGAAGGTCGA